>DIYK01000114.1:448-80222 GCA_002429005.1 Verrucomicrobia bacterium UBA6056
CCTGACTTCTGACTCCTGACTTCCTTCACTCCGCCAAACGTCGGACCTGCTCCAGATATCGGGCCACGGGATCCTGCGGATCAAAAACCTGAGCCGACTCTAACAGCGGAACTGCACGGGCATAGTTGCCCCGCCCCACTTCAATACGAGCCTGCAGAATCAGGGCCTGTGCTTCAAAACCCGAAATACGGGCCGCGCGTTCACTTTGCAGCAAAGCCTCAGCGCTGTTGCCCTTCGCAGCGAGCAACTCCGCCAACAGAAGCAACATCGGCGCATCCAGCGGATCCTGTTCTAAAATCTGTTTGGCCAGATTCATGGCCTCCTCTTCCCGTTCTTCCTGTAGCGCATGCCGCGCACGTAGACGGAGTAGGCGGAGAGCACGCTCTGGATCCGGCTCACGCTTGAGGCGTTGCTCCGCTTCCTGCATCATCTCCTTCGCACCCTGAGCGTCCGCGACCATGATAAAGCCCTCCAGCGCCCGCAACACCCGATCCAAGCTAGCCTCTTCTTTAGCAAAGGCCTCCTGATAGGCTGCCAGAGCATCCACGGGACGGGTTTTGGTTAACCAGAGATCGCCAAGGGTTGCCAATTGCTCCGCAGAAGCCCGACCCAGACGGCGGGCCTGTTCAATCACATGAATGGCCTCATCCAGTCGATCACTGGTCAAGAGGGCATTCGCCCGGAGTTGCCACAGCTCCCGGCTCAGAGGCTCCAGCTGCTGAAGTTCCCGGATCAGAGCCAAACCTTCCTTGAAACGCTCCTGGCTTAACAACGCTTTCGCCAGTCCCAAACGCACTTCAGGATCGCGGGGGCGGAGAAGAATCGCCTGCCGATAGGCCGTCTCCGCACCCACGGGTTCATCCAGCAGAAGCATCGCATGCCCCAAGAGCACCAGAATATTCGCATCCGCCTGGCCATCCCGAACCAGATTTTGATACACAGCCACGGTTTTGGCAGGTTGATCCAAGAGCAAATACACCCGGCCAAGATTCATGGCTGCGGCACGAAAATGAGGCATTTTTTTCAGGGCCTGTTCATAGGCCTTGGCCGCATCCGGTAAACGGTCCTCCTGAAAAAGAAAATTGCCAATCGCAAAATCAAGCGCCGGAGACGCTTCGGGGCTGTTCTGTTCCTGCAACTGCATGCGGGCAGCGCTCAGATCCTCCTGGGAGCGTTCGACAGCCTGATTCAGCCACTCGGATTCTTCCCGGGATACCAGCGGTTGAAAAGGGTCCTGCCCGGCAGCATGAGCTTTACCCGGACCGGGTTGCGCTCCCTGCCCTTGAGGCAACTCGGCATGAATGCCCGCAGCCTGCAGCCACGCAGGAGTCAACGACGCGATGAGGAGTAGACGAAGATAGAAGCTTCTATTCATGATTAATCCAAACTGAAATTAAGTCGTTGCCGGACACGGGTCACCACCGCTTCTCCGTTCTTTTTCCCGGGTTGAAATTTCCAACGACGCACCGCTTTCATGGCGGCCTCCGAAAAGATGCCGGCAGGTTGAGATTGCGTCACCTTGACATCACTCACCTCTCCTTCGCGATTCACCAGAAACTCGACCACCGCAAAGCCTTCGATTCGACGAACCTTAGCACGGGGGGGATACAAAGGTGGCATGCGACTCACGGGTCGGGGCGGCTCATCCAGCTCCCCAATTTCAAAGACCATGCTGGCGACCTGTTGGGTAAGCTCATCCCCCGTCACTTCGAACCCCATCGCAAAATCACCCGCCAAATCCCCAATCGCCATTTCCAAATTCATGGAGGCTACCAGAGGGGTCAGCGGTTGTTGTGGCATCTCTAGCTTCGGCTCCGGGGCAGAGAGCTCCGCCGACACACTCTCATAGACCTTGGGCTCGGGAGGAGCGGGAGGCGGAGGTGCTACCGCTGCGGTATCGATTCTTCGAAGCGTAAGCTCTTCTTCCGGTGGCGGCGTCAAGGTTTCCAACCAGGGCAACAACACATACAAGCCCAAGGTAATCGTTCCCGCGGAAAGAACAGAGCGAAAGGTCCAGCGGGGCGCAAAGGCCCGCTCAATCTGTAGCGGCTGGCGGGGCATCAGTGCGCCTCTCCCAGAGTCGCTTTGGCTTTGGATCTATGCGGCTTCATCTTATTCCCGTTTGGCCGCAATACTGACCTGCTCCGCGCCAGCGAGTTTACATTCATCAATCAAATCCACGAGGAGCGAACTCCGGGCATTCGCATCAGCCAGAATAATGACAGGAGCTTCCTTTTCACGTAACTGCCGCGAAACCAATCCACGCACCGCACCCATACTGATTTCCTGGCCGCCATGAAACACCGTACCCTGATCCGTCAGCGCGAGCAGAATGCTTTGTTTTTCCAAATCCTGAGCCGAGGCCGCCTGGGGACGGTCAACCTCCACCCCGGTTTCTTCGACAAAGACCGTAGTGACAATAAAGAAGATGAGCAGCAGGAACACACAGTCGATCAAAGGCGACATGTTGACTTCGACTCCGGCATCCTCCTGAAACTGAATTCGCCGTTTCATGAAGCCAGCCCTTCCGCTTGCATGAGATCCAGACTGGCCAACCATTGTGCCCGCAGCGAACCTAAATGAGCCTGAAGCTCGATAAGCAATCGTTTCAATCGGGAGATGCCAAAGACCCCCGGGAGGGCCACGACCAAACCAAACTGAGTGGTGACCAAGGCCTGACTAATGCCACCTGCCACCTTCACCGCCGTATCTCCGGACATCGCAGAAACCGCATCAAAGGTATCAATCATTCCAAGTACGGTACCCAACAGTCCCAACAAGGGGGCGACAGCGGTTAACGCAGCCAGAATCATCAAATCCTTCCGAGCCGCCTGCATGCATTCATGCTCGCGATCATAAAAACTACTCCTCGCACCCGCACCGGACTGCAAGTCAGCCAGCACCCGCTGCAGCAGCACATGAATCCCGAAACGCTCTGGATGCAATTCCGGAATCTCGCCTCCTTGCATCTCTTTTTCCAGAGAACGGCTTTCCCGGATGAGACAGAGAATACGCTGACGACTGCGCAGGAAATGTCCCCAAATGCCCATACACACTAGGGCCAGGAGGAACAACAGCAGGCCTCCCTCACGCCAGGTGCCGAGGATCTGTTCCCAGAACGGGCTCATGCAGAGCCTTTCCGCAGTTTGAGATCATTGACCAGCGTTGCCGACATGCTCTCCAGCGAGCTCAGAATCCCTTTCGCCCTGCGGGCCAGATACGCATGGACCAACAAGGTTGGAATGGCGATAGCCAGCCCGCTCATGGTGGTCACCAAGGCTTCTGAGATGCCGCCGGCCATGGTACTGGAATCTCCAGATCCATAGATTTCCACCAGCTGAAAGGTGTTAATCATACCCGACACCGTACCGAGGAGGCCCAACAACGGTGCCACCCCACCCAGGACGGCTAAGGCGCCCAGGTTGCGCTCGATCGAAGGCTGGGCGGCGAGCAGATGCTCCCCCATAATCTCTTCCAAATGCTCGCGGGGGGCCTGATGATATTCAATCAGATCATCAACCAGCAGGCGTAAGGGATTTTTTACCGAAGCGGCCGCATGACGCGCTTTCTCTTCATCCCCGGAGCGCAAGGCATCCAAGACCAAGCCTACCGCTTTATCCGCTTTGACCCGCATGGTACTGAGTTCTATAAATTTCCAAAGACTCAGTAACAGTGCAACCCCGGCAACTACCGCCAGTGGATACATGGTATAGCCTCCCTGCTTCAACAGCTCCTCTAAACTTGGCTTGGCTTCCTCGACTCGAATGGCATCCCCATCACTGCTGTCCACGGGGACTTCGGCGGCAGCGCCCTGAAGCAATTCTCCGATGGATGCCAGCGACGCCTCATCCAGTTCGGAAAACAAGGCCGGTCGATCTGAGCCAAATCGCAAGGTAACCAGTCCGGCAAGTTCACCCGAAGAAGACTCAAAATAACCCAAGGGTCCAAACGTCGCGAAGCGTCCTTCATGTTCAATGCCGGCCTCATCCAGTGCTGCCCCTTCGAAGATGGATCCGCCGATACGTTGGCTGTTCCAGTTCAGGCTCAACGCAAACAGCTCCTCAATCGCTTGAGGCAATGGAATGCGCGGGTCCTCCAAGCGAACGCGGGCCTCTGCCAGCTTTTTCATGATCTCAGGATCCCGGGCACTATTCATGCGCGTATCCATAGCGCGGCTGTACTCAGAGAAGAGTCCCCGTAAAAAGGAAGCTTCCTGCTCCAGTGCAGCAGCACGGGACTCCAGATTCGCCTGTTGACGTTCCCCTTGATTACGCACCTGACGAATGCGCTCCATTTCCGCCCGTTGTTCAATCAGGGTTTTCCGGAGGGCATCTAATTCTTCCACCAAGGGAATCCGTTCTGCTTCCACCTGTTTTCGAAAGTCATTCAAGGCCTCGGTGTCCCTGCGGATGTCCGACTGCAGGGTCTCGAGGGCGGCTTCCAAGGTCAGACTCCGAACCGAGGGCAAACCTTCTGGATTTTCGCCCTGTTCATGATGTGGCCCGGCCAGCAATGGAATCAGGAACGCGGACAGCGCCAGGCAAACAACACATCGAAAGGCGTTCATGGCTGCAGCTCCTGCACCTGAAGGGGGAGCGTCACCAAGGAAGCACTCTCATCCTGCTGATATACCCGGATGGCCTTGCGGACCCGTTGCGGATCCACCCCGCCCTCGCTCCACTGCCAGCCCTGGGCCGTAGGCTTGCCCATGGCTGACCAGGTTGTATCCGGCGACACCGCCCAGGCAGCGGCCAAACCCACATACAACACATCCACCTCCCGACGCACTCCGGAAAATTCCAGCGTTTCCCGAGTTACATGCAAGCGGTTTTGAATCGTCTCCAGCCCCGAAAGATACGCCAGGACATTCTGAGCACTGCGGCTACGGCCGGCAGCATCGAGCGATGACGCTTCCACTTCCTCCCAGGACAAAGGAAGATGCACCCGTAAGGATTCCGGAATCAGGGGCTGTACTTCCTGAATGCGTTTCCGGGCTGCAGCCACCTGTTCCGCCAACGCCTCCAGTTCCGCTTCGTTCTGTTCCAGACCTGCGGCGGCCTCCGCCCGGCGAAGTTCTGTTTCCGACATAAAAGACTGGTTCGAGTCAATTTCACGCTGGAGCGCCGCAGACTCCTCCCGCAAGAGCTTGAGCTCCTCTTCCCATTGGGCTTTGCGTTGCTCCCACAGCGTGGCCTCTTCCGCCAAGGTTCCCCTCAACGCAATCCAGCGGGCGGTCAGCGCATCTAGATCAGACAAGGACTGTTGCGCAGTATCTGCAGCCAAAAAGCTGCTCAAGCCGAGGCCTAAGGACAAGCTAAACGCTGCTGTTCGAAAATTCATCATAAGAGGGCTATGCAGGGTGAAAGGGTAGACAGGGGCGCAACTGCATAAAAACAGGTCGCATCTAAGAATCTCATTATGGGAATCTGCGTCAATCTCAAGTTCCCTAAGCAGCAGGAAACAACGTAATCAGCAAGAAAAAGCTGACGACAGGACCCTGGCTTTCAGGTGGATTCCTGTGAGAACGCAGGCGCTCCACTCATCATTTACACACAAAGGGTTGAAAAAACATTCATATTGGCATTGCCTTGTACATCTTTTGGTTGGTATGTCAAACATCACATTTGCAAACTAAACATAAGGTTCGATAACATGTTAATCCGTAAGCATAGACAAACATTTGCCCTGTTACTGGGACTCTGCAGCACGGCTTCGTGGCTGATGGCGGAAGAAGCTCAGCCTGCCCCCACCCAAGATGTGGTGGAACTGGACAACATTGACGTTCAGGGAAGCTCTCCACGTCAGGTACCTGTCGGCGCACTCCGCAGCAGCACCTTACTCCGCGACACCCCGCAGAGTGTCACCGTGTTCACCGAGGAACAAATTGCCAATCAGGGCTTTACCCAGATTGGAGATCTCATCGATTACACTCCGGGTGTCAATACTTCGCAAGGAGAAGGACACCGCGACGCCGTGGTCTTCCGGGGTGTACGTTCCACTGCAGACTTTTTCGTCGATGGCGTTCGGGATGACGTCCAGTACTACCGTCCGCTCTACAACGTCGAACAGGTGGAAATCCTCCGTGGCCCCAACGCCCTCCTCTTTGGTCGTGGCGCTCCCGGTGGACTGATCAACCGCGTCATGAAAAAAGGAAGCTTGGGGGAAAACTTCAACGACTACCAGACACGGATCGACAGCTTCGGTGCAGCCTCCATTCAGGTGGACAGCAACACAGCGGTATCAGATCGCTCTGCCTTCCGTCTGAATTTCTTCTACGAGAGCCTGGCCAACCACCGCGACTTCTATGAAGGTGAGCGCTGGGGTATCAACCCCACCTACCGCATTGCATTGGCAGAAAGCACCTTGCTGGACCTGTCCTACGAATACCTCAACCACGAGCGTTTCATTGACCGCGGGATTCCCACAGGTTCCAACGGTGAGCCGGTCGGGGCCTTCAAAGACATTGTGTTTGGCGATCCCGAACTGAACGAAAGCACTCTGGAAGCTCATGTGGTGACCGCACGCATTCAGCACCAGTTTTCCGAAGCCGTTCGCGGAAATCTGACCGCATTTTACGGAAGCTACGATAAATTCTACGGAAACTTCTACGCCTCTGGCTACAACCAGGCTTCCACCCCGAACCAAGTCACCTTGGACGGATACGAAGATACCACCAACCGGGATAACCTGGTCTTCTCCGGAGATCTGAATGCCGATTTCGAAACGGGCTCCATTCAGCACAAAATCCTCACAGGTGCAGAGTTCATCAACACCTCCTCCGACCAGGATCGTTACAACGCCTTCTGGAACACGACCCAGGATGATAATGAAATCTTCAACGTTCAGCGTCCCCTCTCCCTGATTGGCGGAGTGGGCGTGAACGCTGCCGGTCAGCCGACCCAAAATGATTTCCGTGCAGACATCAATGATGATACCCGCGTGGATGTGGAAACCGCATCGTTCTTCATTCAGGATGAAATCGTGCTCTTCGAAGGCCTCAACCTGGTGCTGGGAGCCCGCTATGACAACTTTGACATCAGCGTGAACAACGTCGTTGCGGATGACAAACGCAGCCGCACAGACGATGAAATTTCTCCCCGTCTGGGCCTGATCTACAAGCCACAGGAAGAAATTTCCATCTACGCCAGCTACAGCGAAACCTTCCTCCCCCGCAGTGGCGAACAGTACGCCAACATCAACGGGGACCGGGACAGCCTGAGCCCCGACGAGTTCGTAAACCTCGAAGGCGGGGTAAAATGGGATATGCTGGAAAACCTGAGCGTCTCTGCAGCCATCTTCCAGATCCAGCGCACAACCGCTGAGGTGGACGATGCCGACTCCGCAAACTTTGTGGAAATTGAATCCGAAACCACCGGCTTCGAAGCAGAGCTTCAAGGCATGCTGACCGCGAACTGGTACATCCTCGCGGGATACAGCTACTTGGACGGTGAGCAGGTCGATCAGGACGGAGATACCGGCCTTCGCCCCCGCGAACTCCCAGAGAACATGTTCTCCATTTGGAACCACTACCGGGTCAACGAGAACTTCGGATTCGGTCTGGGTCTGGTCGTTCAGGATGAAAGCTACATCAACAACAGCAACTCCGCGACCCTGCCCAGCTATGCACGAGTGGATGCCAGCGTCTTCTACAATGTACGCAAAGATCTGCGCGTACAGCTGAATGTCGAAAACCTGTTTGATGAGGTCTATTACCCCGATGCTCACAGCACACATCAAGCTACGGTCGGTGAGCCGATGAACGCAACACTTTCTATCCGCGGTCGTCTGTGACCCTCTCTCTCTTGGATTAGAAAAGCCAAGCCCACTCCTTCGGGAGTGGGCTTTTTTATCAATATACCGTTTTGTATAAATCGAATTGCGTTTCCTATAGAATTTATACCTTGACATACGTATTTCCAAGAAACAGGAGCAGGACTCTATCAAGTGACCAGGAGTCGAGGTGCAGAAGAATCGATTGTGTCCACGAAGAAGCTGTGCAGCTCTACTGTTCCTTATGTTCAGTACCTTTCTCTGTGCAGACACATCCTTCAACACGCCAAAGCATGCCGCCTGGTCGGGGAATACGGGATGGATCCTGTTCAGACATGACCGCCCCAGCTCTCCGGAAGGGGTTGTGTTCGGGGCCTGTTTTTTATCCGGCCTGGCCTACAGTGCAAATACGGGATGGATCAACCTGGGAGATGGCACCCCGGACAACGGCTACGCCTACAGCAATACCGGCACAGACCATGGGGTGAATCATGACGGGGTTGGCAACCTGAGCGGCTATGCCTGGTCCGCCAATACCGGATGGATCCATTTCGGCTGGGCCGCTAGCGGAGATGCGAATCGCCCCAAAGTCGATCTCCTCACCGGTGACGTTTCTGGCTACGCCTGGTCGGGAAACCTGGGGTGGATCCAGCTGGGTACCGCAATGCTCAGTGTGGCATCCATGGATGATGTGGACAGCGACACGGACGGCATCGCCGACCATTGGGAAATGAAACATTTTGGCAACCTGACCACGGCCACCGCAAGCAGCGATACCGATCAGGATGGTTTCCAGGATACACATGAATACGAAGCGGATACGGACCCTCAGGATGACAGCAGCTTTTTGATGGTTATGAGTCTGGCCTCTCTGAGTGACACCCAAACCCATATCGAATTCCTCAGTACTCCAAGCCGCTTGTACCGGATATTGGTGACCGATGAGCTAAGCGCAACCACGATGTGGAATGACTCAGGACTCGGCACCATCCCCTCTCACGCAAGCGGCATGACGGGGCGCACCGTGAATCACGCTTCATTATCCACATCCCCTCTCTTCTTTACCGTTGAAGCCTTCCGCCCCCTTTCCCTCTGATGTACCCTGTTCTTAAATCCATTGGTATGGCACTCATTCTGTGCACGGGATCACCGCTCCTCTTTTGCAGCGAGGACGAAAAAATCGTTGCGACGCAATTTACGATGGAAGTTTCGAGCAGAAACCACATTGAGACCTATACCTACCTTGTTTCAGAAAAGGTGCTTCGTATCGATATGCTTGGGGAGCACAAACCCTTAAAGCCCTTTAACCTGATCGATCGTAAAACGGGGGACCTCACCATTATCCGTCCGATGAACCGGACCTGGGAGGTTGTACCTGCTCAGGCATGGACGCCACCAAAAGAAGCCATCGAGAAAGACCCCTATCCCATTCCGGTTGTCACACAAAATGTGGGCCCTCAAATCACCGCACCTGGAGTGCAGAGTTCTGACCTACAATCCACAACTGAACGATCTCAAGCCTCCGTAAACCAACAACCATTTACTCCGCAGATCCCCCCCCTAGAAGTCCCGCATCAAGCCCCAATCCCCCAAATGCCATCAGAGATGGATGTGGCCACCCCGAGAGGCATCGGGCAAGTAGGTCGAGGCTACGCAGGGAATCAGTCCCTCTCCCCTATAGCGCGCCCACCTTCTTCTCCCAACACACCCGTGAAGCCCTTAGAGCTCCTGAAACATGAAGATCAACAAGACTTTTATGGGTATACCTGCCATCGCTACACCATACTTTTCCCCCGATCTCGTTCGTTAACCATCTGGGCCAGCGACGCACCGGATCTACCCCCTTATTTTGAATTGGTTTATGACTCACCCCAGCAACGACTCGGGACCCAACCGCAACCTAAATGGCACACTCTCTTGCGCTCCAAGGGCCTTTTTCCCTTTAAGGCCACTCTGCAAGCAGAATCAGAGGAGGAACCAGATGGGGCAAAAGATTCAAAAGAATTGCCAATTCTCAGAACATGGGAAATCGTAAAACAAGAAACTGAAACGATGACCGACCCCTCACATTTTCAACTCCCCGACCAGTACCTAGACTCTTTTCGTCGATAACCAACGAACACCAGCTCCCCCTCACCCAAATGAAGTACCTCCACCTCTTTATCGTGATCTCATGTTCCGGCCTCCTGTGCTCAAATGTACTTGCCCAAGCTGGAGGAAGTCTAACCCCACCAGCAGGCGCTCCAGCCCGGACAATGAAATCCTTAGACCAAGTCGAACCGCGTACCCCGATCATTGATGGAGCTCCCGGAGTCAGCGTAAATCCTACAACAGGAACCGTCACTATTTCTGAACCAGGGTCATACTACCTAACCCAAAACCTAACGGTAACTGGAGGTGACGGTATATGGATCAACAATATAGACAACGTCACCATAGATTTAGCCGGTTTCACCATCCAGACGACGGCCACATCAAATAATGGATTTGACCGAGGAGTAGAACTGGTTAACTGCAATACTATAACCATTAAAAATGGTCACATCTCTTCAAACGCAACATATTCAGACTCATTTTCTCCAGGTGGATTCGCGAACGGCATTTCTGCTGGCACCTCGACGAATATAAGAGTTTTAGATGTTTCTGTAACCGGTGTCACCTTGTCCGGGATCTTTTTGGCTTCGCCATCCCTAGTAGAGCGTTGCCTCGTTCGTACAGCTGGTGGAACTGGAATATTAGCAGAAACGATCCATTCTTCTATAGCAACATATACAGGAGGAGTGGGATTGGAAGCTACGAATGTGATAAATTCAAGAGCTTATAGTGTCGGTAACCACGCTATTTTAGCCAATATCGTATTAAATAGTCGAGGCTCGACAGGCTCTACGACAAATAGCCACCATGGTATTAAAGCGATCAACGTCACAAATTCTGTAGGTATTTCATCAGGCGGGGACGGTATACACGCGGATGAGTCTGTGAATTCTTCGTATGGGAACTCTACGAATGTAAATTCCGTTGACGCCCCAGCAGCAGGGATACGTGCACGCAATGTTCTGAACTCAACCGGTATTGCAGAGGAATATATGGGCATCGTCTCTACCGGTTCTGTTTCAAACTCAACTGGAGTATCAAACGGAACAGCAGCAGATGATTCCATAGGTATTTCAGGGAGAAATATAAAAAACTCAACAGGTACCAGTTCTGGAGGAGATGGAATCTTTGCGACTGGTTCTGTTAGTGGCTCTTATGGTGTGGGCAATTTCGATGGGATCGACGCCGCCAATGTCTTTAATTCCAAGGGAGAAACTACGGGAACTTTAAGTATCGCTCATGGAATTGAATCAGATGGGACGGTAAGTCATTCAACGGGTGAATCAGTAGAGGGGCATGGAATTGAGGCGAACATTGTAAGTGATTCGAAAGGTACAACCAGTGGGTTAGATGGAATTAAGGCCACCAGAAGCGTGAGTAACTCCGAGGGGAGTTCTATAGGTACTGGTAACGGGATTAGTGCTAGAAGTGTCCTTAATTCTTATGGAGATACCACCGGCGTTCATGGTATAGAGGCTACCAGAAGCGTGAGTAACTCCGAGGGGATTTCTACCGGTACTGGAGATGGAATTCACACTGGAATGGTCCTTAATTCTTATGGAAATACCACAGGCGAACATGGTATACATGCTTATTTTTCTGTCATGAATAGTCGCGGGTTTACCAATGGTACAGGTGACGGTATACATGCACAGACCGTAATGAATTCACTTGGTACAGGGGGGGCAGCTACATCTGATGATGGAATTGATGCTTCACGGGTGGTTAGCTTTAGCAGAGGAGTAGCTAATGGGACTGGGACAGGGGTTGGGATTCGATCGGATATTGGCGTAAGTTGTTCTCATTCCGGTGGAGAGGACATTACAAATGAATACAATATGCCTTAAGGTCCTCTGACAAAATCGTTCTGCAGCCGCCTAGCCCATTCGCGCTAGTGCCCAGGCCAGCGAGGAGGCCCCGAACCCGATCCAGGCATGGCGCTGCCAGCGCTGATCCTCTGAGCCGGGGCTGGGCTTCCGGAGCTGCCAGCGGAAAAAGAGTTCTGCCGAACACCAGGCCACAGGAATAAAGGCCAGAAGCAACCCGAAGGACAGCCGGCCTATCGCAGGCAGAATTCCCACGATACCGGAAGAGAGGAGGACGAGTTGTCCTCTCCAGATCCGCGGACAGCGCCCCTCCGGACAGCGTGCCTCCAGCGTACAGGCACATTGAGCAACGTAAGCCGCCTGGGCAGCTGCGAAGCCTGCCTCCAGACCATACAGCCAATAGAGCGCAGCCCAGGCCACCGGCACCCCGGCCACCGCCAATACCGCGAAAATGCCCTGCTGCTGATTGCGCAGGTTCGCGGCCTTGCGGGTGGTGAAGGCATAGATCATGAAGAAAACCAAGGGCGCCCAGAGCCAGCGGAGACCGCCGAAGGCAAAGGCCATGTAGCCGGCCAACACCGCGCCCTGCGCGCCTCCGGGATTCAACAGAGTCTGTTTTTGCAGCAGCTGCAATAACAATCCGAGCAGCACTAAAACCAATCCACGCTGGAGCAGAGCTTCCGCGGCCATATCCTGATACACCAGCAGCAGCGCCTGCACCGCCAGGGGAATAAACAGATTATCCAGGCCTTGCCAGGACACCCCCTCCATCAACATCAAAATTCCTGCCGCAATCGCCGCAAGCAACACATGCTCCAGGACTGTGCCCTGATCCCAGAAGCGTAGCGCAGCAACGATCAGGAGAAAGGCACTCGCCCAAAAGGCCAAAGAGCCTTCCCAACTTTTCCGCCCCTCCGTGGTCCGGTAGCTGAGCCTGCCCCAGCGTTTTCCCACCAAGGCCGCCGCCGCATCGGAAACCATGAGCACCAACACAGGCGGCAGAAAGAGGGAAGCCCGACCCGAAGAGAAGAGCCAGAGCAAGCCCACCGCAATCAGATAGGCATATTCCCCCAGGCTACTGCGCTCCACCGCATGCAAACTGTTGCCCAGGGGCAGTTGCCCCCGGCGGAGCGCCGCAAACAGCAAGGCGCAGCCGCCCAAAAGAAGCAGGACGGGCTCTGGGCGACGGAACAACAGCGGAAAGAACAGCACAGGCAAGCCCAGGCCCACATGAATCAACTTGCGGCAACTCTCCGCTTTCCAACCCTTGCGCAGCAAGGCATCGCTTAAGGCCAAGGCTGCCAGCAACAAGAACCAGAGCAGTGGCACCCACAGCAATTCCAGCATGGCATTAGCTCCAAGGGCTGCGGCGTTGCGCATTACCGCGAATATCCTGTTGCAGAAGCTCACTCAGACGAGGCTGCAGTCGGGAAGGCGGCAAAGCCTTCCCTTCCAACTCCCCGACCCGGCTGACATAGGCCGTCGTACCCACCATCATGATCTCAGGCATCTCCATCAATTCCGCCCGGGAGATAGGCCCCTGCTCCAAACTCAACCCTTGCGCCTGCGCCAAGTCACAGACCCGCTGCAACGTCGTGCCCTGTAAGAGCTGAGTGGGGTTGGGATAACGTAAGATCCCCTGCTTATCCACCGCCAACAGATTCTCCGTGAAACTCTCGGTCACCTGGCCATCCGCGTCCAGCCCAATCACAAAATCCAGCCCGCGCTCGGTAGCTTCCAGTTTCATCAAGGCATTGGGAATATAATTACAGGTTTTGACCCTAGCCAAGCCACCGGATTTAGGCGGAACCTGACTGAAGCCAATCTTCGCTCCATCCGGATGCGTTTCCATGAACGGAGGCGGCGCAGGATAGACAATGATATACAGAGAGGCCTCAGGACATTCCGCCGGATTCACCCCGAAGCCTCCAGAGCCCCGCCCCAACAACAGCCGGGCCAAAGCCCGATCGCGTTCCGAATGTCGGAAACAGGCCAACACATGTTTTCCGATGTTCGGAAGCCCCAAGGGAACGGAGATCCCCAGATATTCCGCTGAACGCTGCAAGCGTTGCAGATGCGCCTCCAGGTTGTAGACCGCCCCCTCTTCTGCAAGCAAGGTTTCAAAGACCCCATCCCCGCGATGCACCAAATGATCTTCCACCGGAACCTGCATCAGACGGGGATCGGTAACCAATCCCCCCCATTCCGAGCTGTACATGACCAGGCCTTTCCCCGTCTCAGGTAAACGGGCATACCAGTCGTCCAAGGTCAACAGCTGCGGATCACTCATAAGGCATCTATCGATAGCCAGCCAGCAGCAGGTTCCGCAACAGAAATCCCCGGAAAGCTTGATTAGTCAATGTGCTCTTGAAAGGCTGCATCCAGTTCACGGATGCTGTTGTAGCCATACACCTTGGACAAGGCTTGCTCCTGGCTTTTGCCCTGGACGGTGATCATGCTGAGAAATTCGACAAAGGCTTTTTGATCTTTCTGTAATTTAATAAACCCGAGCAACTCGCGACTGGTGAGGTAGAAGCGGTTGACTTCGTTCTTTGCCGGATAGGCACCGGAATCCATCAATTTTGGAACCGGATAGGGATTCTTCAGTTCTCCCAGACCTTTTTCCACGTTGACATGCTGTCCCTTGAAGGCTTTCCAGCCATTCCGCTCATACCATTCGGCCATGCCTTCGTTGAGCCACAGCGGCGGCCGGCTGCGAAAGAAACGATTCAGTACCAAATGACTGGTTTCATGCGCAAGGGTGTTGGCATTCCGTTCGTTATCATCGGTATCCATCACAAACATCACCTGCCCCCGCACATAGGCCCCGGCCCATTCCGGAGCGACCTGGGACAGCTTGAGAAATTCTTTCCAATCATCCCGGTCTTTGATCACCACGATGTGGGACTTCTCCGTAGCCAGTTCCTTCATACCATTGAGGTCATAGGCGATATATTCATAAAAGAAGTCCGCCTGTCGGGCCACCCGTTTGGCATAGCCCAGCTGCTCATAATGAATGATAAAATGTTCGGTCTCCGCATGCCGCCACCGGGTACTCAACTCTTTGAGGGCCTTTAATTCCCGTTCATGGATTTTCTTTGGCCAGAAATCTCCGCGGTTCAGCTCCTTCCAGACCAAATCTCTTCGGCCACTGGGAGCTTTACGGGTCTCGGTTTCCGTTTTCAAAAACCCCGTCGCGTCATCCCCGGCCAGCTTTTGTACTTCCTCGCGATCCCGGGGGGAGAGCCGTTCCACGCGCACACGGACTTCCCGCCCGTCTTTGCGTTTCAAGGTGACCCAGCCATCTACATAGGAAATAAATTCAGCTTCGGTACGGAATCCGCCCACAGCACGCCACACCCGCATTTCTGCGGTCAGGGGCAGCATTAGCCCCAACAGAATCAAGAATATTGGAAGTTTCATGTACGTTTGGAATAGTTGCGCAAATAGGCGCCTTTAGGTTTACGGGGATCAAAACTACTGCCTTTGGTCCACAGCACCCGACAGTTTTGCCGGGCCTGCTCCGGGTCATCCCCCTCGACTTCAATGCGCCAGAGAGCGCCATAGAGAACAGCCCGACCTTCCCCATGGTTACAATGCACCAACATCGGCAGATGCTCGGGGTCCTCACCCCAGTCCAAAAAGCGGTCCCGCAGCTCATCGGGAGGGACCTGGGGAGATTCCAAATTTAAATGCGTGATGCCCAGCTCTTCACAGACCTGAGCCTCCGCGGCAATGCTCGCCTCCCCCTCCTCCGGGCAACGCAAATCCACCATGGTACGAATGCCTAAACGTCGGATGGTCGCCCGTAACACCTTCGGGGGCATGGCCGCGGAACGGTACAGGGCCCCCGGAGAAACTTCTGTAAGGCGATACTCCTTGTAATGCCACCAGGCATAGCAGGACCCTCCCAGGAGCAGGGAGCCCCAAACAACTGCGAAAAACATATCCATGTCCTCTTTATGAACCTGAAATCCCGAAAATCCAAATCGAAATCCACTTTAAGAGCATCGCATCATCCGGCAGTACCCAGCGTCCCATGGAAGAATGGCTAAGCTCTGGGACAAGAAAGGTTCTCACAAACCCTTTGCACTGGCCCTGTCCCGTCTGCGTTTCCAGGAATCAGCTTTGCGATGAAGATGCATGACCGGGAGCTCGAATATTACATTCGCTTCAGGGGACAGGATCAGGGTGCAGGCCCAAAGGGCTGATCGTTCCAAGCCCAGGCACTGAGGTCTGGGACATGGAGCGGGTATGGAAAAGGGCCGGAGTCCTGACACATTACCCTTAGCCTCCGCAGAGCTGTCACCCCGTTGGGCCTCTTGAATGTATTTTTTATCCTACCCAGGCCTCACGGCCTGGGCTGTTGTATGTCACGCCGTTGGCGCTGGAATAGACTTGGACTGAAATACAATGGAAAGGGTACTCCATCAATGTGATTGAAAAACAGCATACCTCGAAGACTTTAATGTTCAAGATGGTTGGATCAGCTTTAGCTGATTCCGGCAATTGGTTTAGTTATAGTGAGTTTTAATAACCTTTTTACTGTCTGGTTGGATAATCCGATAGATCAATTATCTTCTGATCTGTTGATAGGGGTAAATAAAGTAAAACTGGTTCATTCTCTCGTCCATAACCATAAATTAATAACTCAGTCGCTTTCCGACTTGCCACGAAGGAATACTTACCTTCAGAGTTGGTCTTTATTTCCGTCTCTAGATTTGTTCCACCCGGCACCTACGGCCCAGGAAAGGCATCCCATTTTGTGATTGGCCTTCTTATTTCCATGAGCACTTCAGCTAAGGGTTCTCCTGTAGATCCAATCAAAACTCCATCGTAAGAAGTTGACGCGCAGCTTCCCATTAACATTCCAACAAAAATTACTAGCAGGACAGATGGTTTCATACATTTTAAGGATAGACATAAGGTGTAGTCGAAGGATCCTCGTTCGCTACGAATTTAAGTGTTATGGGGTTTTTGATTCAAGTTTATAAACGCCTTCGGGTTTCCGAATTACAACTCTCCCGTTCTCCGTAAGCGGTAACACAAAATCACCGACTTTATGATCTGGATAGATCACGATATCATCGTATCTATATCTGGTAGTGTATGATCCGGTTTCACGAAAAAACCCAGATTGATCGATCCCTTCTCGTGTTGTGACCTCAATCCAGTCAGCGGAGATTTTTGAGATTCGGTCCTCCCCAATTTTCGGTCCTTTAGGAGGGGCGAAAACACAACCGCCCATGAGCAATAGAATTGTAAGCAAGAGGGGTTCAATTTTCATACGGACTACGCCTAAGTGCTGCGATCTCGACGCAGGAGGGTTCGTAGGCGCCGCTTGTGTATGCCCGGCATGGGCGTGAACTGATGAGGTAAAAGTCCTCTGTACATGGAACGATGAAAACAAAAGTACAAGCCGATGGCAACTGCGTAACCGTAAGGTTGGGTGGAAAAGAGGTCGGATGGCAAAATCGCGAGCCAATGACCAAGAAAGTTCCAGGAGACCGACTGTGGAGGGGCGAGCTGGCACAAGACAGCAAAGCCCTGTAGTTCAACCATCGACTATCGAGGAATGCCTCTTTTCGCTCAGATTCACGTCAGCCTTAAGGGTTATGGTGTTTCATTTCGATTGCTGTCTATCCTCAAATATTTCCCTTCCGCCACCATCAAGAAGCTCATCTGTAACATGGCCATCAAGTATGAGTATATCCTTGATCACGTTATTTTCGAAATGGATAAGAAAAACCTGAACATCGGGTCGAGACTCATCAATCATTCCTTGTCCAAATCCTGAGAATCTATGTTCAGATGGAAGATATAAATACCCAAAGATCTCTCCGGTTTCGCCAAAGTCATAGCTAAAATACGGCCCGGTGATTTTTGAATACACTAAGTCCACTGAGTCACCAATGCTCGGAATGTAAGGCGTATGCTTCGGCTCTTTCTTTGCACAGGATGTCATTAGAGAAAATGACAACAGAAGAAGTAAGATTACTATTTTCATCGGATAATGGTGCCCCTTACTAGACGGAGTTTACGATGCTCAGTCAAGGGAATGGTTGTCACTTCTCTTAAATAGATGGTTCAAAATACGGATTAATTTCCTCTGGTAAATTTCTAACTGCTTTGGATGTTGGCCAGAATATTCATGATTCAAAAGGTCTACAGGAAACTGAATACTTTCTCTTTCAAACTTCCATATGCATAGGAGTCTGGTTAAAGATCTAAAATAGAATCCCTGATTTGCGAAACGCCGATCCCCAAGTTTCAAAAGCGGAAAAAGCAGTTCCTCATCCATATCAAAAAGCACGCGTGTCCGGTTCTTAAATTCAACGTTTTTCAAATTAAAGATCTTAGTCTCATTTCCGACTTTTAATCGAAGCTGAATGTCAGATTCGCTTTCAGAAATTTCATCCACGATTATTGTATTCACGACAACGTTTTACGCTGATACGGGCGGGTGGTTTGTTGTGAATTGAAAGTTCATCGTTCTTTGAAAATTTCCTTGTTCTCAAGCCAGTGTGGAAGGTCCTCTTCACACTTGAGATTATTAAGGGACTCCGAAAACGAATTGGCGAGTTTTGAGTATGCGCTGCTCGCCAGAATATCTTCTTCAAGAAAACAACGTTGATCAGCTGCCGCCCCTATTTTTACATGCCAAATGCTTCCTGGGGATATAGTCTGACTAGCAGAGGAACGGTTTTTGAGTGTAATCAAAATAGTGTCATCTTTTGTATCTGTAGCGATTTCGAGGAAGAAAAGCGGCTTAAAGGATGCATTGTAAATCCAACTTTGTGGCAGGCTCAAAATTGATGGTTTAAACGAAAGGAATTGGGTTAACATCCTGTGGCTCTTATTGAGACGAAACTTGACCTTGTTACCGATTTGCCCACCGTTTGTAACCTCCAGAAAATCTAGATAATCAGGGGGAACATTGAACCCTGCTCTTCGAAAGACGATTTCAAATTCTTCTTTATCAAATGGAGGGATTGCAAAGGTACTTCCTAGTGAATCGTGTAAATATAATTCACCAAATTTGATAAGTTTTTTGCCCATTCCACCCAATGAAATAGCCTTAACAAGATCACCTCCAGCAGCTTCAATGACAGCCTCTGATGCCCCAAGCTCCCGTAATGATTCCTTCAATTCTTCATTCATGGTCTGATAATGGCTAGGCTGTGGAACGCAAAGCGTTCTCACCAGCCTCTGGTTCTGTGTATTTCGATTTCAGTTTAAATTCTGCCATATCAGCAGCCATCCCAAGGGCAGAAAACACAATGTATTCATCTGTAAAACTTGGCCCATCAGCTTCCGGACCTGCCAACCATTCGTCTAAGACATCATCGTAAAACTCTAAAAATGCTGCACACTCCCTAAGTTCAGCTTCATCAAGTGCGTCTATCAGTTCATCTCGGTATCCGTCATCTGAAATTCCGTATTTCTCCGCTAAGGGAATAAGGTTCCTAAATTTAGTTGGAACCTTAGCTGGATCCAGCTTTGGCGGTTCTGCTTCAGATTGCGGGAGAGTGTATGTCATTTATGTTTCAACCACAGAACATGTAGGCGCTGCGGACCCGAGTTCCGAGGGTTCGGGCGGTGGCCTGTTATAAATTTTGATTTAGTCATGTGCATGAGAAAACTTTATATACGATTTTCACTTCCAATGCATCCTAATCCACCATGGTAGCGAAGAGCGATATACACTCGCTGGAATTGAATGCATAAATGGTCCTGTAAATTGAGCACCCACAGAATCACTACCATGCGCATGATTCTTCGATAAACTGTCCATATAGGAACTTCGGGAGGCAACCTGCTTATGAACTTCATTTTTCTTGGCGTGAAAGAGTTCATTACTAATTGGAAATATTATGGCGAGTATAGGCTCAACGCGCATTGGCACAGATCGCCATGTGCCACGCTCATTCTGCACATGGAAATAGGATGAGATTTTCGCACCTTCGATATGAGCAACTACCGTCATTCCGAAGCATTCCGGTATCCAGTCCGTAAGTCGAACAGACAAATATTCTTCAGATGCATTACAACCCAGAGCTTCTATAATTTGCTCTCTTTCTAAGTCTTTGTCCGAAAGCAAATCAATGGCTTCTTCGACTACAGCTAGGGATGGGGATTTTAATTTCATTGGTGGATCGATTACGATAGCCGGGCTCGCGTTCCTGTCACGCCGTAGCCCTTAGGCGAAGGAGGAAGCGAGTTCGGGTAGTTGGTCTATGAAGGCAATGATTCAAGCATGGCTATAATTCTTCGCCATACAAGGATGTCATCCTTTGAAAATCTAAGAGCGTCCCCAAATACGTCCTTGTGGTCTGGGTCGACATTGGTTTTCGCATAATCCACAGCCTTTTTCCCAAAGGAATCAGTTAAATTAGGATTTGCTCCCTGGGAAACTAGAAAGTTGATCATAGCCTCAGATGCACTTGGTGAATTCAGATCTCCAAATTCATTTGGCATGGAGGCATACATGAGAAGTGTAGATCCGACTTCATTCTGAGTATTCACATCGAACCCTTTATGGATATACTCACGGCACTTCCTGATCGAACATTCCTCTGAAACTACATGAATCAAGCTTTGGGGTATGTGGCTCATCTGATAACGTTAAAGAGTAGCCTACGCCTAGGCACAGCCTAGGTGTTGGCTATCTCGACTGGTTAGCCTTCATACCTTTGCTTGGTTTGTGGATCATAGAGTCTGCAACCATGCTTCGCTCCTATGTCGATGAAATGATTCATTTCTTCTCCTTCCATACTGCCACAGTCTACGAGTAGAAAGTTCTCCGTGGTATAGAGCTGGAAATTTCCCCCTTTTCTTTCGTAGGTGTCGGGATCGAGTTGTTCCCAGTCATTCGAGAAGACTTCATCTATTTCTTTTCTAATTCTTTCAATGGGGAGTGGAGAAGTGCTGTCATCGATAAGGCCTTCCATGAGTGTGTTGTAAACGTCTTGGTGGCTCTTTTCGGGTGTGTTCGAATACTTCCAGAATGCTAATTGGTAACTCATGTTTTTTTTCTTCGGCTAAAACGGTGGAGCTCGCAGACGCCAGCTGGACTGTAGCACGCGAAGCCTGTGAAAGTCCAGACTGCGTCCGGGGAGGTGGCGTTGATCTGACGGCGAGCGCAGCCGACGGCGGATCAAGGACAGCGACCGTAGGGAGCGCCACCGATCCGCGAGTGCCAGCTAGCGGATCGATTACCATGGCGGGATCAGCGTCTGCTGATTCCGGCGGGTGTTCTAGTTGTAACTTGGTTTAACGGTCAAAGTCGATGGCGGATCTTCTCCTGCGACATTCAACCTGCCGGGCAAAATATCAATTTCAGTCTGGAGAGCATCACATATATTCTGAATCGCCCAGCTCGGTACGTCATCGACAATGCTGTCAGTTTTCCGATCAATTCCGAACAGGTAAGTGGGACCCGCAGTATCCAACGACTCAATTTCGGCGTCACTCACCTTCCCCAGGAACTCATCGTCGATTTCCGACATTCCATGATCTCGAGTGATGTCCAGCGTAAAGGAAAGACCTGCCAAATCAACATAGGCCCATTCATACTGGTTCTCGTAATCCAATTCGATTTCCGTGCCGGGTAATTTCGCACGAAGGAGCTTTGCAGCAGAACTGACCGAGATTTTTCTTTTGAGACGGAGGTGCATAACGTCAAAGCTGAGCGAACTGCGGAGGCCGCGGAGCGGCTGGAGCAGTTTGTACCAGTGCCTGGTTATAATTCTTCATTTTGTTTCCACCACGCATCGTCTTCTAATGCCTTTGGGTCGAAGGCCGCGATGCTCGTAGCTAGGCTGCCTGTTCCTTTCATTGCCTCCGTATAGGCCACAATTGAGCGAAACATTGAAATGGCATCCTTGTTCATGTACTGGACGCGATCGGACGAATCATGATTAATGTAGGCGACTTCGCCAGTCTTCTTCAATATCACGATCTTGTCGCCATAGTTGTTATGGCCGATATAAATCCACTCGTCTTCGACGACTACTGAATCATTGAAGTTGATCATCGTCGGCGCAGATGCCGGAAGGCCAATATAGGCCATGAAGTCATTATTTTCTTCTGCCCAATCGATTCCCCAGGTTCCCACATTTGGATATAAGCAGAATTCGGCAATCTCGTCACGAAGGTCAGCGAGATCATCCGGGATATCGCGCGACAGTGTTGCGATGTAATGGTTTTTCAATTCTTGCAACATAACGATAAGGCTGTGGGGCGCGATGCATTCTCACCAGCCAATGGTTAGCGAATATTCAGGCCATCGCCGCCTGCTTGACTTCCTGATGAATTCGGGACGAAATTGAATCTTCAGCGACTTCCAGGTCATAGTCCATTTGAAGTCCCATCCAGAAGGATGCGGAGTTTCCGAAATAAACCGCGAGACGTAGGGCGGTATCCGCAGTAATACTGCGTTTCCCATGAATGATTTCATTGATCCGTCGGGGGGAAACGCTCAGATCTCGCCCCAGCTGGTTCTGGCTGATTCCCTTCGGCTCGAGAAACTCTTCGAAGAGTACTTCGCCGGGATGTACTGGTTTAAGTTTTTTCATGGTTGCACCTTAGTGGTAATCTACAATTTCAACGTTTCTTGCATGGCCATCCACCCATTCGAAACAGATGCGCCATTGCTGATTGATGCGAATGCTATGTTGTCCTTTACGGTTGCCTGACAGGGCCTCCAGCCGCTTGGCGGGATCAGCGGTAGCTGATTCCGGCGGATGCTCTGTTATGAGGCGCCTTCACGTTTCATAGTCTCGTAGATTTCTTTGTAGTGAAGCGATTCCTCTTCATTTTCATTTACCATTACGGCAACCAGTTTCGCAGTTTCCATGATGAAGTCATAATGCTCTTCATCCGCTTCTGAGTCTGCAATCAATTTGAGATACTTTAGTTCCTTTCTCCTGGAGCCAGGAATCCATCTGTGATCCCAGTAAAAATGGCATATCGACCAGGCGGCATCGATATCGCCCATACCAGCCGCGCGTTTCATGTATCTAAGAGCGATCCATGTGTTCTTTCGAACATCACGACCATGCTGATAATCCACTGACAGAATCTGGGTCGCTTCTTTGTGCCCATTCGCAGAGGCTTTTCTCAGCCACGAGGAGGACTGCCGGATTTTTCCGTCATTATACAACTCACGAGCCTTTTGAAACTGTGCATTTGCTTCTGTAGCCATGTTCATAGATCACCTTCAGCTTGAGCGGCGAGGCCTGTCCACGTAGGTTCCAGAATTTTGTTGGTTCGCTTCTTTGGCGTCCTCGTTGTTTCGAAGCGAAGACAGCCCGATCCTGTTGAACAGGTCTCCACCGCCGGAAGCATTCGCCCCGATGCTCGCAAGTGCCGCATTGATCGCATCCCTACCTGTGAGGGGCTCGCCGATCTGTGCAGCCTTGTGGCAGGCAAGGGCTCCCTGAGTTCCTACACCACCGAAGTAGTCGGTCTCGATGTATGCGAGTGGTGATGCTGAGGAGTTCTCGATCAAGAACTGAATGAGTTGCTGGGAGAGATAGATAAAATCGCCGCCAAGAAAATCCTGCGGAGGCGAAAACAACTTGTCGAGGTCGCTATCATCAAGCGCGAGAAACGCCCATCCGCCGTTGAGCGGTGCTGGAAGATCAAGCTTGTGCTCGATCGCAATGCCTGTGACGTGTTCGAGCACTCCGACTATTCCTGTGATGTGATGTCCCATTTGTCTCTCGGCCAACAATTACCGATTTAAACGTCTCTCCTGAAAAGGAAGATACGTGAGATAGGAAAGCTTTGGCGAGTCGAAACGATTGCAGTTCTTCGGGAGCAACGGCGATGAAATGAATAGGGTACCCGAGCTGTGATCATAAAACCTTTTCCGGATCCCTGCTGACAATGCGTAGTGAGATGAAGGGGCTTGTCATCCAGAGAGTTGAACAGGTGGATTGCTTCACATGGCAGAAGTACCAACTGTTTCTTTCGAGACCTACAGATATTCCACCCACGATGCGACGGCCCGTTCGCATGGGTTCCGGCCCGGCTGGCAGCCGGGGCTCCCAGACTCCAAGTAACCTAAAGCACGCTGCCCGGCAGGATCATCGATCAGATAGATCCCCCTCCCTACTCAACCCGACGCAAAAGTTTGCTAACTTTACTCTAACCACGACTTAATTAGGGACATTTTCGTATACAAAAACAAGATCGAATGATTTTTCGAACTAATTCCTATAGACCTTGTCTGTTCTAATAGGCTATGCTTATTTTCAATAACTTTTGAAAATTTTGGATGTTTAAAAAATTTTTTAAACAAAACCAGTAAGGACCTGTCTCTACACTACGACATTATTGCGTAACCCATTGATTGGACTGAAATCATGAATGAAAATGATAGCACCTTTCGCGCGTATCTCCGCAACATCTCGCAAGAACCCCTTTTGACAAAGGAGGAAGAACTCGCGCTGGCGGACCGCATTAAACAGGGAGATCAGGAAGCCATTGACCGCATGGTCCGCGCCAACCTTCGCCTGGTGGTGAAGATTGCCCGGAACTACTCTGGTTTGGGAGTCCCGCTCATGGACCTTATTGCGGAGGGCAATGTGGGTCTGATGAAAGCTGTGGAGCGCTTTGACCCGGATAAAGGCGGAAAAATGAGTACCTATGGAGCGTGGTGGATTAAGCAGGGCATCAAACGTGCCCTCACCAACCAAAGCAAAACCATCCGTCTGCCCTCTCACTTGGTCGAGAAGCTGACCCGGATGCGTAAGTTCATTCATGAGTATCATGATGCCAATGGAAATGAGCCCAGTAACGCAGTCATCGCTGAGTTCATGGGAGTCAAAGCCGGGCAGATTGCTCACTGGAAGGCCATGTCCGTGAACCCAGCCTCGTTAGATGCTCCATTGGGAGATGAGGAAGGTTCTACCTTTTCGGAAATTATTCCGGATTCGAGCTCTCGCACCGGATTCGAGATTATGGACAAACTCCAGGTTCGTCAGAATGTAGGACAGTTGCTTCATCACCTCGATGACCGCGAGTTGAAGATTCTCAACTACCGCTATGGTTTGGATGGACGTGAACCAGAGACTCTGGAGCGCGTGGGCGAACGCTTCTCGATTACCCGGGAACGAGTTCGTCAAATCCAGAAAAGTGCGCTTGAAAAGCTGAAGGGTTTGTTTGATGATGTCAACGAACCTCAACTGCAACCCCCGAATGCTCTTGCAAGCTGACAAACTAAACTTGGTTTTAGAACATATACGAGACGTGCCCGACTTTCCCAAGCCGGGCATTCTCTTTAAAGACATCACTCCTCTTTGCGCAGATGCAGCCGCCTTTTCAGCGGCCATTGATCTGCTGGAGGAGCTCATTGCCCCCTTGCAGCCCGATTCGCTGGTCGCGATTGATGCACGGGGCTTTCTGCTGGGTGGAGCCCTCTCCCAACGGCTTCACTGCGGCGTGGTCCTGCTTCGAAAACAAGGCAAACTCCCTGCAGACACCCTGTCCGCCAGCTATGAGCTTGAGTATGGGGAGGCTACCGTGGAAATGCACCGGGACGCCCTCAGGCCTGGGGAGCGCATCGTCATTGTCGACGACCTCCTCGCGACCGGCGGAACCGTTGAAGCCGCGATACAGCTCTGCCGGGAACTGAAGGCTGACATTCTAGCCAGTGTCTTTCTCATTGAACTGAACTTCCTCGGCGCCCGGGAGCGCTTGGCTGGCATTCCGGTGATGGCCCCTGTACAGGTGGGGCCCGAATGAGACTGCTGTTCCGCGTTCTGGTGGTTTCCCTGGCATTGGCCTGTTTGGTGTATGCGATTTTGGTGAGTCCGAACGCTCCGGCCTCTCCCGAACAGGAAACGGCTCGCCAGAGCGAGACTCCCCCAGCAGGCTCTGCGACTCCAGAAGTCGCAAGCGAGCCCACTCCGACGCCCTTAGGTCCGGCCGCATCCGCCGCACGCAATATTTTGGGTGGCGCTCAAATCGATGCCGGCAAGAAAGCACAGGGCATCCTTCAGGAAGTTGATGAGGATCGAAAGCAGAAACTTGACGAACTGACTCCCTGAGGTCAGGTAGAATTTTTTCTGTTGAACCCCCTTCGCTCTAATGTCTCTGATTCCTTCTTTTTGGGAACTGCCGGAATTGACTCAGATCAACCGGCTGCCCGCCCGTTCCTCTCATTTTCCTTTTCCTAGCGCCCAACAAGCCCTGAAACGGGATCCTCTTGCCAGCAAGTGGGTTCAATCTCTCGATGGGGGCTGGCACTTTGATTACTTCAGCTGCCCAGCGGAGATAGATGAAGCTCTCTTTGCTGCAGAGCTGGAGGGGGAGCCCAATATCCTCGTTCCGGGGAACTGGACCCGGCAGGGCTGGGATAAACCGCATTACACCAACATCCAAATGCCTTTCGAGAACCTGCCCCCGAAGGTTCCCGAAACAGACAATCCCTGTGGTTTGTACCGTAAGCGCTTTCGCTGTCCGAAAAGCTGGTCCAAACGCCAGTGCCGCTTGCGGATCAATGGAGCCGAATCCGTTGTTCTGGTCTATGTGGACGGAGCCTTCGTAGGCATGAGCAGTGACAGCCGCTTACCGGCTGAGTTTGATCTGAGCCCCTTCATGCGGGCGGGAGAGGATCAACTCTTGGCCCTGCTGGTTATTCGGTACAGCGCCTTCTCGTATGTTGAGGATCAGGATCATTGGTGGATGGCAGGCCTGCACCGCTCTGTGCAACTCATCAGTCTGGACAACGCCTGGCTCGAGGACATCTACTGCGACAGCCTCTATCATCCCGAATCGGGAAGCGGCACGCTCAAGCTCGACGTGCAGGCCGGCTTTTCCGGACATCCCGGTCGGGATCTTCGGGTAAAGATGCAGCTGCTCGATCCGGACATGAATCCGCTGTGGAAGAAAGAAAAAGAATCACAGATTCTGGGTACCAGTTACCGAAAGGATTCGTTCCAGTGCAGCTTTGAAGAAAAGATCGGCAGCGTCAAAGCCTGGTCAGCTGAACTACCGGCCCTCTACCATCTTCAGGTCAGCATAGAGGATCTGGAAACTGGCAAACTGTTGGAATGCAGCTGTCTTCGCGTAGGCTTCAGGGAAATCCAACTCAAGGATGGCCTCATCCATATCAACGGGAAAGCCGTCCTCTTTAAAGGGGTGAACCGGCATGATCACGATCCCGACCACGGGAAATACGTTTCACGAGAATGGATGGAGGAGGATATCCGCCTGCTCAAGTCACACAACTTCAATGCCGTACGTACCGCTCATTATCCAAATGACAGTGCCTGGCTGGATCTCTGTGATGAACACGGGCTCTATGTGATTGATGAAGCCAACCAGGAAGCCCACGACAATTACAGTACCTTGGGGCACGATCCCCGTTGGGCTCTGACCTTCGTGGAACGAGCAGAACGACTGGTCATGCGGGACCGCAACCACGCCTCGGTCTTTTGCTGGTCTTTGGGAAATGAAACCGGCTATGGACGCAATCATAATCTGGGAGCGGATGTGGTACGTAGGCTCGCCCCCAGTCGTCTATTGATGAACGAACCCGCAGAGCGGGTCGGCTGGTTACAACATCACAACGAGTTTCTTCCCGGAGGGGAACGCAGTACCGACTTTCATGCACCCATGTACCCGGAAGTACAGACCTTCGAGGAATACGGCAAGAAACCTACCGATGTGCGGCCCTTCATTCCCTGCGAATATTCCCATGCAATGGGCAATAGTAACGGCAACCTTAAAGAAACCTGGGACCTCATTTACCGCTATCCCTCCCTGCAAGGAGGCTTTATTTGGGACTGGGTGGAACAAGGCCTGCGCGAGGAGGATGAACAGGGCCGGGAATATTGGGCCTACGGAGGGGACTACGGGGATGAGCCCAATGATGTAAACTTCAACTGCAATGGCCTGGTTCAGCCTGACCGCATAGCCAAACCTGCCATGCAGGAATGCCGCAAACTCTTCCAACCCATTCACTTTCACAGCTTTTCCTTAAAGAAACGCCAACTCAAGGTGCTCAGCCGCTACGACTTCCGCACTACGGCGCATCTGGATTATTTTTGGCATCTGGAAATCGATGGGGTGGAAACGGCTAGCGGCCACCTCGAGGTGCCTCTCTTGGAAGCTGGAGAGGAGCAGCTGCTTTCCGTAGAGCTTCCGGAAATATCTTTGCGGAATGGCGCAGAAGCCTTTCTTCGGGTTACCGCTATGGATCATGGTCACGAGGTGGCCTGGGAGCAGTTTCCTGCCGGAAAAGGCCGGGTGTTGCGCAAAAAAGTGCTTTCTGAAGACTGTAGCCCCTGGAAGATCACCAAAGGTCGCGGCCTCGAACTCACACGCGACGCCGATCAACTCCTTCGACAGATGCCCCGCTTGCAGGCCATTCGCGGTATCACCGACAACGAAGGCGTCAAAGGAAAAGAAGAACACTGGACCCGGGAACATAAACCGCTGGCCCGCTGGAACGGCAGCGGCTTGCTGAAGCTGAAAGCCGGAAAGGCGCAGTGGCAGCTGGACGAAGACGGATGGCTCATGAAGCAACGTTTTCAGGCAGGAACTCATAAAGAAGCCATTCTATTCGAACAACGGCTTCGTTTCCCCGGGGATGGCTGGCTGCAACTCGATTGCCGTTTCGAGGTTCATCCGGATTTCGAAGACCTGCCCCGCCTCGGGATCAGCATGGAACTGCACCCCTCTCTGCAGATTGCAGAATGGTATGGCTTAGGCCCCGGGGAAAGTTACAGCGACCGTAAAGCAGGTCAATGGATGAGCCGCTTCGAACAATCCCTCTCTGAGCAGTGCTTCCCCTACATTGTCCCCCAGGAGAGTGGAAACCACGAAGCCTGTCGATGGATTGCCGCCCGGGCTGCCGACGGGACGGGTCTACTGGCCTGCAGCGATCAACCCTTCGCGGCCTCCCTCCTGCCCTGGACTCCGGAGGAACTGATTCAGGCCTTGCACCCCAATGAACTGCCCGAGGGTTCTGTTCATTTGAACCTGGATGTGGCACAACGCGGTGTCGGTACCGGCAGCTGTGGTCCGGACACCCTGCCCCGATACCGTCTCCCCGCCGGAGTGCTGGAGCAGAGCTGGAGTCTGAGACTGATCTCTGCAGGCGAAGATGCGGCTGAGCTCAGCCGCTGCCGGCCACGTTACAGCTAAAGAGATCGTAAAAGACCTCTCTCCTGGGCTGGTGAACCTCACCAGCCCATTTTTTTTGGGCTTTTTCCGGAAAAGCTGAGCTACCGGGGCTTTATCTAAGTATGAACAAAGCTCCCCTCAGCCTCGCCTATCCTCTCGCCCTTCACTATCGGGAAACCCTGCCCGCCTCTCTGGGACAGATTCAGGAACCGCATTCCGAGCTGGATGCCTTTACCGAAAGACACCTGCATTGTGTCTGGTATGATGAACAGCTTCGCCCCCGGGAACTCAGCAGTACCCGGGGAGAAGCCTTCCGGCTTATCCGCAATGGACGCTGGAATCAGGAAGCCGGTCCGGATTTTCTTGATGGAGAATGGGAGCTGGGGGGACGCCGAATTCGGGGAGACATTGAAATTCACATCCGTCCCATGGACTGGCAGCGCCACGGGCATGCACAGGATCCACGCTATCAGCAGGTACGCCTGCACGTCTGCTACGAGGAAGGCGTGCTTGATCCCGCTCTGCTGCCGGCAGGCTGCGAACAACTGAGCCTGCGTCCTGCCCTGGAAGCACGTTCGTATTTCTTTTTCGATAGTATCGATGTCTCGGCCTACCCCTGGGAACAGGAGCAGCCCCACTCTGGACTACGAGACTATTGCGCATCACTCAGCCTAGAACAACAAGGTCAGTTACTGGATGCGGCCGGCCAGGAGCGACTGCGGCGAAAAAGTATGCGCATGCAACGGGCTCTGGAAGCCGTGGGAAGTACGCAAGCGCTGTATCAGGGGGTGTTACGAGCTCTGGGCTATCGCAACCACGCTCTGGAACTGGAACGCTTGGCCCGCCAGCTGCCCCAGCATGAGTTGGCCGCATTGGCTCGTGGAGAACCCGAAGCCGCCTATGCGATCTTACTGGGCGTGGCAGGTTTACTTCCGCATGATCCTCAGGAGCCGGGTTTGCCTTCCTGGCTACGTATCCGTCCTTTATGGGATATCTGGTTTCCTCTTCAGGATCGATTTGAAGAACGCCTGCTTTCTCCGGCAGACTGGGACCTGCGCATGGGACGCCCGGACAATCACCCCCGCAGACGCCTTCGTGCCGCTGCCGCCTGGTTTGCAGAGAGTGGCTTTCTGGAATCCAGACTCTCCCTCGCCGGCATGAGCGAGAGCAAACGCTGGATGCGGGAAAGTCTGGAGTTGCTGCAACCCCGGGAACCGCATCCCGAGGGTCGCGGCCGCAGGCTGGTCGGGGAAGCCCGCGCCGCAGCCATCCTCGTCAACGCCATCATCCCCTGGCTCTCCTGCCTACAAGAAGAGGCGTTTCCCGGTGACTTACTCAGCAAGCTTCCCCAGGAAGCTCTGAACCGTCCCGCACGGGAATGCGCGCTCGCCCTCTTCGGCCCGGACCACAACCCCAAACTCTACCGCAGCACCCTAAGAAGACAGGGCCTTCTGCAATTTCGGGAAGATTTTGGGATTTGAGTTGGGAGTCAGGAGTCAGGAGTCAGGAGTCAGGAGTCAGGAGAATGGGTAAAAATACGGAAACGAAAGGCAACACATGAAATTAGAAGAACTACGTGTATATGCGTTGAGCATGGAATTGGGTGACGAAGTCTGGATCGCGGTTTCCAATTGGCAGTATCTGGCCAAGGATAGTCTCGGAAAGCAGTGGATTCGTGCGGCAGATTCCATTGCGGCCAATATCAGCGAAGGGTATGGGCGATTTCATTTTAAGGAAAATCGCCAGTTTTTGTTTTATGCCCGTGGTTCTCTCTATGAAACCGAAACCTGGTTTATCAAAGCCAGGAGCAGACAACTTCTCCAGCCAGAGACCGAGCAAAAACTAGAAAAAATTATCCTGGATCTTACTCCGCAACTACACAACTACATACGCTCTATCGGCAAAAACTACGACTAGCCCCATGAGGTCAGCATCTACATTCTTTACAGCTCGCTGACTCCTGACTTCCAACTCTTCCCCCATAACTTCCTCCCCTCCCTCACTCCTGACCACTGACTCCTGACTCCTGACTCCTGACTCCTGACTTCTTTCTCCCCCCCCTACTTCTTCAAGGTCCCCAAAGCCTCCAGGGCTGCGTCGCGGGCCATTTTGTGATCCACGATGGGGGCGGGGTAGTTTCTCGGGGGAAGCGGGGCTTCCCAGGGAGCGTGAATCTGTTTGGGGCTCAGCCCCTTCAGCTCCGGAATCCAGTGACGGATGTATTCGCCTTGCGCATCAAATTTTTTGCTCTGCAAGATTGGATTGAAGATCCGGAAGTAGGGCGCGGCATCCGCTCCGCAGCCCGCCGCCCATTGCCAACCGAAACTGTTGTTGGCCAAATCCGCATCCACCAGCGTGTCCCAAAACCATAATGCCCCTTGCTGCCAGGGCAACAGCAAGTCCTTGACCAGAAAGGACGCCACAATCATACGGCAGCGGTTGTGCATCCATCCCGTGGTCCAGAGCTCCCGCATCGCCGCGTCCACAATGGGATATCCGGTCTCCCCCTGCTGCCAGCGACGAAGCCACTCGTCATTCTCTTTCCAGGGAAAGTCGGCAAAATGCTCCTGCATCGGATGCCAATCCAGATGAGGTTGATGATAGAGCAGATGATGCGCAAAATCCCGCCAAACCAATTGACGGGTCCAGGCTTCCGTTCCCACCAGCCCTCCCAAGGCGGCTCCCCGGGATTGCGCTTCATGCCACAAACTTCGTGAACTGACCTGACCAAAATGCAGGGCCGCACTGAGGCGGGAGGTGCCCGGCTCGGCAGGAAAATCCCGCTCATCTTTGTAGTCCCCTACCCGCTCTGCCAAAAAGCGGTCCACCCAGTCCTCTACATTTGCGGCAGTTTGTGGCCAGAATTCATAAAATCCACTGTCCCAGGAAATCTGGGGTAAGAGCGACCAATCCTCGAGAGCTTCGGAACGAGGCCACTGCTCTGGAGCCTGCAGCTGTTTCGGAGCCGCCAAGGGGGCTTCCGGATCTCCCAGACTGAGCTGTTTCTTATAAAAGGGTGTGAAGACCTTGTAAAAACCACCCGAAAGGTTTTGCACCTCATGCGGTTCCCGCAGGAGGGAGGCCGAAAAACTTGTCAACGACAGGGCTTTTTTTACCGCGGTATCCTGATCCCGCGTATGGGGATCAAAACGGCGAATCCAATATACCTCTGTCGCTCCCGTTTCCTCCATCAACTGCTGCAGGAGAGGCAAGGCTTCTGGACCGGAGCGTAGAATCAATGTGGACCCCAACTGTTCCAGCTGCTCTTGAAAGATTCGCAGAGCATGATGCAGATACCAACGGGTAGCCCCTCCCGGAGCCCAGCGCCCTTCACTTTCCGGGCAATAGAGATACACCGGGATCACCGGACGGCCAGTAGCCGCAGCAGCATGAAGGGCAGGATGATCCTCCAGACGAAGATCATTACGAAAACACACGAGGATGGGGGGAACAGTACTCACAGCTATGCTTCGCTCGAACTCAGGCTTCCTTACGCTTCCGGGTCATCCTCTTCTTCCTCAGAGGATTCCCCCCGCAGTTCAAAAGAGGCGGGGATCAAATATTCGCGACGTACTCCCTGAACCTCCACCTCAAGCAGGGACGGCACACCATCGGAGGTCTCCAAGGGCCAACGTTCCTCCCAGCGCTCCCCCTTGTATACCCGTGGCGTCCAGGTTTCACTACGATGAACCAGGTTCGTTTGCCCCATCAGACTCTGATCGAAGGGGCTTAGGATCCGCTGCAGGCCATCATCGGTCGCCTCATAGCTGACCACACTCAACCCACTGGAAGGCAAATCCACATGAAGTTCCAGGCGCATGTCCTCCAACGCCAAGGCAGGCGCCGCTTTCCTCAAGGGTACCCGGCTAAAATGGCGCAGGTCTTCAGCAAGGATCTGAAACAAAGGCAACTCCTCCGGGAAAGGATCTGCTTGTTCGATATAGTCGGCATTTTTGGTCGCCCCGTTTAAGAGGGCGGCTGCAATCAGGAAAACCAATCCCAAGAGGGACATGGCCACCATGACCTCCAATAGGCTGAATCCATTCGAATCAGGGCGCCGGGAGCGCATCCTCGACCTCGGAGCTTTCCTGCGATTCCGCGCCAGCCGGAGGGGGATACTGTTTTGACAAATTCCCCAAAATCAGCAGGGAAGCCAGCAACAAAAGCAACAGGGAGAGGAGACTCGAGTAGAGAAGAGGGTTCCCCAAGGCCGCCAATTCAGCTTCTTCCTTCTCAATTTGCTCAATTTCGCGAGCCACATCCGTAGGCTGCGTCGCCTCCGGTAAAGGATGACCCGCCGGAATCGTATCATCCAGGGCCGCCAATTCCTCATCTGTGGGTACCACGATATTCATCATCGTGGCATCCAATGCCTGTGAGGATTCAAGGCGTTGGAATTGGTTTTCTTCTTCCGGTGCCAGTTCTTGCACCGCAGGTTTCTCCAGTCTGGGGCCATCCACGGTGAAGGTTACGTTGCCGAACTCCACCGTATCGCCATCCAGCAGGAAATCATTCCCGGAGAGAGGCGTGTAGTTGATCCGGGTCCCGTTGGTACTGTCCATATCCACAATACGCAGGTGGTTGTCCACGAGCTGCAGACGTGCATGCTGAGACGACACCGAAGTGTCGTCGATCTCAATATCACAAATCGGATGTCGCCCAAGGAGAAGGTTGTCTCCCTCCTTCACCGGGATTTGGGTTTGATCATCCAGGGACCTCAGATAAACCATAGTGCGACTATGCACAGCCCCCCTTGGAAATGCAACAGGAGTTTTTGCTTTTGAAAACCACCGATTTGAAGCTCCTCTGCGCCGATTCAGCGACCCTTGCCCGGGAAGCATTCGAGCATGTGGGTTCCTTAACCCTACGTTCAGAATCCGAATTGCCTGGCTCAGATCTGGATCAATTTGACGCGATCATTACCCGCTCTAAAACCAAGCTCCGTCCTCAGGAGCTGGCTGGAGGCTCTTTGGGCTTCGCGGGTACATGCACCGCGGGAATCGATCATGCCGATCCGGAAGGTCTGGCCGCTGCCGGCATCCACTTCGCTTCAGCACCGGGCTGCAATGCCAATGCGGTTTCCGAATATGTGGTCAGTTGCCTGGCAGAATGGGCCCTGCGGGAGCAAAAATCCTTAGCAGGACTGAAAATCGGTATTGTCGGAGTGGGGCAAGTGGGTAGCCGGGTGGCCGCGAAGGCAGAAGCGCTGGGCATGATTCCCCTCCTCAATGATCCCCCCCGGGCGGAACGGGAGGATCCCTTTGTCAGCATGCCTCTGGATGAACTCCTTCCCCAAGTGGACGTGCTCACACTGCATATCCCGCTCATCGAAACGGCTCCTCATCCCACACGAAATCTCATCCACGCGCAACATCTCGCTGCGCTTCCCAAAGGCAGCTTGTTGATTAACGCCTGCCGGGGCGAAGTGCTCGAGGCTGCCGCAACCAAACAGGCACGACTCAGCGAACAGCTCTCCATGTTGATTTTGGATGTATGGGACCCGGAACCCGCATTGCCCTTGGATCTGCTCGAGGTGGCGGATTTTGCCTCACCCCATGTAGCCGGGCATTCTGTGGAGGGCAAAGTAAATGGAACCCGCCAGATCCGGGAAGCACTCATTGCCTGGGCGGGGCTGGATCTGCCAGCCTGGGATCCCAAAGCGCTTCTCCCTCTGCCTGAGGAAACCGAGATTCAGTTGCCGGAGGGCCGTTTTGAAGAGCGATTGCTCTTTGCCGCACGCTATGGGATCGACCTCCGCATCGACGACGCCGCCCTGCGAGCGAATCCGGAACAGTTCAACCAGCAGCGCCGCAACTATCGTCCACGCAGGGAATTCGATGCATTCCGCATCCTCAATCCAAGGGAAGAAGAAGGCGCTGTCTGGCAGGCTCTGGGTTTTGAGCTGTAGGCATAGTTACCCAGCAGCATTTCGTTCTACGCGGAAACGCTTAAGCGCCAGTACCATAACTGAACCAAGGAGCAGTAAAAACACACTGTGAGGCTCGGGAATACCAATCAGGCTGATGTTATCCACTGCACCATTCATATTCTGAATTCCACTAAAGTATGCGTACGCTTCCGAGTCTAAGCGCAAGTCACTTGAACGATTCGATGCTGTAATCGTTTGAATTTCTGAACCTTCATTTCCAGACCCGTCCACATTCGATAGGGTCAAGGATAGGTCATAATCCATCGCCATCGGGTCATATTGAATGTTGAGACGGGAGAAATAAAAGGTATCCGTAGTCAACCCACTGAGTGCCTGTGAGGCAATGGTCGTCCCACTGACGCCATCATATTGAGTTAAACTGATCCCTGCGGTACCAAGAAATGCAATGAATCCAATCTCCGGCCCTGCTCCAAATGTGGGAATGCCCCCTATACTTAAGGTGTAAGCATTACTATCCGTGACTCCCATACGGATCGATGCCGAAGAAGCCGCATTTCTCCATATAAATGACATCTCGAAGTTCGAAATAGCACCGTCAAAGGAGTTGTTGTTTACGTAGGAAGAGGCCCCCGGTCCTGCGAACTGGTTAAATCGAACCCCAGCTCCTCCCCCAAAACCCGCAGATGAACTGTAACTTGCCGGAACAGAAGTGCCCGCAGCATTGATTTGAGTCCAATCATTACTGAGCTGGGAAGCTTGATCTAAATTATAGAAAAGGGTCGCAGGAACAGATGAAGTAAACAGGCAGAAGAATAACATCGTTGCGAATACTTTCATGGTAGGTGAATGCTACCCGGATGAAGCATCAAAAAACAAGCATACAACACCCCTGTTTGTTTGATAAATACATCACACCACGCTTCGCGAAGTTTACATGCAGCGTATTTAACAAGTTAAGGTGAATCCCGAAAGCTATGACTTGAAACGGCTGATCATCATCTTTCTGTGTTTATAGAGTTAGCATTCCACTCAACGTCTACTGAAGAACGATTTGAAACCCTGTTTAATGATCAACCAACGCGAGCTGGCTTCAGGGCCTATCCACAATCACTTCGACATCCAGGTCTCCAAAAATTGTGGTGGACAGGAATATTTCGGAACAAACTACGTCGATCGGAAAGGGAATGTTCAGATCAAACTCTTTGTTCCCAGTGAGGCCGGGACTTCAGAATAACCAGTTAGTATTTTGAACAAACGAAATCTTTCGTTTTGATAAGTGGACCGGATTTCAAAACAGAGCTTCTGGAACAGAAGCACCTGTGAATTCTTTGTCTCGCTGGACCACAAACATAAGGAGCGTTTAGACCGCACCCAGATAAAAGATTACAATCGTGCATTCTCATTGACCTCCCGGAAACAGCAACGAAGCCTGATACAGGAGGATCTAAGCAACAAAGCATCTCCCTAGGCTTCTCAACATGTTGCCGAAAGAGAAAACGAGTCTAAGCAGTCAAAGGATTCATCTCCTAGGCTACCCCTTCTCGTGAGCTCAGCACCCACAACGAGCCTCTGTGAGAGACCTTGCGCTCAAAAATCGACGGAAATCCCGGAGACGAATTTGAGATCGGTTTTCTCCGTGTCGGAAGGGGGTTCGCTGTCGTAATCCACGGTCAGCACCATCCGCAGGCTGAGGTGCCCATTGAGTTTTGCGGCAATGCCCACTTCTCCAGAGAAGAGGAAATCTGAGAAATCATCAAAGGTGGGTTTGTATTCCAGAGAATCCCAGGCCCGGGTATTTTCTCCCCAGTGATGTTCCCAGCGCTGAGCGAGCAATAACGCAGGGTGCTCGTCTTCTTCATCACTGGTTTTTTCTTTGCGATACGACAAACCCATTTCCCCGTTGAAGGTCGTTTTTTCTTCACGAATCCAATAATGACCCAAACCGATGGTACCCAGGATTCGGTAATCCAAGTTGGCCAGTTCATCACGCCGGTAATCCAGGCTGATCAGTGTGTAACTATTTCCGGTATAAAGATAGTTGTACTGAATCTTCCCCTCCATGTTGTCGACGTTGGTTTTCGTACTGCCATCACTCTCTTCACTTTCGCCATAGCTGTACTTGAAGTTGCCTAGCCACTCATAGCCGTCTTTCTTGTACAGAGACTCAGCACCCAACTGAATGCGGAAGGTCTCCGAGTTGCCCTGGTTCAAAATCCAACCTGCATTGACCGAGTTTTTGAGATCTTTTTCCTCAGCAAACAGAAACAGGGGCACAACACAGAGAAGAAGGGACAAGGCTTTCATAGCCAGCGGGTTTTAGTGAAGCATCTCCGAGCGTGGCAATGCCAAAGATTCAGGAAAACTCCAGGGCCACGAATCGCCATACCTTTTCGTGCCAAGGCGACGGAACTGTATCAATACCGATACGCGGTGTTGCCTCAATACGTATCGGTACGGGCCCCTCCTCCAGCCACAGGCCGGAGTCTTCAGATAGCGGAAGCCGATTCTGGCTACGATCCAGATGCAAGGCTTTGCTCAGGCGCCCCGGGCCACGGATGCCCTCGACCCCACGGATCAAGATCGCCGCAGGAAAGTCTTCAGGTCCGGTTACCACATTCAACATCCAGTGAATTCCATAACAGAGATACATATAGATATGACCTGAGGGACCAAACATGACTTCCGTCCGGGGCGTTTTGCCCTTGGAGGCGTGACAGGCTAAATCCTCGCTTCCATGATATGCTTCACATTCTGAGATTCGGGCGCGAAACAGGCTTCCATCGGGCATCCGACGACAAAGCCAGCAGCCCAGAAGCCCTTTGGCCAAGGCGGGGGTATCCGAGGAAGAAAAATCGATCATGGCCTCACATCTACTTCGGGCTGGCGCTGCGGTCCAGAAATCCGCCACAACAACTCGGCTTCGGGCATGAGCAGATGCTGCGCTGCAGCCTACTCGAAATCATTGCATTCTTGATCTACGCAGGAAAGAGGCTAGCGGAGAGAGATGTTCACCGGCATTATTCAAAAACGGGGACGCTTGCATCGTCTCGAAGAACGTCAGGGCGGACGCCGCCTCTGGCTGGAACTGGAACCTTGGGCAAAGGCCTACGAGGATGGCGAAAGCATTGCCGTGAATGGCGTCTGCCTGACCTTGGCTGGCCGGGACGGCGATCGAATTGCCTTTGATGTGCTTGAAGAAACCCTGCGGAAAACCAGCCTGGGAAGCTTACAGGAAGGCACATCGGTTAACCTGGAACGGGCCCTCTGCTACGGGGACGCCATGGGTGGACATATTGTACAAGGCCATGTGGATGGCTGTGGCCAGATCCGAAGCATTCGCGAGGCCGGACCGGATCGCCGAATTGAGATTCAGGTTCCGGAGGTTCTGCGTTCCGCCCTGATTCCCCAAGGTTCGATCTGTTGCGACGGGATCAGTCTGACCGTAGCGGAAATTGTAGAAGATGGATTTGCGGTTCACCTCATTCCCACCACGCTGCGGGATACCAGTTGGGGGGAGTCCTCCGTGGGCGATCCTGTGAATTTGGAAGAGGATGTGCTGTTGAAAGTGATTCGTAAGGATCTGGCGGAAGGCCGCCTGCGGCCGGACTGGGACTGGTCCAGCTTTTCCTCCCTGAAACAGGAGTCCTCTGATGGTGTTTAAGTTTAGCCCCGCTCAAGAACGTCTCATCCGTGCAGCAATCAGTGGCATCGCATTTTCGATTGTCATCGGGCTGGCCCTGGGCGTGCTGCTGGTTCTGCTGAAGTTTTTCCAGGTGTTTTCGGGTGTGTTTATGCCCTTTGCCACCGCAGGCATTCTCAGCCTTCTCCTCCGCCCGGTCTATCTGTGGATTCTGGAGCGCACGCGCATGCCACCGGTGGCCGCGCTGGTTCTGATTTTTCTGGGTCTGCTGTTGCCCATGCTGTTTATGCTCTATTTCTTTGGGGGCATGCTGTTGTCCCAAACCGCACAGCTGATTTCCGGGATGCCGGAAACCGCGCAGAACATCCGCGAGCTGATTGTCAAACACTCCCCGGCTGTCGAAAATATGATCGAGCAGGCCGGAGGCTGGGAATCGGTCTCGGGCTGGATCAAACCGGAGCCCATCCTGGCGGCGTTGGGCGGAGGCATCAATGGCATTCTCTCGGCCCTGGGCGGAATTGGCAGCCTCTTTTCCTGGATGGTGCTGCCGGTCTACATGGTGTTCATGATCATGGCCCCGCCCTTCCATCTGCAACAACTGCGGGAATTCCTGCCCTTTCTGAAAAACGACCAGCGGGATGATTTCCTCTATCTGCTGAAAGAATTTGTGGACATCGTCGTGGTGTTTTTCCGGGGGCAACTGATTATTGCCGCCGCGCAGGGGATCCTGATGGCGGTCGGCTTCAGCATCGTCGGCCTCAAATACGGCTTTGTGCTGGGGCTGACCCTGGGTCTGCTCAACCTGGTGCCGTACTTGGGCAACATTGTAGGTCTCTCCGTCACCCTGCCTCTGGCCTACCTGCAACCGGATGGCGGGCTGGGCATGCTCATCGGGGTGCTGATTGTCATTCTCATCACCCAAGGGGTGGAAGCCTACATCCTCACCCCGCGGATCATGGGGGAAAGCACCGGACTGCATCCCATGGCTGTGATTTTCGCCATGTTCTTCTGGGGCAAAGCTTTGGGCGGGATCTTCGGCTTAGTTCTGGCCATTCCCCTTACCGCGTTCGCGGTGATTCTTTGGCATCTGCTCCGGGATAAATATCTCCCCGCCCTGGAGCCGGATGAGAAAGAGGCCGCCATCCTAGGGGATGCCTGAGCTCGCGGCTTCCTAATGAAAGTACTACAGATTCTAGCCTATGTCATCACGTCTCTGCTCCTGTGCCGAGGGGACGCTTTGGCTGAGCAACCCGAACCAGCAAGCCTGCCCTACCGGCTGGTGTGTGAGCTGGCTCAACTCGACAGCTCCAAGGAAGAGGCCTTCCAGGGCAAGGCGATTCAGTTTCATGTCGCCAGCAACGACCCCAAGGTATCCCTGCAAGAGATCCGGCTATGGATCGATTCCAGCACCGGACAGATCCCCTTGCAGATTGATGCGCAAGGAAAGCTGAGTTTCCCGGTCTCAAAAGAGCTCCACACTGAAAATCCCAGGATCCTCTCCAACCAACCCAAGGGCTCAATGCTCCTGACGGGCTTCATGACCATCGAGGAAAGCTACATCTCAAGCAAGCTCCGCGAACAACAGGGAAAAATCCGCTATGCGGACCTCTTTGTCTCTCAGCAGTTCCGCAAGCAGCTGGAGGATCAGCTGAATGAATTGGTACATAAAAAAGATCTCGAGGGAGCCCTGGTCGCTCCGGAGCGCATCAAGATACAAGCCAGCCGAAACAGCGAGGAGGCCCGGGTGCGGATTCACGCCAAGTCCGGTGTACAACAGCTCCTCCCGGAAGAACCCGGAATGTTTTTCCTCAAGCTGGATCCAGAGCTTCTCAAGGAAAATCCCTGGGTTGAGCTCGGAGAAGGGCATGATTGGATGATCCGCGTCGAAGAAATGCGGCCCAAGCCCCTGCAACCCTAAGCGGAAATGAGGCCAACTTCTGCTGATAAAGAAGTTGGCAGGTGCTTCAGTCCTGCTAGGTTGGGGTCAATCTTTTCTACAAAAGGACCCGCTTCATGAAATGGTGTTGGATCAGTATGTGTGTTTTCCTTGGCGTTACCCTCTGGGCTCAGGACCCGGCGGCAACGGCGCAGCTTGCTGAGGATGTGGGCCTGAATGCTGTGGAAAACCTGCCCGACAGCGTCACGGAAACCAAACTGACCCTGAAAAAAATTGTAGAGAGCGGGGGCTTTCTCATTTACGTGCTCGCCGGCATGTCCGTCCTTGCCGTGGCGTTTATTCTTACCTTTTTGATTAGCCTCAGTGGCGGACGGATTTTACCCACGGCCTTTTTACGGGATCTGGAAGCCAAATTGGCGGATGGCCGATTCAAAGAAGCCCGGGCAGCCTGCGAAACCCATAAATCTCCCCTGGCAGCGATGGCCCTCGCCGCATTGGAAGCCAAAGAGCGTCAGCCGGAAGGGGACAGCGACTACTTACATCAAGTGGTGGAAGGCGAAGGCATGCGCCAAGCCAGTCGGCTGCAATCCCAGATCACCTACCTGATGGATATCGGCGTGATTGCCCCCATGGTGGGACTGCTTGGCACGGTGATGGGCATGTTGAAATCCTTCAGCGCGGTAGCTCTGGATATTGCCAAAGCCCGCCCTGTGGTTCTCGCAGATGGGGTATCTCAGGCCTTGATTACTACAGCAGCCGGTCTTGCCGTTGCTATTCCTGCGATGGCCTTTTACTCCTTTTTCCGCGGTCGCCTGGCCAAACTCACGTCGTCCATGGAAGTGGTCGCAGCGGAATTGGTGATGACCCTTTCCCAGAAACCGAAGGACAGCTGACCGCGTTCTCATGAATTTTTCCAAGGCGAAATCTGAACCGATCCAGTTCCAGCTGGCACCCATGATTGATGTGGTGTTCCTGCTGCTCTGTTTCTTTATTACCAGTACGATTTACGCGCAGTGGGAATCGGAGATGGATATTACCCTCCCCACCGCCGAATCCGGTCAAAATCCTCAACGATTTGAGGGGGAAATCATCATCAATGTGCATGCGGATGGCCGCAAAGTGGTCAGTGGCCGCAGCCTGAGTGATGCGGAATTGGAGGAATTACTCCAACGCATTACCGAACTGTTTCCCGGTCAACCCGTGGTGATTCGCGGCGATGAAGCGGCTGCATTCCGTCACATCGTCACCGTCATGGATCTTTGTCGGGAAGCAGATATCTTTAACTTCAGCATCGCTACGGGTATTCCTGAGTAACCATGCGACGAACTCTCACCATGTTGATGCTCTGCGGCAGCCTCGCCCAGGCCCAGGAGCCAGCCTCCTCCTCGGCGGCAGATCTTCGTCGTTTGGCCGACGGGCTCTACAGTCGCGGACTCTACGAATTGGCCCTCGAAGAATACCAAACGCTGCTGGCGGCCGAACCGGAACAAGCCGACTTGATTCACTTCCGGGCCGGGGAAAGCGCACGGCAGATTGGTCGCAGCGACTTGGCCCGCCTGCAGTACATTCAGGCACTTCGCAAAGGCGGAAACAGTGATCCGGCACAACGCGCGTTGATGCGTCTGGCCGATTTGGAGCTCAAGGCCGGTCGACCTGAGGCGGCGCTACAACGGGTGAGCCAGTTACTCGATGGCGAAGCTGCCGCCGGTTTCCGTGCCCCGGCTCTCTATCTCCAGGGACAAATTCTTCTGGAACAGAATGAGCTCGAAGCTGCCCGTAAGAGCTGGGAAACCCTGCTCAAGGATCATCCGGATGACCCCGTAACCGCCCATGCCGCTCTGCAATTGGCCCGACTGCAGGAAAAAGATCCTGAAGCTCAACGCCGCAAATACGAACAGGCCTTGAAACTGGCCCCCAGCCCGGATCTCGAACTCGAAGCCCTCTGGGGCCTGGCGGTATTGGAAAGCCGAAGTGGAGATGCCAAAGCTGCGGCATCGGCCTACTGGAAGTTATGGTTGCGTTTTCCGGACTCCGCCCGCGTACGCGGAGGCCTCCTGCGCATGGCCTGGGCCCAGATGCAGGCCGAAGAGTGGGAAAAAGCCCTCAGTTTGGCTGACGCCGCGTCTGATGCCCGCAAAGAACCCCATCTGGATACCTGGCTCTTTCTCGAAGCGCAAAGCCAACAAGCCCTGGGGAAACCCGACGAAGCAGGCCAAACCTGGGCCCGTTTGCGCAAAGAACGTCCGGACAGCCGCTTTCGCGCCCGGGCCGCTTACGAACTCGCTCTCATTCAGGGCCGCGCAGGAAAGCATGGAGAAGTTCTCCTGCTGGCGGAAGATTTGCTCAGCCTTCCGGGGATGCGTAGCGAAGTGTATTGGCTGCTCGGAGAAAATGCCCGCGCTGCAGACAAAGAACGCCAGGCCATTACCTATTACGAAGCCCTCTTACAGGAACGCGATGCTGGGGACTTACGCCGGGAGGCGCTCTATATTCTCGCGCTCATGAAACGGGATAGCTCTCCGGATGAATCCGCGACCCTCCTGGAACGCTTCGCCCGGGAAAACGGGAACGATCCCAGAACGGCCGAAGTGCTGGAGAGCGCAGCCCGTCTTCGAATGACCCTGAATGACTGGGAACAAGGACTCAGCCTGCTGGAAGCTGCCGCAGAAAAAAGCGGCGATCCTGAACTTTGGTTTGAAGGCGCTATGCATGCGCTGAAACAACAACGGCCCGCACAGGCCATCACCTGGCTGGAAACCTATCGCGGTCTCGAAGAAGCCACCCGCCGGGATCAAGCCGCCTACTGGCTGGCCCAGCTTCAGGAAGGCCAGCAGAAGGATGCCGAAGCGGAAGCCCTGTATCTTGAAGCGCTGGAAACGAGCCAGGACCGGGATCTTCAGGATCGCATTCGCTTACGTCTGCTGGCACTGCTGCAGCGGAACAACAAAGAAGAGCAGGCCTTGGCTATGGTCACGCCACTGCTGGAACGCTCTGCATCCGAATTACCCGATGCCATCCTCTGGTGGGCTTATGGATCCGATCAAGTCGATCGCAGCTCCCTCGCCCGGGCCATGGTTGCAGAAGGCCGGGCAGATGGATTACGTGAACTGGGTTTCTACGAACTGGCTGAACAAGCTCGACAGGCCGGCAAGAATGGACAGGCCGTCAAAGCCTACGGCCAGGGATTGGCCCTCTCCGGGGATACCCTTGAAGCCGCTCGCGCCGGACTTGCCTTCGGCGAATTACAATTACAGAGTGGCAAAGTAGACTCTGCCGAAGAAGAATTGCGCCGAGCTGCCCGTCGGGCCTCCCAACTTGAAGCTGCAGAAACGCATGCCCGTAGTCTGATGGCCCTGGCCCGGCTGGAACGTCAACGCAAACAGCCTGAAGCTGCCGCCAAACTCTATATGAGCGTTGCCGTTCTCTATGATGACCCCGCTTTAGTGTCCGAAAGTCTGAAAGAGGCCGAAGCAGCTTTCCGCGAAGCTGGCAAAGAGAAAGAAGCCAACGCTGCCCGCAAAGAAGGCGAACGACGTTACCCGGATCTGTTTTTAACGGTGGAGAAGAACTGAAGATGGCGAAACAAGGCGTGATTCGGGGGCTGTCCTGGGATTTGGGCAGCCGGGGAAAAAAATCCAGTGTAACCGAGAAAGCATTCGAAGAAGGAGACCGCCTGGTTTCCCGGATTCTGCCTGATTTGGAAGGATACAAACGGGAAGACCTCCTGGAGTCGGAGTGGAGCGATGACCTGAAAGAGGATGCTCTCTTCCACTGGCGCAGTACCTTTCGGGTGCCACCCATCAAAGAAGAAGCCCCTTTCAAAGAAGAGGATGCTGACGAAAAACTCCGCGAACTGGTCGCTCGGCAGGATCCGGATCAGGCCAACACCATTTATATTCTTGCGCTCATGCTCGAGCGGAAAAAGATTCTCATCGAACGCGGAAATGAACGCGACAAAGAAGGCCAGTTGCTCCGCCTCTATGAACACAAAGAGGATGGCGAAAGTTTTCTTATTCTCGATCCCCAACCCAGCTTGGAAGAAATTATCGACCTCCAACTGGAAGTGGCCCTTCAACTAGGCTGGATTCAGGAAGAAGAGGAAGAGGGCGAGGCTTCTGAAGCTGAATCTTCCAGCGAAGAGTCCGCAGATCCTCAGCAGGCGTCCGAAACAGAAAAACCCGACGAAGGCGAAGAACTCGTCGAAGACGAGGATGAGGATGAGGATGAGGATGATTTTGAAGACGACGACGACGAGGAGCAAGAGCCCTCATGAATCTGACGGAACGCTTAGCGGAAGTGGAAGCCCGTGTCCTCGCGGCCTGTGAAGCTGCAGGCAGAGCGCGGAACGAAGTCGAACTGATGGCTGTCAGCAAAACCAAAGCGGCCGAGCAGGTTCGCGAAGTCTTTGAAGCCGGCCAAATCCTCTTTGGGGAAAATCGTGTGCAGGAGCTGTTGCAGAAACAGCCGGAGCTGCCCTCATCCTTGCGTTGGCATTTGATTGGACACCTTCAGAGCAACAAAGTGAAACATGCTCTGCATGCAGAGCTGGAGCTCATTCATTCGGTGGATTCACAAAAACTCATGCTGGCCCTGAATCGAGCGGCTGAGGCCGCCGGACGCACGCAGGCCATTCTGCTTCAAGTCAACGTCAGTGCTGAAGCCAGTAAATTCGGAATGACCCCCGACGAACTTCCTTTTATTCTGGAGCAGGCCCGAAGTTGCATGAATCTGGAGATCCAAGGTTTGATGTGCATTCCACCCGCTTCTGTTGACCCGGAAGATGCCGCAGCTCATTTTGCTGCCCTGCGCGAACTACGGGATCAGGCTGCAGGTCAAAGCGGATTTGACTTAAGCCTGTTGAGCATGGGCATGTCAAAAGACTTGGAAGTGGCTATCCGGGAAGGCAGTCACATGGTTCGCATTGGCCGGGATATCTTTGGCGAACGACCCAGCCCCTAAGTCACATTCGGCTTAGGGAAGAGCGATCAGTCCTTGTTTCGCAGCTTCATCCACCATGGCCTGGGTTGGGCGTTGATCCGCAGGGATGCTTGGGTCATTCATCGCTTCCAGAAGTTGCTTTTGATAACTCTGGTTAATTTCATCCCAGGTACCGCTCATCTTCATCTGACGGACCACATCTTCAAACTCTTTGGTATAAGTTCCATCTGCAGCAAGACGCTGCGCACCGGGTACCCGTTCGTTACTGCGGTCCGCCATTTGCGGATAATCACTCGCTAACTTGTCCAGGCGCTCTTTTTCCGCCCGGAAGCGGCTGCGAATCTCTTCCGGCATATCCGGATTTTCAATAATTCCGGAGACCACCCCGTTCCGCTCCATGAGAGCACGACGTTGCAAGGAACGGGCTACTGTGAGCATGTCGACCTCATCCAGGTCGTCCCAGCCCGGTGGCACTTCTTCGGGCGGAGCCGCATGGCGAAAATGGCTACGGGCTTCGGTGGCCTTCTCAACCCGCGCTTCGTCTTCCTGCTCCTCTTCAGGAGAAGCTTTAAATATCGAAGCGCCGATAATGAGGGCCACCATGCTTACCATGGCAATGCGGAACAGCGGTGAAGAGCTTTCCTGACTCATAAGCTTAGTGCCATCCTTCATAACGGATTTCGGAACCAATCACAGGTGTGAAGGGAGGCGGGGCCGTGGCAAAACGCCAGTCAAAGGTTGCCTCGGTTTGATAGCCGGAAACAAAGCTGGAACCACTGAAGACCCCATAAGCCTGCACCCGCTGTGCTACCCGGCTGCCGAGGAAATGAAGTTTTCCCCGAACTACACTGTTATTGTAGTCAACCAGACCCATCACTCCGGTATCATTTTCACTGATCGCGCCGGAAGCAATATAGCCTCCCTGCAGCACCAGATCTCCCACTTTCGTGCGATCAATCCAGATATCATCTTTGGAAATGACGCCCAGCTTATCGGTCGACTCTTCCAGATTCTGGTTATGATACACCACGTGAGTCGGTAAGGTAACATCATCCTCCGTCCAGATGCTCATGTTTCCTTTCAAGATATTGGGGGTATCATTTTCAGTATCCCCCATTACCAGAGTGCCAGCTCGGTGATCCGCATCTCCATCAGATTTGTTGGCCACATAGATCAGATCGATCGACTCGGAATACACCGGATGCCAGTTCCAATCTCCGAACTTGTCTTTGTTCCGGAACTCCGCCACGCCCACTTCCTGACCACTCACAGACTTCACCGAAAAGCGAACTTCGGTGCGGCCGTTGAATTTCAACGCTTTCCCGGCAGGTTTGGAATTCGGATGCACCTGTGTCGGATCCAGCAGAGCAGGGTCCACATCCAAGGTGGAGGCGATGTAAGAGGTGTCCGCAAAATCGACGGTGAACAAATCCGGTTTATCCACTCCGGTTTCGTAGCCCTGGGTATTTTCATCCCAGAACTCCAGGTCGGCGTAGGTATAGGTATTTTTGTTCAGGCTGGGATCCAAACTCGCAGCATATTCCGGGTAGCCACCATACTTGGAGGCTTTGGTTTCATTCAGCTCCTGGAAAATCGGTCCATAACGTTCTCCATTGCTCAAATCGTATCCGTAGATGTTTTGTTTGGTGCCCGTCCAGATTTTCCCATCCGAGAAAAATCCGTAGATGTACCACAAATTCTGAAAGTCTTCATAGAAGGTGGCATATTCAAGATAGGTTGGCCGGTAAATCCGCCCAATATTCACGGTACGGGTGATTCCTTCCACCGTCGCCGTGGACTGAATCGAAAATTCTTTCCCTTGGTTGTTCGCAGGGGTGATCGTGATGTCTGCGACCTGCCCATCCGGTAAGGTCAGGGTGGAGGTCGTCACATCTGCCCCCAGATAGGATGACGTGTTGATGATGCGGGCAGCTTCTTCGGCACCGGCCTGGGCCAGAAACTGAGCCTGCTCCATCCACACCTGTCGGCGGGCTTGGCGCTGCATGGCAATGGAATTACGCAGGGAGACCGAGCTGTACCCCGTGACGATGAGCAGCACCACGACCACCAGGATCAAAGCACTGCCCTCCCGGGAAGATTCGCGTGATGTAGGGTGTTGTGTGTTCATGTTAGGGGTTCCTCAACTGGATTCGGGTTTCCATGACAGATTCTTGACCGCCCCGTTCATCCACCACCATGACCCCCAGCACCATGACGCTGCCGTCCATCCGGCAATAGGAATCACGGACCCTGCGGGCAACGACATTTCCATTGATGGAAATCTGTTCAGAGAGCGGGTTATAGACAATCGTCATTTGGGGATGATTGGCGAAGGTTGCAGGCATGTCCGGCATATCCATTTCATGAGGTACCACCGCCTGCCATCCGAGCTGACCCTCTGTTCCCGTTACGCCCGTCGTCGTAACCAGGGTCTGGGATTCAGAGCCGGAACGAACGCCCCAGTAGGTTCCATCCCCGTACACCAGCCGATTCACCACCTGACTGGCAGATAACACATTGCCGTTGCTGACACGGTTATAGAGGAAACTCTTGCCGTGCAACCATACCGAACTCCAGACCCCGATCGCCATAAAGCCAAAAATGGAAAGCGAGACCATGATCTCGACCAGGGTCATCCCGGATTTGTTTTTCTGTTCTTCAGTGCAGTGCATTGCTAATCACCGTTTGCAGTTCAATCGTTGCAGATCGTTGAAAGGATTGATAATCCAGAGTCAGGACCACGTGCTTGGTCTGATCGGCCTCCAGCTCCGTGACCACATAGGTCGCGTTGTTTCCGCCCATAGTCACCGAGTGATTGCCCAGACTTAAGTCGGCATGCGAATAACTGCGGTCGGCCAGGTTTTCCATAATGGCCCGGGCATCCTGAAGAGCCTCGATCCGGTTCCGGGAAGCCTGCCCCAAGCGGGAAGCCATTAACAAGAGTCCCCCGACAGATAACATCACCATTGCGAAAATGGAAAGGGCGATCATGATCTCAACCAAGGAGAAGGCCGATTTGGAGGATGAGCGGTTGGAATCCATACAAGATAACAGCAGGAAGAATACCAAAGCGTGAAAAGCGAACAGCTTATGACAAACATTACTTTCGGTACCTGTAAAATACCCGAATTCTTCTTAAAATTACTAATCGCACCTTAAATCTGAAAAAACAAAATCCGGAGCTTTGCATTGCCCCGATGGGCGGAACCTGTCAGGGAGCCCCTATGTCTGATCAGATCCTCTTCTTAGGGGCCGGTAACATGGCCGAAGCCCTCATCAACGGCATGCTCGCGGGCAAAAACCTTCAGCCTGAGCAACTCACGCTCTGTGATCTTCGAGCCGATCGGCTGGAAGAGTTGCAAGCCCGCTATGGGGTTCAGGTCAGCCAGGATGCGGCCTCGGCCCTGTCCGAGGCCTCCGAAGTGTGGCTTTGCGTCAAACCGCAGCAAATGCAGGAGCTCCTGGAGCCCTTTGAGGCCGGAGGACGCCTGTGGGTCAGTATTGCGGCCGGTCTGAGCACCGCCAGGCTGGCGGAATGGCTGGGCGGAGAGGCCCGGGTCGTCCGGGTCATGCCGAATACTCCGGCCCTCATTCAGGAAGGAGCTGCGGGAGTAGTGGCCGGAGCGGGAGCCGCTCCCGGCGACCTGGATCGGGTTTTGGAACGAATGCGCTGCGTGGGACTGGCCCTCCCCTTCGACGATGAAGAGGCCATTCACGCCGTCACCGCCCTCAGCGGCAGTGGCCCAGCCTACGTCTTTTATCTTGCTGAAGCCATGTTGCGTGGCGCCGGAGAACTGAACATACCCGAAGCAGAGGCGAGGCAACTGGTCGCCCAAACCTTGCTGGGTGCCGGCAAACTGCTCGCAGAAAGTGATGTCTCCGCCTCCGAATTACGGGAGCGGGTCACTTCCAAAGGGGGGACGACCGCCGCCGCCCTGGCCCGCTTCGATGAGGGGGGCGCCGGAGAGGCTCTGACCCAAGGCGTTTTAGCAGCTGCAGCCCGCTCCAGAGAGCTGGCCTAGCCCGGTTCCAAGCTTGCTTTTCCGGATTTCGGCAGGTTTATAAGGGCTACCCTTATGAAAAGCTCCTTTTTTGTCTTTCTGAGCCTGCTTTCCGGGCTTTCTCTGTTGTCTTTGAACGCCCAGACGCCTTCGGGTGGCTCCTCGAGTAGCTCCTTGGGTGGCCTGGATGTATCGGCGAAGAACGTCGATTTTGACCGGGAAACCAACACCGTTACCGCAACCGGTGACGTGGTGATCCGCAAAGGAGATCAAAGTCTCGCAGCCGACAAAATATCCTACAACGTCCGTACGGAAGAGGCCTACGCGCTCGGCAACGTCGTCTTCACCACGCCGACCCAGGTGTGGCGTGGCCCGGAACTGCGCTACAATTTCATTAGTGGCGTGGGTGATTTCCCCGCAGCCGAGTTAATCTACGGTCCCTTCCGCATGAAATCGATCTCCGCTACGCGGGTGGATGAGGTGCAAACCAGCTTCGAGGGCGTTACCGTGACCACCTGCCTGAATCTGGACGACCCCGATTTTGCCATCACCGCAAGTCAGGTCGACGTGTTCGAAGGCCGGGTGTTGCTCATGCGCAATCCGGTGTTCAAACTGCACGGCATTCCCTTCTTCTGGTGGCCCCGCTACAGCATTGATTTGGATCGTGAGCCCACGGGAATTGAATTTCTGCCGGGCTATTCCTCCCGCGATGGCGCCTTCCTGCTCTCCGCAGTGAATGTACACCCCAGCGAGAACTTCCGCATGAAAAGCCATGTCGACCTGCGCAGTGAGCGGGGGATCGCCTTGGGACAGCAATTTATCTGGTCCAATCCGGAAACCAAACGAGACGTCACCCGCATCCGCGGGTATTATGCCTTCGATAACGCGCCCTATTCCAGCAGCCTGCAGGAAGAGCAGCTGAACTCTCAGGGCATTGAGATTCCGGACGAGCGCTACTGGCTCTATCTGAAACATAATCAGCGGCTTCAGAACAATGATGCGATTTACGTCAAAGCCAACTATGTCAGTGACGAGCGGATCTTGCAGGACTTTTTCCCCTCGCTGTTCGACAAAGAAGCGATTCCCGAAAACCGCGCGGTCTACAGCACCAGTGGCCCCGGTTGGACGGCCAACCTGGAATTGACCAATCAGCTCAACGACGATCTCTACTCCAGTGTAAACCGTCTTCCCGAAGCCACCTTGCTGGTCCCTCTGCGCAGTATCGGCAACACCCCCTTTCTCTACGAAACGGAGAGTCGGGCCGGTTTCCTGCAGCAGGGTTTCTCCGAAAACCTGCGCAATGCAGGAGCTGAGGAATACGAAACACTGCGACTGCATACCGATCACGTCATCTCCTACCCCTACAAAACCATGGGCTGGCTGAACCTGATTCCCCGGGCCGGATTTGGGCTGACCTATTACTCCGAAACCTTCAAGGTTGAAGAACAGGTCACCTCCAGCAGCGAAACCGATCCCGACACCGGCATCATCACCACCAATTTCAGCACCAACAATGTGCAGCAAGCCTCCTCCGGGGATATGCGTCTCCTGCCGGAACTTGGACTGGAAGCCTCCTTCAAAGCTTTTGGCCTACTCAGTGAAGGCCCCACCTCCATGGGAACCGGAGTCCGCCATGTGGTCGAGCCCTTTGCCAATTACACCCTCATCCCTGAGCCGGACCTGACTCCCAGTGAGATTTACCAATTCGATGAAATCGACAGCCGCGGGGAGCAAAACAATGTTGCCTTTGGTATTCGAAACAAATTCCAGACCCGCCGCCCGGTTGGGAACGGTCGTTTCCTCATTCATGACCTGGTAAACTTCAATATCGAAAGCCGCTATGACCTACGCTCCGAAGCCGATCCGGCGCTGGGTTCCTGGTTCCTCGATCTGGAAATTGTCCCCACCAACTGGCTGCGTGCCCGTTTTGATACTGAGTACAATGCCGATGATGCCGAAATCCGTATTTTTGACACCGAATTCACCATCAAACATCCCGATCAAGGACATTACCTGACCCTGGATCAGCGTTTCCGCGTGGACAGCACCAATACCTTCCAATTCCGCTATGGCATCAACCCGAAAGGGAAATACAGCGTCAGCGGCTACAGTCGCTATGAATCGGAAGAAGGCGTGTACGATGAACAGGAACTCTTGTTCAAAATCCGCGGCGAATGTGTTGGCTATGGCATTGGCTTCCAATGGCAGAAAGGCGATACCTACTCGGATGGCACGTCTGAAGAAGATGAGTATGAACTCTGGTTACAGATCTGGCTCACCGCCTTCCCCAAATCGATCGTCGACCTCGGAGGTAAACTCTAATGAACCGCGCTGGATTCTCTCTCATTGAAGTTCTCATTGCCCTGGTCATTGTCGCCATCATGGGGGCCGTAGTGGCCTTAAACCTGCAGGGCTCTGCAGACCAGGCCCGTGTCACCAGCACCCAGGCTCAGATCAACACTCTGACCGACGCTCTGAAACTCTTTCAGGCCCAACAGGGCCGCTACCCCACGGAGAATGAAGGGCTGGAAGCGTTGGTCGACGCCCCGGTGGGTCTGAACAACTTCCCCAGCGGAGGCTACCTGGACAGCAGCAACGTGCCTACGGATGCGTGGGAACGTCCTTTCCTCTATTTGGTTCCCGGGCGCAACGGCGAGCGCTTTGAAGTGGTCAGCTATGGGGCAGACGGCCTCGAAGGTGGCGAAGGGGTCGACGCCGACATCAGCAGCGCGGATTAAGACCATGCCGCGCTCCGAGGGCTTCAGCCTGATTGAGGTGCTGGTGGCCCTCGTTCTCCTCGGCGTTCTCGCCGCTGGATTCTCAACGGTCTTTCAAGGAAACCTTCATCTGCAACTGCAGGTGGAGTCCGCCCCGGAGCAGCTGGAAGAACGCCGCTCCGATCTCAACCGCTATTTCAGCGGACAACACGATGAGGAGGAAGATCCCCCTCTCCGTATTGAGAAACGGGAAGCACAGACTACTCTCCCCTGAGACACACTTTTCTGAATCGAAACCCCTCCCACGCATGAACCCATATCTTGTTTTTATTCTCGCCGTCCTCTTGCTGAACAGCGCATGGGATCTCTTAGTCAACCTTCTCAACCTCAAGCAACTGGATCCCAATATTCCTGATGAATTTCAGGGATATTATGACAACGAAAAATATACAAAAAGTCAGAACTATCTTCGGGACAGCACACGCTTCGGCCTTGTGTCTACGCTGATCAAAACTTCCGTCCTCATTTTGTTTATCCTTTTAGGAGGATTTCGCATCCTTCAGGAAACGGCAGCATCCTTTTCAGATCAGCTCATTGTACAAGGACTGATCTTTGCGGGACTGCTCATGCTCCTCTCGACCCTCTTCGGGCTGCCATTTTCGATCTACGACACCTTTGTGCTGGAGGCACGATACGGCTTTAACAAAACCACTCCGGCCACCTTTGTCGTGGATATGATAAAAAGCCTCGGCTTAACCTTGTTGTTGGGAGCGCCCGTGTTTGCGGCCCTTCTCGCATTTTTTCAATTTGCTGGAGGAAATGCCTGGTGGATCAGTTGGGTGACGGTCACCGCCATCCAACTCCTGCTCCTCTACTTGGCTCCTGTGTATATTCTTCCCATTTTCAACAAGTTCGAGCCGTTGGAAGAAGGGGAACTTCGTAGTGCGATTGAAGCCTATGCCGTCAAAGAAGGCTTTGAAGTTTCCGGCCTGTTCAGCATTGATGGATCCAAACGCAGCACCCGGGCCAATGCTTATTTCACCGGCTTCGGCAAAATGCGCCGCATTGCACTGTTCGACACACTGATTGAAAAACACAGCGTGGACCAGCTGGTCGCTGTCCTCGCGCATGAAGTGGGACACGCCAAGTGTAAACACATTCATAAACAACTGGCTGTCGCGCTTCTCAGCAGCGGCTTTATGTTTTTTCTGCTGTCCTTGTTCCTCAGCCAACCCGGCCTTTACGAAGCCTTCGGAATAACGACTGCGGAGCCATTGCCTCTTTACGCCGGTTTGGTGTTCTTCGGATTCCTCTACAGCCCCATCAGCAGTCTGCTCGGATTCCTTACCAATTTCCTTAGCCGGAAGTTCGAATTTGAAGCCGATGCCTTTGCTGCTCACAGCAGTGGGAAAGCAGGCGATCTGATTGAAGCATTGAAACTCTTGTCCGTCGACAATCTCTCCAATCTCCGCCCTCACCGCTGGCTGGTGGCTTTCGAATACAGTCATCCCCCGGTGCTGCAACGGATCGAAGCTCTGCGCAAGTTGGAGAAGGCATGAAACACGAAGCCCGGATTCTGTTTATCTTCGGGATCATCGTTCTGTTTATCGGCACGGCCTCGGAAAGCGGAATTACCGGCAAAGATGAGTTTTGGGTCACCATGCGGACTCCGATGGAGATGCTCGAGCGAGACTCCTGGTGGACCCTGTGGCTGAACGAAGAAGTGCGCTTGCAAAAGCCGCCGCTGGTCTATTGGTTTATTGCCACAGGCTACAGCCTCTTCGGGATCGAATTCTGGGTAGCCCGCCTGGTGGGTGTCCTCTCCGGAGCAGGCATGGCCGCAGTCACCGGATTATTGTATCGTCGTCTTTTTGCGCGAAGCGGCTTTCTTGCCGGCTTAATGGTGCTGGCTACGGCGGGCATCGCCGTAGAAGGCCGCAGAGCCATGCTGGATGTACCCTTGGGATTTTTTTGCCTACTTTCTGTATACCTTGCTTTGGCTGCCCATCAGGAAAAAAGCTGGAAGAAGTGTATCGCTGCCGGCGCAGCGCTCGCAGCGGCCACTCTGGCCAAAGGCCCGCAATCTCTGCTCTTCGTTGCCCCGGCGCTTATCCTGGGCTATCTGGTTATCGAACAGAAACGGCCCTGGAAACAGTTGCTGATCCCTGCAGCGATGTTCGGCGCCGCCTTCCTGCTTCTGGCACTGCCCTGGCCACTGTCCATGCGGGTACTGCACGCGGACTTCATTGAAGAACTGCAAACCCAGATCGTGCATAACCGCTTGAATAAAGTCGATCTGGGTTCCCCCTTTAATGCTTTGGGAGGTGCACTGCTCCTCGTTTTCCCCTGGAGCTTTGTCTTACTGACGGCACTCATTGGCTTGTTCTGGAAACGCTGTCCGTGGCGGAATCGGGAAAGTTTGTGGCTGGGCCTGTGGTTGCTGGCCTCGGTGCTCCCCTTCTTTTTTATGCGGGCCTTTGAACGCTACATGATTCCGATCATTCCCTGTGCCTCGATCCTGATTCTTCGTTGTCTGGAAGAACTGCCCTCCATGCCCCGGCGTATCCTGATCAGCCTCTCTGCCGCTCTGCTCAGTCTGGTTAGCCTGACCTTTTCCGCGTTTGGACTGTGGTTTGATCTGAGCTTCTGGGCTGCACTGTTCACACTCAGCATGACCTTTTGGTTGCTATGGAGCACCCGGGGAGAACGCCTGGACCGCCCCATCATTGCCACGATCTGGTTGTTCTGTTTTGTTCTTGGCGTGCTCTACCCACGTTTTGGAGTGAACCGCCTGCCCGACAACCTGCCCTGGCAGGAACTCGCACGGCACCCGGTGGGCATCTACAGCAAATATTCCCAACCCTCTATGCTGTCCATGCGACTGGGCCGCAGTGTGATCTTCCCCTATGAAGAACGGCTCAATGAAAACGGCTTTGATGGCTATATTTTTACCACCCATGATCAGCTGATGGACCCCGACCCCACGGACAAGAAGGTGGCCTATCTGGATCATGCGCTCAGGACGGCCGGGATTCCCTGGGAGGAGGCCGGACGCTACCCGGTTTTGTTCAGTCGACGGAACTGGATTCGCTTCACCCGTCCCGATGCCAGCTGGGAAGATTGGAAGGAAGCCCTGCGCACACGATCTTTGGTCGGACTCAAGTCCGAAATCGTGTATGTCCGCACGGGGTCGATCGTTCAAAAAACCCCATAAAAAAAGGCCCAAACGCATATTTTCACTTGCCAAGTGCCCCCCGCTTGTGGATAACTTTTTTCGGATGCACACGCGTTCCTCTGCTCCCAAGACAGATGGATGCAACCTATAACCTCTATCGAAAGACAAACATGGCAGCCAAGCCCAAGACCAAAACCCAGATCCTGACCGCTCTCGCCGAAGAAACCGGTCTGACCAAAAAAGACGTGACCACCGTTGTTGAAGCTCTGGTCGCAATGGCCTACAAAGAAGCCAAAGTGGGCTTCACCATCCCCGGACTCGGTAAACTCGTGGTCGACAACCGCAAAGCTCGTATGGGTCGTAACCCCCAGACTGGCGAAAGCATCAAGATTCCGGCCAAAAAAGTGCTCAAGTTCAAAATTGCCAAGGCTGCCAAAGACGCGATCACTCCGCCGAAAGTTGCCAAATAAGGCTGAGAAAAAGAACTTTTTCTCTAAACACCCCGCCATTGAGCGGGGTTTTTCTTTGCCTTTTCTAACTCACAATCCATACTCCTTTGCCCATGAGTCCGATTGACAGCCTTATAGACCGCCCCATCTCCAGCCTACTGGCGGAGCGGGATCATCCCCTCTTGAGTTACGAATTTTTTCCGCCCAAGAGCGAAACGGGTATGCAATCTTTACAGTCTGCCATGGAAGGCTTACTGGATACGCATCCGGATTTTGTCACCATTACCTATGGAGCGGGAGGCTCGACCCGCGGACAAACCTTTGAAATCGCGGAATGGCTTCGCCGCTTCCGCTATCGCCCGGTCATGCCGCATTTAACCTGTGTAGGGCATTCTCAAGCCGAATTGGGAGACATTGCTGACCGGATTCATGAAGACGGTTTCCGCAACATCATGACCCTGCGCGGAGATCCTCCCAAGGGGGACAGTGAATTTGTGCCCCCGGCAGATGGTTTTGGGAATGCCCGGGATTTGGCAGCCTTCTTGAAAAACCGCCACCCGGACTTCTGCCTGGGCGTGGCCGCCTACCCGGAAGGCCATCCGGAATCACGGGGAGAAGCGGAGGATATTGACTACCTAAAGCAAAAAGTGGATGCCGGTGCGGATTTCATCACCACCCAGCTTTTTCTGAATAACAAAGTCTTTTACCGCTTTCGGGATCGTTGCGATGCCGCTGGTATTGATATCCCCATTCTGCCTGGCCTGATGCCGGCTCTCTCCGTGGCCCAGATCCAGCGAATCTGTGGCATGTGTCAGGCGGAGCTGCCCGCAGCGTTGCTTGAAAAACTGGAGAATGCGGGGGATAACGTTCAGGACGCCGGGATTCTCTGGTGTATGGAACAGATCGTGGATCTGCTGCAACAGGGAGTGCCCGGAATTCATCTCTACATTCTGAACCAGATCAAACCGGCCCTCTCCTATCAGTTAGCCTGCCGTTTCATTGAAATGACCCGGGGCCTGTAGTAGTTTCGGGGAACCCATGTTTTAACAAAACACAGAAAAAAGAGTCCGCCATGTCACAGGAAGTCTGGAAAGAATTCGAAGACAATCAAATCACGCACAGTGCCGCACATTATCTGATGGCGATCAAGCAACTGCTTGAAGACCATGGCTATGCCCGGGTCACGGATATTGCCAAAGCCCTGAATATTACCCGGGGTTCCTGCTCCATCTCGCTCAAGCCCCTGAAAAAACGGGGACTGGTTGTGGAGGATGAAAACCGCTTCCTCAAACTCAGTGAAGAGGGCAAACGTTTGGCCGAATTGGTGGAACTCAACGATAAGCTCCTTGAAATTCTGTTTGGCGAGGTCCTCGGCGTGGATGCCGAACAGGCCGAAATTGACGCCTGCAAGATCGAGCATCTGCTGAGCATTGAAGCCAGCACCAAGTTGAGTGCTTTTGTCAATGTCTGGAACAGTGAGCGTCCCGAAGTTGAGGCCTTCAAGAACTTACTTAAATCCGAACCCAGCACCTGCGCTGGAGATTCGGGCAGCTGCGAGGTATGCAACAGCATTTGCATCAAACCTCTTCCACAGGTGCCCTCCTCTGCTTCCTGAGCAGCCTTACTCTTCGCTCTCTGCTGTGGATTCCGCAGCAGGGCGTCCAGCCTGACCGCTCACCAAACGCAGCGTTTGAATCTGCTGCTCCGTGAAAAAGGTCAGGCTCATTTTTTCCAAACGCCCCAGACCGCTGCGCTCCACCGAGCCTCGGAACGCGGGCAACCAGGTGGCTTCGGCCTCGCTAACGCCATATTGTTTGCTGAGTTGAGCCTCAATATCCATCATGTGAGCGGCTCCGTAGAATAGCAGGATGCGCTGTTCTCCTTCCGGATCCGCTTTGGCCAGCAAGGCAGCCAAATCCTTCAGGACCACTTCATTACGGCGATCTATCAGCACATGCATCAATTGCCGCATATCTTCAGGTAACCCAGCATATTCAGAAACATCGCCCTGAACCGCTCCCAGGATCCCGGCCAGACTCCAGCGTAGGGCCCGGCGCCAACGGGGATGCTGCTGCACTTGTTGCAATAGGTTCTGCATCACCACGGCGCCCATGCCCTGCCCCTGCATCTGCTGCATTAATTGCTCCAGACGCTTGCGCCCGGCCTCATCCAGGCCATCCGGATTTTCCCCCTGAAAGAGTGCGAACAATTCAAAGGCACTCAGGTCGCTGTTCTTGAAATGCTCCTGATTGTAATCGATCGCATCCAGCTGAAAGGCCAGTCCCAGGGCCGTGGCCAGATTTTTTTGAAGATTGGCGTTGTTGCCCTCTTCTTGATCCACCTTGCCTTCCCGGAACTCCGGGCGATCGCCGTCAATGCCTTCATACAGCACCACATCCGCCGCCTCCAGGCGCTCCTGAATGCTCTCATAATAGCGTTTGGAACCGATATGAGAAACCCCCAACAATTCCACTGTCACCCCGGGATGGGCCTCCAGACGCAGTTCGCGACTGGCCACCTGCAACTCCCGAAAACCGCCCGGACGCTCTACCACACGTAAATACTGCGCCTGCAGAGGCAGGATCAGCAACAACAAGGGCAGGCAGAGCAGTTTCATCAGGGAAGTTTCGGGAATTTACTGAAGTCCGGGGGACGTTTTTCGTTAAAGGCGTTACGGCCTTCCTGCCCCTCTTCGCTCATGTAGAACAGTAAGGTAGCATTTCCGGCAAGTTCCTGCAAACCTGCTTGTCCATCGCAGTCTGCATTGAGAGCCGCTTTCAAGCAACGCAATGCGATCGGGCTGTTCTGCAGCATTTCCCGACACCAGGCCACCGTCTCTTTTTCCAGATCGGCCAAAGGGACGACCGTATTGACCAAGCCCATGTCCAAGGCCTGCTGCGCATCATACTGGCGACAGAGAAACCAAATTTCGCGGGCCTTTTTCTGACCGACAATGCGAGCCATGTAACTTGCCCCATAGCCTCCATCAAAGGATCCCACTTTAGGACCGGTCTGACCAAATCGGGCATTATCCGCGGCGATGCTCAGATCACACATCATGTGCAGTACATGTCCTCCGCCAATGGCATATCCAGCCACCATCGCCACGATGGGTTTGGGGCAGGTACGGATCTCCCGTTGAAAATCGAGCACATTGAGGCGATGCATGCCTCCATCATCCTTGTAGCCCATATCGCCACGGATTTTTTGATCTCCACCGGAGCAAAAGGCCAAATCGCCAGCACCGGTGAGAATAATCACACCAATGTCCAAATCATCCCGAGCATCATCCAAGGCCTTGCGCAGCTGATGCACCGTTTGCGGGCGGAAGGCATTCCTTCGCTCCGGGCGGTTGATGGTGATTTTCGCAATGCCCTCGGCTTTATGGTACAAAATATCGGTGAACGTACCGGCTTCCTGCCAGTCGGGAATGTCCTGCATGCTTACTGCTCCTGCTTCCTGGGTTCCAAATGTAATAAGGTCTGAGATACGGGGGGGAGAAAAGAGGTTACGGCTTCTGCCCACGCTTCGGGCAGGGCTGCATGTACGTTATGTCCAGCAGGGAGGATCGCAAGCCGTGCATCCGAGTGTTTTGCCACCCAATCGGCCTGTTCACGGTATAGCAGGTCCTGTTCACCGCAAATCCATAACAGAGGTTTGCGCAGCGTCTTCAGCCATGGGCGTAGATCCGGTTGACGATAACTGCCAAAACACTCCAAAGCCGAAGCCAAGGCCGATGCATCGCCCATACGGGCCTGTCGGGGACGAAAGCCAGCCCACATGGGCGCGTCATACCAGTGTTCACTGAAGCGCTGCAGCCCCTCCTCTCTGAGCCGTTGAGCCCGGGCACATTCACGTTCCCGTCGTTCAAGGCGCTCCTGGGCACTCTGAGGGCCTAGAAAGGCACTTTCCACAATCAGGCGGGAGAAGGCATCCGGATGAGCCAGAGCCGCCATCATCAGCAATCTGCCCCCCATGGAGTAGCCTGCCGCCGCCTCGCAGCCCCGGGCCAGTTCAGCCAACTCGGCTAGGAGTTCGGGCAATTCCATTGCATCCGCGGCCGGATCCCCGTGCCCCGGGAGTCGCGGACACAGAAGAGCCCGGGACCAGCCCGGGCTTTGCAGCAGAGGCGCAGCATCCGCCTCGGTTCCCATCCAGCCATGAATCCACAGAAGTTTTGGCGCGTCCTGTGGACCCAGGAGATGGCTATTCAGGGTCATGTGAGCTGCAGGAACTCAGTCGAGTTCCTCTTCGTCCTCGTCTATGTCTCCGTCTTCGAATTCCTCATCCTCTTCGCCCTCTTCGTCGAAGTCGTCCCCGAAGTCTTCGTCGTCCAGGTCATCCAGAGGCAGATCCTCGTCTTCAATGACTTCTTCTACTTCCTGATCGAAGTCGAGCAGTTCATCAATGTCGTCGATGTCTTCAAAGTCGGCTTCCTCGCGGTCATCCTCGTCATCGGGATCAAATTCGTCCGGATTATCGAGCAGGTCCAGGGGATCCATGACGTCTTCTTCTTCATAGTCCTCGTCAATGAAGGGAGCGAAGTATCCACCGTCTTCGTCATCGTCGTCATCGTCCTCCTCTTCCTCATCATCATAATAGCCGAATTCTTCGTCCTCGTAGAATTCGTCATCGTTGTCATCAATGTAGTGGGCGAAAGGATGCATAGGATACCTCCAGTGAAAATTGTTGATGCCAGCCTGTGCCACGTCTTAGAGAATTGTAAACGAAAAAAAATCATCGTTTTTTCCTCTCCCCTGTCAGAAGCAGGAAGGAAGCGAACTTCTCCATTGGCGGATGCTGAAAAATTGATAGGGTGCCGCCTCCATCTTATGCCTGTTCCCACACGTACACAATGGTTTCTGCTCATCGTCTTTAGCCTCTTTATTCGGCTGATCGGCGTGGGGGGGCCTGCGCTGAGCCATGACGAGAGTCTGCATGCACTCTACAGCCTGAGTCTGAAGAGTTATGAGCACAATCCCATGATGCATGGGCCCTTGCTCTTTCATCTCAATCGGCTGAGTTATACATTTTTGGGGGCAAGCGATTTTAGCGCCCGCTTCATGCCGGCTCTCTTTGGAACCCTGTGTGTAGGCCTGCTGTGGCTGTACCGTCGCTGGCTGAGCGAACGGGCTGCCTTTTTCAGTGCCATTCTGCTCGCACTGGCACCGGATGCCCTGGCTTACAGCCGCTACAGCCGCAATGATATCTACATTACGGCATTTACCCTGATTTCCATTTGGGCTCTGCTGCGTTGGCTGGAAGAGCAACAGCCCAAGCATTTGCTTTGGCTGGCGGTCAGCCAGGGGCTGGCCTTCTCCTGTAAAGAGGTGGCCTTTATCCACGGCTTTAGCCTGGGACTCTTCTGCGTCCTGCTGTTGTCTTTCAAGCTGATCCACATCATGCGCAACGCGGAAGACCCGCTCTCAGGGCAGCAACTCCTGCTCCGCCTGCAGGAACAGCCTGCGTTTAGTGCCGCAGTGATGATTCTCGCCCCCGTTCTTCCCTTTGTCACCCCCCTCTTTATCGAAGCTTTGGGAGGAGATCCCCTGGATCACGACAGCCAGGAAGGACTCATCCTCATCTTCTCGGTCTCCTTGCCTCTCTTTCTGTTTGGTTTCATCCTCTCCCTGATTGTGATCCCCGCACGCCAGCGACGCTTCTTTATCGAAAGTTACGCCGCTTTCTGGATGATTCAGTTGCTCCTCTTCACATCCATGGGCTTTCATTTTCCCCGGGGCTTCGCCAGCGGGATCTCGGGAAGCCTGGGCTACTGGCTCGATCAGCAAGATGTAAAACGCGGCAATTCCGATACCCTGTTTTATCTCAGCCTACTCCTGCTCTACAGTCCAGTGCTGCTACTCGGGAGCATCCTTCGCGCTAAACAACTCTGGGCTAAGGGCTTTCAACGGATTCCCCCCAGCAGTTTCCTGTTCTTCTGGACCCTGCTCCTCCACGCCATCATCTATAGCTGGGCCGGGGAAAAAATGCCCTGGCTGGTGTTGCATATCACCCTGCCCCTCTGCCTGATCGCAGGAAGCGCCTTTGCCCAGTTATGGGAGACTCCGAAAAGCAGGCTTTGGAAAAGCCTCGTGCTCCTGGGTCTGATCCAAATGCTCTTGAACTCCGTCCGGGTCAATGGACCCAATGCAGATTCCTTTCGGGAACCCATGTATTACGCCCATGGCGGACAGGATCTCAAAGACGGACTAGCCCTGATGAAGGCTTTTCAGGACCGCCAGCCCGACACGTGGATTCAGGTACACAATGACTTTTCCTGGCCTCTGGCCTGGTACCTGCGGGGACGCCAGACCTCCTATGACAAGAATCTGGAGAACATTCCTGATTTTGTCAGTGTGCTTCTGGCCCCGGTATACGAACGAAGCTATCTGGAGGAACAGGGCTGGACGCCCCGTATGGAAGTCACCAATATCACCTGGCCCCGCCCGGACTATCACCGCATGGACTGGAAAAATTTCCGCTATTTCTTCACCAAACTCGACGCTCAGCGTAAGTTCTGGCCCTATTACCTGTGGCGGGGACAGCCGGATATGGCTCCCGGAGAATTTCCTCCGCCCAGCCGATTCCTGATCCTTACCCGCGAACCTAATGAACCGTAAGCACTTCCAGCTGATCTTTCAACTGCTCTGCCTGCTGGTCCTGGCCTTTGTCCTACGTCGGGCCGGTGCAAATTGGGATGAGAAACAGCTGCTGCACCCGGATGAACGCTTCATGTGCATGGTCACAGAGCGCCTGGAAATGCCGGAGAGCCTGGGCGAGTGGTTCAACACCCGTGAGTCCCGCTTCAACCCCTACAATCAGAATTTCCCCAGCTACGTTTACGGGACACTTCCCTTATGGCTGTGTCACCTTGTATGCGGGTGGGAGTGGGTGGGTGCAGAGAGTCTCGAGGAGATCGTAGCGGTAGGCCGTTTGCTGTCCAGCCTATGGAGCGTGGCCAGTGTGGCCCTGCTCTATCTGTTCAGCCTGAAACTCTTCAACGCCAGATTGGCTTCCCTGCTGAGCCTTCTCTACGCCTGCTCGGTGTTTTCGATGCAACAGGCCACCTTTTATACGGTGGACACTGCCGCTGAATGTTTCAGTACCCTCTGCCTGGGGCTGGGCCTCCTGGCCATTCGCAAACAATGGGCGGCCTTATTGCTACCCGCAGGAGCCGCCATTGGTCTGGCCATGGCCTGCCGGATCAACTTAGCCCTGTTGGCCCCATGGCTTTGTGCCTGTTCGCTAGCCTTGGCCTTTCCCTTGGGAGAGGCCCTCTGGGATCGTCAGCGCATCCTGCGGGTGGCTGCCTACCTGGCAGGAGCCGGATGTATCGCCCTTCTCGTCTTTCGCATTGCCCAACCCACGGCCTTTCTGGGTTTCGGACTCAACCCGCAGTGGCTGCAGGACTTACGACAGGTTCATGCCATTTCCAGCGGAGAACTAGAGGTTCCCTTCACCTTGCAGTGGGTGAAACGTATTCCCTGGATCTTTGCCCTGCGTCATCTCAGCGCGTTTGCTCTGGGCTGGCCTTTGGGTCTGCTCTGCCTGGTTAGTTTGGCCTGGATCCTGGGACAGAGCCTCTGGCCCTTCCTGCGTTTCCACAAGCGTCCCCATTCAGCCCCAACGGAAAAGATCCGGGTACTCCTGCCTTATTCCGTCATCCTCATGGGACTGTGGCCGCTGATGGTGATTGCATATCACGGACAGGTGTTCCTGCATACCCAGCGTTACTTTCTTCCCGCTTTACCGGCATTGCTCTTTTGTGCCGGCTGGGGCCTGCAGCAGATCCGGCACCCGGATATTCGTCGTTGGACCAGCTTTCTCATTGCCGGCCTCACCGCACTCTACGCCATCGCCTTTGTGAACATGTATCGCGAAGAACATCCGCGGATCGCTGCCAGCAAATGGATCTATGAACAACTTCCTGCCCAGGGGCGGGTCACTGCAGAACACTGGGACGATGCTCTACCTCTCCGCTTAGCTGGAGCAGAAGCCTTTCATCAGCAGATTCAGTTTCTGGAACTCCCCGTCTATCATCGAGATAGCGAAGAAAAACTGCGGGAGATCCTCTGGTCGATTCAGGAAGCAGACCTCATCGTGCTTTCCAGTACCCGGGCTTCCGATTCCATACCCCGCATGCCCCTGCGCTACCCTTTGATGAGCCGCTTCTATGAGCGGTTGCTTTCTGAAGAATCCGCAACCCGAATCGGCCTGGAAGAGGTAGGACGCTTTCATCGCGCTCCGAGGCTCGGACGCTACGTTTTGAATTCTCTGGTTGCTGAGGAAGCCTTCCGGGTCTATGACCACCCCCTGGTTCGCATTTACCGGAAAACCAGTGTCTTCGATCCAGAGGTGGTCCTCTCTGTGCTTTCCGAGGGGCTGAACTTGGAAGAGGTCCCTCAAATTCCTTACCGACAAGCGGGTCGCTGGAATCAAGGTTGGCTGGAGCGCGATCAACTCGAACGTCGTCAAGGAACGGAAAGCTGGTTGCAGCGTTTCTCCCCAAAATCTCTGGGCATGCGCCAACCCTTGCTCATCTGGATTCTACTCTTGCTCTTTCTGCAAGTAGCGGCCTTCCCCCTCTGCTGGGCGATCTTCCCGTCTTTGCGGGACCGGGGAGCGGGTGCAGCCAAACTAGTGGGCCTGCTGCTGCTCAGCTGGGCGGCCTGGTTCCCGGCAGCCCTCGAGCAGATCCCCTTCCGCATCAGCCTTCCCTTGGGCTTTTTCCTGCTCGTGGCCGCATCGGCCACGGTCGTGGCCCTGCAGCAGGAAGCCTGGTTGAGCTGGTGTCGCCGACACTGGAAACGGCTTGTCGAAGCCGAACTCCTGTTTTGGGCTCTGTTTTTACTCTTTCTACTGATGCGCAGTCGCTTCCCGGAGCTATGGCATCCCTGGTCGGGTGGCGAAAAACCCATGGACTTCGCCTTCCTCAGCGCCACGGCCCAAAGTGACTTCTTTCCGCCACAGCAACCCTGGCTGGCCGGAGCCTTTATCAACTATTATTACTTTGGATTTGTACTCTGCTCCTCGCTCATCCGGCTGAGCGGGGTTTCACCGGATCTGGCCTATGCCCTGCTCCTGGCAAGTTTCGCCGCATTCAGTGGATCACTGATTTTCAGCCTGAGCCGAGCCCTCTTCCCGTTATTCCGGCAAGGAAAGGGATGGGCTGCCTCACTGCCTCAAGGCCTACTGGCTCTGGCCTGCGCTTTGTTCTTTGGAAACCTGGCCCAACTTCGCTGGCTGTTATTAGGGAAACCGGGTGCGCCCCACGGCGGCTATTGGCATGCCTCCCGGGCCATCCTGGTCCCCGAGGGCGATATCCAGCCGATTACGGAATTCCCCTTCTTCTCCTTCCTCTATGGAGACCTGCATGCCCATGTCATGGCGTTGCCACTGGCGATGCTCAGTCTCCTCCTTTCCTGGCAACTGCTGCGGCGCTATCACCCCTTCCGCTTGCCGGCAGCAGCCCTCGTGCTGGGAAGTCTGGCCTGTACGAACTCCTGGGATGTACCGATTCAGGCTCTCCTACTTGCATTCTGTATCCTTATGCCTGCGTGGAAGCGACTGGCAGAGCTACCAGGACGAGTAGCTTACCTGCTGATCACTCTCCTGCTGAGCTATGCGCTCTTCAGCCCCTTTCACCTACGCTTCCAGCCCCCGTCTTCGAAGCTCGAGATCTGGTCAGGCCCCTACAGCAATCCCCTCGATCTTCTTCTGCACTGGGGGCTGTTCCTTGTTCCCATCGCCCTGGCAATGTTCCTCTGGTTCCGGGGCCGTCTCCCTCTGCGCAGAGCCCCCGTCCCCGAGCGCCTGTTCATGCTGCTGCTGCCCCTGGGTAGCCTGCTTGGCATCCTTCTGCTTGAAGTCCTGGTGTTACAGCCCGACATCGGCCGCATGAATACGGTGTTTAAGTTCTATTATCAGCTTTGGTGGATTCTCGCTCTCTGCGCGGCTCCGGCTTTCCTGCTCTTGCTCAAACGGGGACTGCGCAGCCCGGCGGCCGCAGTATCGATCCTCCTGCTGAGCCTGGGAAGCTTATACCCCTTAACGGCTCCGCGCTTCCGCAGTCTGGATCGAACAGATCCCGAAGCTCCCAGAGGGATCGATGGACAAGCCTTCCTGCGGGCACATCCGGATTGGCAGCTCATTCAATGGTTAAGACGGGAAGGCAAACCCGGCGACATTCTCCTCGAAGCCCAGCTCCCGGAGTATCAGTGGGGCGGACGCTTTGCCTGGCACAGTGGCCTCCCCACCGTGCTTGGCTGGAATTGGCATATGCGTCAGCAACGCGCTGGAGATGAAGGGGTCGTGTGGCTTCGCGCTCAGGAGGTTGAGGCCTTTTTCCGAAGGGCGGAGAGCGATGTGATGAGTGATATCGCCCAACGACACCAAGTGCGCTATGTGTTCTATGGGCAGAGTGAAGCCGAGAACTACGGCCCTGCCATTCAGCAGGCTCTGATCGAACATCCGGATTTTGTCGCCGTGTTTGAAGAACGGATTTTCGAATACCGTCCTTAACGGATCCTGGATTTCAGGGCCAGGCAGTGTTTTTCAATGAGCTGCCAGCTGAGCAGAGCCAGCAACAGAGTTAATCCATTCATCAGCAGGGTATAGACTATCCGTCCAGGCACATAGGATCCGGCCAGCGCCGGCAGAAAATCATCCCGCCAAAAGCTTTTCACTCCCGCGATGACAAAGGGCTGAACCAGATACGCCGCGTAGCTGACCCGTCCGAAAAAGCAGAGCCAGCTTTGCTGTAACACCCGGTTCAAGGCTGACTGGGTATTGGAGAGCAACAGATACATCAGGGAACAGCTCATCAGGGCAAATAGCGGCATACCCAATGCGAGCAACGCAGGCGTGCGGAAGAGGCCGCGCATGGGAAGTCCCAAGGCCAACAGTCCCAGAATACTCAAGGCCATCAGCACCTGTGCCAAACGGATCCGGGTGCCCAGAAAGCCGGGGCTACGGATGAGTAAGGCCAGCAGAGCCCCCGCGGCCATTCCGTCTATGCGCAGCGGCGTCATTTTGTACAAGGTCACCGCAGACCAGTCCCAGAACAACCATCCGCCCAGACGCAAGAGGGTGGAGCCAAGGATGATCCCTATGGCCACGCCTTTCAGCTGTTTGGGCGAACAGATCAGCACCAAGAGAGGCCAGAACAGATAAAACTGTTCTTCTACACAAAGAGCCCAGAGATGTTCCGTATGAAACAGATCCGCACCCGGAGGGAGCAGCACAAAATGAATATTGGCTAAATAGCTCCAGTACCAGAGCTGATTCCAGCCCGAAAGGGCCGGGGGCAACTCCCACAGAGAGAAGAGCGGTCCCAACCACAGCAGCAGGATCAACAGCAGAAAATACAAGGGCATGATGCGCACCGCCCTTCGGCCGTAAAAGCGGCGGAAATACCGAGGCTTTTCTTTGCTGTGCAGCAAGACCCCGGTAACCAGAAAGCCGGAAAGAACCAGAAATACATCCACGCCCCACCACGTGGAACTGCCCACACTCTGTACGGCTTTTCCCAGGAACGTGTCGGCAGGAAAATCAATCAGACTATGACAGAGAAGCACCAGGAGAATGGCTACACCACGTAAGCCATCCAAGGATTTGAGATGATCTCCAGGTGCATACACAGCGGGCGAAGAGTCATTGCCAGATCCTGTCATTGGCCGAATATCTCATAGCCCTTACGAATGCACAACGCAAATAATGCCACGCCCTACAGGCTGTTCAGCGTACCCGGCTTAGTTCGCAGGGGCAAACAGCTCTTTCATCGCCACCCAAAACAGGCCGCCGGACAGATTACACCAATGAGTGCATTGAGGCGCTTCCTCGGTGACTTTGGTAGCGCCTTCACAGGTTTCCGGCCACACGCCCTCGTCATAATGCGCCTGAGCAAAGGGACCCTGCCGGGCGCTGCGGGCGATGCCTTCAAACCAAGACAGCACCAGCTCTCGTTCCCCGAAACGGAGCAAGGCCAGCGCACACTGAGCCGGCCAGGCCCCATAGGCGCCATTGTACTGATGGTCGGCGCGAATGCCGCTGGTGGCCGCGTCTGCATCCAAAGGCGACAGAGCACGCAGCCAGCCCGGAGTCTGCAGTTCCTTGCGGAAAAACGCCGTCATTTCCTGTTGTACCTGCTGAGGGAGACGCTCCCCGATGCAGAATCCCACCATGCCGAAGTCCCAGCAGGTCCGTACTTCCCGGGCTTCCCCTTCCAGATCGATGCAACGGAAATAGCCGCCCCCTTCCACGTAGAGTTGGGATAAAATGGCCTCCACCAGCGCTTCACCCTCAGCCGTCACCGCAGCCGCGTCCGCCTCACGGCCCAGTGCTGCGTAGAGATCCGCCATTCGAAAGAGCATCCAGGCAGCCCCGGCATTCAGACCGGCAATGAGATGTTCATAGGTGCTGACACACTCCAGCAACTCCTCCTTGGGGCCGTAATCCGCGAGGCCATAGGCATCCACCTTGCGGCGGCGCCAGTCAAAGGCGAGGTCTTCAAAGGTTTCGAGTAGAGAAAGCTCCCGCTGCGGATGCGTGATCTGTTGCGTGAGCAGCTGTTCCGGATCCGCTCCGCCCTGTTGCCAGAGTTCCCAGGCCACATAAAAACAGTTAAACACATCCACGGTGTAGGGCCATGGGCTCCCATCTGCATCCCCCCCCTGCCCGGTGAGCAGGTTGACCTGATTGTTTTTACGGATGTCGCCTGCCAGAGCCATATTCAATTGACGCCAGGTGGCAGAGGGTTCGATCTCCGCCAGCAGCGCCCCGGCAAGTGCCCAATCATTGGGGTAGAAACAGGCCTCTACCCGGCGCGGGCTGGAAATATTATAGGCCGGAATCCCCCCGGCTACAGGAAAGGAACGGCGGGAATACAGCGCACAGAGAATCGCGGAGACCGCCACTGGCGCCAGGGACTCCGGCAAATCCATATCGCTCAAACGGCCATCCAGAGGCCCGCCCTCCGCAAAGGCGCTACGCCACAGCTCACGCCATTCAGCCTCGGCCGCCGCAAACAGGGCCTCCGGATCCGCCAGCAGCGAACGGGCTGTCTCCACCGCGGTGTCACGGTCTTCGAGCGACAGGGCCAAGTAAAATACAAAGCCTTCACCGGGGGCCAACTCGCGCACATATTCCGCTTCACGGCGGGCATTCCAGGTATCCGGAGTCGGGGAGAGCAGCTGCACGGAATAGGCCTGACCGGCAAAGGAGGCTTTGCTTCCCGCTTTCGCATCGGGAATGGCACGTTCCTGAAAACAGAGTCCCTGCTGCTCCAGTAAATCCACCTGCGGATTCAGCCCGGAATGACCGTGAATATCCGACACGGTCAAGCCTACCCGGGGCACCCCCCAGTACCAGGCTTCCGTCCCACGATTGACACAGCGTCCGGAAAGCCGCATCGACGCACGCAACTCCCGGGCCTCCCCGCCCCTATTGGAAATCTCAATACGCTGCAGGATTCCGGCTTTACCCGGGGCCATACTGCAGCGGGACTGAATTTCCCAGCCCTCATGCTGACTCTGCCGCTCCACGGCCCAGGGCGTCCAGCGAAGCGTGCAGGGGTTCCGCGTCGCTACCAACAACTGATCGTTAATGCTGAGGTAGGCCGTGGATTCCTCTGCGCTCGAAACCGGTGGAAACATCATGTGCCGCAAGGAACTGGGGTCCGCACAGACTTGCACACTTCCCAGCCCATTGGTCAGTCCGGGGCGGGACCATTCTTCAAGTGGTTCATGGGTCAACGCCCACTGCTGGTACCAGGATAAATCAAAATCAGACAGGTTCATGATCGAACTCCGTGTTTCGGGAAAGGACCTCCTGCTCGTAGCGCTGTTGCAGTTCCTGCAGCAGTAGCTCCGGCCGGGAAGTTTGCTTGGTTAAAAAGGCATGAATACGCAGTCCCAGTTCGGTCTGAAATGCAGGCCAGCCCGGACAGCGGGGGCGCGTATATGCATGGCGAAGAGTATCCCTGGTAGCGGACAGAAAGCCCCCTGTGAATTGATCTGTTGAGCAACGTTGCCATGCCAGAGCATTTCCCGGCTGACCGCCCTGGGCCGTGTAGGTACCACACTGATAGATCTCGGAGCAGAGCCAACTCACATAGGCCGCAGCCTCCCGGGGCGCCCGACACTGTCGGGACAAGGCCAGACCGGCCCCACCCAGCAAGGCCGAGTGAGCTCCCGGAATCCCACAGAACTGCAGGCGCTCCGGACGGAAACCCGGGCGACTGTAATTGCTGTAGCCAAACGCGAGGGGCATGTAGGCCAGATTGCTTTCCGCTTGGCTCATGGCATCCAGTACCTGGATGGGGTTCCAGTTCAATGAATCCGGATGTGCATGCGCCACCAGGTTCTGCAATAGATCGAGAACCTCCAGCCCCACGCCCACATCCACAAAACGGGCCTTCGCCACTTCAGGCGGGGATCCAAACTGGGCACACAAGCTCAGAAAACTGCACAGTGCATCCGTTGGGCAGAGGGCCATGGCCATCCATTTCCCCTGATCCTGTAAGCCTGAAGCCAGCTCCATACACGCTGACCAGTCTTTCGGAAGTTGCGCCGCAGAGAGGCGTCGCGGATGATAACAGCCCACCTGACAGGCGGCATCCACAGGAAGGGCCCAGCTCTGACCGGCATACACATAACTGGCAAAACTGGGGCCCGCACTCTGTTCTGCCAAGGCGCTCAGGGTCTCTGCGGGCAGCAGCGGATCCAGAGGAAGCAGGCAAGCTGAACTCGCCGCGGTGGCAATATGGGGATGATCGATGACCAGGAGATCAAACTGCTCGGCAAGCTCTTCCAGAGGCGTATCCCCGAATTCCTGCAACGAACGTTTCTCCCACAGGACCTTCAGCCCCCAGCGCGTCTCCGCTTCCGCCTGCGATGCGGCCAACGGATCATAGCCTCTGGGATGATCCCAGGTAATGCCCTTCAACTGAATCATGAAGCTTCCCTGCGCAGCCGTTCACGCTCCAGGCTTTTCTGATAAAAGGCCTGAATCTGACCCTGCCCTGCTTCAGAACGGAACAACCGCCCCAGACACTCATTTTCCAGAGCCTGGGCTGCGGGATTGAAACTGCCGCTGGCCATCTGGCTCAGCTGTTTTAACACCCGCAAGGCTTCAGGGGATTTATCCACGAACTGCGCAGCAAAGGTCCGGCAGTCTTCCTGAAAACTCTCAGCCGGATAAATGTGATTCACACAGCCCCAGGCCTGCATTTCTTCCGCACGCACTGTTCGGCCACTCATAAGCAATTCATTCGCCCGGTTCCGCCCCAGTTTCTGCGGCAGGCGTTGCGTAGCACCCCCACCCGGGATTAAATGTAGGAGAATTTCCGGCAGCCCCATAGCCGCCTGTTCCACCGCCAGCATCATGTCACAGGCCAGGGCAATCTCCAGTCCGCCACCAAAGGCATAGCCATTCACCGCGGCAATCACCGGTTTCGCCGCCCCTTCCAATGCCGCATAGAGACCACGGCCCAGCGTCTGAAAGCTTTCAAAGTCTGCCTCCGACTGTTGGGCATATTCGTTAATATCCGCTCCAGCCATAAAAGCTTTGCCCTCACCGCTGATGAGAATCACCCGCACCTCGGGATTCACATCCAGTTCCGGCAAAGCCTGCAACAGCTCTTCCATCATGCGACGGTTCATGGCGTTTAATTGTTTGGGGCGGTTAAAACGCAGCGTGGCGATGCCCGCCTCCAGCTCCAGCAGAAGATGTTCAAAGTTCATCATAGACTCCCTGTTCAGACCGACTCAATGGTGACTGAACCCCGCGCAACTAGGTCTTCAATGGCATCCTCAGCCAAACCGGCTTCGCGGAGAATTTCCTCGCCATGCTGACCGATCAGCGGAGCCGGTCGACGAATGGCGCCCGGCGTTTTGCTCATGCGGAAAGGAATATTGGTGACCTTGACGGTTCCCGCCCGGGGATGCTCAATTTCCGTGAAGGCCTGCAGGTGTTTCACTTGCGGATCCTCAGCGACCTCCCGCTGCTCCAACACCGGGGCACACCAGATATCCAGGGCCAACATGATGTCCAGCCAGGCCTCCGTCGTTTTCCCGCGAGTGTATTCCGCCAGAACCTCATATACTTCATCGCGTCGATCATAGAGCAGTTGCAAATCATCATAGCGGGACAATTCCGGATCTCCCACGGCCTCGACAATCTTGCTCCAGGGACTCATGGCGATGGACACATATCCATCCTGGGTGGGATAGATGCCGAAAGGAGCGCCATTGCCCGGATGAGCAATGCCGGATTCAGGGCGGTCAAAACTGCGCCCCATATTTTGCACGGTAAAGAAATCCTGCTGCTCAAAGGCGAGGACGCTCTGCAGCAGGTTCACCTGAATCTGTTGCCCTTCGCCGCTTTTTTCCCGATGATAGAGTGCCGCCAGCACCGCATACACGATATGCATAGCCCCCAACTGATCACTCAAGGCCGTACCAATGGCAATCGGTCCATCCGAAGCTTTCCCTGAAGCCATAGCCGCGCCACTGACCCCCTGCACCAGCAAATCCTGTCCAGGACGCGTCACATAAGGGCCGTCAGGCCCCCAGCCGGTGGCGGAACAGTAGATCAAGCCCGGATTCACCGCAGACAGGTCCTCATAGCCCAACCCCAGTTTGTCCATCACGCCGGGACGGAAATTTTCCACGACCATATCGGCCTTGGCAGCCAGTTTCAGCAACACTTCCCAGGCTTCCGGATCTTTGAGATTGATCGCCAGAGAGCGTTTATTGCGGTTCCACGGGAGAAAACAGGGGCTCTCGCTACCCCCGATCCACTCATTAAAAAAAGTCATGGAACGGAACAGATCGCCGCTCCCAGCTTTTTCAATTTTGATCACATCCGCTCCCAGGTCCCCCAACATCTGCGTGGCAAAGGGCCCCTGCAGCAATTGGGTAAAATCCAGTACGCGTACTCCATCCAAGGCCTGATTCATCTCTACATCTCCTTAACTACGGGGAAGGACCAACAGGCCCCCATCCACACTCAAATCGATCCCGCTAACAAAACTGCTTTCATCCGAGGCCAGAAACACGCAGGCCCCGTTCACTTCATTCTCCTGCCCCATGCGTCCCAGGGCATGCATGCGCTTGCAGGCTTCATAGAATTCCGGACCTTCCTCCGCAGCCCGCTTCTGATTCATCGGCGTATCAATGGCCCCCGGGGAAATACAATTCACACGAATACCCTGCGGACCATACTGGCCGGCCAGCTGACGGGTGGCGGCTTTCATCGCTCCCTTGGCCGCGGCGTAGGTGGTCCAATGATCCCAGGAGCGATCGCCCTGCACCGAAGCCATATTGATGATACTGCCCTTCTGCTGCTTCAGCATGGAGGGCAGCGCATATTTGATGCCCCGGAAGACTCCGAGCAGGTTGATGTTGAGCAGGTGGTTCCATTCTTCATCGCTGTCATCCACAATATCCCCGGGTACCGCCACCGCCGCGTTATTGAGCAACACATCGATCCGGCCATAGCGGGCCAACAGCTGCTCGAAGGCGCCCTGCATCTGGGGCGTCGAGCCCACATCACAGGGCAGGGACATACAGGAGCCACCCTCCTCGCGGATACGCTGCGTCGCCTCTTCCAGTTTTTCCTGGCCCCGGGCCAACAAGGCCACCGTAGCACCTTCGGCAGCAAAGGCCCGGGCCACCTGAAAACCGATGCCTTCAGAGGCTCCGGTGATTACAGCGATTTTTTCTTCAAGTCGTTTCATGTCCACATTGAAACTTGAAGTGGCCCGGAACACAACCTAGCATTATTTCACACAGTTGAAATGTGAAACGGATTACCCAGAAAGAGCTCGCCCAACGCCTCGGCGTTCATGTCTCCACCGTCTCCAAAGCGCTCAAGGGGGACCCCGCGGTTGCCCGGGCCACGGTGGAGCGGGTGCGCGCCTGTGCCGAGGAGCTGGGCTTTGTACCCGACCCCATGCTCGGGGCATTGGCCGCCTATCGCAAACAGGCTCAACCGGAGACCTATCATGCCAACATTGCCTGGCTCTCCAATCATTCCCGTGGGGAATCGATGGATCACTTTCCCTCCTTTCGTGAGTATGCCCAAGGGGCGGAGAAACGGGCCAGGCAACTAGGCTATCATGTGGACCACTTCTGGCTGGATGCGGGAGAAGCGGCACTGCGTTCACTGGAGCGCATGCTGCAGAACCGGGGCATCCGCGCCCTGATTGCCGCACCTCAAGCTAGCCCCGGACGCCCCCTCCCCCTGCAGTGGGAGCGCTATGCCGCCGTCGGCATTGGCTATACCGTGCCCGAAGCCCGTCTCGACCGGGTGACCAATGATCATTTTGCCACCATGACCGACCTGCTCGAAACCCTGCATCAACGAGGCTATACGCGGGTGGGCTGTTATCTCTGGGAGGTGGACAATGAACGCATGGGCAAACGGGCCCGCTCCGCTTTTTCCTCCTACAGCCGCGAATCCCAATGCCCGGTCTACAGCTATTCCACATTTGAGGCCCCTGCCTTTGTGGCCTGGGTGCGGGAACAGCAACTGGATGCCGTCGTGTGCCGCGGCGAAGAACAAGTGGCCAGTTTGGAAGCGGCGGGTTTCCAGATCCCCCGGGACCTCGGCTTCGCCGGCTATGCCCTCGAATCCAAAGAGCAGCGCATCTCCGGCATGCTGCACAACAACGAACGCATCGGGGCGGCCGCGGTGGAATGGGTGAGCGATAAACTGCAACGCAGTCAGCTGGGCTTGAACGACTGTCCGCAGCGCTTGCTGATCTCCAGCAGCTGGGTCGAAAATCAGTCGCTGCGGGGGGGCTAGTATCGTCCGCCTTACAGATAGAGTATTTGGTTACAAGGGATCTGAAGGATCCCGAAAATATCAGCCCGGAGCGATGGCACAGCCATTCCCGAGTTAGAAACCGCATCCCTTACTCGGTCTTAGTCCCCCCAGGGCAACGCTACGGAATCCCGGTAGCTGGAGGGGGACAGGCCCACCCGTTTTCGAAAGACGTTAGCAAAGTAGGCCTGATCGCTGAAGCCCACGCAAGCGGCAACCTCCGCCACCGTTTTCGCCCGATCCAGCAGCAAATGTTTGGCTTGTTGGATGCGGATCTGTTCCAGATAGGCGCGCAGGGTCGTGCCGGTATGCTGCTTGAACAGACGGCTGAGATAAAAGGAACTCAATCCACAGGCCTGAGCAAGATTCTCTAAGCTAAGTGCTTTACGGTAGTCCCGACGCATGATGCGCAACACCTGTTCTACATGCACATCCGTGCTCCCGGGCCTGCCCTTCTGCTGCACATGCTGCTGCAGGTGCATGGCCAGCTGATAGGTCTGGGCGGAGAGGGAATAAGGATCCACCATCACCTCCCGGCTGACCCGAAGATACAAGCGCCGCATCTGTTGCACACAGTCTGAATCCTCAGGCAGCTCAAACACACATCCATGCTCCAGCTCAAAGCCCTCCTGCCAGTCCAGCAAGGCCCGCCCACGAAAGGTAAAGGAAATAAAGCACCAGGCGCTGGATCTCGCCGGCAACCAATAGCGGTGGGGCTTGGCAGTATGGATCAAAAAGCCCTGTCCCGGAAGCTGTGGCCACTCCTTTCCAGCATAGTTCAACTGCCCCTCTCCGGAGAGCGTAACCTGAAACACCAACACCGGATGCGGCCGTTTCCAGGGCTGGGAATCAAAGCCGATATCCTGATTTGCCGTAAAAGACTGACAACTCTCCACTTCTGCAGGCAGCGTCAGGCTGTCACTCACCATGGGGAAATATAATCCTTTGGGAATATCCATAGCGCAAGATTTTACAAAATTTGGCAAGGAATTCCGATACAGAATGGAATCTCCATCATGCTACTTCTGAAGAATGGACACCTTACAGCTATCCCCCCGGCCCGAACTCGCCCCGTTACATCATCCCTGGAGTCACTGCATCACCGTGGGCCGGGCCTACGAATTGCTTCGAGCGGATTTGCGGGAGCATCTGCTGCGGCTGAAACAGGAATTCGGGTACCGCTTCATCCGCTTTCATGCCTCCTTTCACGATGATGTGGCGGTCGTACATGAACTCCCCGATGGCGAGATCGTGTACCGATGGACCCAGCTGGATCACATTTACGATTTTCTGGTCGAAGCCGGTTTTGATCCCATCGTGGAAATCAATCCCATGCCCAAAGCGCTGGCCTCCGGGGAGGAGAGCTTTTTCTGGTACAACATGAATATCAGTCCGCCCAGATCTATGACGGAATGGGAACGTTTCCTCCAGGCCTACATCGAACACACGGTGGAGCGTTACGGCATCGCGACCGTGCGAAACTGGCGCTTTGAGGTGTGGAATGAACCCAACCTGAGAAAGAGCTTCTGGGCCGGAACCCAGGAAGAATATTTCGAACTCTACGCCTCCTGCGCCCGGGTGATCAAAGGCATGCATCCCGATCTACGCATCGGCGGCCCCGCCGGAGCCGGCAAAGACTGGAACCCGGATTTTATTCGCTATTGCCAACAGCATGCTGTCCCCTTCGACTTTATCAGTTTTCATGTATACCCCGTTGGCGAAGCGGATGAAGCTCTCCCCCCGGGCATGAACATCATTGACTACCTGAAGGATGCCAAACAGCGCATTCACGAACTGGCCGGGGAGGACATGGAAGTGCTGATTACCGAGTGGAACTCACAAACCCAGGATGCGAATAAACAGACCAAATGGGTGGGCAACGAAAGCATCAACCGCCTGATTGCCGGATCTCTGGTCTGTCATATGCTCTATCAGAGCGACGACAGCTCCGACGCCATGGGCTGGTGGGTGGCCAGCGATGTATTTGAAGAGGGCGGGCCTCAGGTAGAGGTCTACGGCAACCGGCATCAGCACTACGGCATGCTCAGCATCGACGGCGTACCCAAAGCTTCTTACCACGCCTTCAGCTTCATGAACCGCCTGCGGGGTGAGCGCTACCTGATCGAATTTCCGGAGGGCTGCCCGGAAACCCGCCACGGGCTGGTCACGGATGAATGCTCCGCCACCCGGGCCCTGTTCTGGAACACCTTCTTTCCCTTTCAGCAGGAGGCAGAGGCCTGGAGCTTTTCCTTCAAGATGCCTGTGCCCGCCAGCCATCAGGATCGGAAAGAGATCCGGGTGGCCATCGCCCAGGTGAAACAAGGACAGGGCAGTGCCTTTGAAGCCTGGCAGGCGATGGGAGCTCCGGCCAACCTCAGCCGCATAGAACAACGGGCGCTCGCCGCCGCCAGTGAACCGCAGTTCGATGTGCGCATGCAGCCCGTTCAGGATGGCAGCGTGGAACTCCGGTTGCAGCTGGAGGTCAATGAATTTGTATTTGTGGAACTGGGAGGGGATCCCGCTGGAAATCTGGCTGAACTCTCTACGGAACAGACTTTCCTCAACGACTCCCTGCAGTTGAGCTGAGCGCGTTTAGGGAGCCGGAGTCCAGGTGAAGCGGCCTTTAAAGGGTTCAGGCAGCGTCAGGTTGCTGTTCACCGGCCCGCGGTACCAACCTGCCGTATCGCTATGAAAGGATAATGAAGGCTGCAGGGCGCTAATCTGATAGGGTCCAACCGGGGCATCGAGAAAGATGGTGATTTCCCGGGCAGAGAGGGCCCGGGCATAGGAAGCGCTTCCATTGACAAAGGTACCCAGCAAAGGAATGGCGAGTAACTGACTGCCGTTGGGGACCCCTGCACTGGTCACCACTCCGCTCTGGTTGGCCCCGCTCGTGGGCGCAAACACCCAACTCCCGCCCCCGGCTCCATTAAAGGTGACGGTCAGGGTTCCTCCATCCATCTCCAGAGCCACCTGATCCCCCAATTCAAAGATGTTCTCGGGTAACTGAGGGGTGTGGCTGTAATCGATGACCGGATAGGAAAAGAAGGTACTGCCCGCATTCACCACCGAAGTCACATTGAGTTCTGCGTCATTCAGGTCTCCCATATTGAGGATATTGCCGGCCAGAGACCAGCTGCTCAGATTTCCACTGACCCGCAAGGGGGACTCTGTGCGGTCTTTTCGATCCCAGACAATAACATCAGCACCTGCGCGGCTTTCGATGCGTTTGCCGTGACGCGAAACCATTGGCAACTTGTGTGCGGGATCATTCACATCAAAACCAGCCAGATCCGGACCGGAGATGACGACGGAATCCATCACCAATGGAGTCAGCGGCCGCGAGTTGCTGTCCGTTGGAAAATTGGTACTGGAGCTAAGGCTATCGATCAATGCGCGGCTGTTAGGATGGGTTGCATCATTGATCACAGTGCCGAACACAGAATGTTGATCATCCAAATGAGTTGCCGCGGCAAAGGTAATGAAAAATTGAGAGCCGTTCGAATTTACCCCGCTGTTGGCCATGGACAACACATAACGGCCACTGTGACGGAGGCTGTCATCGAACTCATCCTGAAAGATGTAGCCAGGCCCGCCCGTGCCTGTCCCCAAGGGATCCCCACCCTGAAGCACGAAGCTGTGAATGAGCCGGTGAAAAATCAGTCCGTCATAATAGGGTTTGTTCTCCTGAACTGCCCCATTTTGCGGATCCAGCCAGGCCCGGGTCCCCATGGCCAGACCCACAAAATTGGCTACCGTGCGCGGAGCTTTTTCATGTTCCAGCAAAATGCGGAAGCTTCCAAGGGAAGTCCCCCCTTGGGAGAGGCTAATATCCGCGTAAATCTGGGCCTGAGTCTGAAGAAAAGGAAGCAGGGCAAGGACAACACATAACAAACGCAACATCCTCCCGTTGTAAAGGGAGAGGCCATTTCCATCAATCGAAATATGGCTCCCCCTCCCGCTCCAGATCCGTTCTACGGATGCATAACTTCGCTTTACCCTTGAGTTCACATAGGCGTAGGTTATTGTTGAAGGACTTCGCTTCACTGCAAAGGGCTATCATGAACACAATTTTTCTTCGTCTAAGTGTAATCGGTCTCAGCATGCTGCTGAGCGCCTGTGTGACCAACGAGGCCAAAGCCGGCGGAAAAACAGCCCCCTGCGGTTGTTCCTCGTCCTGCCCCTGCAAAGCAGATGAAGTGGCCAACTGCGAATGTCCACAGGTTGAGGCGGAGAAAGAGACGGCGGCCTGTGGTTGCGCAAGCAGTTGCCCATGTGTGGCCAAGGCTCCCGCAACCTGCAAATGCTCTTCCTAATCGGGGAAGTCGATTCCCCCTCTCTTGCTTAGAGCGCCATGGCGGACCCTCATTCCGTCGCTCGGAATCCTTCTGATTCTTGCTCTGGGTTGGACACTTTGGTCTCCGGGAAAGTCTGTCCGCGACGGGCAGCATGATCTAGGAACGAACGCCATCTGGCTGCAACATGGCTGGTTGGGGGATGATGCCTGGTTTGAGCGTTACGACAAAGACCCCTCTCTTTTCCGGAGTAGCGAACGCATTCAGGAACTTGCTAAGCGCATGGATCAGCACGGGATGACGACGCTGTTCCCACATCTCTGCCCCTGTGATCCGAAGGGACCCATTGCCGAAGTGGATGCGGAACAGACGGAACGTTTCCTCGACGCCTTTCCGGAAAGCCGGGTGCTTCCTTGGATCGGCGGAGTCTACGAAAGCCACGCCTTTCCCGCCCAGGAACTCTGGCGCAAGCGCTTCATCGCCTCGGTGCTCGACTTGCTGGAGGCCCACCCGCGACTGGCCGGGGTGCATGTGAACATCGAGCCCATGCCCAGTGGCAACCCGAATTTTCTGCTACTCCTGGAAGAACTGAAGGCCGCCATGCCTGCAGATAAACTGCTCTCCGTAGCCGCCTATCCGCCCCCCACCCGCTGGCATCCCTTTCCCGAGGTACACTGGGAAGAAGCCTACTACCGCGAGGTAGCCAAACGGGTCGATCAGATGGCCCCCATGATGTACGACACCTCTATTCAGTTTCCAAAATTCTACCAACAGCTCATGGCCTCTTGGAGTGAAGAGGTTCTGACCTGGTCTGAAGGTACGGAAACGTTCCTCGGACTCCCGGCTTATGAAGATCACGGCGTTGGCTACCACCATCCCCATGTGGAAAATCTAGAAAATGCCCTGCTCGGCATCCACGCCGGCCTCACCCGCAGCTCCGAACTTCCCCCCAGCTACGCCGGCGTGGCCATCTACAGCGACTGGGTGATGGATGAACAGGAATGGGAGCTGTTCCGAAACGGATTTCAACGCAAGCAGTAAAAGCCCCCCTTTTCCGAGCTTCGGAAAAAGAGGGGGAGGAATGTTCCGAACTTCGGAAAGCGGCAGCGTGGCTCCCG
>DIYK01000070.1:0-762 GCA_002429005.1 Verrucomicrobia bacterium UBA6056
GTTTCCTCCATTCCAGCTGCGGATATCCACGAAGTGACCGGCCACAGCGGCAGCGGCCGCCATTTCCGGGCTCAGCAGGTGGGTACGTCCCCCTGCGCCCTGTCGGCCTTCAAAGTTGCGGTTTGAGGTACTGGCACAGCGCTGTTTCGGGGTCAGCTTGTCCGGGTTCATGGCCAGACACATGGAGCAACCGGCCCAGCGCCATTCAGCTCCTGCGGCTTTGAACACCTTGTCCAAGCCTTCAGCTTCCGCCTGCTGGCGAACTTGCTGAGAACCGGGTACCACCATCAGACGCACATGATCGGCCTTCTTTTTGCCATCGAGGATGGCGGCAGCACGGCGCAAATCTTCAATCCGGGAGTTGGTACAGCTACCGATAAACACAATGTCCAGGGGCAGTTCGTCCAGTTTCTGACCGGGCTGCAGGCCCATGTAATCGAGAGCTTTCTGCACGTCGTTGGCGGAGTATCCGGGCACGTCGTTCAGACCGGGGACAGGCTGATCGACATCGATGACTAAGCCGGGACTGGTTCCCCAGGTGACCTGCGGGGCAATCTTGGACGCATCGATGGTGAGCGTACGGTCATATTCCGCGCCTTCATCACTGGGCAGCTCACGCCATTCGGCCAAGGCTTTCTCCAGAGCCTCGCCTTTCGGAGCGAAGGGGCGGTCTTGGCCCAGAATGTATTCAAAGGTGGTTTCGTCCGGAGCAATCAACCCAGCGCGGGCGCCACCTTCAATGGACATGTTACAGATGGTCAT
>DIYK01000070.1:926-6077 GCA_002429005.1 Verrucomicrobia bacterium UBA6056
GCGGTCCCGATCATGCCGATCAGCTTCAACACCATGTCCTTGGACTGCACGCCGGGCTGCAGTTTGCCGGTGAACTCGACTTTAAAGGTCTTGGGCTTTTTCTGACGCAGGGTCTGCGTGGCCAGTACATGCTCCACTTCGGAAGTGCCGATCCCGAAAGCCAGCGTTCCGAAAGCACCGTGGGTGGAGGTGTGGGAATCTCCACAGACCATGGTCAGGCCGGGAACGGTGATCCCCAGTTCCGGGCCGATCACGTGCACAATGCCTTGGCGCTCGTCGCCGATGCCATAGAGATTGATGCCGAATTCCTTACAGTTGCTCTCCAGGGCCTCCACCTGAGCTTTGGATACGGGGTCCTTGATGGTCAGACGGCTCTCATCGGTGGGCACGTTGTGATCCATGGTGGAGAAGGTCAGTTCCGGGTGACGCACACCACGACCACTGAGACGCAGGCCTTCGAAAGCCTGAGGGCTGGTCACTTCATGTACCAGATGCCGGTCGATGTATAACAGGGAGGTTCCATCCGGGAGGTTGCGGACCACATGCCGGTCCCAGATCTTTTCAAACAATGTTTTGGCCATAACCACGTTCTCCTACTTGAAAAAGGGACGGAGACCATACTCAAAGAATCATGGCTTGCAATCCGAAAGCGGGTGCCCTGGATAGCTTTAGCCATCAAACATCCGTTTTACATACCAATAAAACAACCTCTTACATTATTAACATTCCAAAGATTAACCAGGTTTTTCAGTGAATCACATTTAAGTTAATTCCTGGCTCAGGGTATGCTTAACTATTGCCACTTTCTCCAATGAATCGCGCTTCAAAATCATCCTTCTCCCTTTTTTCCGTGCTCTTCCTCCTGGCTTTTCTGTGGATGAAGGGCTCTTCGCCCTCCCCGGAGCACCAGGAATCTGTGGAACCAGGCACAAAACATGCGCGAAAACAGGATCCCTCCCCAGCTCTCAGCCTTGAGAATTCTCAGAACAGCGCGACCCCTGTGCCCACTGCGACGGAAGAAGCCCATGCCATCGATGAGCAAACGACGCAGAGGCCTTCTCCCCCTGTAGAGCCGAGTCCCTTCCTTCACCAGAAAGCGGAAGCTGTTCATTACACCGCACCCGGCGCCAGGGAACGAGGCAGCTTTAAGTCCCGACGGTACCGCCGACCGCAATCCCGTCGCTACACAGCCGAGGCGCTCAAGGCCCCTCCATTGGTCTGGTCGGATTTCCCACGGGATGGCCGGAGCGAGGTCCTCCCCGAAGAACTCCCGGACACACACACCCTGCAGGCCCGCCGAGCAACATGGAATGCCGCGGTTCTGGAGGATCTCATTGAGGGACGCCGGGGTCGCATTCTCCTGCCCACCGTGGAGGGTCCGGTTCAGGAGGCCACGCTCACAGAAAGCAAAACCCGGTCTGAGTTTACGCATACGCTGTTGGGAAAACTCGATGATGAAGAAATGAGCGACGTGTTGATCGTGGTCCACGATGGAATCGTCTATGGCTCCGTAGCCAATTACGCAGAAAACCGTCACTGGGAATTCAACACCCTGGATGAGGAACATATGCTGGTGCGCGAACTGAATCCGGAAAGCTATATCGCTCCCTGCGGCACCCATGATCATGAAAATCTGATGGACCCGCTGGGTCTGATTCCTGATCCCCAGGCCGAGCACATACAACGTTTGGCAGCAGAGCCTTTGGCTCCTTCAGAAGAAGAAACCTCTTCCGAAGGAGACGTTGAAGCCGAACCCACCCCCGGCTACTTCAGTATCGATTGTGTGGTGGGCTATGGGAAAGAAGCCCGTGAAGCGGAGAGTGGTTCCAGCGTCGCCCAGGAAACCGCCAATATGGAGGCACGGATCCTCGCGTCGGTCGACCGGATGAACCTGGCCTTTGCGAACAGTCTGGTCGCCGATGCAGAAGTCCTCTTACTCGGAACGATTGAAGATCCGGACTATGATTTTCCAGGAACCCACGCAGGGGATATGGGTGGATCCACCAATCCGGATGAATTGAATGACCTGGACAATGCATCCAGCGGAAATCCCTCGTTAAACACCGTATCCGATTTCGCACAGGATCTGGGGGCGGATTTCAAATCTTTTGTTGTCAAACAGGCTGATGGCTCTGCCGGTCTGGCCTACCGCCCAGGCACGGCCCAGATTACCGCCCGGGATTACATGACCTCGACCCGCATTACCTGGGTGCATGAAACCGGGCACAACATCGGCAGCAAGCATGGCTGGGGCGATTCCTCAGGCGGAAACAGCGGCTATAATCATGGCTGGCGCTACCGCGATCCGGATGACAACAATAAAAAGTACCGCACCGTCATGGCCTACGACTGGGGCTGGACCCGCACCCCCTATTTCGCCAATCCGGATGTGGCCCGATTCAATGATGTCCGCACCGGGGCCGCGGACGGCGCTGATATCAATAATACGGACCCCATGGCAGGCCATGTCTACGGGGATACCACCGACGACCGTTTTGCCTCCGGAGGCTATCAGGGCTCCTATGGTGCCGGCTTTGACGGCAGCAACCCCGATCTGGGCGCACGGAACGCCGACTACATTGAGGAGCGTGCCTCCAACCGTGCCAGTGTGAGTACCCGGACAAACCTGGGCATTCTTTCCCCCGGGTTGGGCGATGAACTCGATAAAAACACCACCGTCAACATCATCTATTCCGGAGTGGACGCGGTAGGCAATGACGCCAATGAACAGGATCTGGTGACCCTCGATCTCTGGAAAAGCGACACGGGCTTCATTGAAAACATCGTCACCGATCTGGAGCATCTCAGTGGCCACTACAACTGGCTGGTTTCTCCGGGAGTAGATAATGGTACAGATTATTTTATCCGCATGACCCTCAACGGAAGCACCAGCGTCGACAGCGCCGAGTTCAGCATTACGGTACTGGCCCCGAGTGTCATCAGCCAAAGCCCTCTCTCCACGACTCTCCAGAATTCAGTGAGCAGCCTGCTACTGATCTTTGACCGTGAGATTGACACCAGTACCTTCAGCACTGCGGACCTTCGCAGCTTCACCGGCCCGCAAGGCAGCAACCTCCTCGGTGAGATCACGGGTAGCTCCTGGGCAAATGGAAACACCGAGCTGACCATCAGCTTCAACGAGCAAACAGCGGAGGGGATCTATGTACTCAGTCTGGGTCCTGAACTTCAGGATACGGATGACCGCGGGATGAATCAGGACCGGGATTCCAATCTAAGTGAAGACTGGGAAGACCGTTACGCAGCCAGTTTCCGCATCATCAGCACCCCGATAGGTACGACGACGTTTTGGAGCGACCTGGCCGGGGCGGATGACAGCCTGGATGCAGGGTGGAGCCTGGGAAGCGGTTGGGAAAGCGGTGTCCCTACTGAGGAAGGAGGCGGAGGCGGAAGCGGTGGCGTGGGCGGTGGTGGAGGGGATGGGGCCGGACCGGATGCCCCCTATGACGGCACGATCATCGTTGGCCAGAATCTGGATGGAGATTATGCCAACAACACCACCGCGTATGCCGTATCTCCGGTCATCGATTGCAGCAACCATACAGAGGTCGAACTCGTCTACCAACGCTGGCTGGCCCTCGGCCCGGGTGATACGGCCTCCCTGGAGGCCTGGGACGGAAGTGCTTGGCAGAACGTTCTCAGCCTCTCCTTTGAATTCAATGACGGCAATTGGTTTGAGAGTACCCTGGATGTTTCGGCGTATGCAGATGGAAACCCGAATTTTCAGCTCCGTTGGCAAATTGTAGAAGCGGGCAACGCCGGGGTAGCCAGTGGCTGGCACCTGGACGCTCTCCGTTTACAGGGCGTTCAAACTCCCGCCAGCCCTCCCCCACCGGTGGTCTCGTCACACAGTCCCTCCGGAAATAGCATCTTCGGAGAATCCGAGCTTCATCTGCAGTTCTCTCAACCGATGGACACTCAAAGCTTTGATCTTAGTGATCTTGCCAGTTTCACAGGCCCCTCCGGGAGTATCAGTCCCAGCGGCTTTGATTGGCTCAATGAAACCCTGCTTCGCATTTCCTTCTCAGAAGTCACGGATCCCGGCAGCTACAGCTTAGAACTCAGTCCCAGCCTGACGGATGCCATCGGCCAAGCCCTGGACCAGGATAAAGACCTGAGTCCGGGGGAAACCGGAGATGACGTCTATGTGGCCAGCTTCAACATCATTAGCAACACGGCTCCCTTTGACATCATTCTCTCCTCTTCCAGCATCCTGGAGAACCAGAGTACCGGCAGCGAGGTGGGCATGTTCAGCACCCTCGACACGGAAGGAGGCGCCTTCAGCTACAGCTTGGTCTCCGGGTCAGGAGACAGCGACAACGGCTCCTTCAGTATCAATGGAGACCGGCTGATCAGTGCAGAGAGTTTCAACTTTGAACTCAAAAACAGCTACAGCATCCGAGTGCGAAGTACCGACAATGGCGGTCTGAATGTGGAACGCAGTTATAGCATCAGCATCCTCAACGAAGATGAAGCTCCTGAAATCACCTTGCTCAGTCCTGCGAATCCCACGGTGGCCATTCCTAGCGGTGTAGGCTTGCTTCTTGAAACCAGTATTAACGACGACGGCCCGAACACGCTCACCTGGAGCAAAGTCAGCGGTCCCGGCACCCTGACCTGGGACAATACCGATCAGGAGGACACGGGGCTTACCTTTAGTGCCGATGGGGAGTATGTGCTTCGCATCACAGCAGACGATGGTAACTCAAGCAGCAGCTTGGACGTAACTATTTCCATCGGCGGGAGCATTTCATCCGGATATCAGGAATCGGGCGGACTCGTTGTCATGGAAGCCGAAAGCTTTGATCAATCCAGCACCAGCAATGGCAGCGAATGGACGGTCAATACAAATCTCGCAGGGTATACAGGCACCGGACTGGTTACAGCAAACCCTAACACGGGTACGAACGTAAACACCGGGTATACCGGGGGAGGCTCGCCCCGCCTCGACTACAGCGTGAACTTTACGGCAACCGGAACATATTACATCTGGGTCCGAGGCCGATCCAACAGTGGCTCGGACGACAGCGTACACGCCAGTTTGAACGATCAAGTCATCGCCACTGCCGACCGCATCAGCGTGACCAACAACGGAAACTGGAACTGGTCTCGCAGCACCATGGACAATGCCAA
>DIYK01000070.1:6134-9483 GCA_002429005.1 Verrucomicrobia bacterium UBA6056
CGCAGCACCATGGACAATGCCAATGCCAGCCTGACCGTTCCTTCGGAGGGATTGCATACGTTTAACCTCTACATGCGGGAAGACGGGGCATCTGTGGACCGCATCCTCTTAACGACGGACAACGGGTATTCGCCAAGTGGGAACGGTCCGGCGGTCAGTCCTAGAGGATCCCAGACGGGCCCGGATGTGGAGGCCGGCAGCCTGGTCGACGGGATCACCGGAATCAGCCAGAGTCTCGCCGCCACGGTCAGTGATGACGGACAGCCCTCCCCTTCTCCCAGCCTGCTGTGGAGCCAGCGTTCCGGATCAGGAACGCTCTCCTTTGGGGATGCCACTCTGGCGGACAGTTCTGTATCGGCAGATGCAGCCGACAGCTATGTCTTGCGCCTGCAGGCAGACGACGGCGAAGTCAAAACCTTCGACGAGCTCACCTGGGTGGTTGCGGATCCCTCCCCGCCCGATGCTCCCAACAGCCTCCTGGCTGCAGCCTCCACTGCGACGGCGATTTCGCTGACCTGGGCAGACAACAGCAGTAATGAAGAAGGTTTCCTCATCGAGCGTGCCACCAGTTCCGGTGGCCCCTGGAGTCCTGTGACCACCGTGGCCGCCAACACGAGCAGTTATGAGGACGCTAGCCTGGCGGAAAATATCTACTACTACCAGGTGACCGCCACGAACAGCAGCCTTGGCAACAGCAGTCCCAGTAATGAAGATAGTGCCAGCCTGCTGGACAGTGACAATGACGGCATGATCGATGAATTCGAAGAGCTCGCCGGCAGCAATCCCAATGATGCCGGATCTCAGTTTGAACTAATCCGTTCCGATCCCAGTTCCGGTGATGTGGCGTTCGATGCCGCTACCGCAAACGGAAGTTACTACCGGGTGTATTACCGCGACTCGCTTACTGAAGGAACCTGGCAAGTGCTCAGTGGATACGAAAACATCCTGGGGGATGGCTCCCCACTGCACGTGGAGGACAGTCCTCCGGGAACCCGCTTTTACCGCATTTCCGTCTCCCCGACGCCCTGGTAAGGTACAGACCTGTTGAGCCGCTGCAGCTGAGCTTCAGCTAAGCTTGACCCTGCCTTTCTGCATGTCAGCGCTGAGACATGCAGAAATGGCTCCTGTGTTTCCTTCTCCTGATGTTCAGTTTTTCCCTGCGCCTTACAGCGGAGGATCCCGATGTGGTGGTCATGAAAAATGGAGACCGCATCAGTGGCGAGGTGGAAAAAATCTGGGATGGAGAGGTATTTATTGATCCTGAATATGGCGATACCATCGCCATCGAACTGGAACATGTCGCCCACATCATCACTCAGGACGTTTTTGAAATCGAATTCCGACGGGGACGGAAAACAGAAACCGTGACCGGGCGGCTCATCCGCGGAGAACAGGGCGAAGCCTTGGTTTGGGTCGGAGATGGCACCCGCCAGGTCCCCCTCTCCGAAGTGGACAATATGATTGAGATCGAAGAGCACTTCGATTGGAAATTCCGTACAGATGTCAGCGGGACCGCAGCCAGTGGAAACACGGAGAGCAATAACGGACGGCTCTACATCATGGGGCGTATCAAACTGGGGGAACATCGGCACCTCGCAGAATATTCCATTGACGGGGCCTCGGCAGATGGGGAAAGCACGAAAAACCAGACCCGCTTTTACTATGAAGATCTCTGGACCTTTGCCCACGACTGGTTCATTCGCGGATCCTTCACCTGGACCCGGGATCCGATCCGGGAACTGAATCACCGCAGTCAACTCTATCTGGGACCCGGCCATCATTTTTGGGATGACTCCACACGCAGACTCAACCTCTCGGTTGGCCCGAACTTACTCGCAGAGGACATCGGCCAGGAAGAGGAAATCTCCTGGTCGCTGCTGGCAGGACTCCGATATGAACAAAGCTTTTTCGATGAAGATTTGGTACTGTTTCAACAGACCGATTATCAGCGGGTGATCCGCGGTCGTGACAACCTCATTTTGAACACCAGCACAGGGATCCGCCTGAGCCTGCCCCGAGACATGTACGTCAACCTACAGGTGGATTTCGACCGGGAGAGCAACCCGGCCGAAGGTCAGGGAAAAGACGACACCACCTACCTGATCGGTATTGGCATCGAGCTGGATTAGTCCAGCTCGGCTTCGTTCGCGCCTTCCACCCACCAGCGCAAGGTAGCTCCGGCATTCACCGGAACGATGCTGCCGTAGCGCGGAGGAACCGTCCATTCTTTTTCAACCAAGTTCACCGAGCGCTGAGGTGGATCGACCCGGTAAATCCGGCGGGCGTTGTCACTGACATAAGCCTGCAGTTGATCCAGAATTCCCTGATCCTCAAAGAACTGAGCCAGACAGGGCAACAGCACAGGCGCAGAGTAACAGCCGGCGGCCCCTTCGGTGCGTTTAGCCACTTCCGTGTGCGGAGCGGAATCCGAGCCAAACATCAGTTTATCATGTCCCTGTTTGACCAGATCCTGCAGAGCTGCGCGGTCATCCGGGCTTTTCAGAATGGGTTTACAGAACAGGAACGGATTGAAGGGACCTCCCAGCATATCATCCATGGTCCACAGCATATGATGCAGGGTGATGGTGGCGAACACGTTTTCATGTTTGCCCAGGAACTCGGCGGCTTCCCGGGTGGTAATGTGCTCCATAGTGATGCGCAGTTTGGGAAAGGTCGTGGCGAAGCGATCATACACCGCAACAAATTCCCGTTCCCGATCCGGGGAGTAGCCATGAGTTTCACCGTGCACCAGCAGGGGCAAATCCAGGTCCTGCATGATCTGAAGAATCGGTTCAATTTTCTCAATTTCCCCCACTCCGGAATCCGAGTTCGTGGTCACCCCGGCAGGGTAGAGTTTAATTCCGAAGAGCTTGGGAGCCCAGGCGCTCAATTCCTCGCGGGTGAAATCATCCCGGAAAAACAAGGGCACATAGGGATCAAAGGATAAGGGAGCCGCGGCCGCCTTCACTTCCTCCACATAGGCCTCATAGCGTTCCAGATTATCCACCGGCGGAAGGGTATTCGGCATACACACCGCCCCCACAAACTGCTGCGCGGTATGCGGCACAACACGGCGGAGCATCTCGTCCTGGCGAACGTGAACATGCATATCAAGGGGACGGTCAAGAGTGATCATAAGCGTTCAAAGGTGGAAGTGAATGAATGGCAATACCCGTACGGGAACCCCGGCATTTGTTCAACCTGATTTCAAATCAGAGTAGCTGTCACGACGGGGAACCTTCAGGTCACCCTTCGACAAGCTCAAGGCAGGCAGGCCCTATGCTCTGCCGGTAGTATGTGAGTCCGCCCCCTAAACACAACAGAGAAAAACAACCGCGGACCACGCAGA
>DIYK01000027.1 GCA_002429005.1 Verrucomicrobia bacterium UBA6056
TGCGGAGACTGCCGGAGTCCCGCCTTCAGGCGGAAGCTTGAAGGGGACTTCAGGCCCGGACCTTTATAACGCATCCGGCAGAAGCGGGGTTCCGAAGGGGGCTTGGTTGATGCTGTCTAGGGAGATTTGGCCGTTTTCGATCTGGAGATGGCTGGGGCTGCGGTAGAGGTCGGGGTGTGCCTGCAGGACCTGCTGCTGCAGCTGCTCCGGGAAGGCGCGCAGGCCATCGAAATAATGGTGGCCGTTGCGTTCGATGCTGGCATTGCCGAGGACGGCCTGCAGGGCCAGGTCCTGTTGCAACGCGATGGGGCCGATGTTGGCTAGGTCTTCGGCTGAGCAGAGCCAGGGGCGCTCCTCAGGCTGCTGTTGTTGCCGCAGGCGCACCAGGCAGGCGTTGCGCAGGCCTTTGAATACGCCTTTGCAATTTTTATGACTGACCCCGCTGTAGCCTTTGTCGAGGGCGCGGGGCAGATCCTGCCAGCCTCCGTCGGATTCGTCGATGATCAGGGGGACAGACTCCGGCCAGCAGCTGCGGATATCGGCCTGTTCCGGATCCAGGGCCACTTTGCGGGAGAGGGGTTGTTCGATGAAGGCCAGCTGCTTGAAGAAGGAACGGAGTTCTGAGTCTGCCATCACCTGTTCGCCAAAACTGCGTAATTCCTCCGGGGCTTGAAACTGTTCATTGGCATCCAGACTGAAACGGAAATCTGCTGGTGCGAATTCCCGGATTACGGATGCAATGTTTCGTAGCCGTTGCAGATCGGCTTCAGCATCCCCGGAGAGTTTAAGCTTAAATCCACGCAGCCCGTAGCGGCGGATGCAGGCTTCCAGAGATTGAGGCAGGCCGTCGCATAGGCGCTGTTCTTCGCGAATGTCCTGCTCGCGAAGGAGATCCACCATGCCCACGGTGTGCCGCAGGCTGGCTTTCTGCAGGGGCTGATCCGGTAACAGGCGGATCCATTCGATGCCAGTCAATGCGCTTTCGTTGAGGGACCAGTCGATGCCGAAGGCGTTTTGCTTCAGAAGCTGGTGAAATGGCTGCTTGGCCTTGCGGCAAAAGGCATCGATCGCCGCCCGTTCCAACAGCGAGCTGCCAAAATGGGCCAGCAGGGGAGGGATGGCCTGCTCCTGTGCCCAGGCGTCCTGAGCCTGAAAGAGCTGCCACCACCAGGCAAACAGGCTGTCGGCGCGGATGTCCCTGGCAAAGGCTGCGGCCTGATCAATGACCCGGCGCATCTCCTGAATTTCTTCGCGGGGGTCCCGCTCCGGATCTTTGGTGAACCATTTTGGTGGCAAATGATCGGCCGAAATCCCCTCCTGTTCCTGCCCCTCCAGATTCAAGGTCACCTTCACAAACACATGAGGCAATTCCGTCAGGGTGACAATCCCATAACGGAAGGGCATGCGGGTCTTTAAATCTACAGAATGGATGCTGGTGTGGCTTAGCTTCATCATGTCAGGATGATTGGTAGGCGTGGACAGAATGATTTTGGGACAGAATGATTTTTTGAGGGGAGGAATGTGGGACAGAATGATTAAGAGACAGAATGATTTTTTGAGGGGGAGGAATGTGGGACAGAATGATTAGGAGACAGAATGATTTTTTGAGGGGAGGAATGTGGGACAGAATGATTAAGAGACAGAATGATTTTTTGAGGGGGAGGAATTTGGGACAGAATGATTAGGAGACAGAATGATTTTTTGAGGGGGAGGAATGAAGGACAGAATGATTAGGAGACAGAATGATTTTTTGAGGGGAGAATGAAGGGGCAGAATCATTCTGTCTGGAAATCATTCTGTCATTCAATCATTCTGTCTGCATAATCATTCTGTCCGTGTAATCATTCTGTCCTTAGAGGTTGAAGTCGTTGAGCACATCCTGCACCAGAACCGGGGCCTTGCTGTCCAGGGCTTGTCCAATGGCTTCCAGGGTGGCGATGACCTGGATGCCATCGTCGAGATGGGGGCGGGCCTGAGCACCATTGCGCAGGCTTCGGGTAAAGTCCTCGAGGTAATTCTGGAACTCACCGGCATGATGGCTGGCGCCGCCCCAGCGGAAGTAGTAGGCGTGCCGGTGCCAATCATTAAAGGCCACATTTCCCTCCTGATCCGTGTGGCGGTAGTAGTTGAAATCCGGGTATGAGGCCGAGCTGGTTCCGCTGGAGCCGCGGAGGGTGCAGCCAATCATGGGTTCGGCGTCGGGGTGGGAGTGAGGGCTACCGTAGCAGCCGGTGACCCGGCCTACCGCCCCGTTTTCCGCTTCCAGAATGACATGCAGCATATCCGGGTCGCTCTGGCCCAGGCCTTCACCGGCAGGGCTGAGGGTACCCACCGCATGGACCCGGCGGATAGGGCCCAGGTGCCAGAAGACCAGATCGACTGGGTGGGAAAGACCGGTGTAGAGCCAGTTCACCGCGCCGGCTTTGCCCCAGCTACCGGAGGTGCCCCGACGTTTGTCGCCATTGTAATGAGCCTCTACGGAAAGTAGCTGGCCCACCGCTTCCCGCTCCTCAGCCTGTCGGGAGAAGGTGTCAAAGAAGCGGCAACTCTGTCCGACCAGGACTTGGACTCCTGCAGCCTCCACAGCTTGTCTTACCGAGGCGGCTTCAGACAGACCCTTGAACAGGGGTTTGGTGCAAATAACATGTTTTCCGGCTTCGGCAGCCATACGTACATGTTGGGCATGCAGGGGGTCCGGGGTGTAAATGGCAACCGCTTCAATTTCAGGACGGGAGAGCATGTCCTCATAAGAGGTTGTGTAGTGCTGAAGTCCGAATTCCTGGCAACGCTGTTTGCACAGGTCTTCATTCAAGTCACAGAGCAGGGCGGCGTCAGCAAGGTTACTTTGTACGCATGCAGACAGGATACTTCGGCCCTCGCCAAGGCCGAGGATACCAAGTTGAAGAGGCTGAGTCATGGGAGTCTCCGGTCAGATCAGTTGCAGCAGATTTCTTGGGAAACTGCCGGGAAGGAATAGCCATCTAGTTTCAGGGAGGGATCTGGAAATTCCAACTGAAAAGAGGCTCGCGCTAATGTGCAAATCGGGCAATAGTTGTCCATGAGCCGTTCTCAACCGGTACGCACGCCACTCCAATTCCGTTATGCTTCCACGGGGTTAGCCATTCTGGAAAGCCATCATGCTCCGGAGTTCTGGATGGAGGAACGTCAGGATGAGGAGGCAAAACTGCTCTATGCCATGTCTGGGAAAGGGCTGTTGCTGGCGGATGGGCAGAGTATGCCCTTAGTGGCTCCCTGTATGATGTTGCTGCCGGTGGGCTGTCCACATCGCATCGTAGATGCTCCCGGGGCTCCCTTATCTTTGACGGGCTTGGGATTTCATCCCGAACAGTTTGTTGCCGGGGAGTTGGTGCAGCGGGTCTGTGCGCAGCCCTGGGTGTTGGATGCGCCTGCCTTACAATCCCAACTTGGGGATCTGGTGCGGGAGTTGTTGATGGAGGAACGCAGGGGGGCGGATGCCTGCAGAGCCACTCAATTGAGTGCTGCCTTACGACTGTTACTCCTTCTCGACCGTACTGGACATGCAGCGGAAGAGGCGGCGGGGAGGGTACAACGACGTTTGGCCCAGGCCCGGCGGGAAGTGTGGAAACGTCCGGATTTGGACCGGGCTGCCGCGGAAAGTGGATTGAGCCGTCGCCGTTTTAGCCAGCTCTGCCGGGAACTGCAGGGGGAAAGTTGGGGAGAGTTCCTGATGCGGCAGCGCATGGAGCATGCTGGTGTGTTGCTTCTCTCAGAAGCGGAACTGGCGATTCGCAGGGTTGCGTTTGAGTGTGGCTATCACAATCTCAGCGTCTTCCATCGGGATTTTAAAGCCTTTTGGGGGCATACCCCTTCAGAACATCGAAAAAGCGGATAAACAGTTCTCTCATTTGGGACTAAATTCTTTGTAGATAAACGGGAATGTGTAGCATCTGGCATAGGCATTGCTTCTAACTTCTTTTATAATGAATTCGCATGACGATACTGGTTTGACTTGGATGACAGCTTTTCAGATTCCATATTTTAAGAACATTGGACTGGGTTTGCTCCTGTTCTGCGCTTTTCTCCAGCCTGGCTTCTCGATGATTGATGAGAATGGCAATGGCGTCTCGGATGTATGGGAAGGCTTGTACGGAACCCTGAGCGAACCGGATGCGGATTGGGATGGAGATGGGTTTAGCAACCGTCAGGAGGCGGAAGCGGGGACAAACCCTCGAGATGCCGAAGATGCGCCGGTGATGACGGGTTTGGAGAGTTCTGCTCCTGAGGAACTCCGTAGCGTATTCCGGGCGTCAGCCGGGGTGCAGTATCAAATTTTTGCTTCTCCGGATTTACAGACCTGGTTTCCCGCAGGGCCTTCTGTGCGGGGGATCGGTGATTTTCAGGAAGTGATTTTTGACACCGACGAAGCTCAGGCCACCGGTACCGCTCAGTTTTCCCGTTGGGACAATCTCAGTGGGGGCAACCTTACGACGATCAAGGGGTATGCTGGGGCAGGGACACCCGCTGCAGATGTGGAGGGGGAGATCACCCAGTTGGAGATTCCACGCAGCGATCCGGATTTGGATAGTTTGGGGCATTGGATCCGGGGCTGGATTGTTCCGCAAGTCAGTGGCAGCTACACCTTTTGGGTCTCTGGTGATGATGGCGTAGAACTTTGGTTATCCAGTGATGCCTCCCCGGCCAATGCTCAGTTGCGCGCCGAAGTTCCGGGCTGGTCGGGATTCCGGGAGTGGACAAAATACCCGGAGCAACAGTCCAGCGCAGTCATGCTTCAGGCGGGCGAATATTATTATTTCGAAGTCTTTCACAGGGAATATTCCGGGGGCGATCATCTGTCTGTGGGATGGACACGGCCAGGGGATGCCCCCGGAACGGTGGAGATTCTTGGTGGAAATGTGCTGTCAACCGTTGGGGTATCGCTGGGGGCGCTGTTAGAGCAGCATGGGCGCTTGTTCTTCCGACTGCAGGCTTCCCAAACGGACAGTGATGGCGATGGCTTAACGGATTATGAAGAAGAGGTGTTAGGCTTTAATCCGGACAGGACGAATTCACGTCCACGGACGCCCGATCTGGGAGAGGCTTTAGGTCTCCTGAATGCAGGTCACAGCATTAGTTTGGGGGTCAGCCGTCCCCGTGGTTACGAGTCCACGGGGGAGGCTGCAGAAATTGTGCTGTTCCGGGCCGGCAACATTGACCCCATTACCGTGAACCTCTCTGTGTCGGGTACGGCAACGGCTGGATCCGACTTTCAGGAGATTCCCTTGACCCTGGAGGTGCCCGGTGGCGCACGGGCGGTATTTATCCCGGTGACCCCGCTTCAGGATGGATTGCTGGAGGGGCAGGAATCGGTGACGGTGACGGTACAACCGGGGACGGGCTATACGCTGGGTTCTCCGACGGAAGCCACGGTGCATCTCGATGATGCTCCGGATCAGGTCGTTCATGCTCAACTGCGTCCGCCCAGTGGCAGTAGCAGTGGCGCGGAGGGGACCCTGGTCTTCCGCTTCAAGGGGAACCATCAGGAAGGCTGGCTGGATCTGGCCTTGTCTTCATTGGAGACGCAGCAAAGCGCAGCAGAGCTGTATGTGTCTGTGGACGACGGAGCGAGCGGAGCCAGCTTCCTCACACTGCCATTGGGATCCTTTTCCAATCACGGCTGGGACCTGCAGCCTCAGGGGATCAGCCAGGCGGCTTTTCTGAACGCGTTGCAGGCGGAGCAGGTGTGGATCCGGGTACCGACTCAGGCTGCACCCGGCGGGGAGATCCTCGGTCAGCTGCTTGCGGGTGCCTCGCTCAGCGAAGCTCCTGAAGCTCCGGCTGCGGCGGTGACGCTGCCTTCCGCTGATCCGGAAGCGGCCCGCTTTTTGATTCAGGCCAGTTTCGGGCCCAGTTTGGATGAACTGGCAAACTGGGGGAACACTAGCTACGAATCCTGGGTGGATGCTCAACTGGCTTTACCTGCAAGCTATCACCTTCCTTACGTTCAAACGAGGGTCGCCGAATTGGAAGCCCGTGGAGATGGCGATGGACATATTGGACCACGGCAGGAGGCCTTTTGGCAGCATGCCATTACGGCGGATGATCAACTGCGTCAGCGCATGGCCTTTGCTCTGAGCCAAATCTTTGTGGTTTCCCAGATTGGTGGTTTGGACAGTGATCATGAAGCCGTGACCCGTTACTATGATATGTTGCTGGAACATGCCTTCGGAAATTACCGGGATCTGTTAGAAGAAGTGACCCTCAGCCCGGTGATGGGCACCTATCTGAGTATGATCCGCAACCGGAAACCGGATTGGGATACCGGGCATGAACCGGATGAAAACTATTCCCGGGAGATCATGCAGCTCTTTTCCATTGGTCTGGTGGAACTGCATCAGGACGGAACGGTAAAACTGGATGAGGAAGGGCAACCCATTCCGACCTATACCCAGGATGACATCGTCGGCCTGGCTCACATCTTCACCGGTTGGGGACCCTATTATGACGAGATGAATCCACCGACCTGGAATAATGGTTCCGTGGCAAGTCGGGATGGATGGTTCCTGTATGGCCGGGATGTGATCAATCGGATGAGTTTTTATCCCCAGTTTCACGATGAAGAGGATCGCAGCATCGTAGGAGGAGTGACGATCTCCGGAGAGTTGTCGGGGGAACAACGGATGCAACAGGCTCTGGACACGCTCTTTCATCATCCCAATGTAGGTCCCTTTATGGCGAAGCGTTTGATTCAGCGCTTTGTCACCAGTAATCCCAGCCCGGCCTATGTGTACCGGGTGGCGCAGGTTTTTAACAACAACGGATCCGGGGTACGTGGGGATCTGGGCGCTGTGATCAAGGCCATCCTGCTGGATCCCGAAGCCCGCAACCCTGAATTCCGTAGCGGACAGGGCAGGGGACGTCCGGTGGAACCGGTACTGCGGGTCAGCCGCTTGTTACGTAGCTCTCCATTGTCCTTGCCCCGAGCGGCGGAAAATGATTCCAGGCTCTTCTTGAATCTGGCTTACGAAATGCCGGAACAGGCTCCGCTGATGTCTCCCTCAGTATTCAATTTCTTTCAGCCGGCCTACTCGAATCCAGGAGCGATTTCGGATGCGGGTCTGGACTCCCCTGAGTTTCAGATTTTTTCCGAAACCACAGGCGTCAAACATGCCAACACCTTGTACCGTGTGATTTTCTGGGGCGTGGGGACGCGGGAGCCGGATGGTATGGGCGATTTTCTACGGCTGGATATGGACTGGACTCCCTGGGTAGCGCTCCTGGATAACCCTGCGCTGACGGAAACGGAACGGGAGGCTGCGTTACTCGATCGCATGAATGAGGTGCTGATGGGGGGCGGGATGTCCGCGGAGGTCAGGCAGATGATTGAAGACGCCTTTGCGGAACTGCCATCCTGGTATGATCTGGAAGCGGATCGTCTGCGGGGACGAGTCCAAATGGCCTTTTATCTAATGATGGTTTCTCCGGATGGTTTTGTAGTGAGGTAAGATATGAGCGATGAACACCACTATTCCCGTCGCAAATTTCTCGGTCAGGCTGCTTGTGCCGGACTGGGGATGACCGGCTTACTCTCCACTGTGGGAACCCTTCGATTATTTAATGCCGCCATGGCACAGGAGGGAACTCCGAGTGGGGACAATAAGAGCCTTATCTGCTTGTTTCTTTATGGAGGCAATGATGCCAACAACACACTGGTTCCCTATGATCTCGCCGCCTATACCGAGTATGAACGGGAACGGGGTATACTGGCATTACCCAGAAATGAATTATTGCCTCTGAATGCTCCGGGGGATGATGGCCGTGAGTTTGCTTTTCATCCTGCGATGGCCAATTTGTTGCCTTACTTTCAGAGTGGAGATCTGGCGATGTTAACCAATGTGGGCACATTGGTTGCGCCCATTACTCAGGCCGAATATCAGTCCGGAGGAGCGGCACTCCCACCCCATTTGTTTTCCCATAATGATCAGCAAGTGCAGTGGCAAACCTCGGTGCCTGATTCGGTCCGGAAAGTGGGCTGGGGAGGCCGACTGGCGGATTTAATGCAAAGCCTGAACAGTGGCGCGGATATCTCCATGAATGTCTCCATTGCGGGCTCCAACTTTTTTCAGGTTGGGGAAGAGGTTCTTCAGTATCATGTGTCGGACCGGGGGAGTATCGGCTTAAATCAATATGATGCCAGTTGGTCTCCTATCCGCGAAATGTATCATGCAACGGATGAAATGATCGGGCGAAGTTACGGGCATATTTTCGAACAGGAGTATGCGGCAATCATGAAGCGAGCTGTTGGAAACGATACCCTCCTCACGAGTGTGTTGTCGACCATCCCGCAGCACGATGACCTCTTTCCGTTGAGTACGGATGCCGAAGGCACGATGTCCCGAATTGCCCGACAGTTGCGCATGATTCTGCGGATGATTCTGGCACGGAACGCTCTGGGTATGCGTCGGCAGATTTTCTTCGCGGCCCTGGGGGGCTTTGATACCCATGATGCGCAGTTGGAGGATCATCATGCTTTGTTGAGTTCTCTCTCCAATGCCTTGGCGGATTTCCAGGGAGCTTCAAATACTCTGGGGATTGCTGATGAAGTGACCTTGTTTACTGCGTCCGATTTTAACCGGACCTACAACAGTAACGGTAAAGGGTCGGACCATGCCTGGGGAAGTCATCACATGGTGATGGGAGGAGCCGTGCAAGGCGGACAGCTTTACGGAAATATGCCGGTGCTGGTGAATGGGGGACCGGATGATACCGGAAACCGGGGGAGTTGGATCCCCAGTATGTCCACCGATGAAATGGCGTCGACTCTGGCGCTGTGGTTCGGGGTGCCCCCCGGTTCATTGGATCAGGTGCTTCCGAATATTGGGCGTTTTAATAATCCCAACCTGGGATTCATGCAGCTTTGAAGTGGAAAGCTCTGTTGCTGCTGGGGGCTGTCGGACTTCTTCTGTACAGCGTGATACGATTGCAACCCGAGAATGAGACTGCGGATTCAGCTTCGCCACACGAAGTCGCCACGCCCCGGGCCACCCCCGATATCTACCGGAGTTTTCCCAAAGCGACGCCTCCACCGGTAAACCCTCAGGCCGCAGGCCGTCCCGCATTCGCAGCACCGGATCCTGCAAGCTTACAGGCCTTGCCTCCTCATCCGGAAAGTCAAATCCTTGGCTCGGGGGAATTGAGTGCCGAGCAGGAATTGGAGCTGATGCAGGGGATCTTTCAGGGCTACGTGGAGGCCATGGGTTCCTTGCCCATCGGGGAGAGTAATGCTCAGATCATGAATGCGCTGCGGGGGAATAATCCCAAACGCTGGGGCTGGTTTCCCATGCAGCATCCGCGCCTGAACGAAGAAGGTGCCCTCACCGATGAGTGGGGCACCCCGTATTTTTTTCATCTGCTCACGCAGAGCCGCCTGGAGATCCGTTCGGCCGGCCCGGATCGGATCTGGTACAGCGAGGATGATCTGCAGCGGCCCTGAGCTCAGGCTCAGGCATCGGCTGAAAATTCGCGTTCCTCGCCCTGGGTTTGGCTGAACGCTTCAGGCAGATCCCCTTCGGCAAAGTCCATACGGATCACCAGAACCTGACCGGCCAGATCATTGACCGGGAGCTTGCGCAGTCTCAGCACGGGTTCGGCTTTCACCATAGGCCCATAGCCTGGCAGACGGTTGACCAGGCACTCCACGTCCTGACCATTGTTGAGCAGGGTGGCTGAGCGGGGCAGGGCGTCCAGCGGGCGTAAGCGCACGGCGTTGGTGACCGGGGGCTGATTCAAGATGGCATACAGGGTGTTTTCTCTGCGGGTGAGCAAAATCTCTCCGTTGTCGCTGAGCCCGGTACAGGTCTGAGTTCCTTCGAAGGCCTCTTTTACCTGGTGATACCAGCTGCCCAGGCGGGAGAGTAGGACCTGATCCTGTTCGTCGAAACGCCCGTCCGCCAAAGGGCCGACGTTTAAGAGGTAATTTCCCCCTTTGGCCAGAATCTTGGCAATACTGCTTTGCAGGTGCCAGTCGGAATAAAAATCCTCATCGGATTTCCAGCCCCAGGAATAAAGACCAATGGACTGGCAGGCTTCGGTGGGTTCTTCGAAATGATCGAGGTTGTTCACGCTTTCATCCCAGTCCCGCTCCGGAGTGCCAAAGTCGCCTTTTCCGAAACCGCGGTTGTTGATGAGAATCTCTGGTTGGAGGCTGCGCAGAAAATCGTGAAAGCCTTCATCCTCGTACTTCATCACATTGGCATCCCACCACCAGCTGTGTACCTTGCCGTAGCGGGTCAGCAGTTCTTCGGCCTGGGCACGCACATACGCGATGTAGGCCTTCAGATCCGGCTGGTCGCCCTCCTGAGGTTCTGCGAACTCGTAGGGGTGGTCCGCGTGCGGATAGGCGGGGTGATTCATGTCCGGAATGGAGTAGTAGAGTCCGAGGGGAATGTTCCGCCGTTCACAGGCGGCCGCCAGGCTGGCGAGAACATCCTCCCCATAGGGCGTGTTGGTAATCTTGAATTCGGTATGGGCCGAATCCCAGTTGCAGAACCCGTCGCAATGCTTGGTGGTGAACACCACGTAGTCCATGCCGGTGGCCTCTACCATGTCCAGCCAGGCTTCGGGATCAAAGAGCTGGGGATTGAATTGCGGGAGATAGGCTTCGTAGTCTTTTCGACCCAGCGGCCAGCGCCAGGTCTCCTGTTCGTGCCAGCCTTTGATGGCGTAAAGGCCCCAGTGTACAAAGAGTCCGAATCGGTGATCGTGAAATGCGCTTGATGTGGTCATGTGGATGGAATGGGTTTTGGGAGGGGCACTGTTATGGAATCCGGAATGGATTGCGAATGCAAAAACCTGTTACAGGTAAAGCGGATCAGAGACGCAAGATGATTCGCCTCCGGGCAGATCCATTGGCTGCGCGCTTGTTGTCGGAGCCGGGCGTCCATGCCCCATTAAAGCGTTGTGTGAAAGGGGGCGGAGTGTTTCAATAGCTCCGTATGAAGAAGGTGACGATGCAGGATGTGGCCGAGCGCGCCGGGGTGAGCAAAGCGACGGTCAGCCGCTTTCTCCAGAATCATCCGAATCTGAAACCCGGGATGCGGGAACGGGTGGGGGAGGCCATCCGGGAACTCGGCTACCGTTCGGATCCGATGCTCTCCGGATTTCTACGTCAGGTGCGTGCCGGGCATGTGCTGGGGTCCGGAACGGTTCTGGGCTGGATCAACACGCGTCCGGAAGAGGGCTACTGGTCTCAGAAACTGAATCATCCACTCTTCCGGGGGGCCAAAGCCCATTGTGAGGAGCAGGGGCTGAAACTGGAGACCTTCTGGGCCGGGGATCCTGATCTGAGCCCCAAACGGCTGCAGTCCATTCTGCAGTCCCGCAATATCCGGGGGCTCATTCTGCCCCCCGGAAGTTCCGCGAACAAGCGGATGCCCGGCTTTGACTGGTCGATGTTTGCGGTGGTGGAAGTGAACCCCTCTCCCTCCCAAACGAATGCCTGGTCCCATGTCGGGACGGATGCACATGGGAACATGCGGATTCTGTTGGAGAAGCTGCGGGGGCTGGGGTACCGCTCTATTGGACTCGTTCTTCCTCAGGCATTTAGTTCCCATCATGGACACGGGATGCTGGCGGAAGCGCTGCTGCAACGCTTTCTGGATGCAGACAGTTCCATTTGCCGGCCCTGGTTATATCAGGATGAGTTTCTCAGCTCCGGGAATCAGGCCGGATTTTTGGATTGGATTCACAAAGAATCGCCGGATGTGCTGATCTGCCTGGATGCCCGGATGAAGAAGATTCTGGCTGCGAACAAACTCAGCGTACCGGATGAGATCGGGCTGGCGCATGTGAACCTCGCTCCGGATGTACAGGGGTGGTCAGGCTTGAACCTGCACTCTGACAATAAAGGGAGGGCGGCGGTCGACCTGTTGCTGGCTCAACTGTCACGAAATGAGCTAGGGAACCCCTCCGAGAAACGGCAGCTGATGATTCCCGGTGAGTGGGTGCAGGGACGCAGCACCCGGCCCAGGGACTAAACGCATCTTGTAACGTGTTACAATAGGAGGGGTTTGAAGCAGGGTGGCTTTTCCTTTTATGCTGACTTCACAGGTCGAACCCAGGTGGAGCCATGAAACGAAGCGTTGTTTTTTTATACCTCATTCCCGTTCTGTTCACTGCACAGATCTCTGCAGCCCTGCTCACGATCATCTCCGATCTAGACGGAGGGATTCGGGAATCCAACAACTCGGGCTCGTTCTCCAGTCAGCAAATGCTCTTTGGACGTTTAGGTACCGACAGTGATCTGACCGGTTTGCTGAGCTTCGATCTGGACCAACCTGAATTATCGGGAGCAAGCATCCATTCCGTTTCATTGAGACTGACGCTGAACGCAGCAGATGGAAGCAATTCCGCCGATGAGACGACGACGCTGGATCTGTATCAGGTACTCACTCCATTTAATGCAAATGCTACCTGGACGAATCGCGATGGCACGAACAGCTGGAACAGCCCCGGAGCGCTTGGTGCAGATCGCGGTTCGGATCTCCTTGCAAGTTATTCAGGCAATGCCGCACTGGCGAATACGGGGGATACCCTTTCCTTTTCAAGCGAAGCTGCGTTTACAACTCTGGTGTCATCGAACATCGGCAATACCCTCGCTCTCGGTGCCTATATGGATTCGGGTAGTACCCGGGCGCTGTTTCGGGTGAACTCGAACAACACGCTGGTCGCTGTTGAAGACCGCCCCACACTTATCATCGATTACACCGCGATTCCGGAGCCCTCTTCCTTCCTCCTGATCTCAGCGGCACTGCTCTTGGGATGGGGGACGCTCCGTCGCCGGAACTAACAGCCTCCTTCATATAAGTGTGCTCGTTATGACCCATGCAAGCCTTTCCTCCGCCGTCACCCTCAGCAATGAGGCCTACAGCATCCGTGCTTCTGTAGAAAGCTTCCATATTTCCCGGGCGGGAAACTCCGTGGACGTCACCTTGATCCCGGAGCTCAGCGTCTTCACTTCCACGAAGGCATTGGAGCTGAAACGGGAACATACGAAGGAGGGCCGCTCTCCGGTCATCTCATGGAACGGTCAAACGGACCTGTGGTCCTCCGGGGAGATCACCCGGGTTCGTGGCGTGGATCTTCAGGAGTCTGAGCACAGCGCCATCCAGTACAGGCTGGAAGAAACGGAGCTGTTTTCGTCTGAACTCCGTATCTCTCTTCCCGAGGGAAACAGCCCGCCGGTCATTACCTGGACGATTCATCCGAAACAGGATGCATGCTTTTCGGCAGGATTTAGCGGCATAGCCTCTCAGGCTGCCTCCGAACTCGACTTTCTCTATCAGCCGCTGGTCTGGACCTGGAAGCGCTTTCCGGATGCGGCCTACCTCACTCCGGAGGCTTATGCGACGACCGGCGCCTCTTTTTTCAGTCTGGAACAGCGGACAGAAGGTCTTCACGTCCACCCGGACGAAGTCCCCTTCCGCTATGCTAGCACGGAGGATTCCCGCTTCGGCCTGTGCATCCGTGATGCGGATGGACAGGCCAAACCGATGATTTTCGCCCCCATCCTTGGAGGGACCGAATCCAAACGAAGCGCCGGTGACTCTTTCTCCTTCTCCTGTACGTATTTTCTGGAGCCCGGGTCCTGGCAGGAGGGGATTGCCGCACTGTATGAAAACGTCATCCGGTACCGGGATGAGCGGCAGAACCACAGCGTCACTCTGAATCAGACCCTGGATAACATGATCCGCTTTGCCATGGATGATGAGTACTCCGGGTGGATCAAAGAATGGAAAGGGGCGGATTATGTTCAGGACGCCCCCGGCACGGTTAAAAACGTGTCCGCCCTGCACCCCATCAGTGTGGCTCTGACCCGGGGAAGCTCCGAGATCTACCGCAGGCGGGGCCTGCCCATGACCGAGTACATGATGTCTCGGGAGAAATATCTCTTCGGGATTGATCCCGCGTGCACATCACAGAGTCCTTCTCCCCATCTGAAGGGGCCCTGTGCGGAAATCGGGGAACTGGCGGGCCTGGATCAGATCAGCAACTTTCAGAATGAGGCCTTTGCGGCCGAGATCGACCGCCTGTTCGGTCAGCCCCGGATGCTGAACCTGACCACGGCCACCGTAAGTGATTCGTGGCAGGATTATCTGGCACGCTACAGAATCACGCAGGACCCTGCGCTGTTGGAGGAGGCCAAACGCCTGGCGGATGCATATCTGGACGAGCACGTCCGGGTCCTGCCTGTAGACTTTGCTTCCACGCCGGGCCTGAAGGACCGCATGGCCAATTTCGTCACCGACTTCGGGATCCTCTGGTATGACCTCTTCGAACTGTATGAGGCCACCGGCGAAGCCCGCTATCTGGAGATGGCCGAACAGGGAGCCATGCAGATGCTGCTCTGGATCCGCTCCTTTCCCTTCAGTGATCCAGGCGCCACCCACTGCTATAACCCCGAGGGGGTTTCGGTCATGAACGAGATGGATGCCCGGAACCGGATCGAAAGGGGAGGCATCACCCAGCAGGATGAGATCGAACATTTTGAACGGCAGATCCCCGTGGCCCGCCAGGAGGTTCCGCAGTGGCAGGCCTCTTTCGTCGGACTGCTTCCGGAATCCTCCTATACCTATTTCCTGGGCTCGATTAACCTCACGCAGCACGCCGCCTGGATGCTGCGTCTGGCGCAGCACAGTGGAAACCGGCTGCTTGCCGATACCGCCTACAATGCCATCATCGGACGCTACGCCAACTATCCCGGGTATTACGTGCGGAGTAGCGATTCCAATATCTATCAGCATGCGGACTACCCCATGAAGCGCTTCAAAGACGGGCGCTACAACAACCTGTTTTACAATCACGTGTGGCCGCAGATTGCGCTGCTTCAGGATTTCCTGGTCAGCGATGCTTTTTACCGCTCCGGAGGAAAGATCGATTTTCCCTCGGTGTATGCACCGGGCTATGCCTTTCTGCAAAGCAAGGTCTACGGCCATAAGCCGGGGCGGATCTATGGCAATGAAGGGGTGAGCCTGTGGCTTCCGGAAGACGCGGTGGTTACGACGGAACTGGCCCTCAACCACCTCTTGGGCCGGGATGATCAGAACAGCTATCTGGTGCTGATGAATACCTCGGATGAAGAGGTGACCACAAGCATCCTGCTGAACCGTGATCTGATTCCCTGGAGCACGGGAACATCCTATTCCGCCCTGATGTACGATGCCGCAGGCGGGACCCGGAGCGGAGAAGTTCGCGAGGGAAGGGTGCAGGTCCAGGTTCCCGCCAAGGGCATTCAGACGGTGAAAATCGAACAGCTTTCCCCTGTGGTGACCTTTGAAAGCGGTGATGTCAGATCTCCTTCTTCTGCAGAGTCCGCGCTCAACGGCTTTCTCCGCAGGGAACATCCCGGCACGGCACTGGGCACCCTGACCGCGATGCGGATCCGGCTGGCCGGACAGGACAGTGTCTACATGTTCTCGGATGCCGGCATGGATGAAGCGCAGCGCGTCAGCTGCCGGTTTAAGGTGGGTGAGTATGACTGGGAGCTTTTGGAGAAAACCCGGTATCCCTTTGAATTCAGTATCCCGGTCTTCGATGCGGAGGCCTCCGTCACGCTGCAATGGACCGTGATCCGACCCGATGGTGGCAGGGAAAGCTCAGACCTGTTCGTCCTGCGTTCGGACGCGGCTGACTCCAGGAGCGGCCATGCACATTGAAAACGCCTCCGACGCCCTGAGAACCCTTCAGACCCGGACACTTTCCGCGGATCTGGCCGTCTGCGGGGGAGGCCTTTCCGGGGTCTGTGCGGCGGTTCAGGCCGCGAGGGAAGGGCTTCAGGTGATTCTCGTTCAGGACCGTCCGGTTCTGGGAGGCAACGCCTCCAGTGAGGTCCGGCTCTGGGCGCTGGGGGCCACTTCCCACATGGGAAATAACAACCGCTGGGCCCGGGAAGGCGGAATCATCGATGAACTGGTGGTCGAAAACCTGTACCGGAATCCGGAGGGCAATCCCCTGCTCTTTGATTTGGTCCTGATCGATAAAGTTCAGGCCGAGGCCAAAATCACCCTGCTGCTGGATACAGCCGTGTTTGCGGTGGAGAAAACTCCGGAGGGCGGCATCGCCATGATGCGGGGATTCAGTTCCCAGAACAGTACCCTGTATGAGATTCACGCCCCGCTCTTCTGTGACGCCTCCGGGGACGGCATTCTCGGCTATCTGAGCGGCGCTTCGTACCGGATCGGTGCGGAGGATGCTGACGAGTTTGACGAAGGTCTCGCTCCGGATGAGGATTATGGTGAGCTCCTGGGCCATACCATCTATTTTTACACCAAGGATACCGGTGCCCCTGTGGACTACGTGGCTCCGGACTTCGCCCTCCGGGACCTTTCCAAAATTCCCCGGCTGAATGAAATCGGTGCCAAGGATTACGGCTGCCTGCTCTGGTGGTTTGAATACGGGGGACGTCTCGACACCATTCACGACTCCGCGAGCATCAAACTGGAGCTGTGGAAGGTGGTCTACGGGGTCTGGGACCACATCAAAAATTCCGGGGCCTTTCCCGATGCACAGAACCTGACCTTGGAATGGGTGGGACATATTCCCGGCAAACGGGAAAGCCGCCGCTTTATCGGCGATACCATGATTACCCAGAAAGATGTCATGGAACAGCGTCACTTCGAGGATGCCGTTTCCTTTGGAGGATGGGCGGTGGACCTGCATCCGGCGGACGGGGTCTACAGCGACAAGCGGCCCTGCAACCAGTATCACAGCAAGGGCGTATACCAGATCCCGTACCGTGCCCTGTACAGCCGCGATATTCCCAACCTCTTTCTGGCCGGCCGTCTGATCAGCGCCTCCCACATCGCCTTCGGATCCACCCGGGTCATGATGACCGGTGCGCACAATGCCCAGGCTGTGGGGACCGCGGCGGCACTCTGTCATGAACAGAAGATCTGCCCCAGAGAGCTCCTCCGGCACATCGATGTGCTTCGGAGCCGTCTGCAGCGGAGTGGCCAGTTTATTCCGCATCATCATCTGCCCGATGCGCAGGATCTCTGCCGTTCCGGCACCTTTACCGCCTCCAGCACTTTCGCCATCCGCTCCTTCCCGGAAAACGGAGAATGGCAGAAACTGGACAGCTCCCGGGCCATGCTCCTTCCCATGAAAGCCGGAGCGCTTCCCGAGATGACCTTGAAGCTAAGCTCGGAAACGAAAACCGTGCTCAAGGTTGAGCTGCGCATTTCAGAGCGACAGGGCAATTTCACCCCGGATGTCACCCTGGAGAGCCTGGAGATCTACCTGGAAAGGGGGGGCGGACAAAGCGTTCATCTCAAGTTCGATACCCCTTTGGAGGAGGATCAGTATGTGTTTCTCTGCCTGATGAAGAACGAGGCGGTCTCTGTGCCGCTCTCGGATCTGCGCAGCACGGGCATCCTCTCCCTGGCCAACGGAATGAACAAAGCCGTGGCCAAAGGGACACGACAGGAGGCGGAAGCCGGGTCCGGAATCGATTCGTTCGAGTTCTGGATCCCGGCCCGGCGACCGGGTGGAAAAAATCTGGCCCTGAGTTTCGAGCCTCCCCTTGAACCCTATGCAACCGCGTATCTGAACAATGGATATGAACGGCCCTTTCTCCGCAGCAATGCCTGGGCTGCAGATCCGGAGGATCCCGGCGCGATGCTTACCTGTCGCTGGGATCAACCGGTCCGTATCCGCCGCATCCTGCTCGCCTTTGACGGCGACCATGATCACCCCATGGAAAGTGCACAGCTCGGGCACCCGGAGCGGGTCGTTCCCTACACGCTCAAGCACTACCGCATCCGGGGTGATCAGAATCGCATTGTGTTCGAGACAGAGGAGAACCGTCTGCCCCGTGCCGACATTCAGCTGGAGGCCCTGCTGGAAACCAGCTCCCTCAGCATCGAGCTCCTGGAAAGCAGAGGAACTCCCGCTGCGTTGACCGCCTTTCGCTGTTACAGCTGATTCCCCGAGCGTATGACATCTCAACCTGTCTTCATGTTTCTTTCCACCGCATAGGTGACGCAACGTGTTAACCTGGCTGCATCTTCCACAGGACAGGTGCATATGCTAGTCTGCAGCTTCTGTATGGATGTATGAAAGCCCCTCCGAATATTCTCTATATCGTCTGTCATGATCTGGGCCGCCATCTGGGCGCGTACGGAGTGCCTGTTTCGTCCCCGAATCTGGACCGCTTTGCCCAATCCGGCGTGACCTTCCATCAGGCCTTCTGCAGCTCCCCCTGCTGCAGTCCTTCCCGGGGCTGTGCCCTGACCGGGATGTATGCGCACCGGAACGGGTTGATGGGGCTGGTCAACCGGGGTTGGAGTCTGCCGGAAAGCTCTAAAACCATTGTGCAGTACCTGAATGAACAGGGCTATGAGACCGCCCATGCCGGGCTGCAGCATGAACGCTATTCGGCGATGGCCAATTCTTACCAGAAGCTGCTGGGACCTACGGGCACCGATCAGGATGAGTTTGCCGAGGCGGCGGTGGATCAGGCCATTGCCTATCTTCAGCAGCGTGACGGCGGGAAACCCTTCTACCTGAATGTGGGGACCGCCGAGGTGCACAGCGTGCACTGGCAGGGGAAATTCCGCGGGGGGGAGCGGCTGAAGAAATACGAGGAGAGGGTGGGGGAGCGCGGCAGCGCGGTGCTGCCCTCCTTTGCGCCGGACACACCGGAAATCCGCCGGGAGATGGAAAAACTGGAGAGCTCGATCGCGTTTCTGGATCAGGAGCTGCAACGCCTCCTGGATGCGGTGGAGGAACTGGGACTTCGCGAGAGCACCCTGATCGTGTTCACCACGGATCATGGACTTCCCGGGATGCGGGGCAAAACCACGCTCTATGACATGGGTGTGGAGACGGCGTTAATGATGAGTATGCCGGGAACGCTGAAGGCCGGAACGCACTGCGATCATCTGATTCCCAACATTGACCTGCTGCCCACCCTGCTGGATGCGGCGCAGCTGCCCCTTCCGGAGGACATTGACGGACGCTCCTTCTGGCCCTGGCTTCAGGGGGAAGCTTACGAGCCGAATCCCTGCATCTTCACGGAAAGCAATTACCACAGTGGCTATGATCCCATCCGCTCCATCCGGACGCCGGAGTATCATTTTATCCGTAACTTTGATCCGGATGCCCGTGAGCAGTGGCTGCCGGATGAGGTGCCCTCGATGAATCAGAGCTACTCCTCCTGGTACACCCAATTATGGCCGGTACCTGAAAAACCCCGTGCAAGCTGTGAGTTGTTTGATCTGAAGGCCGACCCTCATGAATTCAACAATGTGGCAGAGCATCCCGCATTTCAGGAGATTCGGGAGCAACTCGACCGTGATCTCCTGTCCTGGATGCAGGAGACAGAAGATCCCTTACTCAACGGCCCCATTCCTGATCAGCTCCATGGCTGGCCGGAAGCTGTCACATAGCGCTGGGGTGGGAAGGGGAGCTCCCGGAAGGACTGGAAACAGATGAACGGACCCTCAAGGTCCTGCCTATAAACGGCCCTGGCCTGCTGGCATTATTGGAGTTTTAATAAAAAAAGCCTATTAAATTTATAGCTAAAGAAAATATCTTATTTTCAGTTTTTCGGTAGGGGACCCACTCCAGGGCTCCGGGCTTCGGAAAACACCTACAGCTCACTACACTGTACCGGTTCAGTACGGGTAAACCTTTTACAGGCCGCCAGCACGATGCGGTCCTGTTATGATAAAAACCTTTACAATAGTGTTAAAATGTAGATGGTAATATCATGACTAGGAAGCAACAACCTGATGCCATCGCCCGTGCGGTAGAGCAATTTGAAGCGCAGGGTGGGATTCTGCGCAGTTCAGAAGCAATCAGGGCCGGGGTGCATACGGAAACGCTGTATAAAATGCGTGATGAAGGGGTAATCGAAGCCTTGGCACGAGGGGTGTACCGGCTAACGAGTTCCGAGGAGATGGCACAGCCTGATTTCGTGACCGTCGCTAAAAAAATCCCTAATGCGGTGATCTGTCTGGTTTCTGCCCTTTCTTTCCATGGGATCACGACCCGGATTCCCACTGCGGTGGAAATCATGCTTCCCCGCGGAAGCTGGGTGCCCACACTAGCGTATCCGCCCATCGAAGTTCACAGCACCCAGCCCAAACTGCATGGGCTGGGCCGGGTAGTTCATCAGCTGGATGAGATGGATGTCCCCATCTACGATCCGGAAAAAACACTGGTAGACTGTGTGAAGCACCGGAACAAACTTGGAATGGAATTGCTCATCGAATCGCTCCGCCTCTATCGGGACCGTCTTCCGGTCAAGGTGGACACCATCATGGAATACGCGCGTGCCTGCCGGGTGGCGAAGGTGATGGAACCTTATCTGGATGGCGTGCTGTGAGTGCGGGGAGTTCCGCATCCATTCGNNACCATCATGGAATACGCGCGTGCCTGCCGGGTGGCGAAGGTGATGGAACCTTATCTGGATGGCGTGCTGTGAGTGCGGGGAGTTCCGCATCCATTCGCCAGCGCCTGCTGAACCTGGCGAAAGAACAGGGCCGCCTTTTTGACGAAATTCTCAAACGCTATGCCGTGGAGCGGTTTTTATACCGTTTGTCGATGTCTGAATACGCGTCCTCGTTCATTCTGAAAGGGGCACAATTGTTGCGGGTATGGTCCTCAAGTGCATTCCGCCCCACCCAGGATCTCGACCTGCTGGGGTACACGGAAAACAGTACAGAAAACCTGACTCGAATTGTAATGGCGATCTGTAATTTTGCGCAGTTGGATGATGGGTTGCGTTTTGACCCGGACAGCGTGATAGCGGAGTACATCAAGGAGGATGCCCTTTACCAGGGCGTGCGGGTGACTTTCGTTGCGACTCTAGGCAGTGCTAGGATACCGCTGCAACTTGATGTCGGATTTAATGACATCGTAACGCCCAGGCCCCAGTCTGTTGAGTTCCCCGTGCTTCTTGACCACCCGGCACCCAAACTGCAGGGCTACACACCCCAGACCGTGATTGCGGAAAAACTGGAGGCTATGGTGATGCTGGGCGAGCGCAATAGCAGGATGAAGGATTTTTATGATCTCCTGCACCTCTCCCGTTCTCATGCTTTTGAGTTTCCAGCACTTCAGGACGCGGTGATTCGCACATTTGATCGGCGGGGCACTTCACTGACAACAACGCTGCCCGTGTTGCTGCAGGCGGAGCACCAGGCTATAGATCAAAAACAAGTGCAGTGGTCGGCCTTCCGAAAGAGAAGCAGACTCCTGGATGCCCCAGAATCGTTTATTGAGGTAGTAAAGGCGATCAGGAGCTTTGTGGAGCCGGTCTTTGGGGGAGCTGTGGAGGTGGATCAGTGGTCGCCAACAGAAGGATGGAGGTGAGTTGTGAAATCACTGGGGCTCATCATCGTTGTCACCCACTTTTCCAAAACTCTTTCCTCAGGCCAATGTACAGGGCTGGAACTCAAAAACGTTAAAGCTCAAACGCAATCAGTGTGGTGGCGTCCAGGCCAATCATTCTCGCTCCAGGAAATCGTCCAACATTTCTGCCCGGGTGGTAGGAAGATCGAGAAATTTTCCCACGCTGGCAGGTTCAACCTCATCCAATAGACTCGGGTGTTCCGGAGGAGCTAATTCCGTCAAATAGGCACCCATCGCTTCACGAATGAGTGCCGATGCACTTTGCTTTCGCAACTGGGCTTCCCACTGATATCGGTGATACACCCCTTCATCAAGATGCAAGGTTACAGATTTCATAAGTCATAACCTATGTCAGATTCGCATAGATTTCGATGGAATTACTGCTCATCTCATCTCATCGAAATCGGGATTGGGATCGACTTCCAACTCCCCTATGTGCCGTAGCCAAAGGTACATGTCCCCGGAGAGTGGCTGGAGCTGTAGAGGGGTGTTGAAGCATTTCTGGTGTGATTTTTCTGCGATCATGCAACGTGTTAACATACCCCGTTCTTTGCAGTCTGATCTCTACTTGGTACTTTGTTTCTCAGGTCGGCCACCCGACAGGTCAGGCTGGAATCTCCCACCGTGATCCTCTTTTCGCATTAGAAACTGTCTGTTATTTTGGAGAACCCATGAAGAACGCACCCTTGCTTACCGGGCTTTGTATCACGTTGATGCTGAGCGCCTGTTCCCGCAGTCCTGCCCCCCAGCCCGAAGCGGAGACGCAGGTCTATGTTCCCTATGAAGGGGAAGAGCTTCAGAGTATCGATGAGCAGATTCAGGGCCGCTATCTCATCAATACGGACTTCGGCGACCCTTCGATTCTGGAACCGATCAACGATACCCGCAATAAGTTCGGCTCTCAGATTACCGGCGTGTTTCCCAGGAAACCCTGGTGGGACAATTCCGCCTACGGCAAGGTGCAGCTCCACTATGAACGGGTCAGCGTGGACGGCATGAGCTATCTGCAGTTGACCAGCAAAAAACTCAGCCCCACTTCACGCGTGCTCGGACAGGTGGTGGTGAACAGCCCCTCCGAAACGAAAGAGCGCAGTCTGCTGAAACTGGATATTCTGATGAAGGGTCCCGCAGGTGCGCAGTACAACTACCGCTTTGCGGGAAAAATTATCGAAGGCAGTTTTCCGGGCGGTTTTGGCTGGGTGCATATCAAGAAGAAGTTTGTCGTGCCTCCCGGAACCAAGACCGGAATTCTGATTGCCTTGCCGGCCTCCATCGATTCCGGGGTATACGGCATCAAACATGTGAAAATTGAAGAGATTCCGCTGTCGGAAATTGAGCGCGTGACCACGGAGCGTTACCGGGACGGCTATCCGGCGAATCTGTTACGGACGACGAGTTTTCCCCTGGGACGTCCTTCGGGCATGTCCTTCCGGGGCGGGGAGATTATGCAGTCCATGTTCTGGGCCCACAGTGCACCGGATCCGGAAGAGGTCAGCGGTCCCTCCGGTCTTCCCACCTTTAAGGTCTGGCATGACTGTGAGGATCAGGAACGCTTTGGCTCCTGGTTTAAAGGGAATTTCCTTCCGGGAGTGGAAATGTTCTCGGCTCCCTTTCAGGTTCCACTGGGAGAGGAACCCCATGTGTTCAGTGTGTACCTGAAGGGGAAAGGCGTGGTGAGTGCGGAAGTGCAGCAGAAGTGGGTGGCCAAGAGCAAACGGGCCCGGGTGGAGCTGGACGGTTCCGAAGAGTGGAAACGCCTTGTCATTCCCTGGCAGCCGGAGATGATGGCTCATCCGCCGTACTCCGTGCGTTTTTATATCAACATGGAGAAAGGGGATGAGATCTGGTTTGATGCCATGCAGGTGGAGAAAGGAACGGAAGCGACTCCTTATACGCTCGGTATGGACGCCGAGGTGCAGATTGCGGTGAAGCAGTTTGATACCCGGATCCAGTTTACAGAAGAGCCGGATGAACTGGACTGGGCGGTCAGCGGTGACTTCCAGGGGGGACAGCTGCATATCAATGTGGAGGATCTCTACGGAGACCGCTGGTCGCTGCAGCCCATTCCCTTGGAGGGGGAGGGCAAGCTGCTTCAGGGCACGGTGAATTTTGCCAAAACCAAAGAGAGCCGCCCTCATAATATTTACCGGATCGAGGCTTATGTGAAGCGGGACGGGAAACGGATCAGCTTCTTTGACGAACGGACCATCGCCCGGCTGATCAAACCGCGTTATTACGGGAAACGGCACCCGGATTCCCGCTTCGGGACCCATGTCTCCAAGATGAAATACCAGGGACTGCAGGCCAAGTACCTGGGTTTTAACTGGGTTCGGAACTGGCAGGAGTCCACCTGGGCGGATTTTGAACGGCAGGAAGGTCAGTGGGGGAATGAGTTCCTCAAGGAATACACGCAGTGGTGTATCGACGAGGTGGGCCTGGATCAGTTGCCGATTCTCATCCGCACGCCTCCCTGGGGGAGTGAGAAGGTACAGCGGGATGCGAAAGGGAGAGCGACCACCGGGGGCGTGCCCAAAGAGGGCATGTTCGGGAACTACGTCCAGGAAATCACCAGCTGGTATGAAGAGCACTTTCCGGGCTATCTGAGTTCCGTCGAAGTGTGGAATGAGCCCTACCATCCGGAAGTGTATTTCAAGTATGTCGGGGAGGAACGCTCGATTGAAAACACCACCCGGACCGTCGTGCGGCTGCACAAAGAAGCCTATGAAGCGGTGAAGTCCGTAAACCCGGATATCGAGGTACTGGGGATTGCCGGGACGCTGCACCCGGCCTACCGCGATTATATGGAGGCGTTTCTGGCCTCGGATGCGATGAAGTACATGGATAACATCTCCTATCACAATTACACCTTCATGCGCGGAACTCCGGATTCCTATATCTTCACCCAGATGCATGATCTGTTCGATGGCGTCATCATGCCAAACTCCGGAAAACCCCCGTACCCGGACATGACCGAGGGGACCGGAATCCCCCGCATGGTGGGGCACGGGCTGATCAAACATGCCCTGCAATGGACACCGACGGAGCAGGATTGGATGCCGCTCGCGGACAAAATTCACCGTTACTACCTGGCCTCTTTTATGGCCGGAACCCGGCGCACCTATTATTATCTGATGGGGAGTTACGGACATACCTACGGAGACGACTTGCGGGGCTTTCGTTCGCTGAACGATGCGTTTCTGAACCTGCATCCGACGGCAGCGGCCCAGTCCACCGCGGCCTGGTATCTGGAGGACACTGTTCCGGAAAAAACCGTGGAAGTGGTGGAGGGCCTCTGGGCCTTCTATTTTACGGATCCGGTGAATAAGCGGGCCGTCTGCGCCTTGATGCCGGACCCCGCCAAAGCCCAGGCGGATGTCACCCTCAACCTGGCCGCGGACATTGAGGTGGTGGATCTGTTTGGCAACCCCGTCCGGGGACAGAAGGTCGGGCAGACCGTGCTGTACCTGAATTGGGAGGGGGCCACCCTTGAACAGCTCGAACAGGCTGTAAACGCCCTGGTGAAATGATCTCTTTGATGAACGACGACCCAATGCTCATTACCCAAAGGAAAACACGATGAAGCTCTTTTTCTACCCTGTCTGCATATTCGCAAGCCTTCAGATCATGGCCCAGACGGCTCCTGAAGTGAAGGGAATGATTTATAAACATGATTTTGAGGCCGAGGCTCCGGATCATGGAAAAGCGATCCGGGTTCTGAACAATACCCCGGGGCGGATTGAAACGGTGGCGTCTTCTCAGCAGGCGGCGGCAGCGGTTCCCGAGGGAGCGAACTCCGCGCTGATCTTTGCCGGAGGAAGCGGGAATGAGCATTCCTGGCAACCCGCTGCCGATATCGAGCTCCCGAATCTCAAACATGGATACCTCTACATTGGGTTCATGATTAAAAATGCCTCTTTGGATGCCTCTGTTTTTGGAATCCAGATTTCCCGGAATGTTCCTGATTCCTACCGGCTGTGGCAGCAGTTTCACCTGAACCCCGGGCACATTACAGTCACGGGAACGGGTCGGGGGCTGGGCAAAGAAGAACTGTCCGCCGGGGTGGATGCGCAATGGGTGAAGATCGAATGGATCATTCCCACTCCCGGAAATACGGAAGGCGTGCCGCGCCTGCTGGTGAATGGTAAGGATCAAGGAGAGATTGATGCCGCGCCTCTCACAGAAAATCTGGAAGAGATTAACCTGCTGCGGCTGTGGATGGCGCATCGCCGGGGCGAGGATACCCTGTTTTTTGTCGATAACCTTGTGGTTGCCAGCGCCGCCAATCTGAAAGAATTGGCCGAAATTGCACGGGGCACAGGCCGTCCTACGATGCCCTGATTTTCTGTGCAGTCCCTTGGATCCAAAAATATGCATCCGTATGACCTGACAGAAGCGTTGCGACCCCAGCGGCTGACGATCGCGATGTGGGATTTTTCCTGGCTGAATGCTCACTACCCATCAGGTAGTTTTGAAGATCTGGACCGGGTGACGGATGAAGTCCTGGAGCGGGGCTTTAATACGCTGAGGATTGAAGCCTTTCCCTGGGTGATTGGCCAGCTGGAATCTCTGACGGAGGAAAGTACGGTCAAAGGAGACCCTTTGGCCAACTGGGGGCATTCGGATGTGGACAGAAAGCATGCTGTCGCTCAGGAATTGATCGCGTTCATGGAGATCACCCGGCGGAAAGGGATCTATGTGATCCTATCCACCTGGGGCGTGACCCATCCTGAATACCCCGGAAAGGATCCGGAGAAGCTGTTCCAGGTGTGGGAGAGGACCCTGCGGATGCTTGAGGAGCGGGGGCTGCTGGAGCTTGTCGTGTTCATTGACCTGGATCAGGAATTTCCCTTCTTCAGTTCACTGCGCCCCCAATTGGAAGCTCTGAGCGGAAAGGCGGCGCAGGCATCGAAGCTGTCTGATGCCATGGGGGATGCCGGAGCTGTGCAGCCTCAACCCGGCTTTCGGTGGAATGAGACCCAGCTGGAGTTTGTATCTGACCGCTTTCAGGATGCGCTGGCCCATTTTCAACGATGCTTCCCGGAGCAGCGTTTTACCATTTCACTGACCGGGTTCTGGAACGAAGTCCGCTCCATGAAACTGGATGGCTTGGATGTGCTCGAACTGCATTTCTGGATGACGAAAAGCAGTCGCTTCCTAAACCGATCCGGCTGGGTGGATGTGCAAAAGGACAGAGGGGATCATGATTTCCGTGCGTATCAGAGAGGAATTGATGCGACCCTGAACTCCATCCGGCCGATGCTGATGGCGGAGATGCATCAGCAGCTGCAGCAGGCCATGGACTGGAGCCGGGAGGCCTGCGCACCTGTCGCCACCAGCGAGGCCTGGGGGCCCTGGTGGCATATGGATCATCCGGATTTGCGCTGGGACTGGCTCCGGGACTGGTGCGCCGAATGCAATGTTCTGGCAGCACAGTACGGACTCTGGGGAAGTACCCCCTGGAATTTTTCCCATCCCTATTGGAAAAACTGGGGGGACATCGACTGGTACCGTGAGGTCAATGGACTCTTCCTGAAGACGGAACGCTGTAACCCAGCTTAAATGATGCAACGTGTTAACTTCTGCGGTGTGTGAAAGCAGCTCCTGGGGTGATATGCTTTTTTTTCAACCTCACTGGATGTACTCGCATGATGTCTACATGGAAATTCACACTGTCTCTGCTTCTGTTCTTCACCCCTTTCCTGACCCGGGCACAGGCCCGGATTGATGAAAGCTCCATAGAAAAAACAATTGTGGTCGATCCCGCGGGCGGCGGGGATTATCTCTCTATTCGTGACGCCTTCACTTTTTTGAACGAACATCCGGATCTGGCGCTGAAAGTACTGATTCAGCCGGGGATATACCGGGAGAAGGTCACTCCGCTGAAGCCCCGCAGCGCCTCCGCCACCATCATCGAAGGAGCGGCTCCGGATCAGGTCATCCTCAGCGGTGCGGATGTCTGGACAGACTGGAACAAAGCGGGCAAGGGCCGCTACTGGGCTCCCTGGCCTCATGACTGGGGTACGGCCGGCGAGAAAATTGCCCATAGCACGGACTTCTACGACAAACACGTCCGGGATGAGCTGGCCAAGCGCACGGAGATGGTCTGGTGGGGCGATGAGAGAATGCTTCAGGTGGCTTCGGAAGAGGAGCTGAAACCCGGCAGTTTCTTTGTGGATGAGGCCGCGGATCGATTGTGGCTGCAGGTTCCCAAGGGCGGGAAACTCCGCAGGACGGAAGTGCAGGTTTCCGTGCGGCATCAGCTGGTCTGGTTCCGTCAGGTGAATAACCTGATCCTGCGCAATCTGAATTTTGTCCGGGCCGCCAATGGATCCCAGCATGGATCCGGGCGTTTTGCCGTGGCGATCTTTGGGAATACCGAGGAAGGGAATTTCCGGGTTCCGGAAAATCACAGCAAACAGATCCTGATCGAAAACTGCCGTTTCCGGGAGAACAATTCCGCAGGGATCACCTTTGCCAATTATGAACAGGTCAGTCTCAGGAACTGTGATTTTTCGGACAATGGAATCTCCGGTGCCGGAATCAGCCGTCTCCGTTATGTGCATGTCAGCGGATGCAGCTTCAACCGGAACAACTGGCGCATTGGCAGCTATGGGAATTTTTATGACTGGGTGCCCGCGGGAGTGAAGTTCCTGCAGTGCGCGGACATGCTCATTGAGAACAGCGAATATATGGATAACCTGGCCACAGGCCTGTGGCTGGACTGGCAGCTGGAGAGCATAAACATCCGGAACATCAAGGCTAATGGCAATGCCGGTCCCGGGCTGTACATGGAGGCCTCCAGTGGTCCCTTCTTTGTCGACAGCAGTGAGTTCATCGGCAATGGCACCCTGATCAACAACGGAGTGAACCACGGGGGAATTCTCATTGCGGAATCCCGGAATGTCACCGTGAACAACTGCCTGATTGCGGAAAACAGTCATGGGCAGATCGTTGTTCGCTCCACCAAACGCGGGGGAGGGGTGGGGGGCTATTTTTCCGGGGAGCGTTTCGACGGCTCGGTGCGGGATATCACGATCGTCAACAATACCCTCATCGGCAAGAGCATCACACCGCCGGATCACGTGCGGGCGGAGTGGTTTGAGCCGGAACGTCAGTCCAGTGGCGGACTGATCATGAGCAGCACCCACACCAAGGAACCCTGGTTCCAGGAGTTTTTCCTGAGCAGCCTCTGGGCGGAGGGCAACACCTATTATCATCCGGATACGGAGGCGGTGTTTTCTGTAGGCAAAAACTGGGGCTGGGAGCGGATCACTCTCAGTGAATGGCAGAAGCGTTATGGGCTGGACCGGCATTCCATCTGGAAACAGCCCGAATCTCCAATGCCTGCCGCAGAACGGATGTCTCAGGAAGAGCGTCCCGACCTCGGCAAAGCTGACCGGAGGCCCTGATTGGGAACCAGACTCATGGACATCCCCGCAGCCCTACAGCTTCAGTTCTGCATCTCCACCCATGAAGGCTCCCGCCGTACAGGACTGTACAAACAGGCCATTGCCCCCGGACAGTCTGTTGACCTCGAATATGAGGAGACCCTCTGGAGATTCAGCTTGGAAGGGGCTGCAATTTCGACCACTCAGATGGAGCTCCAGCTCGAGGCCTGTATCCTCCAGGGGAGCGCCCGGGAAGTTGCCTGTGGTCTGGAACTGGAGTTGTGCGACTGGAGTCCGGAGCACTATGTCCTGATCCCGGGGAGTGTGTATCAGGGGAATCGTTTTTACTCAAAACGCTTTGCGTACAGCCCTCCGGTGAATGGCCCCAGGCCGGGTGATGCGGATCAGACCCTGCACATCAATGAACTCCCCGTACTTTCCCTGCAGGGGCCTTCCTGTCTTGAACTGTGCAGCAACGATATGACCACGCCGGCGGTGGGGGTATTTGATCCCCATGGCCAGCAGGCCTGGCTGCTGAGAAGCGCTCTGGAGAATGAACTCGGCTTGTATGGGTACGAAGTTGAGGAAACGGAAGACCGGAGCAGGGGGCGAATCCGCATCATGTCCCCGGGCATGCTGCACGAAAGGATTCACGGGATCAGTGGCTTTGACACTCCCTCGCCAGACCGGGGGGTGACGCTGGGGGAAGGGGAGCGCCTCCGCATCCGCCTGCAACTACATTCGGTTGCCTGCAGCACGGTGCAGGGCCTGTTTGACGGCCTCTTCGAACACCGGGAGGATCTGCTCCGGGTGGAGAGCCAGCGAAACGAAATTCCTTTTTCGGAAGTGTGGAAGATTCTGCACCGTAAACACAATCAGACCAACTGGCTGGAACAGCATGGCTTGTACCAGAGCAGTATCAGCAATGATCCGACACCGCCCTTCAATTTTTTTCAGACCGGCTGGTGCGGGGGAGCCATCACCACCTTGCCCATGATTCAGGAAGGGGATGAACGGTCTGTGGGGCGGGCCTGCCGGAACCTGGATGTTCTGTTCTCGGGCCAGACGGAGTTTGGTCTGTTTCAGGAGTATTTCGATGGGGAACGCTGGATCAATATTCAGGGGAAGTCCTATTGTCCGGAAGAGCGTCCCTGGACTCTGACGAGGCGAATCGGGGATGCCCTGTACTTTGTTACCCGTCAATTGATGCTGCTGAAGACGCGGCAGCAGCAACACCGGATTCGGCCACACTGGGAATCGGGTCTTCGCCGGAACCTGCAGGCCATTCGCCGGATCTGGGAACGCAACGGGATGATCGGGCAGTATGTCAACCTGCATAGCGGCGAAGTCGAAGTGTCCGCCACCACCAGCGGGGCCCTCATTCCCGCGGGTCTGGTGGTGGCAGCCGCGTATTTTGGAGAACCGGAATGGATTTCTTTGGCTGAGGAGATCGCTGAATCCTACCGGGAGAAGGATTTGGCCATCGCTGTATGCAGCGGAGGACCCGGGGATGCTATGCAGGCGCCGGATCATGAATCGTTGGCTGCGTTGATTGAAAGTCTGGCCCTGCTCTATGATGTCACTGGCAGGGAGATCTGGTGTCAGGCCGCGCGGCAAGCCGTTATTCAACTGGCCTCCTGGTCTTTTTCCTATGATGTGAACTTTCCTCCGGAATCTGCACTGGGAGAGATCGCTGCCCAGAGCCGGGGCGCCTTTATGGCGAATGTGCAGAACCGTTGTGGGGTTCCGGGGATCTGTACCTTGTCTGCAGAAGGAGTCCTGAGAACCTTCCGGGCCACGGGAGAATGGCGATTCCTGGAATTTCTAAGAGACATCTCTCATGTGATCCCGCAGTTTATGGGGCGCAGGGATAAACGGATTGCCACCCGAACCTCCTGGGGCCGCAAAGGAGTGACCCATTTGCCTGAAGGCTGGATCTGTGAGCGGGTCAACGTGGGGCGCTGGGGGGAAGAGCAGATCGGAGAGGTTGCGGCTTATTCATGTTGGGTGGAAACCTCAATGATGCTGATCTGGAATGACCTGCCGGGGATCTACTGGGACCTGGATAGTGACTGCGTGATCTGTCTGGATCATGTGGAAGCACAAGTTGTTTACGATGATGAAGGTTCAAGGATACTGGAAATTAGAAATCCGACGAACTTTGAAGGCAGGGTGAAGGTGTTGGCTGAGACTGGTTCAGGCCGGGAGAGGTCTCTACCTCATAATGCTGGAGCAGGCTATCCGGTTGTGACCATTCCTCCTCAGACGACTTCTCGCTTTCACTATTCGGAGGTACCTGGCTTTCATCAACTTGGCGCAACCGGGAATGCGGTCCTCACGGAGCTGTTTTCTTGAACTGATCTTCTTTATCATACACTGGAGATGCAAAGCATGATGGGAAAGGTTCCCACCGGAGTACTTCACGATGCTATGCCAACACCCGACTGACGGAACGACATACGATCTATAATCTGTTCTACTTTATGAAATACCGCACATCCTTATTTCTCGCTGCGTTTTGCCTCTGCGTATTCAGTACCCTGCTGCATTGGACACCGGACTCGAAGCGGGACTCGCATCCGCTACCACAAGGAAGACCGAAACAGCCCTTTACCGAAGAGCAACATGAAGAGGATGGCCGTCCAAAGAACAATGTAACCACACCGGCACAAACACCGAATGGGATCTCTCCTCCTTCGCCTGAACGACCCCAACTTAAGGCTCAGGCCCCCGTGAAATCGAGTCTGGACCCTAAGGTCCTGTGGCCAGGGTCTGATTTGCTTTCGGTCACAGACTTTCGGTCTCAAGATGGTCGATTGCAACGAGAGGTCACCCTGATCCAGCCCATCGATTTTTTACATCCCATTCGGGTAGAGCGGATTTTTGATGCAGATCAGCAGCTAGTGGCAAGCTCCGAAATGGTTGCAAACCGGGTGATTGTTCGGGTCGCAGAAGGAAAGCTCGAACGCTTTCAGCAGCTCGTCTCGGCCATGAACGCTGAAGCCAGGCAGATTTCTTCTCTGGGCATGTACACGGTTACGTTGCCACGTGTGACCGCAGACGCTGCGATCGAAGCCATTGAGTATCTGAACGAATTTCAGCATCTGATCACGTATGCGGAACCGGATGGTATCGTTCGTATCTCCGCTGAGCCAAATGATCCTGAGTATGTCAATGGAGCGCTTTGGGGTCTGCATAACACGGGTCAGTCCGGGGAAGTGTTTAACCGGAATGAGACCGAGATCGTATCCGGTACAGTTGATGCAGATATCGATGCAGTTGAGGGCTGGGATATCCGGACGGATGCCCCCAATGCCATCATAGGAGTGATTGATACTGGTGTGCGGTATACTCATGAGGATCTTGCGCCCAATATGTGGATAAACCCCGGCGAAGATGGCCTTGATGCCTTCGGAAACTCAAAGCGAACGAATGGGCTGGATGATGATGAGAACGGCTGGGTTGATGATGTTTTCGGAATCGATGCCGTAAACAACGACGGGGATCCCATCGATGACAATGGACATGGTACACATGTTTCCGGGACGGTGGCCGCTGTGGGTAATAACGGCAAAGGCGTGGTGGGTGTAGCCTGGGACGCTCAGATTATGGCACTGAAATTTTTGGTGGAGAGTGGCGGCGGATCGAGTTCCGACGCGATTATTTGCCTGGACTATGCCATCCAGAACGGAGCGACGCTGACCAATAACTCCTGGGGAGGCGGACTTCGAAACCAGGCCTTGGTCGATATGATTGCGGCTGCAGATCAGGCGGGTCAACTATTTATCGCTGCTGCGGGGAATGCCTCAAGCGATATTGACGTGGTGAACATCTATCCTGCATCCTATCAACTTCCCAACATCATCACCGTAGCGGCAACGGACCGCAGGGACATTCCCGCATCCTTTACCAATACCGGATCAGGTACCGTCGATATCGCTGCTCCCGGGGATACGATCCTTTCGTTGACTCATGAAAATGACAGCGGTGTCACCGTTAAAAGCGGCACGTCGATGGCGGCTCCAGCTGTTTCCGGCCTGGTGGCCCTGGTACATGAACAGTTCCCTTCCTCAGATCATATCGCGGTCAAAAATCGCGTTCTGGCAAGCCGCCGCTCAGTAGCATCTCTGAACTCACGTGTGATTACGGGCGGCATGATCCATGTTCTGGATGCGCTTCAGACAAGCAGTGACGGGCCTTTTCACGATGCCTTTGCAAACGCACATCTTATTCAAGAGGATCCGGAAGTCATCAGGACATCGAATATCCATGCGACCTCAGAACCAGGAGAACCCCTTCATGCGGCACTGGGTGTTCATTCAGTCTGGTTTAAAGTAGAGCCAGAAAACCCGGCCCGTCTCCGGTTTTCCACGGAGGGAAGTGATTTCGACACCGTCATGGCGGTGTACAGTGGAGCGGCTGTAGATGCACTTACGGAAATAGAGATCAATGATGATACAGAGGGCCAATCCTACTCCAGTCTGCAGATTGATGTAAGCGCAGGTGAAACGTATTACATCGCCGTAGCAGGGAAAAACGGGGAAGAGGGCTTGCTGATGATGTCGATGAGTGGCCCGCCATCCTCTGACAGCCTGGAGAATGCTATACCGATTGAAACGCTCCCCTTCTTTGAACTCGCGGATAATTCACTTGCCACCGAAGAGCCCAATGAACCGGATCATGCGAATGCCGGAGGAGACCGCTCGATCTGGTATCGTCTCGAACTGAGCTCCTTCGGGGAATCCTCCAGGGAGGTGGTTCTGTCAACTCTTGGCAGTGAGTTTGATTCTGTTCTTGCTGTGTATACCTCACCTGTGTCTGAGCCTGAGGTGGACGATCTGGTTTTACTGCTGGAAAATGACGATGCCCCATACGGTGATACCTACAGTGAGCTTTCTTTCCTCGCCGAAGCAAATGAAACGTATTGGATTGTTGTCGATTCCAAGCTGAACGGCGGTCAGGGATCCATGCGCCTGCTTGGTCATCCGAAGACCTTACAGGACGACTTCGAAGACGCGATCGGGATTTTTGGAGACCGCAGTTCGATCAGTTTCACCGCGACGGATTTTGAGAGGGCTACCCGGGAGTTCGGTGAGCCGAACCATGACAATGCAGGAGGAACAGGGTCTCTCTGGTACAAATGGTCACCGGATACGGATGGCGACTATCGGATCGAAACCAATTCACCGACCGCAATGGGCATCTACGTGGGGGATTCCGTAGATTCTCTGAATCTCGTTGCCGGTGACCAAAGTGAAGGTTCGGCCAGTTTGGCCATCCTGGAAAGTGCAGTGAGTACCACAGAGTACTTCATTGCGATTGATAACCGGGGGAGTGCGGGAACTTCCAATGACATTACCCTTGCAATTAAACCCTTCACCGTAGTGGAAAATGACGGGTGGAAAAATGCGGAGCCTGTACCTGTCACTCCTACAACTGAAGCGCCGGTATTGATTGCGGTGAAGAATGAAAATGGGTCAAGGGAACCGAATGAACCCGGTGCCTCTGTTCAGGCATCCGTCTGGTACACCTGGGTAGCCTCCGAGACGGCAACCTATCGGATTGACGCCGTAGGCAATGTAGATTTGGACACGGAGCTCGCGGTGTATTCTGTAGGTCCAACCCCATCCGGCTTCGGTGATTTCACGTGGATCGCAGGGGACAGTGACAGCGGGGTTTGGACGAATGCGTTGGTTACCTTTCCCGCCGTCGCCGGGACCACGTATTATATTCAGGCTGGAACGGCCGATGCAGGCCAAGCCGGGGAATTCGAGCTGAACTTCTATCCCTATGTGCTGCCGGCAAACGATGATCTGGCCAATGCAGAAGACGTGAGCTCCTTCTTTGTTCAACGCGAAGTAAGCTATCACGGTGCCTCTCGGGAACCGGACGAACCACAGCATGCCACAAACAATGCTGCCTGGGATACGGGAGCGTTTACGACCCTGCCCGAAAGCCCAACGGCCTATTATACCTTGTGGTATAGGTGGTCGCCTGCAGACGCTTCAGAGGCACGTCGGACAGCGGCATCCTCGTTTGGTTCCGGCGCTGAAACCATTGTGGCGGTGTATGAAACCACGGTTGCCAACCCGAGCTATACAGACTTAACCCCCGTCGCAGCGCCAAATGGCCAGTGGGGAGACCTCTGGTCATGGGGGGAAGTCACGTGGGATGCCGAGCTGGGTAAAACCTATTACGTGATGTGTGGCAATCAGTCGTCTGCTTTGGATGATGAACTATATCGGATCAGTATCACGCAAAACCCAAATGATTCGTCAGCAGGAGCGGTGATCCTCCCCTCCGAAAAAAATGTAAGCTATCAGGATTCGAATTTTGCGACGAACACCTATTCACCACATGTGGATACTGGGCAGAGAGCGCTATGGTATGAATGGACGGTGCCGGAAGATGGGGTTTACACAGTAGACACCTATGGCAGCCGCCTCCAAACCACCCAGACCGCGATCGGTGCAGATACGACGGGACAAGGGGATGGCGGGCGGGTGAAACTTGTCCTGCAAGAGAAAGTTGCCCCTGGCGTCTATGTCCCCTTTGGATCTTATTTTGGATTTTTTGTCAGTGATACCGATTACAATACCTTAATGGCATTTCAGGCTACTGCCGGCACCACATTGGCGTTTGTCGTCGACAGCACCTTACCGGACAGCATCTCGGTTTCGAGTGGGGAGCATGCCTATGCCTACAGGGCCGTTGTCCAACTGAACATCACATCCGGCGCTCCGGAGAATGATGATTTTGAACAGGCCAAGGAGATTGAAGGGAGCTTTTACCATGAACTGGTTGATTTGAAACATGCTTCATTTCAAACCGGAGAGCCGGAGCATGCGGGTAATTCCAGCAAGTCTTTATGGTGGAAATGGAGCGCCCCGGATACAGGGCTCTACTATGTAACCAGCGCAGGGGACATCTTTGATTCCCAGATTGCCGGCAACCAGGCGGTGGCGGTATATGAGGGACCTGCGCAAGGGGCAGCGTTCAATGATCTGACCCAACTGACTGAACACACACGGTCTGGAGCCAGATATTATCCTGCAAATACCTCCTTCAATGCCGTGGTCGGCCAAACCTATTATATTGCGGTGGCAGCCGCACCCGGCGGACAAGGCTTTGGTGGTTTCAAAACTGGGATGATGCTCTCCAGAAAAGCCTCAAATGACGACTTCGCAGATGCAGAGGAGATTACAGGTTCGATTCGAACTGTATACGGACACAATGCAGGTTCCGGCCTGGAACTGGATGAGCCTCAAATTGATCCGGGGGATACGGATAGCGAACAGAAATCTGTGTGGTGGAAGTGGGTGGCGCCGGCATCCGGTTTTACCACCATCTCCACCCGCAGCAGCTATCTCAATAATGAGGTGGGTGTGTATACGGGCAGCACGCTGTCCACGTTGGTGCCTGTCGTCCGTGATTCCCCGGCAGGGGACTTTCGAGATGATCCAACTTATGAGGCACGGGTTGCAACGGGAACATCTTTTCTATCCTTTTCGGCGAACCAGGGAGAAACCTATTACGTAAATGTCTCCGGTTTTATGAATATTACAGGTGCGGGTTCAGGAAACAGCTTTGGCCCGATTGTATTGGAACTCACTGGGCAACCGGGTGTTCCCCTGGACCCAACAGATCTGATGGCCACACGTCTGAGCACCACCCGTGTTGATGTAACCTGGATGGACCAGGCTGTAGACGAAACACATTACACGGTGGAGCGTGCCTCTTCTGAATCAGGACCCTGGCAGGAAGTCTATCGCTCTGCTGATGCGGATATTGAATCCTGGTCGGATTTGGCGGCAGACGCTGATTACTATTATCGTGTGCGTGCGGAAGGCCGGGGGGGCGTCAGCAATTGGGTGGTCCTGCCTCCATTTGAATTTATGGTAACGGCGATCGAAACCGATGTAGGGGAAGTTCGTTTGACCTGGGTGGATGCTGCCATCGAGACGAGTTATCGGGTATCTCTTCGCTTACAGGGGACAACGGACTGGGTCATTATTGAGCCGTCACTGGCCCCTGATTCGGTCTCCTTCGACCTCGTTACCTTAGTCCCGGAACGAGAATATGAATTTCGAGTTGAGGGTCTGATTGGCACATCGGGTTTCTATGAAGACAGCGTCCTGTTCCTTCTGGGCCCCGGGTCGCCCGACCCACTCACCGCCCTTCAGGCTTGGAGACAGTTACATTTTGGCACTGCGGCGGACAGAGGGATCGCAGCCAATACGGCCTCTCTCCTGAACGATGGCATTACGAATTTCGCGAAATTCGCATTTGGCGGGACGCCATACACAGGGGCTGCTGATCTTAAACCAACAGGGGCGCTAGATCACTCCGGGGCAGAAAGCTACTTCGAAATCACCTATCGGCGACGCGAAGGGAGTGGTTCAGGTACCACCGAAACCGGCTACACCGTAGATGGTGTAACCTATATCGTGGAAGTGAAGCCTGATTTAGTTTCCGGTACCTGGGAAACAGGAGTTGCACTCCTGGAAGAGCAGGCCATTTCTCCCAACGGGGATGGTACCCAATCCGTGACGGTTCGATGTAAAGAGCCGATCCGGAATAAAGATCGTCTCTTTATGCGCCTTCGCCTGGAGTAATCTGAAATCGTTCAGAGAGCACTTTCTTCTGGAAGTTCTCCGGCATGGGGATCCAGACGGGTTCATGAACGGGCCACACCCGGGGACTCTGATTTCAGGAGGGGGATCTGTTCAGCGTTTACGACGGAGCAGGGTGAAGACCCCTGCCATCCCGATGATCATCAGTGCCAGGGAAGAGGGTTCCGGAATGGAAACAAGGACCACATTATCAAATGCGGCGACGCTGCCTGCCTCTCCGGAATCCCCGGCAAGAAACCCGTAGAGGGCGATGTCCTGATTCTGGCCAAAGGGGTTGTTCAGGGTGGTGGTGGCGGAGACCAGGGAAAGCGGATTTAACCCGTCCGCATCCACGCTGAAAACTTCCCGGGCGAGGCTCCATTGATCCGTGGCGTTGAGGTAACTGTAGTCAACGGTGAGTTGGTACCAGGAGTCTGCCTGTAACTGGGCGCCGACCGCCTGGCCGGTAAAGGAGCTGTTCTGACTGCTGCCGAGGAAAGTGAATGCAAAGGGGCTGTCGTCTGCCGGGAATGCGGTGGTCGCGGAGTTGGTCCTCATGGCGGCATTCACAAAGTTATTCTGCATCAGGGCATAATTGCTGGGTGCAGCCTGAGAGGCGAGGTCCGTGATGCCGAGGATGACGGGTTCATCGTCATTTTCTGCTCCGGCCACTGCAGTGGTTTTAAAGAAAAGCGACTGCGTGAAGCTGAAATCAGAGGAGGTGTTAAAGCTTACCGGCCCATTTCCGACCACCGCCGCAAAATCATTGGTGCTGCTGGGAGCCCGGAGCCGTGCACTGTTGGACAGACCTCCGCTGCTCTCCCGGAAGACGCCTGAGCCACTCTGGTTGAGCGTGAAATCGTTGCTGACGCTGTTGGGGTCCTCAAAGGTATACATCATGGTACTTGCCAGGGCATGCGTGCCGAGCGCATAGAGTACGGTGAACAGAGCCTGACTCGTTTTCATGGGAACCTTTTCCTTTGCATGGGGGGAATCCCGAAGAAATCCCTCTGGGTTGAATTGGACCAGTATAGCTCTGCGTGAGCAGCGCCTGAAAGCCTTCACTCATGCAACAAGTTGCACCGCCCTGAGGATTCCCACAGGAGCTCGATCCGGCAAGGCTCAGGGCTGTTTTTTCGGCGCCGTCCAGCCGTCACACCATTCTCCCACAATATGCATGTGTTTGGGGTACTCAGGCAGACCGCGTTCATTGCGTTCAATGTGGGCACAGAGCATATCCACGGCCGAACGTCCCTGGCGCAGGAGATGCGGGTTGATGCCCGCCCAGCCTTCGACGTCGTCATCCAGGTGGGTATGGGCAATGGCCAGATCTTCCGGAACCCGGAAACCGGCTTGAAGGGCTGCGTTGTAGAGGATCCGCCCGTTGCTGATCACGGCTTCCGGTCGTTGTTCCCTCAGCCAGGTGATGAGCTTCTCTTGGGAAGCGAGCGGGTTGCCATTATAGAAGAATGGCGGAATCCGCTCTTCCTGTGCAACGAAGGCCTGAGCGCAGAGAAATCCGGAGAGCTGTGAACGGACGCCCTCTTGTAACAGAAACTCCTGCCCATCGACGTCTCCTGCATTGAACGCGTTCATTTGCCCTTCGGCCTGCTCATGTTGGACATAGATGCCTCCTGCAAAAGCGATGCGGCGATAGCCCAGTTCCCGAAGATGGGTAAAGGCGCATTGGGTATTATGCCGGGAAGCGGCGGAGCTCCGGTGCCAGTCGTCCTGTCCCAGCTGCTGTTCCCGGATACAGACTACCGTATAGTGCTCCCAGGGGAAACCTTCATCCATCAGGGTGTTCACCGTACCCGGGATCAGCAATCCCCGCACATAGCGGGTGTGGGTAATCTGATGCAGGCGTTTAGCCGTCATGCCCGGCTCCTGGGTCCAGAGTTCTTCAAAGCCATAGCCCAGTTCATGGGCCCGTGCTTTTGCGGCTTCTATGAGATGCCGGCCGTAGGGGGTTGAATGCCAGATTTCTTTGTCAGGATGCGTGTTCAGCCAGGCGATATTGGAGACCAGTTCATTTCGGGAACTTCCCTGTTTGTGAGCCAGCATCAAACTTTTGATCATGGGATTGGGGCGGTAGCCCATCTCATCCGCCAGCTTCCGGATTTCCTGTTTGGTGGCATCGCTGATCCGTGGGTCATTGCGCAGAGCCCGGCTGACCGTAGCCAGAGAGAAGGGGCAGCGGGCGCTGATATCACGCAGGGTTACCGTACTGAAAGGGGAGGGCTCGGGCATCGCAACACAGATCTGGATCTGCAACGATCTCATGGAAGGTCTATCCCGGCAAGCTTTTCTGTCAGGGCAGCTGGAAGGGCAGCGCTTCTCCCAGCGCGCGCAGCTCTGCAAGATCTGTGTCAGCATCGGCGTCCACGTGTACACAGAGCCCGGCCTGGCCGCACTGGTTCAGCAGTCGGGGGAGCTCTGCCACAGGAAGGGGACCCAGTTGCAGCGATTTTCCATGATCGAGAACCTGCCGGTAGCTGGCGAACCAGCAGGGATCGTACGCAGGCGGCTCTCCGGGCCGGGGTTGAAAGGAAAAGGCCGTGAGATCATCCAGTTCCAGAAAGCGCTGCAGAACGGGGAGAACCTGCAGCGACTGTACCCGGAGGATACTGCGGGGAACCTGATGGCTGAGCTTCTGCAGATGGGGCAGCATGAGGCGATCGATTTGTTTCGGGCTGAGCACGGTGGCTGCGGCACTGTGCAATACGATGCAGGGGCGGTCACTCCAGAGCTGTAGCGGGTACAGGGGATAGCCTTGTCCAGACCCGGCATCGAGGGCCTGATGCAGTGATTCATACAGAGAGAGCGTGCTTTCCCGCAGTTGCTTCAGGCAGGCCAGGGTTCGGGAGGAACGGCAGGTGAGCTCAGACAGCGATGCGCTTCCGCGCAGGGAAAGCAGGGTTTCGAATCCGCAGACGAGCTCCGGAGGGGCCAGGAACACGGATGCGCCATTTATTTCCTGCATCCGGGCGATCCACGAGGTGGTGGACTGCCAGGCAGGGCTCAGGTCATCCAGGCGCAGGTGTTCGGGGAGTTCCTCCAGAGGAATGTTACGGAAGGAGGCCACGGAGCTGGAAGGCCTTCCCCGTTGGAGTTTGGCCTCCGCCCCGAGCAGCATCGGCAGCGAGAGCCCCCCCAGATCCGGAGCAGAGATGGGCAGGCTGTCCAAGGGAAATTCCTGCGCAGCCAGCTCCCAGAAGTCAACTTCGGCCCGTGAAGCACCCGTTAAAAAATAGGCGTTGTCTTCAAGTCGCTTTGGCGGATGCATGGCCAGACTTCTGGGCTGAGAGCGGGGCCAGCCCCGGGAAAGGCTCAGGAGAAAGCTCCGCTGCTCCCACCAGCCCAGCATGCGCTCGCGGGTATCCGCCCAGTTCTTTTTCCAACGACAGGTTTCCATCCAATCCCTCTTTTATCATGACGGGATTTTTAGAAAAAGACGCCCGTGGTATAACTCGTAAACCTGCGTACTTATTCTGGAGACAGAATGGTCCGTTGCTGCCGGTAGGTGGAAGGTAGGCAGCCACGGATCTGTTCAAACACTTTGCAGAAGCGGGAACTGGAATTGAAACCGGAGAGGGAGGCCACCGCTTTGATGGGAAGTTCAGGACGGAGCAGCAGTTCCTGAGCCCGCAGGATATGTTGTTCCTGAATCTGATCCAGGATGCTGCGGTTCAAATGTTTCCGGAACAGGCTTTCCAGGCTGCGCCGATTGACAGCGGCATGTTGACATACTTCCGGGACACGGATGGGTTGATCGCTGTTCTCCTGAATAAAGCGTAAGGCCTTTTGCAACTGAGGATGCTCAATCAAACTGATGCGGGTGGACTGACGTTCCACCACCCGGAGAGGGGGGAGCACCAGGGTCTCTTTTCCGCGGGGGTCACCCTGTAGTTGCAGATCCATACGGCGCATGGCTTCAAAACCCAGTTTCTCCGATGGAAACTCAATTGTGCTCAAGGGGGGATAGACGGATTGGCATTCCAGACGGTCGTTGTCGGTGCCCATCACGGCAATGTCTTCCGGAACCCGTAGTCCGAGATTCTGAATCACCCGTGACACAAATGCGGCATCCCGGTCCCAACTGGCCAGCAATCCACAAGGGCGGGGGAGGGCAAGCAGCCAGGTTTCCAAGTCTGGGGTGTTCCCATAGAGTTCCCGCTCGGAGAGCTCATAGCCTTTTTCAAGCAAGCGCTCCCGGAAGCCGTCCCGGCGAAAATTGGAATACTGGGTTTGAGAGGTGCCCGTAAAGGCAAAGTGTTTCAGATGCATCTGCAGAAAGTAGTCTGCCGCCATCCGTCCCACCGCCAGGTCATCGACACAGACGCTGGCCACGCCCTCTGCTTGCGCATTGCGATGGTAGCTGATGCAGGGCAACCCGTTCTCCTGAATCCATTCCAGGAGTTCCCCACCGACCATTGGATAGATGATGCCGTCGAATTCTCCCGAGCGGATCCGTTCCTGATCCTCTTTCTTTTTTCGTGTGCTGGAAACACGTACTAAGTGCAGGTGACGCAATGAACCCGCATAGCGGTACGCTCCAAACAGGAAATCCCGGGAACGTTCGATATGTTCGGCAATAAACAGGCCGATTCGATAGGGCTTGGTCATACTGTGAGAGAAATACTTCGCAAAACGTTACTTCTGTTTCGGATAGCGTCAATGCTTTCTCCTTTGTTGTTTCAACGGGTTCAGCGTAAAATGAGAAGTATGACTACTCTATACTACGTAAAATATCATCTACTGCATGGGTTTCATGTTCTCGGTCGCGCTGTAATGCTGATCGGCCTCTTGTCCTGTTTCGCGTTGTCCGCGCAGGAATGGGAGCGCGGAGAAGAGCTTCTCCACATTTCGTTCCCCAATGATGTGCACTTGCAGTTTGCGATGGAAGGAGACAGGCTTTTAGGATTGCGCAGGGCCACGGTGGGCAAGGTGGAAACCACCTCGCCCGAGACGCTGTTTCGTCCTTACTTCGCGGAAGATATGTTTGGCACGCCGGTGCTGACGCATGACCTGCGCTTGAGAGAGGTGAAACAACAGGGGAAGGGGATCGAATTATATTTGGATGTCCGTGCCTCCTCTGACCCGGAACTCATCGGTCGTTTTTATCAGATGACTCCAGATGAAGATGCGGTGCCTGAAGATGAGTCCTTGCGTAAGCTCCGAGAGGATGCAGAGCAGGCAAAGCAAGCATTCCAGGCTCTGGCACTTGCGGAGGATAAACGAAGCCGGGAGGCCTTTGACCGATTGCAACAGCATCTGCAGCAGCCGGATCTTTCCGATCCGAAACAGGCACAGGTGCAGCAGGTGCGCCGTAAACATCTTCAGCAAAGCTTTGAGAAAACCCTGCAGCGGGCGGCGACGAAGATGAAGGATTCGCAAGCGCAGGTGAAACAGCTTCAGGGCCGGATGCAGGCCTATTCTGCAGAACGGAAACGGCGAGCGGAAGCCGCAGGTCTGCTCAGGATTCATACTGATTATTTTGGGCATGCGATCCCTCAACTTCCGGCCGAAACCTCCCGGGAAGTTCATCTGCGGGAGATGAGCGCGATGGATGGAGAACTCTGTGGACAGCTGGTGTGGAGTTTTCATCCGGAAACGGTCAACATTGCGGGATGGGCTTGGCAAGGCTGGCGTCATCAGCTGTCCTACACTGGCTTGGAGGAAAGCCCTGCTTTCCGTGTATTACGTACGCAGGGGACTTGGGAGCTCGATGCTTCCGCAGTGGGCACTACGGTGGTGGCCATGCGCTACCGGGGCTTGGGTTCGATAGAAGAACGCTTTGAAGACAATGGAAACGGGGGCATTGATCGTTGTTTCACCACAACAGAGATTATTCCAGGGGCGGTACAGGGCGTTCCCGTGATTTCGCCTGCTGTTCCCGCTTCGATGGAAATTGGGGACCGGGGCTATGGATTGAAACATCGTCTCTCCCCTTGGATCGGGGTGATGGCCCGTGGGGGAGGGGCTAATGTTGTCGATTTCCAATACCGCCCTCACGCAGTGTATGCCTCGTATCCTGTTCGTCAGGGGAACTTACGTAGCTGTACGGAGGCCTTTCCCGGAGATCGCCAGATTTCGATCCGTGATGAAGAGTGGTTCGCCAAGGGAAGACGTTTTGAATCCACACCCTATTTGCATCTGGTGCTACAGCCGAAGCAGGCCTTCAGTCGCTGGGAATCGATCACCCGCTGGCAGGAGGTGGATCAACATGTACGGGATCAGATGTCCGAGGAGCTCAATTTAATTCAGCCTGAACCTTTACCAGCGGCAGGCTATAATACGGATTACAACTGGGAAGGCCGTATTGGTGCGCTTTCCGGGCAAATTGAATCGGTGTTGGGACCCTCTGGCGTCCGCATGATTCTGCAGCATCAACCGGGTTGGATTAATGGTCGGGATCTGCGCCGGAAAAAAGATCCCCGCTATGCCGGAGGGGGAGACTGCACCCCCTATGACTTCAAGGCAGAAGGCAAAATTGCCGAGGCCTGGCAAGAGGTGTCCCGTGCCTGTGCCAAATGGGATATCGATTATTATGCCTGGTTGAGCACCATTGCACATCAGGCGGGGGATTTTGCGGTTGAAGTGGATGCCAAGCTGAAGGGGCTTCAGCCCAGCTGGGGCGAAATTGGCAATGGGGAATGGACCCGAAGCCGCACGCTCTATGCTTTTGATCCGTTGAATCCCGTCTTCACGGAACACTTTGAGCAGCGTATGGGGCAGGCCCGCGATGAATTGGGATATCAGGGCATCTGGGCAGATTCCTGGCAGAAATGGACGGTTTCTTTCAGTACCCATGCGGAAGGTAGGCCCCCCGTGGCCCGGGCTTTTTGGGAAATGTATGCCAAATGGAGCCATCAGGGGGTTGCCTTGATGTCTGAGTCCTCTGCTTTCCCAGGATTGAGTTGTAGCATTGAGCTTCCCAACCACGATTATGAAGATGAATGGTGGTTCATGCAGCATACGGTGAAATGGTTCCGTGCGTCGGAGCGTCCCCCTGGCAGTGGCACGGCGAAGGCGACGGAGTTTGCTTTCCGAATGTATGCGAATAAAGCGACGATCTGCTGGAATACGGAAGGGCAGAAGGATCTCGGAGAGGTGGTGCCGGAGTGGACGCGGATGGCCCATGAGTATCTGGCGGCCTTGCCCATGATGCGACGTTCCTGGGTACTACCCGAAGGCAAAGGCGTGCTTTGGCTGGGTTATGATGGAGATCAAAAGGGGGTTCTCTATTCCTTTGAAGATGCTGCGCTACCGGAAGGGGTGAAGGCAAAGCGGATCGTTTCGGGGGAAGCCTCCTCCAGCGTATCCAAGTTTCATGTGCTGGAGCTGGAGGCGAAGGATCTCTTGGCGGCCTTCGGGATCGAGCGGGGGCCCCTGCAGGATCCCCGGATCGGGAAGCTGTACAAACCTTTTTCGGGATCTGCCCCGGCCTTTCTCAATCTGCCATGAGCAGAGCGTGAAGATGCTCCCCCAGCTTCCGGGTTGACTGCTGGAAGGGGGGATGGCGAAATAATGCTCTTGGCTCCTGAGGAGTCCTTCGCCATAGTCACGACATGTCTATCTTCCGATTCCGTCAACTCCTCTGTATTCTTCTCCGTTGTATCCCGATTATGCTCGTCGCAGCTCTGCCCGCTGCGGATTCGGGTGAGCTGAAAGCGGAGTTGGTTTCCTGGCCGGGGGCAGCCAAAGCGGCCTGGACCTGTACCTTGGATGATGGTATCCGTGATCAATATACGATTGCAGCGCCACTGCTGAAGAAATACGAGCTGCCAGCAACCTTTTTTGTGTTGGCCTGGGCTCCGGAGTCCACGGAAAAAGCGGAGGCAAAAAAGCCTGGCTCCTGGTCGGGGATCACCTGGGAGGAGATGAAGGAGCTGATTGCGGATGGGCATGAGATTGGCAATCATTCCTGGTCACATCAGGATTTCCGACGCATGCCCGCTGAGAAATACGATAAGGAAATTCTCGCAGCCCAGGAGCGGATTGCGGAACGGGTGGGGGTGAAACCCACGACCTTTTGTTTTCCTTTTAATGGCATGAATGAAGCCTCGTTGGCTGTGGTTCAGGAGAGTCACCTGGCGTGGCGGACGAATTACCGTCAGTTCGGCGGCGGGGCAAAGGCTGCAGGCGCAGCCCGCTGGCTGGATGAAGAGGAAAGCCGGGCCGGCTGGACAGTCCTGATGGTGCATGGGTTGCAGAAGGGCTATGATGCCTTTAAAGATCTGACCCAATTTGAAGCACACCTCCAGGAGGTGGCCAAACGGCGGGATGCCGGGGATCTCTGGCCAGCGACCTTTCGGGAGGTTTCAGCCTATAAAAAGATGCGTGATTCTGCCGAATTGAAAACAGAAGAGCTGGGTGAGCGACGTATGAAGCTGTGGGTGGAAAGTCCGTTGCCTGAGGCTCAACAGCGAGCTCTCACGGTGAGCCTCGCGGATGCCCCGGAGGGGCTTCGTGTTATCTCAGCTGGGAACGAAGTGCCCCTGCAGGTAAAGGACGGGCTGACCATCTTCGACCTGGGGAAGCAGTCGGTCGAGCTGACCTGGTAAGCTTGGGGAGACACCGGGATGCATCGACCTTCGGATCTGTGTTTGGGGATGGGCGTTTTGATGGCGGTGGCAGTGTAAGCCTGTTGCTGTTGTTGTTTCAGGAGCCAAGTCAAGTGATGCCCGATGCGCGGCTCAGGCGGGAAACGACCCGCGGAGCGATGATTCTGATGGAGCAACACGTGAAACGCGACGCTCAACCAAGTGTACATCTGGCTGGACTCTGTGCCGGTGTCTCTGCCCTGATGTTGGCAGCGGGAACTGTGCTCAAGTGCAGGGAGGCATCATGAGGGACTAGCAGCCTGTCGGACTTTGGAATCTCCGACAGGCTGCTAGTGTAGCCCGCCTTACAGATCGTCTATTTTTTTGGCAGGGATCTGGAGGATATCAAGGATACCGGCGCAATAGGAAGCTCAAGGAAACAGGTCCATAAAAGCCCCAGTGCTCAGCGCTCTGAAGGAACACACGAATCACAGTCTCTTCTGATGACGAGGACCGGGTCTGAAGCAAAATAGACGATCTGTAAGGCGGACTACACTAGTAGAAGCGTCTGATTTCCACCGGGCCCAGGAGGCCATTGGGTTGCAGTTCCGGCTCCTGATTTTTGTGCCATCTGTTCCAGAATCGATTGAAGGTTTCTGAGCCTATCAGACCGTTAAACAGGGTGTTGGTGTAACGGATCTCCAGGAGATTGTCCTCTGCTTTTAGGAAGGCGGTGATGTCAAAGCTGCCTTGGCCGTACCAGCTGACGCCCACAGGGGACCCATTGACAACGACTTCACAAATCTGATCATTTTGATCCCCGAGATGAAGTAGGTAACGTCCCCCACCTGTAAGTTCGAAGCGGGTCTGATACCGAACGGTTCCGGAGAAGCGGGAAACCCGTTTATCCGGATGTTCTCTGAACTCCTGGAGCTTGGCCATGGGAAGTTCGAAGATCTCTCCATCATCCATGGGGTGAAAGCGGAGTTGCCACGGGCCGTCCAGGGATAAGATTTCCACCTGTTTATCAGGCTCTTCGGCCGAGGCAGGCCTGCGGGGACCGCTAATGAGCAACAGGGATTCCAGAGGAGCCAGCTGAATATCAAAGCCCTGCTCATGTTGGGGGCCTTTATAGAACTCACTGCTTCCGTTTTCCGGATCCCATTTCCACAACCCGCGTTGGCCCAGTTCGAACTCAACGCTGCTGCGGAACTCCTGAAAGCGATGGGTGTTGCTGAAAAACAGCAGATCCGCATCCGCCGCCTTGCGATGCAGGGCATAGGCGCCTTCCCGCGGGGAAATGATACGCAGCGCCGGGTTGAAGTCCATCGTCGTGATGGCCTGGCTGACCCAGCTGCGCAATGCAGGGAGATCTCCCGTGAACTCTGGAGGGGGCAGTTGCCGGGCTCCGGCTTTCCGGGCCGCCTGGATGGCCGTTTGAACCCGCCGATCCCCTTCTTCCGCCTGCCGATAGCCGGGAGTACGGGAGGGCGAGCGGCCGACAAACAGCAGCTCTCCGCCTGCTTTCCGGAAGGCAAGCAAGGTTTCCGCAGCTTTGGGGCTCAGGCTCTGCACTTCCGCCACGATCAGTGCCCGGTAGCGCATGGGACCGTAGTTCAGCGTTCCATTCCCCACCTGAGCTTGTTCCAAGACCTGCTGATGCAGATAATCGCTGCTGATGCCCAGTTCGGCCAGGCTTTTCCAGAGAGAGCCGAGATACTTGGGCTGGTTGACCAATTTATATTTCTCCAGTCCATGAATACCCCAGACATCGCTGCCGGGTGTGAGGATGGCCACTTCACTGTGCATGCGGCTATGCTGGAATACTGCGGAGAGGCGGGCGTTGTAGTCTGCGAACTGTTTGAAGTAGGGCCACCAGCTGTTGTGGGAGGTCACCAGGGTGCCGAAACGAATCAATCCGGGGAAGGGAACGTCCGGGGGACTGTAGGTGGCGCCATGCAGGACGGTGTGATTTAATCCGCCGATAAAATTCACATCCAAAGCCTGTTTCATTTGCGCCAGGGTCATTTGGAAGAGGCTGACCACATTGGTCATGGCTTCTGCACTGGCGATACGCCGGTTGCTGAGATTTGCTGCGCTGGCGGTATATTTGATGTTGGATTTCTGGGTGGTCCAGGTGCGCTCATAAAAGGCATCATGGCCAAGATATTCTTTGCGGTAAGGCCAGTTCTCCGCCTCGGGAATGTGAGGGAGCATGGCTCCTTCGGCAATGCCCATCCAGGAGGGGTTGCCTCCGGACTGATACCGGGCTAGCAGGCCCCGCTCCTCGCACAGATCGATGTAGGTCTGTGTGAACTGCGTGAGAAAACGCTGCACCTGGAAGCTGGACCAATCAAAGCGGATTCGACGAAGCTTGTTTTTCAGGTCATTCGAATGCGGAATCAATTTGGTCGCTTCAGCTTCCGGCAGCAACACCAGAGCCAGAAAAGGACGCAGGTCATAGCCCATGCTTTTCTGAAAGTCCTCCAGCATACCCGGGCTATAATTGGATTCCGTGAGCTCAATGCTGTCTGAGAAAATGGCACGAATGTACTTCGACAGGGGAACATCCCAGTCCTTCTGGATGCCAAAGAGGTGAGCGAAATAGTTGCGCGTAGCCTGTTCACTGAAGTGGTTCAGGGCCGGCCCGTTGGCTCCGTCTACGGCATTACCGACATAGCGGAAGTTCTGTTCGATGACTCCATAGCTGAGCAGGAACTCCCCCTCGGGGATGTCCACCTGAATCATCCCGCTTTCATCCGGGCTGGGCAGGGGAAGGAGTTGTATCCGGGTAGGATCCTCCAGGTTGATGGGAAGCAACGCGAGGAATTTCAATTCCTCTTGCGCATTGCGGGCCTTCTTGTACCCGCTGCGCATGTAGGGAGGCTTGCGTTTGAACACTTCGTTCAGATCAGCCTGATGGCTGTTGGGCCCGCTGACGCGGTCATGATGGACCACCATGCGGTAGGCGGTATCTTCCGGCGCCAGAAAGTCGCCGCCAAAGGGCCAGCCACTTCCCCCCAGCAGATCCATGATCATTCCGCGCTCCTCTACGGATTTTCCGGTTTCCAACAGCAGCTGATTCCACTCCGGGCTCAGCCAGGTCAGAATAGGCGCACTGGACAGGGTTTTGCGTTCCCAGGCTCTGGCCGGATCGAGGATGGGGTTGATTTCCACCCCGCCGATCCCGGCCGCTTTGAAGGCATCCAGCTCCCGGTTGACCTGTTCCAGCTGGATCTGGTTATTGCTCCACCACCAGCGCACAAAGGGGCGGGCTTCGGCGGGAGGTTGTTGAAACAGCCGGTACAGCTGCTGCACGGGCAGGGGCTTCATCATGGGGGGCTCGTTCTCCGCCCGGGAAATTCCAGCCGCGAACAAAAGCAAAAACAGAATCAGAATACGCATGGCCCGATCATACGCAGAAGGGCTCGATCCGGAAACTGTTAACCGGGTTTACTCGTTATTCCGACCGAGTCATTCAGGGGTTCTTATTCCGCCAGAACCTCAACCCGGGCAAATACGGCTCCGTCTGCCGGGGTGCTGAGCAGGCGTACACGCAGTTCTTCGTATCCGTTTCCCAGAGAATGAGGGCCATCCACAATGTCAACGCTAGCTGCCTGATCGGTCCAGCTGCCGCTCAACAGATCGCTGCGTTGCTGAACCCGATAGCGAAGCCCCTGCAGCACATAACCGCTTCCCAAGTCCCCGGAACCATTGCCCTCGCGGCGCCGCAGGGTCAGTTCGAGGTAGGGCGTCCCGTTTTCCTCTGTGCCTCTAACCCGGGTGTGCAGGCTTTCGGCATCGTCGAGAGTGGGGTTGCCACCCAAAGCAAATTCGAGCAGATTCGGGATTCCATCCGCCTCCAGGTCTGCGCTGTCGGCCGCATGTCCGCTGTTTTCGATGCTCCCGAAATAATCCATCCGGAAATCCTCAAGGTGGGTCAGGGCCAGGCCGGAGGCCCGTTCCGTTCTGGCGCTGTCTCCGAGTGCATTAAAGGCCAGAACCCTGTAGGTGTAGCGGATTCCCGGCGTCAGGCCTTTGTCTTCAAACTGAGTGGCTTCCCCGTCCAACACCGCAATCTCATGGAAACCACTGTAGGGGTTACTGCTGCGCAGGATACGGTATCCGTCAGCCCCATCAGCCGGAAGCCAGGAGAGGAGATTCGCTTCGGCCTCTTCGTCAATCTCCAGGCTCCCTACGCCTCCAGGAGGCTCAGGCTCCACACGGAAACGACCCAGGTTCTCCAGAAAGGCATCTATCTGAATCAGGGTATCGGTGTTGTACTGATCACTTGAATTTTCGATATTGAAGAAGCCGTGACCCGCACCGGGGTATTCGTGATAGGTTACTGCATTTCCCGCTGTGGTCATGGCATCCCGCAACGCACGGGCATCGGCAACGGGTACGCTGGTATCGGCATCTCCGTGTAACAGAATCAAAGGCGGGAGATCGGCAAGCACCTGATCTACAGGGGAGGCCAGCAGGGCGATGGCTTCACTAGAGAACGAGGCCGTGCCGAAGCCGTCCGGTGCGGAGGTGTCGGTTACCGGGTTCAATGCGATTGTCGCTGCAGGACGCGGGTTGACCGTGGCATCGTCTGCAGGATCATTCAGAGCGCCGGCTCCGAACATACTCAGTCCCAGGGACAGATGCCCCCCGGCGGAGCCCCCCAGAGCCACAATGCGTTCCGGATCGATGCCAAAGCTGTGGGCATGTGCTTTGAGATAGCGCATGGCACTGCGACTGTCCTGCACCGAGAGGTCTGCGGTGACACCTGCCTCACTGGTCAGGCGGTATTCCACTCCGATACAGACATAGCCCTGATCCAGGAAATGCAGAGCCTGCGTTTCCAGCTTGGAGGGATCTCCTCCGGCCCAGCCCCCGCCATGGAGAAGCAACATAGCCGGCCGACGGTCACTGGGGGAGGCATTGGCCGGATTCCAGACCCAGAGTTTCAGATCCCGCTGATCACTGTGTTTGTATACATGACTCTTCCGGTCGCGCTGTACCGGTGCCACCGCCTCCCAGCGACTGCCGATGCGGAACTCATCAAACCATGCCACGGCCCCATTCAGGTTCCAGAACCCGATCCGGTCAAAGTGGAAATCAGCCACATCGGGGAGGATAGAATCCGGAGCGGACATGGACTCCTCCGAGAGCCAGGCGGGATTCCGCCAGATGCTGATCCGCTCATTTCCGGATGTGATTCCAGCGCCGAACTCGATTTTGACCACCAGGAACTCCGTTTGCAGCGCTACAGCCTGCCCGAGGGTTCCCAGGGCTGCGGCATAGTCACCATTCCTTGCCACCCGGATGCTGTCGTCCAGAGAACGGTCAATTCCGATCCCGAAAACCCGGTTGCCGGAAGCATTGCCATTGGAGAGCAACTCAAACGAAACCTGCCCGTCCGGATCATTCAGCCGGGGCTGCAGTAGCACACTCAGGTACAGTGTGCTGCCGTCGATACCGATTTCGCCCTCCTCCAGAAAAGCCGCAAATGCGTCGGGGTCCAGTTCCCGGACCGATCGGGCGGTCTCGAGCTTGCGGTAGGAGAATGCGCTCAGTAGGGATTCTCCACCGGAAGCCGTATAGCCCAGCCCCCGGCTTTCACCGTCTGCATTGGCCGCGCCATCCCATCCTGCTGGCCGCACAGTTGCGCTGTAAGCACTGGCCCAGGGGGTGGCGGCAAAGCCCCGGGTCTGCGGGGAGCTGCCACTGTAGGCGCTGTGATTGCTCCGATACTGTGGATTGCGAACGCCCTCCCAGGCCAGCAGCCCATCGTCCGCCCCGACGGGACGGAGGGCCGAGACCCGGAAATTGTCCAGAGCCCCGATGCCCCGGTCATCCGCGCTGCCCTGGCCGCCAAAGAAAGGGAACACGGAAATGGAGGCCAAATCCGGCACCTTGCGGTCGCTTGCACTGTGAGTCAGGAGTTCGGCGCCGATGGCCCCACTGTTGTCAGACTCCTCGATAAACGCCTCCATGTCGTAGCCATTCAGGTCGTGGGTTATGACCGCACGCAAGCGGTACCAGTTTCCTGCCACCAGGGGGCTGCTGAGGTAGCTGCTCAGGTTCTGGGTCAGGATGCCGTCTGCGGAACTGCTGATCCGCAGACGCGGCTGCGAGGCACTGGGAGCCCCGTTCAGGTCGAGGGCGACCAAGATGTGGTCGTTCTCCGGACCTCCATTGGAGAGATTGGGATTATAGCGGTCCTCCGGTCCGAGTCCCAGAAACAGGGGCTGTGCTCCGGAGGAACTGGGGGCGGCATGTTGGAAGTGAAGTGCGAGTTCAACCTGGGGAATATTTCCGGGCAGACTGCGCTGCAGCACAAGGCTGCTCTGTACGCCTCCCGATCCGACAACGAGCCCCCGGGAGCCCTTCAGGCCGGCGCCGGCTGTTTCGCTGTATTTGTTGACCTGACCGCCTTCTTTGAAGAGATAGCTGAAGTCTCCCCAGGTATTAAAATTAATAACAGGCCCCAGTGAATCCCGCCGCTGCGCAATATGCTTCACAAACTGCTGTGCGGTCATGAAGGTGACCTTCTTCGCAACCAAATCATCCAGAATCTGCTGAAACACGGCCAGATTCTCTTCAGGGTTCTGCCAGAGCTCCGGATGCATTTGAAAGCACAGATATGCTTTGTCTCCATGGGCAGCCTGTGCGGCCTGGTAGACGTCCCAGTCGGGAGCAAAGTTCCCCCCGGATCCGCTTTCAATGCTTCCCCCGAAACGTTCAATGTTAAAGGCTGTACTGATCAGCGACTGATCGTCACCATAATAGCGTGCATTGATTTCCGGAGTGGCATTCATCAGGATAATGGTGTCTGCATTCACCTTGTTGCCCGGAGCCCCGAAGCTTCGGAAGTCGAAGCCCAACACCGCTTTGCCTGCAGCCTGCGCCCAGTTCCAATGACGTTGTTGCCGGGCAACACGTGCCTGGAACTCCGAGGTGTTTCCACTGGGGTCTTCATCCAGAGCTGGAAGATGATCCCAGCCATGCTGCCAGAATTCCACATCTCCCGCGGCGTGCTGCGCTTTGACCCAATCAATCCATTCCTGCCCCCCGTTCGCCAAGTCATTTGCGGCGCCCACTACATTCGTACCGTTTCCATCCCCATTGATGTACATGGCCACGATGCCGATGTTGGTCACCGCATTCGCCGCGCGGAGTTTCGCAAGCACGTCGATCCAGGTCTGCTTCACCCCTGTGCCCGCCACGTGCTGGCGAAGGTCATCCATCTTCAGGATGACGATTTGACCGCTGCGGTCTTCAGGGGCAAGGTTGACCACGTCACCATAGCTTCTGCCCAGACGAATGTCATCCACGAGATACCGTCCCGTACCACTTCCTCCGGTATCGAAACTCAGGCGGTTGGCATGTCCGGAACGGGCACTGGGGTAGGTTTTCTGGCGTGAGAGTGTCCAGGTTTCATTTTCCGGGATGCTGCTTACATCCGCAGTGATATTTGCCGACAGGGTCCAGCTGCGCAAATCCGTGGAGGCCTCCAGTTTTCCGTAAACAAAATAGGCGCTGTCCTCGGCCACTGCCGCCTCCAGAGTCTGGGTCTCGTTCTGGGCCTTGAGGGTCAGGTCTTTTTTTGTTCCGTCCCCCGCATTCTGGGTGAAGGACAGATTCATAAACGGGGTATAGGTGGGGTCCTCCGTGAAGAAGGAAATGGAATGGCTGACCGCATCCCCGTCCAGGGCCTTGTAGTTGAAGGAAAAGTACAGGGTCTCCCCCGCTGCAAGGGGAGGGAAGTTCAAGGTGGAGTCGAGGCCGGGGGAGTGACGAATGTTCAAGCCGGCGCTGCTTCCGAAGGGATTGTCCCCGTGTTCAAAGGGTTGCGCGGTGCTGGAGACGACTCCCTCTCCGCTGCCGCCGCTGCGGTTCTCCTGCCAGCTGCCGTTTCCATCCGCAGTGGCCTGGGTGGCAATGGGAGAGCTGTGGCCGCTGAAGGTTTCCATGAGAAAGGCCTCCGCCGCGGCAGGGCCCCGGAGGCAGAACAGAATCACAAGGACGGACAGAGCGTGGCGCTGAGCAACAGGAATCATTCTCCATGTCTACCCCACACCTGTGCAGGGGTAAACGGAAGGGACGCTTAACCCGTTAACCTGGGATCTCAGTTCCCGAAGAATTTGATGGCTTCCGCGATGGCGACGGCCAGGGACTGTTGATCCGCGGGGGACATCCCGGCTTCCGTTCCCGAAAGATAGTCCTGGAGGTTCCGGGTCACATAATCATGACAGTCGTTGATATAGACATCCCTGTCGCGGAGCAGCTCGTTCATACAGGCATTCAGACGGGAGATCTGATCCTGGTGACCCGGGTTGCCTGTGTCCACGGGCCGGGGCGGGCTGCTGCCCCACATCAACTGAGCATGACTCTGCTGCAGAATCTCCAGCACGCGTTTCATGGAAGCCTGCCCGGATGCATCGGCTCGGCTCTGTTCCCCGAGGGTAAAATAGATCATGTCCCAGTGGGTGCTGCCGATTTCCCGGGTTAACCCGGCTTCGAGTTCCTGAACCGTAGTGTATTCCACGGCCGCGAGGGAGCATTCCGCCGTCCCGCCCATTTCCTGGATAAGGGAAGGGCTCAGGCTGCGCATCTGCTCATCCAGAAAGAGCAGCACCCGGGGCTGCCGTCCCGTTCCGCTTCCTTTCATTTCCTGAAAGATGTCGGGGAGTTGGGGCAGGGCCTCCAGGGCGGAGAGCTGTTCACGGACCTGCAGCAGGCGTTTCCGCTGTTCGACCAGAGGCCCGGGATCAAACATCATCTCCTCTTCGGGCAGAAAGGTGGGGCAGCCCAGAGAGGCGCCCAGGTTGGTCAACAGCTGCCGGAACAGCCGCAGACCGTTTTCACCCGCCTGCGGCAGATCCAGTTGATTGAACAGAAAGAGCCCCCTGCCATGATCCACCCTCAGCAACAGAGGGTCCCGGTTCAAAAACCACTGCGCACGGCGGATGTCCTTGCCCACGCTGATGTACTCCCCGCCTGCGGGCGGGACCGACCAGTCAATGCGCCAGTTGGACAGCAGCATCCGCACACCGTCATTCCAGCCCACCGGATCGAATCCCTTCGCCGTGATCCCCTGACTGAACATGGGATGGCCGCCTTGCCCTTTCAAATCCAGATTGGCGATGCCAGCCAGCAGCGGGTCGAGGTTGGGCTCAAAGGGTTGCGGAATGACGATGTCTTCAAAGTACTCCACCCCGTCCCGGGGGCTGTTCCGCAGGGTCCAGCAAGTGGCGGCCTTCACGCAGTGGTGCCGCTCCCCGAGAAAGGCTTCGGTCAGCTGGAGCTCCAGGCCGCAGGCTTCGCGGAAGGTCGCCAGGGAGCTCTCACCCAGCTCCTGAACCAGCACGGTGCCGCCGCGTTCCGCAAAGGCGGAGAGCAGGGAGGCATGCCCCGGAGCTGCATCCGCCTCCAACAGGAGAAGATCCAGATCTTTCAGGCTGCTCTCCTCCAGGCTGTGAAGGGGTTCCGCCACGACCCCGCTGCGGCTGACAAAATCCTGCCAGGCCTTAGATCCATACACCGCATTGCGCCGAAGCCGTAGCGCAGGCCGGTACGCCGCAGCATAGCGGATGAGGTTCCGGAGCAGGGCATGGGCGGTGGCTTCACTGTGGAGGCTGTCGACAATGCGGAGACTGCTCTGGATCAGCAAGCCGCTGCCCCGATAACATTCGTGCAGGGCGGAATGACTTCCGTCCCGGTCTCCCGCCAACAGCATGCGATGATTACAGGTTCCTGCCGGACGGGGCATGCGGCCATGTAGATTGCCGCCGCGCCAGTGAGTCAGCTGTTCCTGTCCGATGCCTTCCAGAACCCGGTGTTTCGGCCCGTTCAACAGGAACACCGCGGAACCCCCTCCCTCGAAATCGGCTTCCTCCGGAAGCAGATGAATCACTTTCAACCCGGCCTCTATCCGAGTCTCCCATGCCGGGGGCAGCGTGGGTGCGGTACTAATGAGCAGGGCTCCGGGATCCTCCAGATCTTCGATGTGATCACAGCTGCGGTGGGGAATCCCGGCCTCGCGCAGATACGGAAGCAGCGCCCCGCCGGGGTCGTGGATCCAGAGATCGAGTTCATCCGGGATATCCGCCCGGGTGAGAGGGGGATAAATGCACGCTTCACGCACATCTCGGTACCCGGGCTGTCCCTCCTGCTGGAAGCTGCGGACGAGGCGGACCGGGGTAGCGCGCTCCACCCCGGGCATCTCAACGCTCCAGGAGATATTCCGCTTCATCTCCCCGGGATCGATCCGGATTTCCTGAACGCATTCGGAGAGCAGCTGTCCGTCCGGATGCTCTACCCGGCAGGCCACGCTGTCGGCCGGGCGCAGATCCTCGTAGATCATCAGCGGGCTTTCGACGCGCTGCTTCTGAGCGGAGAAGAAACTGCAGAGCTTGGCCTCCCCGGGAAAGCGCACTTCCTTGATATCCTCTTCAAACAGGTAAAAGCCGGGGTTGGGTTCATAGACTGGAAGGGTTGGGTCCCAGATGTTCAGGGGAGAGGAACAGGGCAGGACCTGTTTCGGCTGAAGGCCGGGAGCCTCGGGATCCGCATGCTTCAGGGCGATCCCGCGGAAGCGGTTGTAGGGCTGCCAGCGGAAAAACACATAGCCCAGGTCCCAGGGAACCACGGCATTGATGCGGTGAAGTTCACCGGCAAAATGACGTCCCTCCCGGATGAGGTCCATGGCATAGAGGATTTCAGTGGCCCCGTCGCGATAGGTGCCGGTGGCGTAGTCCTGGCTGCTGAACTCGTAGCCTGCGCTTCCGTTGTGCAGGGGACGTTTGGGTTGCCAGACCTCTCCGCATTCATCCCAGATCATAGGTTTGTCGGGGCCGTGTTCCTCCCACTCCTCAAACACCGTGTCGGTGTTGTAATGATGGCCGATGAGGTCTCCGTGGGTGGAGAACGCGGAAAAGTCGCTGGAGAACACCGGCCGGGTGGAATCGCATGCTTTGCCGTGTTCCACCAGCCAGGGTTTTTCCCCGCCGCCCCGCCAGCGCAGCTCGTTGGAGACACTCCACATAATGATGGAGGGGTGGTTGCGCAGGTGATCGATCATGCGGCCCAGATGTGCCTTGGAAAAGGCCCGTGCTTCTTCGTTTTCCTCCGGAACGGTGAAGTGAAAAGCCGGTTCCCCCATGAGCATAATGCCTGCTTCATCGGCCGCATGGTAGAGATCGCGGTGTTTGGGATACACATGCAGGCGGAGAAAATTCACCCCCCGCTTTTTCAACTCGCGAAACCAGGTCAGGTGATAGGCTTTGCTGCCCTGCAGATCCCCGAGATAGTGCCCGCCATGCCCTCTCAGATACAGCTCCTGTCCGTTCAAATAAAGGTGGGGGCCCTGGCATGTGATTTCCCGGAACCCGAAGCGCTCCTCCCAATGATCAATGACGTCGCCCTGTTCATTGAGCAGCAGGAGGCTGAGCTTGTAGAGCTGCGGGTCATGCGGAAACCAGAGGCGGGCATCTTCCCAGGGGCTCTGTACTTCCAGTTCGAAGCTTTCCGCCGGGGCCAGAGAAGCGGGAGTTCCCTCCAGTTCCCGGACGAGTTTCCCAGCGCCATCCGTGATCCGGGCCCGGAGACGGCAGCTGCGGGTCTTCGGGGACAGATTCCGGATGAGAACCCTGCAGGAAAAGTGTCCCTCACCGACCCGGGTTTCGATGGCCGGAGTGCCTTCGATATACAGCTCGGAACAGGAGATCAGGCTGCAGTCCTGCCAGATGCCCCGGCAGAGTTGGGCTTCCCCGCCCTGGAGTTCCCCCGCTTCCGCGAGCACCTCGACTTCCAGCAGATTGCTCCCCTGCACCGCCAAGTCATTCAGGGGGAAGAGGGCGGGACTGTAGCCGTCCCGGCAGGAGCCGGCCTCCTGCCCATTCAACAGCACCCGGTACACCTGGAAACAGCCTCCACAGCGGAACAGCAGGGGGCGGGCGAGCTGATCCGCGCTCAGCTCCAGCCTGCGTTGGTAGCGCCCTCCCTGCCCGTCCCAGTCGGCGGGGTAGCCGTGGGCATCCCAGTAGTTCTTCCGCCATTTACCCTCCTGGGGAATGCCGTAGCAGCCGGGCACGCGCAAAGGGTTTTCTTCGGAATCGCCGGCAGCCTGAAAGGTCCAGAGGCCATTGAGAGAGCGTTCACGGCGGGAGAGAGACAGGTCAGGTTTCGTCATATCAGAGCGTGGGGAAGGAGCTGTCTTTCTGAGGGGAGCGTGGTCAAATGAAAAGCAGAAAAGCCCGGTCTCTGGCGGCAGGACACCCGATGACTCCGTAGACTCCTGGCCCCGGCTGCAGCTCAGGGAAGGGGAGGGACCGGTTCGAGAAAGGGACTTGCGGGAAGATGCAGACTGTTCACCAGATTGGCTTCCCTGGGGAACCCGGCCCAGGCGTAGCGAACCGCGCTGGGGGCCTTCACCCGGCCACTGCTGACGCGGATTCTGGTTTTGCTGAGGAGTTTCGCTTCTGCGGGATAAAACACGCCGTCACTGCCAGCGATTTCGAAGCCTTTCAGCTCCGGTCCGTTCAGGGCCTGCAGGCCTTGATCTGTCTGCAGAAAGCTCAGGGTCACCCCCAGGGCATCCCCCTCAACCGTATCCACTTCCGGACCTCCGCGAACCGAGAGTGTCCGGTACACATCTGCCAGAGCCCAGCGGGCTAGCCGCAGGCCCACGCTGTATTTGTCGCGGGGATGAATATCATCCCGTTCGCCCACATCGATGGTCACGATCAGTCCCAGCTTGGCCTGGCGCTTCACCAGTTTCCGTTGAGATTCCCGCAGGGCCGGCCAGTGTTCGGAGGTCTTCCGGTTGGGATCTTCGAAGGCGGATAGCTGCACAATGCCAAAGGGTAACCCGGGCTCTTTCCACCAGAGCCGCCAGTCTGCGATCATGGCTTCAAGCCGTTCGCCATAGCGTTCCGGCTGAAAGGGGGCGTCGCTCTCGCCCTGATACCAGATGACGCCACGAAGGCTGTAGGGGGCGAGAGGTGCGAGCATGCCCCGGGCGAAGGTGGAGGGGCGGGTGGAGGCGAGTTTGGGGTCCACTGGAGGACGGGGGCGTCGTGTTTCCTCCGGAGCCTCCTGCCAGGCCTGCAGCCGCTCCGGATATTCCTCGGACCAACGCTGCCAGTGGAACTGCTGACGTTTCAGACCCTCCTGGGTCTCAATCACCGCTTCCCGGGTCCACGCAATCGCGGTGGAGGCACCGCGTGCGGACTGAATCAGTCCCACCGGCACCTGCAGTTGCTCCTGCAGCGTCACCCCGAAATGAAAGGCCACCGCGCTGAAATGACGTGCCGTTGGACGGGAGCTGCGCGTCCAGGTGGCCTTGGCCGAAAAGCGTTCCGTTTCGGAGGGAAACCGTTCTACCTTGTACAAACGCAGATAGGGGAGCTGTTCGGCCTGTTGCTGGTACAAATCGAAATTTTCCGAATTCCCCAGCGTCCATTCCATATTCGACTGTCCGGAGCAGAGCCAGACTTCGCCGATGAGCACATCCTGAAACTCCCGCAGCTGATCCTCGCTCTGTATGCGCAGGGTTTTGGCCTCGAAGGAGGCTGGTTCAGCGGCCAGTTCGGTTTCCCAGCGGCCCTCCGGGTTCACGTGGGTCAGGCCTTGATTCGTGCCCAGGCTGACCGTCACCTGCGCTCCGGGCTTTCCTTTGCCCCAGACCCGGATGGGCTTTCCCCGCTGCAGGACCATATGGTCGGAAAAAATAGTGGAGAGTTCCAGTGCAGAAAGGCTGCTCAGGAAACAGACCCAAAGCAGGGCCAGGCATCGTTTCATAATATTCCGTGAGGACATTCGGAATACGGGACTGGGTTCAGCGCCTGCGGCGGCTGATCCACAGCGTGCCCAGAGCCATGCCCAGCAGCAGCAGGGTGGAGGGTTCGGGGATGGCTTCGAAGTTGTCAAAATTCACTCCAACGCGGTTGTCCGTTGAAGCCTGTCCGCCGAAGAAGGCGTAGGCATCGTCCCCGGCAGCGAAGTCGCCATTGGTAAAGTCATCGGTCAAATTCGAGGTTACTTCAGAACCTACAACCCCGGTCATCGCGTTAACATGGTTCAATGAGGAGGCGATGTCATAGGTGCTGTCCCCATTATTGCTGGCTGTCAGGGAAAGCTGGTACCAGCTACCTGGAGTTAAGGTTACAGAGGCTCCTGTGGTTTGTACGCGAACCCCGTCAGCCACGTTGTAGTGGATGAGTCTACGTACATTGGACGTGTTATTGTCCCCGGACAAAGCTACCATGAACTGATTGTCGGTCGTGACCCCGGTATTTCCAAATAATGCATTCCAGGTGCTGTTGGCGCCGAAACCCACATATGCCCCCCCCCCAGAAAGAATTTCCGGGGCTACCGGATTATATTCGAACTGAATACGGACGGAAAGGGTGCTGTCATCTCCTGCGAAGGCCGAGTTGTAAACCTGTTGCCCTCCCCAGCCGGTCGTACCGGCAAGAACAGCATCACTCCCACCAATGCCGTTTCCGCTGGATTCGGTGAATTTTCCGGATCCCCGGGCATCCCCGCTGGCGGTGACTTCGTTGAAGTTATTGGTCAGATCCCCAGCTGTATTAAAGTCAATGAGGACGGCCTGGGAACTGCCGCTGAAGGCGATGGCGGCAATGAGGAGGGTGTAGAGTCTTTTCATGAGAATTCCTTTTTTTCTTCATTAAACCCGCAGAGCCTCTTCGAGTGAAGGGTTGTTTGAGTTTACTCGTAAACCCAGCTGTGGGTGAAGCTATCCGGATGTTGGCAGCTTTCCTTAGGCCAAACGCCGTTTCATGAAGAGTCCTACCACAGCGATGCCCAGCAGGATCAAGGTGGAGGGTTCAGGAATGGTGGTCACGTCAGAAAAACTGGTGCCCAGCCGGACTTCATCGAATTGCAGGTCCGTAGGAAAGTTGCCTCCCTCAAGGCGGACGTGGTTAAACCCGGGAGTATTTGCGGAAAGCGAAGCGATCGGAGCCCCCAGGCTTCCTTCCGAGGCGAGGTTGGGGTTGGCCCAGATTTCCACCAAATCCACGCCATCCTGCATAGTGATGCGTCCCAGTATCATTCCGTCAAAATTATTGGTGGAAACTGCGGAGAGGTCAGAGGTTCCTCCCACCTGCAACTGCCAGAACCCGCCCACCCGGTACACACGAAGCCCAAAATTATTATTGGTGTTGTCCGTGGTAAGCCCAAAGCTTCGGCTTCCGTCCCCGACAGATTTATTCAGAAAACTGAAATAGACGCTATTCCCGGTGTTCAGTGCATCTCCTGGTCGGGAGACATTCTGGCTGTAGTAAATTTCTGTATTTCCGGTGTCCGCCGCGAGAGCCGATCCTCCGCTGACACCCAGACTGTTGGAGCCATCCGAGTAGCTTAACCCGCTCGTGGCATAGGAGATGAGACCGTTGTTTCCGGTATTAAAGTCACTCCACCCATTCGTTCCTGAAATATCGGGGATGGCCGTGCCCCCGAAGTCAAAGCCTTCATAAAAGAACGGAGCTGCATTCAGCTGTGTTAGCGTCAATAGGCTGCCGAAAAGGGCGCTAGGTAACAGGGTTTTCATGTCTCTCTCTCCAGGGAATTCACGTTCGTTTGTTATTCTTAGAGGTACCGCAGATCCGAGTTCTGCGTGAAGCCCTTCCTTCGTTTACACGTTAACCGAATTGGGCTCCGTAGGGTTCTTCCCAGGCTCATGGAGGCAGGTAGGTCGTGTAAAATAAGACCCGCATGGCGGGTCTTGGTACTTAATCGGAGCTTGAAGCGCTTCGCTTATACATCCAGGATAAGTTTGGATGCGGGTTTACAGCTGCAGGGCAGGCAGTGACCGGCCTGGGGTTTCATGGCCGTGTTGTAGTTGTAGGTCACGTCGCCTTCCTGCACCCGGGCGGCGCAGGCCCCGCATTCACCGAACATACAGCCGGCATCCAGGGAGATGCCGTTGGATTCGGCGAATTCGAGAAGGTTCCGATATTCGGAATCCCAGAGCAGCGTTTTTCCCGAACGTAGGAAAGTCACTTCATGCTGCTGCTGGGTGGCGGCTTGCTCGTTGGAGGCCTCTAGCTGGAAGCGTTCCGTGTGCAGTTGATGCTCGGAGATGCCCTGTTTCTGCAGACCGCTGCAGAGTTCATCCATCATGGCATCGGGACCACAGATGTAGAAATCGGCCTGCTGGGCTGCGGGAGTCTCCAGGAGTCGGGCTGCGTGAATCCGCCCGGCTTCCGCATGTGGAATTCCTTTGAGAGCTTCAGGTGCTTCGCCACTGAAATTCAGATGCAGACCTAGCCCCGGATGTGCCTGTTGCAGGGCTAGAAGTTCATCTGCAAAGAGCTGATCCTGCAGCCTGCGGAAGGAAAGGTAGACCATAATCTTCCGCTTTCCCCGTTCGGCCAAGGCTCCTTTGCACATGGCCAGAATGGGGGTGATGCCAATGCCTCCGGCTACCAACACCAGCGGGCGGGAAAGTTGGAGCTTTGGACTGAAGTCTCCAAGAGGCCCACGGGCTTCCAGAATGTCGCCTTCGTTGAGGTGCTGGTGCAGGTGGACGGAAGCGCTTTCCGGTCGCTTAGACTCTTCCTTTACCGAGATGCGGTAGTGATCCGTTGGACCCACATCGGATAGGGTGTAGCAACGCAGCCGGGTTTTCCCCTCCTCCGAGCCCGGAACTTTGAACAGGAGATGTTGTCCGGGTGCGAAGGGCTCCAGGGCTGCGCCATCCTCCCGCTGCAGTTCGAAGGATTTTACCCCTGGCCCCTCGCTGACGATTCTGCTGACCCGATAGCGTTGGTAGCGTTTGCGGGCTTCGTTGAGTTCGGTTTCGGTACGGGAACCATCCTGAAAACTGCCGAACCATTTGTCCAAAGGAATGGTGGCTTCTCCATAATTGCAGTCAAAATGGCGGTGATGCAGGTAATGGAAGTAAGACCCGAAATCCAGTGTGTCTGCGGCCACTTCCCCTTCGAAGCCCGAATGGCTGTCTGCCGGGGTGAGCGCCGTGTGTTGGGCGTTGAATAGGAAGTGAATGGGGTGGGAGGGAATAATCCAATGAATCAGGGTCACGCTGAAATACAGCAGATGTTCCAGAGGATGCATCGCCATGCCGGACCAGGGGCCGGGGTTAATGTTGTAGTGATGCAGATAATGGATGCGGTCGTAGAGCGGTTTCCAATGAATCAGCCGGTGAATCCAGTAGAAATGAAATTCCCGCCAGATGGGAATGAGCAGCAGCACGCCCGCAAACAGCAGGGGGGATTCTTTAGGATCGAGGTAGGGCAGCCGTCCGTTGGCATACATCCAGAAGCTGATGACCTCATAGGCCGTCCAGAAACTGCCGCCACTTACACAGGTCCAGAAGATGTTGTCCTGCACCTGGTTTTTAAACAGAAAGGTGCTGCCGTGTTTATTCTGCCAGCGGGGAGAGTACTTTCCGTCGTGGCCTTTCTGCTTGCGGATATACAGGTGCAGATGCCAGCCGCCGTAGATGATCCAGAGCAGGGCCTGGTTGCGGAGGAAGATCCAGGTGATCCAGCTCCAATGAAAGCTTCGGCAGCGTTCCAGATCCGGTTGGAGGAAAAACCAGGTGAACAGGGTGAGTGAGAACCAGATCGTGTTCCAGGGGAACAGGTAGCCCTTGAGCCATCCCGCAAATTCTTTGGCCCGTCTGGGCAGCTCAAACAGGGGGGCGTAGCTTACCGGGGTATCCGGGCGCCACTCGCCGCGTTTGTCGCGGTATCCCGCGGGATGCTGGGTGTGCTGGTCAAAGAATTCAGGGCCGATCTGCTCCTCGTGTTTCATGGAGTCTCCTATGGGAAGCTGGGATGTGTGAAGGTAAAGCCACTGTAACTCAAAGCAGTTTTGTGTGTCTTGTTTTCAACTTCAGTGAAATAATAGACACATGAAGGCGGAGGATTTGTTTTACAGCTATGGGGAGTTGCAGCAGAAAGAACTGCCTCTGCATCGCAATCCGGGATTCGAGATCGTGTATCTTGTGGAGGGCTGCCTGCATTGGCAGGTCGAGGGGGAGGTGGAGCGGGTCCCGGCGGGCTGGGTGTTTTTTACGCTGCCCTGGCAGGCCCACGGCAGTGTGTGGCCACGGGAGCCGGGCAACCGTATTCGCTTTGTGCAACTGAAGTTGGATCAAGTGTACCGCCGTCCTGTGCGGGAGTTGGCCTTTCCCCGGGAGCTGGGGATGCCGGAATCTTCCCGGCGTGCTCTCAGCAAGCTTCTGTTACAGCAGCAACGTCATAGTTGGCCGGCCTCGGCCTGGCTGGGGAAGTGCATGCAGGAATTGGTGTTGCGCTTGGAACGGGGGCATTCCGGCTTAGCGCTACAGGGACTGACCTTCTCTTTGCTGGCGGCTTTGGAAGAGGTGCTCCGTGCTGAGCCTGCCACGGCGCCGTCCACGAACGTATCGGAGCAGCGGATTTTGGAACTGAGCGAAGCCATTCACGAAGCGCCCGAGGAAGACTGGTCCATCGAGGATTGTGTGCAGCGCAGTCGCCTGAATGCCACCCGGATGATTGCCCTGTTTAAACGCCTGACCGGGGATACGCCCATGGCCTTTGTCTTGCGGGAGCGCGTTCGGAAAGCCGAGGCCTTGCTACGGGATACGGATCACTCGGTGACCGAAGTTGCCTTCGCATGTGGCTTCTCTACGTCACAGCATTTTTCACGTAGTTTTCGCAAACTGACCAATCTAAGCCCCAGTGAATACCGTCTCGGGCAGCAGCAGGAAAGGCCGCCACTGATTCTCGACTGGACTCCGCAGGATGAGCAGGAACGCCTGGAGGCCATGCGCAAGGATGGATGGATTTAACCGCTTGTCGTTTAGCGTGGTAGGCTGCGATAGTCTTTCGGCTGTTTACCGGTCACTTGTTTGAACGCGGCATAGAAACGGCTGGCGGATTGAAAGCCGGAGGCGAAGGCAATATCGAGCACGCTGTCATCCCGGTGCTGCAGCAGATGAATGGCGTGGGACACGCGGACTTCCTGTAGAAATTGTCCCAGGGTGCAGCCGAAATTCTTTTTAAACAGCCTTGCTCCGTAACTGGGGTTCAGTTTTACCTGGGCGCACACTTCCTCTAAATGAATGGGCTGGTCAAAGTCGGATATTACCTTGGCCGCCATGCGCAGGGCGGCGGGATGCAGACTGTCTAAATGCGGGTCTTCCGGGTGAAGAGCGGTATGCTGTGGCGGAGACAAGCGTCGTTCGATTCGTCGGGTGCGGGCTTCAATTTCCAGAAGCAGGATATCACGACAGTCCGCTTCCTGGTAGTCCTTGGCCCAACGCTGCAATAAGGCTACATCCAGCTCCGGCTGCGGGTCGGTGGAGAACAGAATTTCCCCCTGCATCAGCCTCCGGGTGAAGGTGGAGGAGAGTTTCCAACCAATAAACTGGGGGAGGGGAACGGTGATCCACCATAGGCTGAGCTCTGGATCGGCCACCAGAATTTTATGCGGATATCCGGCCCAAAACACGCCCAGTTGCCCGCAGGCGATATGCTGAATGCGGTTGCAGTGCAGATAGGAAACAGAACCTCTTTCGACAAAATTCAGCTCCACATTGTGATGATAATGAAGGGGGACGCGGGAGGGATCGATCCCCCGTTGCGGATAATTCTGAATCTTCAGATCCATGGATCCTTCATGATTCGCAATGTCAATATCCGGGATAAACTTCGGCCCAGGTGGGATGTTTTGACGGGTCATGTCCTGTATTTTTGTGGAAATGAACCCTTACGTCGAGGAAAGACTATGACTGAACTGGAGCAACATTTTCAACGCCCTCTGGGAATTTTTAACTGGGTCCTGTCCAAGGATCCGCAGGAATGCGCTCAACGTGCGGTGGAGTTGGGCTTCTCCTGTATTCAGTGGGGCCTGGATCTGGAGAGTGAGGTGCCCGCTCTGGAACAGGCCGAGGCCGCGAGTGCGGCGTTCAAGGAATATGAGCTCAAGGTGGTGGCCCTCGCCGGGTACCAGAACCTGATTGCCCATGACCCAGCCTACAAAGCAAAGGCTCTAAGCATCCTGGAACACTATATCGCTATATCCGCGTTGTTTCCGGATTCTCAGGGGATTGCCACTGAAACCGGAACGAAAAACCGGCTAAGCCAATGGGAGGGGCATCCGGAGAATCTGCTGCCCGAAAGCTGGGCGGAACTCATTCAGGAATTGAAACCCATTGGTGAGAAAGCCAAAGCGGCCGGTACCCGGATTCTGATCGAAGGCTACGTGGAGAATGTGGTGCGGACGGCCGCGGATCTGGATCGTTTAAAAGCGGAACTGGATATGGAAGCCTTCGGCTTTGTCATGGACCCCTTTAACCTCATTCTGGAGGAGAAGCTTCCTGAACTTGAGCAGGAATGCAGGCAGATTTTTGCCGTGATGCAGGGACATGTAGGCATCGCTCATGCCAAGGACCTGCTGTACACAGATGGCGTGGTGTCTACCCCACGCTCGGGCACGGGCATGTTTGACATGCCGATGTACTTTCAGCTCCTGGATGAGCAACTGCCCGCTGTGCCCTTGATCCTGGAGCATTTGGGTCTCGATGAAGTGGAGGACACCCTGAATTTTCTTAAAAGAAGCTACAGCGCAGAGGTGGCATCATGAGTGAGGATTACGGCGTGCCACCCATAGAGGGGAACAAAGCTTTGCAGGCTCCTGAGTTGGCCTATCAGCCCCGCAAAGCGAAGAACTACAATCCAGCCATTGCTCTGATCGGGGCAGGAGGGATTACGGCAGCGCACTTGAAGGCCTATCAGGCTCTGGGGCTGAGGGTCACGGCCATTAGCGATATCGTCCGGGAACATGCGGAAGCCCGGCGGGATGAATTCTTTCCGGAAGCAGAGGTCTACACCGATCACCGTGAGATGCTGGCCCGGGAGGATGTGGACGTGATCGATGTGGCTACGCATGTGAACATCCGCCCGGGGCTGGTGCGCGAAGCACTGGAATCCGGACGGCATGTGCTCAGCCAGAAACCCTTCGTGTTGGATCTGCAGGAAGGGCAGGACCTGATCGATCTCGCGGAAAGCAAAGGTCTGAAGTTGGCCGTCAACCAGAATGGACGCTGGGCACCCTATTTCAGCTACATGCGTACGGCCCTGGAGCAGGGGCTGATCGGAGACCTGAATTCGATCAACGTCCTGTGCCACTGGGATCATCGCTGGATCAAAGATACGCCTTTTGAAGATATGCGGCACATGTTGCTCTATGATTTCGCCATTCACTGGTTTGATATCTGCAGTTGTTTTCTGGGAGGAGCCCAGGCCGAACGGGTGTTTGCGGCCGCGCAGTGTTTCCCGGCCCAGGAATACAGGCCCGCATCTATGGCCTCTGTCATCCTGGACGTTCCCGGGGTTCAGGTGAACATGCAGTTCCATGCACATATGTCCCAGGGATCAGAGCATTCCGTTGTCCTGTCTGGAAGCAAAGGCACCCTGCGCAGTCGTGGGAACAGTATCAATGAGCAGTCCACGGTTGAACTCTTCACCGAAGAAGGTCAGGCGCTTCAGCATCTTGACGGACACTGGTTTGATTACGGGTTCCAAGGCACCATGGCGGAATTGCTCTGTGCGATTGAAGAGGATCGTGAACCGAGTAATTCGGCAGCCTCCAACCTGCCCGCATTGGCCGCAGCCTTTGCGGCCATGAAGAGTGCTGATACCGGTCTTCCTGTGGTTCCGGGGGATGTGCAGGTGCTGGAATCCTATTAACTTGACGGGTCAACTGCATTTCTCCGGCTCCCTGCTTGTGGCAGCCGCTGGAGGGAGGCATGCTCTTCTGCACTATGGACCGTGCAGCATTTGAAACCTTCCGTCAGAGTTCAACCCGTTTAGGATCCTGGGAGTCCCCTTGGTTCCGTCTCAACAAACCCGGACACACCCATGAAACCCTGAACATTCCCAATCCTGCCTGCGGCCGGGAAACCGCGGTGTATATGATCCTGGCACGGATCAGCGGGGATATGGATGCTACGGAAGGCGTGGCCGTGCTGCAGGCGCTGGAGAGTCTGGTGGTAGAGGATACCGCTTCGGAACACTATGGCTGCATGCGCTGGTTTGATGAAGAAACGAAAGTGGGAGATACCAATGCGGCTTTTTTTACGCTCATGCCCTATCTGGTACTCAAAGCGGTTTCCCCGGAAAGCCTCTCGGAGGCCGAATGGGATCAGGTAACCGGGATCTGCCGCGCCTGTCTTCCCTGGTTTGTCAAAGAGGGGAAAGAACCTCATTGGTACTATCCGAATAAGGTGATCAGTGATGTGGCGATTCTGTGGGGAGTGGCACATGCTCTCGGAGAATCTGAATGGATGGACCTGGCCTCTAGCTTTGCTGAAGACTGGATCCGCTACACACGGGAGCGAGGCTGGGGCTGGGGAGAGAATATGAGCCTGGGCTATATTCCGGTGATTCTGGTGGCCTTTCGCTATTTGATTCTCAGTGGGGAAGGGCAGAGCTGGCAACAGGATTTTCTGGAACTCGAGGAAGAGCTGCTGGAAATGGCCCGCTTCTGTGATGGCAAAGAGTGCGTCCCCAGCATCCGTAGTTACAATTTTTCCGGCGGCGAGGAGTATGGCTCGGTACTGCAGTGGGTGATCGGCAATCCGGCATATCCGGATGATTACATCGTGACGGCATCGGAACTTCCCTGGAAGAGCATGCTCATGCTGCTGCTCTATGAGGAAAAACGTCAGAGCCTGTCCTATGAAAAGCCCCCGCTTCCTCGAGAACGTTGTACTCCGGTCTTCGACGGCCATGTGGCTTTCAGTTGGGCCGGAGATGGCATCCGTCTGGGCAGTTGCTCCCGTTTCCCGGTGATGCCGGGTCATTACCAACATCGGGTCTGGGGTCTGGGTTGGCAGAGTTTTCCGGTTTCCGCACTGCTCGAAGGCCTGGGGGTGGCCCGCCTGCAGTGGCGTACAGAACGTGAAGGAGCCGTGAACACGCACCCGACGAGTGGAGCCAATGGAATTTACCGCAATTACCGGATCATCGGAAACAATGATCTGGCGGAAGTGGTGACCCGATCTGCACAGGAGGGGCCTTTGGCAGTGGTTATCCGCAGTATTCGCTATGCGGTTATGGAAGAGGGGCCGGCCTTGGCGGATGAATGGTGGATCCCGAACGGAGCCGGCAAGGTCCGGTCTGAGGGAGATTGGTGGATTCTGGAACATGACGGCTACGCCTTTGCCATTCGTCCCTGCGCCGTCTATCGGGGCGAGGGGCGGCTGTTGGAATCGGTTCCGGCCGAACTCGTGGAGCAGGACGGGGATGCCTGTCTGCGCCTGACCCTGTTGAAAGAAAGCGCAGCCTTGCAGGTGCATGAGCGTCTGGAAGCTGCCTGGCTGCTGCGGGCCTTTAGCCGGGAGGAGGCTCCTGATCTGCGGAAGGTTCTACAGGGAATTCGTGTGAAGGATTTGCTGCTCGGAGGGCATGTTCTTCCCAGAGAAGGCTACTCCTATCATCGCCGGTTGGAGGTGGAAGAAGCCGGAAAACGGCTTGAGCTGAACATGGACTTCCATCAGCATTTCTTCGGCTCCTGAGCTGAGCGGGTCCGCAGGCGGCGGGGCTTCTGTCTTGACCTGAGCGTTCTCAGGTTTACTCGTTGACTATGGCCAAGCCCATTACCATGCAGGACATTGCCAAACGGGCGGGGGTTACCAAAACCACGGTCTCTTTGGCCCTGCGGGGTGATGCCCGGATTTCTGCAAAAACCCGCGAACGCATTGAGGAGCTGGCCCGGGACATGGGCTACCGGCCCAACCCCTTGGTTTCTTCGCTGATGACACAGGTCCAAGCGGGACGCGGCGTGAGCAAGGGGACGCAGTTAGCTCTGCTGGGGCCTCCCGGAAACGAAGCCTGGGCGATGGCCTCCCCGTATTCCTATCCTCGCCAGATTTATGATGGCTTGCGGGAGCGGGCCAGCGAGTTGGGTTATGGGGTGGATATCATTGAAGCTGATCCTGCTCATAAAAGCTTTGATGCCTGTGTGCGCGTGATGCGCAACCGCGGATTACGCGGAGTGATCCTGCCGCCATTTCAAGCGCCGGCGCATTACTTTCCAGCGGAGTTTGACTGCGAGGGCTTTTCGGTAGTGGCCATCGGATATTCCCAGGGCATTGCCGGAGTACACCGGGTGGCACACAGTCAGTTTCGCATTGCTTATCGCATTACCCAGGAGGTACTGGCCCGGGGACATCGGCGCATTGGTATGCATTTGTCGGAGGAAATGAACGATCGCACGGGGCACAAGTACCCTGGTGGCTTTCTCGGAGCTCTTTCGGAGGTACCTGAACTGCGTTTCAGTCAGGAAAATATTTTTTACGCTCACGATGAGCCTCAGAGATTACTCGACTGGGTCAAGGACTTGAAGCTGGATGCACTCATCACCCAATATCCCAGTGATTTCCATATCCTGAAAGAGGCTGGCTACCATATGCCCAAAGATTTAGGGTTTGTGTTGCTGAGTACCTCAGAAGGGGAACACCATATGACGGGATGTTACCATGACCCTTTTACGCTGTCTGCCGCGGCAGTAGATCTGGTTACGGCCCAATTGAACCGGAATGAAACCGGGAAACCCCGCTTTCCCAAAACCGTGCTGACGCCGGAGGTGTGGGTGGAGGGGGAAACGCTGTAATGCGGATCCGTTCCGAGAGTCCTTGACCCTCTGACAAGGATCAGGGTATGTTACGGGGAACATGGCGGAACAGAACATCACGGTAACGACAACCCGGGAGCTGGCGGAGCTGGCCGGGGTATCTCATATGACGGTCAGCCGGGTCTTTAAACAACCCGAGAAAGTGCGGGCTGAAACCCGGGAACGAATCCTGGCTTTGGCCGAGGAATGTGGTTTCCGTCCCAATCCGGTGCTGTCTATGGCCATGGCCATTCGCAATCAGAAGCGGGCGCCGGATCAGGCGCCCACCAGCACCATGGCCTTTGTGCACAGCAATTCCCGTATCGACACCTGGCATAGTGAAGCGCACCTGAGTCCGTATTTGCAGGGAATTCGCGAACGCGCCAAGTTGCTGGGTTTTGGTTTGGACGAATTCTGGCTGAACCCCAAAGGGCTCAGCCAGAAACGCTTCTGTGATATTTTGGATGCCCGCGGGATTCATGGCTGCGTGGTGGCTCCTCCACGAGGACAGTTGCAGCGCTTACGTTTGCGCTGGGGTGACCGAACCTGGGTGACCTTTCATCACGATAGCTGGCGACCGCTGCTGCACCGTGTGGCCAAGGATGAAAACTACATGATGGGCAAATCACTGCGGGAACTTCGGCGTCTGGGCTACAGCAAGGTGGGCTTGGCCATTCCCCGCTCCCTGGATCAGTCCGGGGGCTTTATCATGCAGGGACGCTTCCGGGTAGCTCAGGAACGTCATCCCGAGACGGGGAAGGTACCGCCTTTGTTTTACGCTGGTGCCGATATCCCGGAAGCAAAATCGGAAATCGCGGCCTGGCTGAAACGCTATAAACCGGATGTGTTGGTCTGTGCCGATGTGCGGGCCATGGCTCTCTTGAACGAATTAGGCTTACGGGTTCCGGAGGACATCGGTTTGTTGCATCTCAACCTGGGTCTGGACACTCCCGGATGGTCCGGGATGTACCTGGACGGAAGCCGCATCGGAGCGGCGACGGTAGACCTGATTGTGTCGCAGATACAGCAGAATCAGCGGGGAATTCCGGAGCAACCCTACGAGCTGTTGTTGCGTCCTCAGTGGCGGCGTGGAGAGACGCTGTAAGCCCGGCGGTTCCTGTTCCCCGGAACAGCCTGAAGCCATTGTGTGGAGACCGGATTCTGTTAGATAGGAATCATGCACATGCAGATTCCCACTCCGCTTCCGGGCAACGATGACGGCTATGCCGCGTGGTTGCGATATGATGTTTCTCAACTGGCTGTTCCTGCTGAGGCGGGTCTGTTATCCCGGGCGGAAGGTGAGATTCCGGAGGCTGTCCAGTACGAACTGCAGCAGGCCGTATCGGGCTTTGCGGTCACAGAATCCAGTGCTGCGAGCCTAACATATATCCATGATCCAAGCTTGAGTGCAGAGGCCTATGCTGTGGCCTGGCAAGGGGAGCGGCTGGAGCTGCGTGCTTCCGGTGAGGCGGGGTTCCTCTACGCCACCTACGCGCTACTGAAACGTCTGCAGTGCGGCTTGTCTGTCAACGGATGGGAAGAGTGTTCTGAGCCGTATTACCCGATCCGCATTCTCAACCATTGGGATGATCCCAAGTTTGATCATACGCTGGGTCCCTACAATGTGACCCGCGGCTTTGCGGGGAATTCGATTTTTGACTGGGAGGATTTGCAGGCTCCGAATTCCCGGATCCGCGATTATGCGCGGCTGATGGCGGCCGCCGGCTTTAATGCTTCCTGTGTGAACAATGTAAATGCGGATCCGGATCTGTTGGAAAGCAGCTTTTTGCCGGGGATCGCTGCTCTGGCGTATGCATTGCGTCCCTATCACATCCGTTTGTACCTGTCGGTGTGTTTTTCTGCACCGATGGTGACCGATGGGACTCCGGGGGAGGGGGAGTATGGAGTGGAGTTTCCCTTCTGTATGCGCAACCGGAAATTGCGTCTGGGTTGTCTGGAGACTGCAGATCCACGGGATCCTGCAGTGCAAGCCTGGTGGGCGGACAAGGTCAATGAACTGTATGCCCACATTCCTGATTTTGGAGGCTTTGTCATCAAAGCGAATTCAGAAGGGATGCCTGGACCGCAGGATTATGGCTGCACCCATGCCGAAGGGGCCAATTGCATTGCGAGGGCATTGGCCCCGCATGGCGGTACGCTGTTTTGGCGGACCTTTGTCTATCAGGGGAAACTCCGGGATCCGGATTTTCTGGACCGTCCTGCCGATGGCAACACCCAGGCCTATCTGGAATTCAAGGGCCTGGATGGGCATTTTGATGACAATGTCATTCTGCAGACCAAAAATGGCCCTGCGGACTTCCGGGCCTATGAACCCCCCAGTCCTCTGTTTGGTGCAGTACCCCACACCAGGCATGCTCTGGAAGTGATGGCAGCTCAGGAATACTTAGGCCATACCACTCACGTATGTTATCAAGGTGGTCACTGGAAACAGATCCTGGATTTTGACAGCTTGCATCAAGGTCCCGGGAGCACGGTGGCCGCGGTTACGGCCGGCCGTACGGGGACCTATCCCCCCGGTGCATTGGTGGTAGTTCCGAATCTCGGAGATGATGCCAACTGGTTCGGACATCGCCTGGCGGGTGCCAACCTCTATGCGGCAGGAAGGTTGGGGTGGGATCCTGCGCAAGCTGCAGATCAGCTGGCCGTGGAATTTATAGAACGTTCTTATGTGAGTTCGAGTGAGGTGAAAGCGCTGCTAAGCCGGATATTAAATGAATCCTATGAAGTGTTTTCCCGCTACGCTGCTCCGCTGGGAATGGGGGCGATGCATGAGGCATGTCATCATTTCGAACCCAGCACCAAACGATGGATTTTGCGGGACTTGGGTCCGGATGGCATCGGAACGGACCGGAGCGCGGGCAGCGGTACGGGTTATGTGGCGCAGTATCACCCGGAGGCTGGGTTGCTCTTTGAAGAACTGGAACGCTGCCCCTTGCAGATGCGGCTTTTCTTCCATCGGTTGCCGTGGGATTTTCCGATGGAGGATGGCCGTGAGTTGCTCCAGTATCTCATGGAAGATCGCTGTGCTGCGGTGGATCAGGTGGCAGGATGGATTCAGGACTTGGGTCACTTTGCCGGGGAATTGGATCCTCAAAGCTTTTCACATCTCTATGAACGCTTGCAACGCCAGTGGGTGCATGCGGGGAAATGGCGGGATGTCGGACTGGCAGCCATACAAAAAGCAGCCGGAGCGGAAAAGGTTCCGCAGCGGCCTGAAGAGCTTTCCCTCGGGTAGTGGAACGGCTTAGCTGCGGTCTTCGACCCGAATGCGGTAGCTCTCTTCGCTGATCTGACCCTGGGCGACATCCAGGCCACCGAGGATGCTGGGACCCACGGAGATATAGGGGAAACCTTCGCGCAAGGCAAACCAGCCGAAGTCCTGTTCCTGCTCAATACTCACCGCGGCCCAGGTGCGTTCCCAGTAGCCGTCGATCAAGCCGCTGAATCCCAGCTGTTTGACCTGGGAGCCTGAAGCCTGTTTGTATTCCACAGCTTCGCCATTGGATTCCACAGTGCCGAAGGCTTTGCCATTCCAGCACCAGATCCAGGGCAGGCGAATCCCCAGTCCGTGGTAATTAATCTTGCGGCCATCCTCGAGCTCCAGCAGCCAAAAGCTGACCACGAGCTGGTGATCCCGCAGGGCTTCACGTTGGGTATGCCAGGTCCAGACGAAGGCCTTGTCTTCCGCTTCGCAGGTGATCGTGCGGGTTTCACGGTAGGTCTGCAAGCCGCCCCCTTCTTCCCGCCACAGCAGCTCCTGGCGGAGGCCTCCCTCGATTAGTTCGGTGGAGAGAATTTCCTGAATGCCGCAGTGGCCGCTGCCCGGATCCTCCTCCCAAAAGTTTACATCCTCACATTTCAGGGCATACATCATTCCTTTGTGATGGCGGTGATCTCCGGGGCTGACCAAGGTACAGTTGTGCCCGGCCGGGGTGTAGATGGAGCGGAAATGAGGTTTATACCGATCATTGAGCACATATTCTCCGGCACAGCGGCCGGCGGACTCAAAACGGACACGTTCTTCGTTGAGATCAAGTTTCATAAGATTCCGTAAAGTGGGATTATGCCGTCAGCGCTGACAACGCAGCGACCGCTTCGGTTTTTCCGGACTGAAGGCTGGCGGCGATCGCATCGAGCACCGCGATGGTGTTGTGATTGATTTCGAGACTGTTCTGTGTGGGCTTACGCCCTTCGAGAATGGCTTCGCGGAAGTGGAGCAACTGCAAACTAAAGCCACCCTCGTTGGCTTCGGGGTAGGCTGCTTTCGCGCTCTCCGCGATGGGCTCAAATCCTCCGTACATGTCGGCGAATTTGGTGATCATGGGGTCCTCGGATACGGCCATCATGGGGCCGGCATACTGTTTCATCACCGTGTCCTGATACAAGGCTCCCCGTTCTCCAAATAGGACCATGCGCTGAGAATAGGGCACCCGAGACGGGGTGTATGAGGCGTGCAGGGTTCCGGTGACGCCGCCACTCATTTTGAAGAGGACGGAACAGGAGGATTCCGCCTGATTGCTGAAAGGGGGATCAAAACGACCCGTGGCGGTGACTTCCAGAAAATCCTCGCCGGTGACAAAACGCAGGAGGTCGAGCACGTGGATGCCGACGCTGATGCAGATACCTCCACCGGCTTTGTTGCCATCCAGAATCCAATGCTGCTGATTGCCTTGGATGTAACCCTGGATGTTCTGCCAGATATTCAGGTCAAAGGAAGTCGGGCTTCCGAATTTGGCCGCATCCTGAACAAAGTCGCGCATCCACAAGGCTTCGGCATCAAAGCGCTGCATCTGACCGGCCTGAACAAATACGCCGGGTCGTTCCAGAGCCTGCAGCCTTTCCAGTTCATCCAGAGAACAGGTCACGGGTTTTTCCATGAGTATGGGGATGCCACGTTCCAGAAAGAAGATCCCCGCAGGTTCATGCAGGAAGTGAGGGGTCCCGACAATCACGCCTTCGAGTTCGGAACCGACCGCGTCGTAAAGTTCCTCCATGCTTCGAAAGGCCTGTGCGTCCGGGCTGTAGCGCTCGGCAATCGTTTGTGCAGCCTCCAAGTTCAGGTCACAGACGCCAAGAACCTGATAGAATTCGGGATGTTTGTTGACCGCAGCTGCGTGGGCGTGGGAAACGATGCCGCCGGCACCGATGAATGCGATTTTGAGGGGATGGGGTTTCGTGCTCATGTAAATGTTATGCCGGATTCTGCAAAAAACGGCTTCCATGAGATTCGCTTTTATTTACAGATTCTTATGATTAGCATAAAATACTGGAATGAAGTTTTTGCGACCACATGGGGTGCTGTCCGGATTCTGGGTTGCAGGCCCGCACCGGGATATCCCGTCGATGATGCAGATTGGGGAACATTGGGCACCGGAAGGCTGGAAGGTGGGGACGCATCAGCATCGCTTCTGGGAGCTGTATTTGCAGGAACGGGGTAGGAGTTGTTGGAGTACGCCGCAGGGAGAACAATGGGTTGAACCCGGGCAGGGCTATTTGGTGGGACCGGGGGTGTCCCATGGCTCGCTGAGTTTTTCGGAGGGATCCCAGCATTTCTATTTTGTGGAATTTGATGTGTTGGCCTGGAGCAGTGAAGACACTCCGCTGAAACAACTCGGCGGCTTTCAGGTCTTAGCCCAGGCCTTGTTGCTGGAACCGGTGTTCCGTCTGCTGGTGGCGGAGGCAGGAAGGGAGGCCGGAGCCCGTCAGACCCAGATTCTGGATCATGTGCTGGGTCTGATGACGCTGCAACTGGAGCGGATGTTGGAACGGGTGACTCCGGATCCGGGTATCAATCCACATGCCTGCAGGTCCACCGCGTTATTGCATGCTCAGAACCTGATGGATACCCACCCGGAGCATCCCTGGCGTCTGGAGGAATTGGGGAAACTCTGCAGCTTATCCCCTCAGTATCTGTCCTCGGCTTTTCGCAAAAGTTTCGGAGTTTCGCCGATGCGCTATCTGCTCCGTTGCAGAGTCAACCGGGCAAAAGAGCTGTTGCAGCATTCAGAACTCAGTCTGACCGAAATCGCTCTCGAACTGGGTTTTTCCTCTCTGCAGCATTTCTCCTCCCGCTTCCGTGAAGTCTGCGGGCAGAGTCCCTCGCAGTATCGGAAAGGTGCCAGATAAGTTACCTGTACTGGAGCCCAATTATCCAGGAGGCCGGCTGGTGCTGCCATGTTGCCATTGGCCGCGTAATAAGGTTTCGGTGCTGGAAGCGGGGATACCGAATTCATTGTGAATCATCCGACTCATGAGCAGATCCACGGTGGCCCGTCCCTGAGCACTGCGGTCAATTTTATATCCGGACCAGTCAGCCACATCCCGTTCCACTGCGCTGTGAGCCAGGGCGATGTCTTGCGGAACCCGAATGCCTTTGGCCTGAAGAAGTTCGCGGGAGTAACGGTCTATGCAGATGATGGCATCCGGTTTCTGCTCATCTACCCAAGCATAAAAATCATCGACCACGTCTTTGATGTTCGGGGAAGGGTATGAAAAGAGGGGATCCTTCATTCCGCAGGGATACATGCGGTGATGCATCAGCAGACAACCGGACCACACATGCAATTGGCTGCTGTCATGTTTCGCCGGAATACTCAGTCCGATGCGTTTGTAACCCAGGGACTGAAGTTCCTGCAGGCAGCTGGCGACGGTGTGCAGACTGTCAAAGGAGACCCGGGGGAGATAAGGGGGGTATTCCCGGTGGGTGAGGGTGACGCCGACATGGTGATCCCAATCAATGCCTTCATAGGCAGCCGCATGGGTGGGAGGTCCTACAATGACTCCAAGGATTCCCCTGGCTTTGAGGATGCCATTCAGGCGGGTGGGGCTGATGCCTCCGGGTTCATGGCCCACATAAAACTCATCCAGAGCGAATCCGTAGGTGGCTGCCTGGGCCTCCATCCCCTCGAGAATGGGCAGATTATGGGCCACGTATTTCCAGCTGCTTTTGGGGACATTCTTCTGAAAATTATTATGAATGAACGCGATACTGCCTTTGGCGCTTCGGGCCTCCTGACCTGAGGGTTTTTTGCGCATGTGCAGGGTGTGGATCGGATTGGGCTGGTAGCCATGTTTGGCGGCCAGCTCCAGGATGCGCTCCCGGGTAGCTTCGGAAATCGACGGATCGTTCCGAAAAGCGCGGGAAACGGTCATATGGGAGACCCCGGCCAGCTTGGCGAGTTCTCTGCTTGAGGTAATTTTTGGAGAGGAGGGCATGGACTTGGGGAGCATACCCCAAGAGTTTACCCGCTGGCAAGCATCCGTGTGTTCCCTGTAACGTGAAGCAGCCCGCCATAGGTGCGGGCTGCATGCAGAGGAAAGGTGTTCCGGATCAGTGTCGTCGCCGCGTGCAGAGGAAGCCGCCCAGGGCCAGCCCCAGCAGGAGAAAGGTGGAGGGTTCCGGAATAATGGCGATGTTATCGATGGAGGCTTCAAAACGGGTACCCGGGACACTGCTCTCGTCTGTGGCCTGTTGGTTAAACCACAAACTGCCTCCATGACTGGACTGATTCAAAGCATAACCTAGTCCCGTGTTGCTGTAGCTCTCCATGGGGGCGTCGAGGTTGGTAATGCTGACATCCCAACTCATGGTTCCCGGGTTGGAGGTGATGAGGAAGGAGTAGGTGTCCCCCTGATTCATTTGCAGGTTGGTGTTGATAAAGCTGGCTCCACCTGTGCCGTTCCCGTCGCCGACAGACCAGTATTTCACTGAGGGGTCAGCCGTGCTGGATGTACCGATGGCCCAGGTGGCGGTACTGGTGTTCCAGATCCATTCTGCACCTTCCATGATCTGCACAAAACTGGCCCCGCCCCCTTCAAAGAAGGAGGTGTCATCAAAGCGGTAGTCGAAGGAATAGGTCAGGGTCTGACTCAGGTCTACGGAAGTTCCGGCTCCGTCGTATTCCCGATATACGCCCCAGCGCGGACTGGAGGTGGAGGTCGAATCGGATGAAATACTCAGATAGTTTCCCCCTCCATTGACCGGGGAGCTGTTCAGGACCTGTTTCTCGCGAGTGAAGCCGCTTCCTCCGGCCGTGTAGACCTGCCATCCACTGGACCAACCTCCGCCAACGGTACCGCCATATTGATCTACTGCGCTGGCCTGCCCCGTGTTGTTACTGGTATCATACAGGGTTCCAATATCGGTATGATCCGTAAAACCGGCATGAATTTCAGCCTGGAGCATGGGGGAAACAGAGCCGGCCAGAAGGGCGCAGCCGGATAGAAAGAGGGAAGTAGGTTTCATCATGACGGTCTCCAGGATAGGTTCCACCAATCCTATCCCTTTCGGGTGATCTGCGACAAAGCTGCTGGCACGTTCCAGGGAACGTGTTCCCGTCTCGCTTAGAGAATGCGGAAGGGCGGGGGGCGGTTCCACACCTGTAAATCCCGAAAGCGCATGTGGGTGCGCAGCATGCAGCGGATGGCGAAATGTCCGTGCCGGTAAACAGGGCCGTTGCCCCGGCTGCCGCTGTCCTGAAGATCGAAGTGCAGGATGCCGTCTATCGCTCCCCGGATGCGTTCTCCCTGCTGCAGAAATTCCAGCCGGTGCCACTGCTGCTGGGCCAGCGGCTCCCGAACGCGCCGATAGGCGTAGGGAGTGCACCAGGGATTTTTAATCAGCCCGGAGCTCGCACTCTCCGGGGGCACATCCGACACCTCCCGGTAGTATTCCCAGTGATAATTGCGCACATTTTCCCAACAGACCATACTCATAGATCCAGTGGTTCGACGGGGGTATTCGTTGAGAAAATCCTCTCCCTGCAGGCCACTTGCCTGGGTAAGCAACAGGCTGAGGCCTCCCGGTTTCAGGGGCATAAATTCGTAGCTGAGGTAGAGGTCCCCTTCGAATGCCTGCTCACTCCACAAATACATCTGAGCCCGGTCCTCCTCCTGCCGTTTCATATCCGGCATGTGTTCGCTGGTATGGATCTCCAGGCCTTCCGGGGTGATGCTGGGGGAGTCGAGCATTCCTTGGACGTAGAAGGCATCCAGATGTTCCTTCTCCTTCAGAGAGAGTTCCAGGTTCAGCTGCCAGTCTTCTGTGGGGCTGAAGGAGAATTGGTTCGGGTTCTCTCCGTAATACATGTCCCGAAGTTGCTGCTGGTAGGCGGGGTCCGCATGGGGATGTTGTTGTTGGAAACGCATCTCAAGCTCTTCCGTGCTGAGCTTCTCTTCCAGCACCTCGATCTCCCCGATCGCCAGGGCGGTGTTTCCGGCAAACAGCTCCGGTGAGCAGGGATCCACCTCCAAGGAGGCTTCCTCCCGGGGGCTTTCGCTGATGCAGATGCCGTTGACATAAATCGCAGCATAGGAATCCGCTTTATCCCAGGTGACCGCCACCTGGGCCCATTTCAGACGGGGAAAGGCCATATGACCCGCCGCCGCCAGCAATTTGGGTGTGGGCTGAAATCCGCTGTGGTAGAGATACTTCTTGAAGAATTTTACCCAGTATTGCGGATACCAACCGCAATCCCAGATCAGGGCAAAGGCGGAATCGTGTACGTTCTGCAGATCGGGATGATCGCCAAGGAGAATGTGATTATTGGCATCCACTCCGGGATGGGCTCCCCGGGAGTCCGCACAGGGGTATCGGTGGGAGAGTTCTTCCAGCGGTAAGATCCATAGGGTGATGGTTCCGCGGGGCATCTGATTGAGATCCACTGGCAATTTCAGACGGCTTGAAATCGAAAGGGCATGCCAGCCACGGCGGCCTTCGTGTTCGAGTAAGCGGAAGGGGCCATCCTGTTCAGCAGCCCCTGGGCCTTCGCTTGGAAATACACGTTTCATCAGGAGACTCCCAGCTTGTCGAGGTTGGCCCGTAAGCGCAGCAGAGCATCCACGTAGGCTTTCTCCATATGACCCTCTTTGTTTGGGCCGACATTCAGCAGTACATTGGCACCCCGGGCGCGGTTCAGCAGGTAGCTGCCCAGCAGCTCTTCATCGCTCTTCGGTTCATCCGCCTGGTTGTGGAACCACCATTTACCGACGGTGTAACAGGACTCCATGGGGAGGTAGTAGTTCTGTTGGTACGCATTCATCACGGGCTCATGGCCAAACGTGGGCGGGAGTGCCTGCTCGATAGGGTACACATCGGTTGGCCAGCTATAGCCCAGGCGTAGACCGGGCTTCGGCGGCATGCCATTGTTGTTGATGTAGAGCATCTGTGGCTGAAGCTCGGTGAGGTGTTTGTACAGTTTCCGGCGGAAATGCTGTGGCATAATGGCTGGGATATCGAACCAGAACTCCACCCAGTCTCCGTACTTCGAGCACAGCTCGGTGCACTGCTTCCAGACGAAATCCATATAGGCTTCGGTGGCGAAGAGATTGTCATAATCATAGCGTTGGTCAGCAAAGACATCCCGTGGCATGGCGCTACCCATGGCATGCGTGTTGTCCCAGGCGCAGTAATAAATTCCCGGCTTGAGGCCTTCGGCCCGAAAGGCATCCACGTAATCCTGGACGATGTCCCGCTTCCAGGGACTGTTGCCCACGTGGTGGTCGGTAACTTCACTCGGCCACAGACAGAAGCCGGTGTCGTGCTTGGCGGTGAGCACGGCATAGGTCATCCCGGCTTCTTTCGCCACGCGGGCCCATTGTGCGCAGTCCACGTTTTTTGGCGTAAAGGTGCTTGGTGGCGTATACTCCAGAGGGTGTTCCGCTTCTTGAAAGGTGTTCATGCTGTAGTGAATGAACATGCCGTAGCCCAAGGCTTCATAGGCCTTCAGAGCTTCAAGGGATAATCGTTGGGAAAGGGAATCGGTTTCCATCCCTTTCTTTTGCCGAAGGCAGCCTGATTTGGCCAGTGGGGTGATATGTTCCAGGTCACATCAGGCAGCCCGACTGGCGAACACATGCTGCCTACATCTATAGCGCTATACTTCTTTCCATAGCAGGCCAAAGAAGCTGAAGTGGAAGTCACCTTTCCGAAAGGCGAGCTTGCGTTCTTCGACCTGCAGGTTCTCTGGCCGGTACCGTTCCTGCAGCGCGAGAAGATCCTGCTCTAATTGGAGTTCTAGAGCTTCCATCTGTTGTGTTCTTGCTGCCAATTCATCTTCCGCCCGGGCAATATCCTCCTTGGACTTTCCTAGCTTGGAGGCTTTGCTTAAGCTGCTGCGGGTTCGGCTTACCTGACCCACGGAGATTTTCTTAGACCCTAACAAGGCACCCAAGAGGGTACTGCCAAAGCTCAGGGCGGTATTGAGTTTTTTTTCGGAATGCGTCGATCGGCTTCGCTCCACCCGGTCTTCCGCTCGCCGAATTTGGTCCCGCAGGGTCAGGAAGCGTTTCTCCAGTTTTTGTTTTAATGCGGCCATCTCCAGATCACGCTGCTCTCGGGCCAGATGATGGACACGAGCCTGAAAGGCCTCAGCACTCTCATCCGGAGAGGCATCTACCTTCAAGAGCTTACAACTGCGCAGTGTCAGGGTGCAGTGTTCGTACAGAGCCGATTTCGCACGCTTTTTCACGATGCTGCTTTTTTTCAGTTCGGATACGGCAGCAGGCAATGGCGGGAGAGGGATACGTTCATCCAGTGGGCTGAAATAGTTCTGATTGCACCCGTGTTCGAGATTCTCCCAGACGAAGGGGCTGAAGCTATCTCCAAAAGGAACCGTGAAGACCTGTTCCTGCCAGACATCCACTTGTTTGGAGGCGAGAACAAAGTGGAGTTTCGCGATGCCGGCAAGATAGGGAATTCGTTGCTGTACCGGACCAGGGCTTGTTTTTCGTTGCAGCGCTTGGGGGATGCCCTCAGGGAGTTGCTGTAGTAGCGGGGGGGATTCAGATCTTGTTTCCGGCGCGGGCGGAGCCCCGATGGAGGCAGCTGGGGCTGGAGGGGAGGCGACTGCATGGAGCGAGCGGATCTGTTCCCGGGTTAAGGGGCCGCGTAAATAACTCATGGCCCATCTCGTTTGAAACACGACCGGAGCCTCCTCATGTACATTATGTAACAGGAAACGTCGTTTGCCGAGTCCCGCGAGGATCTGTTCCATGCGGGAACGATCAAACTTGCCCCCGGCTGCAGCCCCTTCCAAACCTTCCATGACGCGGAGTTTGTCCCGCTCAGTCTGTAGCCGGCCGATGAACCAGGTCCCTGTGTTGGCCAGGCCTTTATAATCCAAATCTACTGGATTTTGTGTCGCCAGTAAACAACCCAGCCCATAGGCGCGGGCCTGTTTCAACAAGGTCAGCATGGGCCCTTTCGAAGGCGGATTTCCTGTTGGTGGGAAATATCCGAAAATCTCATCCATATACAAGAGCGCCCGGAGGCTGGAGGTGCCGGGTTGACTGCGCATCCATGCGAGGAGTTCATTCAGAAACAGCGTAACAAAGAACATGCGTTCGCTTTCACTGAGATGGGCAATGGATAAAATGGTCACTCTGGCTTTTCCCTCGGGGGTATAGAGTAGCGATGAGATGTCCAGGGCTTCGCCCTCCAGCCAACTGGCGAATCCGGGCGAGGCCAGGAGATTATTCAGTCGCATAGCAAAGCGCATACGCTCTTTTGCCGGATAGAACGCCTCCAGATCAAAATAGCCGACCTGGGTGAAAGGTGGCTTTTGTATGCCTTTCAGGATTCCCGGGAGATCCAGATCTCTTCCCGCCTGCCATTCATGACGCAGGAGATTTGCCAGCAGGATATGTTCTGGGCTTTGTAGTGGGTCCCCGCGTAACCCCAATAGCGCCATAAGCCCGGCTACCGAGGCATCCACCCGTTCCGCCAAAAGTTCCGCATCTTCCCGAATCAGCGGCGGAGGCGCGTTAAAGGATTTAAGCAGCGTGAGTTGGCGGCCGGCAGAACTACCGGGGGTGTAGATGCTGAAGTCCGCATGTTCTTTCATTCTACGGATGCGTTCCCCATCCTGGCCCCAGGAAGCCAGGCCTTTGCGCCAGGTTTTTGCCACTTTGCTGGCATAGGCCTCCGGGCTCTCCCCGTTACGAAGGGCTTCAGCGGGATCAACCCAGGGGGCAAAGTCCTTGGGGCGAAGCTCCGGGAAACTGAGCATCAAGTTGCCCAGATCTCCTTTTGGATCAATGGCCAGTACGGGGATACCATCTATGGCAGCCTCCTCAATCAGTGAAAGGCAGAGCCCGGTCTTTCCACTTCCGGTCATGCCAATGCAGATGCCATGTGTGGTGAGATCTTTTGCCTCGTACATCAAGGTGGTGGCTTCCTGTCCTTCCTCCTCTTCGGTTCTTCCTAAATAAAAGGCACCCAGTTTCTCATATGCATTCATTCCTGCAACCTAGGCATTCCCTGTACGGAGTGCAATCATGAACCCGGGACGGCCTATGCTTCAGGGGCCTGAGTTCAGCGTTTCAGCTGATGATGGCCAACGCAGCTGTTTTCAATGGCATCCCAATCCAATTCGATGCCCAGGCCGGGCTTCTCTGGAACATGGATGTTCCCCTCCGAATCGAAGGGCCAGGGATCCTTCATGGGGAAGCGAAAGGTTTCCTCCGGTACAAACATTTCGTAGTATTCGCAATTACGGATGGCACAGGACACGTGCAGGTTGGCGATATCCATGGGGCCCATGGTGCTGGTGTGCAGTTCACATTGCAGTCCATGAGCCTCTGCTAGATGTGCTATTTTCATTGTGCCGGTGACCCCGGTTTTCCAGGACACATCTGCACGGACAATATCTGTGGCATTAAAATGAATGGCTTGCGCGACGCCTTGTGCTCCGCCCCGCGTGGTTTCGGTATTAGCAATCGGGATGTCGAGCGCTGCACAGAGTTTTTGGTACTTCGCAAGTTCGAAGTCCCGGAAGGGTTCTTCAAACCAATGGTAATTCAGTTTCTCCAAATGGCGTCCCACCCGGATGGCAATCTCCAGAGGGTATTCGGCGACAGGATCGCTCATGAGGACATAGTCGGGGCCCATCTCATCCCGTAGAGCCTGATGCACGGCCATGTCGACCTGCCAGGGTCCGGGAGAATGAGCTTTGTAGGCCTTGAATCCCAAGGCTGCATAGCGTTTGGCCTCGTCAACATAGTCCTGCGGGGTTTCCAGCCAGAGGCTACTGGCATAGACCGGGAGCGAAGTCCGGTAGGCCCCCAGATAGCGGAAGAGGGGAAGTCCGGCGGCTTTGGCAGCGATGTCGTAGAGTGCCACATCCACCGGACCGGGGAGGTAATTCGGGAAAAAGGTGATGTGCCGGTCGATATTCCAGAGTTCGTGGTAGATGGCTTCCCGGTCACTGACTTCCCTCCCCAGGATAACCGGAGCGATGAGTTCTTTCAAAAAAGAGGCGGTGATATTTGCCGAACGGGCTGCCATGGCGGTAGCTAACCCGTCAACGCCTTCGTCTGTGCCCAGCTTGAGGACAACAAGGTCCCAGGGCATGGGGCAAGACCCGGAGCGTTTGGCATCGAATAGGTTTTGGTCGCGGGAACATTCCCAGATGTCAATGGAGTTTAGTTTCATGAGGCGCTGGTAGTGGATTCAGGGCGTCGGATTTCCAGGTGGAGACGGGCCTCGGCAACGCTTTTGAGTACAAAGGCCCCGAGTTTTTCTTCGAAGTGCTGCGGGGCTTCTGCCTGCCAGCGCAGGGCGAGGTCGCGCAGTTGATCCAGTTCCGGATGATAGCCTCCTGGGGATCGACGGGGTTCCTCTTCCATCCAACACCGGATCAAGGCCAGTCGGGGGAGAATTTGCAGCAGGCAACGTTGGCCCCGAGCTTGTAACAGAAGATCGCTATACATCTTATCAGGTATCTGCCCTTTTAGACGTTCCACTCTGGTTACGACCTGATGCCAACTCTTTTGGTTCTTTGCCACAATTTCATAGAACTGTGCCTCCTGAGGCTGCTGGAGTTTCCACATGGGCTGTGTCCAGTGGCGAATTTCTTGGAGGGCATAGTTGCCGCTTTCCCAGGGATTACAAACCGTGCTATGTGAATGGAGGTGCATGCCTCCTGGAAAATAGGCATCCTGTAGCAAGGTGGAGGAATCCCGGTAGAGCTCAAACAACTGCGGGCAGGGGCCTCCGCAGATCCGCTGCAGAGCTTCATTCAGCCAGAGATCTACATCCAAATCCGGATCCTCCAGTAGCGCAAGAAAGACCCTGCGGTTGAGGTCATTCCCCCAGGGGATCTCTTCAAGCAGGCGATGATTGGGTAACCAGGTGAGACGCAGGCTGAAGCGCGCAACGCCTTTTTCCTGACAGGCCTGTATGCGTTCCTTATAGCGATACCCCATAAAACAGGGGAAGCCATTCCATCCGGAGAATTCCCGCCAGGCATCAAACTCCACGATTTGGCTGCGTTCCCCGTACCCGATCATGCGGTGCATGGGCAGGTAGAGATGAAAATCCCCCTGGGTATTTTTCAAGGAAACGGGAATCTCCTCCGGCAGGGCATCCGAGATGTGATCGAAGAATCCTTCATCCTCCATCTCTCCCCAGGAGCGTAACTGCAGTTCGACGCCGTGCTCTGCGCAGACTGCATAGCTTTCGGTCGTGAGCTTGAGGATGCGATCTGCAAGACCGAGATGGGCGCAGTGAGGACAGTCGCAGTCGACCACATTCACCTGGGTTTCGTTGGTGGTCAGTTGCAGGACGGAAATCCCCGGACAGACGTCAAAGAACTCCCTGAACATGCTGCGGTACAGTTCCCAGACAAAAGGCAGGCCGGGGCAGACCTTGGCCGCGCCGGATCCTTCTCCACACAGTTCGGGACCACGTGCATCGTATACCGCTTGCGGGAAGGTGAACTGGTTGCTGGAAAACCCAATTCGAATCCCCAACTCTGCGGCCTTTTCCAGGCAGGGCAGAAAGGCTTGACGGAACTGTAAGGCTGCCTGTCTCCGTGGATGTGCTTTTGGATAGATCCCGTAGTCCTCGTAGGTCAGAAATTCCGTCATGGACCGGCCAAACACATGATAGAGATCTACCCCATCTTCGGCGGCTGCATACAGTCTTCTGATGAGCAAGGATTGTTCGTAGGCCAGTCGTTCTGGGTCGTTCAGTTTCCCCTGAGCGTCTTGCATCTCATAGAGGGCGAAAAAGCATTGATGATCTACGTAGGCGAGTTCTGTTTTTGGATTCATATGTGATCGGAGGATGAAATGATCTTCTTACTCAGCCTTGTTCTTCTGGGCAAAGACTTGGCGATGTTCCCGGTAACAGCGATCGAGACCAAGTGCTTCTATACCTTTACAGCGTCAGGCTTTACACTATTACCATGCGTACTCTCCCACAATGGATCCTCCTGCCCTTGCTATGTAGCTCCTGTGTCCGTCAGACGGAGGAGACGGTTGCTGAAAGGCCCGCGTCTGCCATCCCGGAAGCCGTGGAACTTCCAAGCCCTGTGGCCACAGCAGATCCCCGACCGCTGATTCAACGCCCAGCCCGTCGTGAAACGGATGCCGAATTACAGGCTTTGGCGGACACAGCAACAAAACGTGGCGCCGTACCACCCGTCCTCTTTCGGCATGATCATGGGGTCAGGGTAGCTGGAGATGTGGAGCGTTTGCGGGAGCAAGTCGCTTCTGCGCAGCCTGGGGATGTGCTCACCCTTCCTGATGGGCTGTACGTGGATCTGGGAAAACTGCTTCTGGAGGCGGATGGTAGGAAGGATCGGCCCATCACCCTCCGTGCCGCCCATCCGGGCAAGGTGGTGTTCAGTGGTCAGTCCTCCTTGAAGGTGACCGGGGATTACTGGATCCTGGAGGGCCTGCTCTTTGATGAGGCCGTGTATGACGGCTCAGTGTTTGATGCCATCCTCATGGTGCAGGGGGCTCAAGGGGTTCGCGTAACTCAGTGCGCCTTTCTGTCCTGCGGCTCTCCGGATGTGAAATACGTCGCGATGATGCAGTGGAACCAGGGAGCCAACGATGGCCGGGTGGATCATTGTACCTTTGTGGATTCGCTCAGTATGAATCTACAGATCCGAGTGGGGCCTGAGGACCATGATTCCGCAAAGCGTCTGCGCATCGATCATAACCATTTTCGCGATATCCGCCGCCGTCATATCAATGGGGGGGAGGCTGTTCAGATTGGTGGGAACATGATGAAGTGGGGCCGGCTCGAAGCCAATGCTGTGGTGGAGGATAACCTGTTTGAACGGGCTGACGGGGATGATGAGGTCATCTCCAATAAATCCTCTGGAAATATCATTCGCAACAATACCTTTCTCGGCAACGGCGGAGCTGTCTGGCTTCGTGGAGGGGAGAACTGTGTGGTGGAGAACAATCTGTTCCGCAAAGGTTCGATGGGCTTAGTGACCTACGGACGAGGACACCACATCCGCGGCAATTTTTTCCAGCAGACCCACAGCTACGGCATCCTCACCCAGTATGGCAGTGACTGGCAGCATGTGGAACATGCGGGCCGTTCCTTTGAAGCCCTTTCGGATTCCGTGATCGAAGGAAATGTCTTTCTCGATCCCGTGCGCCGGGGCCTGGTCTACGGCGCACACAATCAGGAACGTCCCAACCGGGAACATCTGGTCGTTCCGCCACAGAATAATCGTGTGCAGAACAATGTGTTTGTAGGTGAAAGCGAGTTGTTACTCATGGCACAGGGCTATGGGGACACTCTGTTTGAAGGCAATGGGTATTTCCAGGAGCAGAAACGGAATACGGACCCTTTTCCAGAGGGCTTTGAACTGCTCAGCCGCGGGGAAGCGATGAAACGCATGGTCCGGCCCAGAGAAATGAACGCGGAGGAGGTCGGTGCGGCTTGGTTGAGACAGGGAGGAGGAGGCGCTGCGTCCCGCGGCGGGAAGGAGAACTGAGTGGCCTTGCCCGGGCCGGGACGGCCCGCGTCCATTTATTGAGAGGATGCGCCGCGTCCCTCGGCGGAAAATTCCACTATGAAAAAAAAGCCCCAGCCCTTCCGAAGAACAGGCTGGGGGGCAAGGCGTAGCTGATTGGATTCAGGGCATCGCTGGTTTGGGGTTCTGTTTGACCAGAGCACTGAGTTCCTTCAGACTCGGGGCACTGGCTACAATGACATCATCGATCAGGAATTTGGTATCCTCTCCACGCCGGTCCGGCAGCCAGACCCGGATGAGGTTGATGCTGTCAATCTCGTCAGATCCGGGTTTCAGCGCAATCTCGCCCTGATCCACGCCGTCCAGAATCAGCCGCGGATTTCCTTCGGCTCCGGGTGTGGGAAAGATCCATTCCACTTTCATCCATTTAGCATCTTTTCCGGAGGAAAGCTGCTCTTTGCCCAGGCCGCGGCCGGTGCCGGACAGCGAAATGTGCGTGGGGTAAAGGCGCATACTCTGATAGACGCTGTAGCGGTACCCGGGCTGATTGTGTGACACCTGAATGCCAAACAGGGAGGCATCAAATGAGGCATTCTTGAGCATGAATCCCACATAGATGTAGCCCTCTTTGAGATCGGGAAGCGTAATATCCCCCGCCGGCTGCCAGGCATGTTTTTCTTCTTCGCCGCCCTGAATCACCAACGCGCGGTTAGCACCCACCTCGCTGCGGGCGGCGGATTCACGGACCGAATTGACTACGTCGATTTTGGCATCGTTGCTGGACATCTTTTTAATCGCTTTCCCCGTCTGCGGGGTGTCCTCTTCAAAGTCGGACTGGAAAATGACCTGGGCCCAGCAGGCAGAGCTGAGCAGGGCAATCAGGATGGGCAGGGTTTTCATTCGGATCTCCTTAGGGTTTGTTGTTGCCACTCATAGAGCGAAGGCGGAAAAAGCAGGGGGGAGGCCTCTGTGGCCTGGGCCAGATGATTCTGTTCATCGATCTGCGGAGGCACTTCCCCACCAAAGAGGCTGTCAGCGCCGGAGACCCGGTTGCCGACCACTTCAATGCCTACGCAATCGGGGTCCTCCAGGACAAATCCGGCTGTACCGGCAGGCAGCTGCAGCTCATTGTTCCACACAATGTGGTCAAAGCTGTGTCGGCGGAAACGCATGCCCGGGCCTTTCTCCACCTGGAAACGGTTGTGCACAATGATCCAGTTCTCATTGCTTCCGCCCAGCAGCACCGCCGTGCCCGGGGAACGGCTGCGATTGTTATAGATGACATTGCGGGGGCCGCCACCTGGACCGTGAATATCCATTTCCGGTTTCTGCGCAAAGAAGGCGTAGCCATAGGAACCACTGCCACGGGCCGCATCAATGTCACAGCCTTCGATCAGATTTTCATGCGCCCACAGCATATGGTAATTGGCATCGCTCTTCACCAGCCGGCTGTTGCGGAAGACGTTGCCGGAGGCCCAGGCCTGGATGACTGGAGCATGCCGCAGTTCTGTCGCATCGATGTTATCGATCAGGGATTCCCAAGTGCCGGAAAAGCCCAGATAGCCGGTGCCTCCGCCGCCGGTATACCAGGGGCGGCCGAATTCGCTGTCCCGGATCTCACAGTGCAGGGCCATGCCCAGCGTGATCGGATTGCGGCCGGGTTTGGCAATGCGCAGATCCCGGAACTGCATGTTCATTACCGTATGCGCCTGAATGGCATTGATCCACTGCTTGCGGCTCTGTTCGAAACTGAAACCGCTGACGCTTCCGCCCTGCACGGGATAGATGCGGCGCACCCGGGGGCTGCCCGGAAAATCCATGCGCAGGGGACGGTCCAGCTGGATGCGGCCTTCGGCCACTGCGGTGACCTGCAGCATGACTTTGGGATGAAAATCTGTGCGTGCACTGGCTGTTTTCTGCAGAAAGGCTTCATCCGCTTTTGTCTCCAACAGAATCACCTGGCCCTCGGCAAAGGTGGAACTGTCGCTGACCGCCAGATGCTCATCCCCCCGCCGTGCCGGCTGGGTCAGCGTAACAGGCCGGCTGTTGTGACGTGTGCTGTAATGATCTCCAAAAATCTCAATCGCCCCCACGCTGTGGCTGAAGCGCAGGGAACCGGGCTGGGCCGGTTTTTTGACGAAAGTCACCTCATGGCTGCTCTCCGTCCGCGTGCCGTCAAAGCGTTCCACCAAGGCCTGGATACGCACGGGACCGGGACTCAGCTTCAAGGCAGAAACCGGATAGACGAGAGAGAAGCGGTCCCCGCCACTGGTGTCGGCTCCGCGGCGGAACACCTCTTTCCCGTTCACCAGTAGAATATGTTGCTCGAGACGGCGGGGGTGCGAATGGATTTCAATGACATCGTTGCGGCTGATGCTCTCCCCCGGAGCCGGCGATACAATCCGCACTTCCTCCCGTTCCAGTTTGTAGTCAAAGCGCAGGGTGCAGAGATCCCTGCCTGGGCCGCGCAGGTGAATGTGGTCTCCGGTGATGCGAATGGGCCGATGCAGATCGTAGACACCTTTCTCCAGGAGCACAATACCGCCTCCGGCCGTTTTGGCGGCGTCCAGTGCCTGCTGAAAAGCGGATGCATCATCCTCATCATCGTTCACGGCAGCGCCAAACTCCGAGACGGGAAAGGTCCTGAGACCGCTTTTGGCGTCCGCCTTGAGCCCCGCACGGGAAAAATCGGGATAGACAATGCCGTCAGGACCCGGGACGTCGGCAGCGGTGAGCCCGGCGCTCCCCGGGTTCAGTTTGTAGCTGGGAGCATATCGGAGCTGCGAATGGGGGGTGGTGCTGCGGAGTTCAACAGGATATTGGGCAAAGGGAAGAGGCGTTGGGCTGGGGGCGGAGGCCTCCTGTAGCGCAGGGGGGGAGGGTGTGGCCTGCTGCGGAGGAGGCGGGGTACGGCCGCAGCCTGCTGCCAGCAGAAGCAGGCTGGAACTCACAAGTATTGATTTCATATGCCCTGCATTCTACAGATCGCCGGCCATTTCGGCGAATGGGAAAGGATGTTACAGGTAACAGGTAGCTGGAAGGGTATTGTGTAAATGTTCCGGGGAACAGAAAAGGGGTTTTGTCGGATGCTCTCGAAGCCTGTTAGGTTGCTTGAATCCACCTTTCATCCGAGGACGTGCTTATGAAAATCAGGCTGATCAGTATTTTTGGAATCCTGGGACTTTCCCTGCAGGCAGCTGTGCTGACGCAGACCGATACAGATTATCTGGTCTTTGACGCCACTCAGTTTGACAGCACGAGCGGAGGCTGGACACAGTTGTCCGATACCGTGACCAGTCCTTCTTTGGCCGGCGATGTGATGGTGTATGCGGATACCAATGGCATCGATGCCGCGGCAAGCAATGCAAGTGCCGCTGCGGATACGGACAAGCTCAACTACGTGTTGGATTTTATTTCTTCAGGGGACTATTACCTCTTCGTTCATATTCAGGCTGAGTTTTCGGGGGCGGGTGAGAATGATAGTATGTTCATTCCTTCGAGCTCCGACTGGGGTGGAGCTGCGGATGAAATTTCGAATACCATGGGTGCTTCTAGCAGCAACGCCTATGAGTGGGTTCGTCTGAGCAACACGGCAACTGCCAGAGGAGCAGGGGTAGAGGGGACCTCAACGATCAATGTAAATCTTTACAATGTGAACGCAACTCAGGCCATAGGCGGAAACAACGTAGGTTTCAGCATTGCCGGGCGTGAAAATGATCTACAGCTGGACCGGATTGTTTTTCATAAGGATGCCAGTGTCAGTGCTACCACCCTAGACAGCCTGCAGGCGATTCCTGAACCCTCCACCATGGCTCTGCTCGGAATTGCCTTTGTGGCGCTGCTCTATGCTCGGCGTAAACGCTGAGCTTGGTTTTGTTTGGTTCTGATGAAACGCCCCGGGGTTCCGGGGTGTTTTGGTTTGGGGATCGGACAGGGCGGACAGATCGGGTTGTTTTTTTGGGGTGTTGGTTGATGCCTTTATAGTTGACGGGTGAATCATATGTATAGCAAAATTTAAACATGCCGGATTATCCCTTTCATCCTTTTGGTGGTTATGAACATCTGAAAACGTACCAACTGGCCGAGTTGATTTATGATGCTACCGTGGTGTTTTGTGACCGGTTTTACCGGGATAGTCCCAGGATGAGAGAACAACTTGTACAGGCGGCCCGAAGTGGGTCACGCAATTTGGGTGAGGGCAGTGGGGCTGCGGCAACTTCACGGAAATCGGAAATGTTACTTACCAATGTCGCCCGGGCCAGTCTGCGGGACGAATTGCTTCCGGACTTAGAAGCTTTTTTACGGCAGCGGGCCTTGGAAGTGTGGTGCGTTGATGATCCTCGTTGTCTCGAGATGCGCAGACGCCTTAGGTATTCTGAAGCTCCAAGGATTCGAGCTAAACACGGGGTCGTCGTTTTGCGGGGGACTGAGAACTTATTGCAGTTTATTGCTCGGGCAGACCCTGAACCGGTAGCCAATGCACTGCTTTGTCTTATCCACCAATGCACCTGCCTTATCTGGCGGCAACTTCAGGGGCAAATGAAACAGTTTGAAAACGAAGGAGGCTTTAGCGAACAGCTATACCGGCGCAGGACTGGGCGCTAAATGGGGAATCAGACAGGTCCGACAGATCGGACAGATCCTGTGGCTCCACGCAAGAGGAGCGATATGTCCGCCCCGTCCGTCCCGTCCGCCCCGTCCGCCCCGTCCGCCCTGTCCGAGCTGTCCGATCCCCCCAGCTTCCTGTTCCGTGTAACAGCTACAGGGGCTTCAGCCCAGAACCGTGTGCAGACTATACTCCACAAAACCCTTGGAGATCCTATGCACACATCCTTCCTTCCTTTTTTGATCCTCATCTTCGCCCCGCTGCTCTCGGCATCGGTACAGATCGACGAAAACTCGGTTCAGAAAACCATCGTCGTGGACCCTTCCGGGAAGGGGGATGTGAAGCGGATCCGTGATGCCATTGACCTGCTGAATGCAGAACCCGAGGTTGCGATGAAGGTCCTCATCCGGGAAGGGGTCTATCGCGAGGAGATGAAGATCATCAAGCCCCGAACCGCTTCGGCAACCGTGTTGGAAGGGGAGGGCAAGGTCGTCATTTCTGGAGCCGATGTGTGGAGCGACTGGAAAGAAGAAAACGGTCTTCTCTATGCAGACTGGCCCTATGACTGGGGACTGGCCGCCTTTGACAACAATTACAACATCAAGAACGACTTGGGGCGGCGCTGCGAAATCGTCCGGGTCAATGACAAACGTCTCACCCAGGTGGCGTCTAAAGAGGAGGTCGGGCCGGGTTCTTTTTGGGTGGATGAAGAAGGAGACCGGCTCTGGATGCGTCTACCGGAGGGGCTTTCGCTGGAGCAGGCTCTTGTGGAAGTCTCTGTTCGGCAACAGATCTTCTGGGCGCGGCAGGTGAACAACCTGGTTCTGCGTAATGTGACCTTTGCCCATGCCTCCAACGGCAAACAGCATTCTGTGGAGAAACGTTTCGCCGTGGCTGTGTTTGGGAATTCCGCCACCGGAAGCCATCACGAACATGATAACGTCTCCCAAAACCTGCTTATCGAGAACTGTATCTTCACGGGAAACAACAGTGGCGGAGCCTCGATCGGGAACTATCATCACGTCCATCTGCAGCGCTGTAGTTTCAGTGACAATGGGAGCGCGGGAAGCAGTCCTGCCCGGATGCGTTTTCTGGAGATCTCCGAATGCAGCTTCAACGACAACAACTGGCGGATTGGTGGCTACGGAAAATTTTACGACTGGGCTCCGGCGGGGACCAAGATCTGGCAGTGCGGGGATGTGCTGATCCGGGATTCGGAGTTTCTCCGGAATCAGGCGGCAGGTCTCTGGTTGGACTGGCAGCACGAGCGTTTTGTCATCCGGAACATCAAAGCCAACGACAACTATAGCGCGGGTCTCTACATCGAAGCCTCTGTAGGACCCTTCCTGGTCCAGGATTCCGAGTTCCTGCGCAATGGGCACACGGCCTACCACGGTACAAATCATGGTGGCGTACTGATTGCGGAAAGCCGGCATGTCACCCTGGCCGGAAACGAAATCGGGGGCAACAGTCACGGGCAGGTCATGATCCGCACCCGACCCCGGGAAAATTGCGGGGGATTTTTTAACGGGAAGCGATTTGCCGGATCAGTGAAGCATGTGACGATCACCAATAACCGGATCTGGGGCACCCGGGTGGAACCTCCGAAAGAGGTGCAGGTCGACTGGTTTCAGGGGGACCGGATGGAAGCCGGTCTGATTGTGATGAGCTCCCACAGTGCGGCTCCCATGTACAGGAGCGATTTCCTGCCCACGCTCTGGTCCCAGGCAAATCACTTTTCACATACCGCAAAAGAGACCGTTTTTTCCATTGGAGGGGATTACGGGTTTGAGATGATTTCTCTGGAAGAGTGGCAGAAGCAATTCGGCCAGGATTCCCAGTCCGGATGGCAGAAACGGAAATCCAATTGAAACATCTCCTGGGACGACATCATGATGTTCTCTGATCTGAAGGAACCCCTGGCGATCACCATGTGGGATTTTTCCTGGCTGGAGCGCCGTTGGCCGGGGGCGGGCTATGAGGATTGGGACCAGGCTTTGGATGAACTGTGTGAGCGGGGCTATAATGCCGTGCGCATCGATGCCTACCCTCATCTGCTTGCCTTGGATCCCGAACGGGTATGGACAACCAAAGCGCCCTGGAATCAACAGCTCTGGGGCGCACCTGCGAAAACCAGGATACAAGTGCAGCCCAACTTGAATCTGTTCTTACGCAAGTGCGCAGAACGGGGAATCAAAGTTGGATTATCTTCCTGGTTTCAAAAAGTGGAAGAGAGCGGTTTGAATCACATCATGTCCCCGCAGAAGCATGCAGAGATCTGGAGTCGAACGCTGGATTCGATTGCCGCTCAGGACCTGCTGGACACGATACTGTATGTGGACTTGTGTAATGAATGGCCCTTTAAGATGTGGGCTCCTTTTTTCAAACCACGACGGGATGAAGGATTCCTTCGCATCACCTATGCGGATTCATTGCTCTGGATGGACGCGGCCTTGAATGCGTTGCGACAGGATTATCCGGATATCCCGATGACCTTCTCTTACGTGGGCTTGCTCCGGGCAGAGGAGCAACAGAAAGCCTTTTTCGGCTCAGCTTTTGATTTTCTGGAGCCACATGTGTGGATGTGCCATGCGAATCAGGATGAATTCTATTCCCGGCTGAACTATTCCTACCAGCTCTTTGATTCCTCGGGGTATGAAAGCCTGGTGGAGGATGCCGAGAAGATCTATCAGGCCGACCCATCTTATTGGCTGCGGTTGCAGGAGTCCCACATTGATAAGGTGGTAGCGGAATCTCTTGAACTGAACCAACCTCTCATCACCACCGAATGCTGGGGGATCGTAGATTACAAAGATTGGCCCCTGCTGGACTGGGAGTGGATTAAAGAACTCTGTGCAAACGGCACTCGTCATGCCGCTGCGAGTGGGCGCTGGCTTGCCGTGGCCACCAGCAATTTCTGTGGCCCCCAGTTTGTGGGGATGTGGCGGGATGTGGAGTGGCATCGGGAGCTGACCGATGTCATCAAGTCCGCTCCGATGCCACAGCTTTGAGGTTATTCCCGGCGGCTGGACCAGCCCCAGGGAGCTTGGGTGCGGCGGTCACCGCTCACATCTGTGTACAGCGTGGCGATCGTACCGCTGCCGACGGAGCCACCGTTGAAGAGGACATTCACTGTGCCTTTGCGATGGCGGCCATCCAAGGCGGCATCGCTTTGATAGATACTCAGTCTGCGAGAGCAGTTTATGGAATCGGCCAGCAGAATCACATCACTTGGAATTTCCTCAATCATTCGTTGAGGGAAGCTTTGGGTCTGGCCGTGATCATTCACAAGGTAGTTCATACCGTAGTCCGCGTAGTTACCAGGCCGGACCGTATTTCTGGAGGTCGGGCAGGCATAGACTCCGGGGGGGCGGCGGTCCTGCAAGGCAAGATTATAGTAGTCCCCGTTATCATATCCCTCCAGATAGGGTGCGACTTCGGTATGCCAGGTCGTACTGCCATCCCGTTGCTGGAAGGGGAGCTTGCCCCCGTTCTCCATGCTATAGAGGGTAAAGCCTAACCCGATTTGTCGTAAGTTGGCTTTGCACTTGGTCGATTTTGCAGATTGAAGAGCCCCATTCACACTGGGAACGAGAATAGCAGTGAGCAAAACAATGATGGCAATGACCACCAGCATTTCGATCAAGGTAAAGCCCTGTTGCTGTGTATGTTTATTCATATTACCAGTGTAAAGGGGCCCTGCGGAGGAACAAGAGAAGCACTCTGTTCCACGGAACGAAGGGGAGGGGAGCGAATCCTACTGGTTCATGGATTCCGTTCTTCGTTCGGCGTGTCCTGGCTTAGTTTTTGTGCCGCGGCCGCATCTTTTTGAGCCTGCTTTTCCCGAAGTTCCGGATGGAGCAACTGATCAAGTTGTTCTCCAGTACTTTGCTCAATTCCTTTAACCAGTTTTATCAAACCAAACATCATCACCAAGGTGGTGGGAACCGCAATGACTGGCCAGCTTAATGCGGTCATTTTACCGACTTCTTCATTGAAAGCTTCGGTGCCGGAAGGGCTTTTGACCAACCAATCTGCGAGAACGTAATTGAGAATCGCACTGAGGAGGAAAGATCCGACCAGCCAATGCTGGCATGAAGCGAGAACCTTCTCGAAGGCGTTCTCGTTTCCTTTTTCCTTGAGGAGGCCTTCGATACGAGGCACATCGAAGAGCTCGGGGGAGAACATTAAACTCCGCACCAAGGGTTTTTTGGTTCGTCCACTGATGAGGATAGCGATACCAAAGAGCAAAGGAATGGCGGCTTCTTTCACCGCAATCCACCGAGTATCCACATTCTCAATCAGCCCGACGGCACCGGTAATCAACACCGAGACGAATCCGATAATGGAAAAGAGATTGGTTTTCTTTCGGGCCAGTGCGTCGTAAATCCCGTAGGCTAAGGGAAAGCTTAGGGCCAGCATGAGCACCGGGGCAGGATCGAGGCCACTCCATTGCCCTCCTTTCGCTAGCAGCAGGGAGGGAAGAATGACATTCAACAGGAGGTTAACCCAGATGTTTTCTCGTTTTGCAGATGACATAATTTAAGCCAAGTCCTTGGTTAATGGCCAGTGGGATGATCCAGGTAGTGTCCTGCGATGAAGGCATTGTATGCCGCATTTTTATAAAGTTCATGCAGGGTAGGCGTGTTGTAGACCCGACTGGTTATGTTGGAGAGGGTTTCCCGATTCTCCACCACACTCATGCCGTAATGAATCAACTCAGTGGCGGAACTGCCGAAGATGTGCACGCCCAGTACGATGCGGGTATGTTTTTCGACAATGAGTTTCAGCAGGCCTTCTTTCGCGCCCAGGATCTTCCCCCGGGAGCTGTCTGCATAGCGCGCGCGGCCGATGACGATGGGGATTCCCTGTTCCTCCGCCTGGTCTTCCGTTACCCCAAATACCGATACTTCCGGAATGGTATAAATTCCGTAGGGGAAATGGTCGCTGATTTTTTCCTGTCCATGCAGACCGAACATATGGGTTACACAGACGCGGCCCTGATCCATGCTGGTAGAGGCTAGAGAGGGGAAGCCAATGACATCTCCGGCAGCATAGATGTTAGGTACGGAGGTCGCGTAACAATTATCCACGCAGATCGATCCCCGCTTCGTTATCTCCACACCCAAGGCTTCCAGCCCCAGGCCGGAACTGCTTCCGCTGCGCCCGGCAGCATAGAGAAACATATCGGCTTCCAAGGGATCTCCATTGGTGAGGATGGCGTGAACATTATCTTCGTGCTCATGTGGAAGAATGGTGACTTCTTCAACCCGGTTTCCAAACAGGAAGCGAATGCCGTCGGATTCCATTTTTGCCTGAAGAGCATCCCGGATTTCATGATCCAGAAATGTTAAAATTTCGTCACTCCCATTCACCAGCGTCACCTTGGCGCCCATGTAGGCGAAAATGGTTGCGTATTCGCAGCCAATGACGCCAGCCCCGACAATCACGATGCTTTTGGGAATGCGTTTGATGTGGAGGATGCTGTCGGAGTCGTGAACAAACTCTTTATCAAAGGGAATACCCGGAGGGTGGAAGGGGTATGATCCCGTGGCGACCAAAATAAAGCGAGTGCTGAGTTCCTGGCTTGTTTCGCCCTCTACCTTCACCGTATGGGCATCCACGATGCTTCCCGTTCCGACAAAAGTATCGATGTTGTGTAGGCGGAAATTATCCTCGATGCTCTGTTCCTGAGAGTCGACCACTTGATTTTTGCGGAAGAAAAAGTCCTGAGCATCTGCATTGCGATCCAGCGACTTATCTACACCGAACAGACCTTTCTCGTCGTAACCAGAGAAATAGACCGCTGTTTCTTTCAAGGTTTTCGAGGGGAGCGTCCCTGTATTGGTACCCGCGCCACCATATTCATCTGTTTTTTCCACCACCGCGACCTTATATCCATAGTAAGCCGCTTTCATGGAGGCTTTTTCACCTGCAGGGCCGGAGCCGATAACAATGAGATCGTAGGTAGGGGTCATAAGAGTTTCTTGGGGCTAGGACGTTAGGTTTTCTGCGCTGGCTGATGTTAGAGATTCTGTGGAAGCGCTATGGGGCTGTGTTTCCGTTTGTAGAGCGAATCCGTGGCCCCCACCAGAAGGATTGCATAGAAAGTGACCACAAGGAACAGGGTGATCCGGATTAGGAAGGCATGGGATACATCCTCATCTCCTGCGCTGTCCTCTACCGCCGGGCCCAACAAGATCATCAAGGTGATCAGGGTATTCACCCAATACGAGGGGGAAAAACGCGAAGGAGTAAGCTGGATGATTTTTGCGGCTCCATAGATGGCAACCCAAAGCATGATGAGGAAAAACATCCACAAGCTGGGGTTGATTTTGAGTACATACCAAAACGCTAAGGCGATAGCTCCACCCAGCAGGGTGGAGCCTAATAATTCGCGGGCCGCATGGCGAGCGGACTGGATAGATTCCTGAAGGCCTAACGAGGCCGCTTTCATAATCAAAGGTAAGTAGAGACTCGGGTTGATCAATGCGACCATGAAGGCTGGAAAGATGATGAGAGTTGCTCTGAGAGCAATCCAGGACGCTGGAAGATCCGCTCGTGACGATTCAGGGGCTGGTTGCTCTTCCATCGGATGCATGGGGAAGAACCTGCAGGCCAGGTGCTGACTACCAATGGCAATGAGCATGCAGAGGGCCAGAGTTTGGACTACGCTCTGGGCAATTTCCAGATTCATCGTTCCTGCAGCTGCTACCAAGGTCAGACCAATGGTAAGTAATGCACCTAAGGCCGCTTGCTGTTTTACCGCTGAGAGCAGGTTTGCCACGAGAACGCCTATAAACACCAAGCTCAAACCCAGGCTGGGGTAGTGAGTAAGAATAGGGGTAATGGCCAATCCACTTCCCGTGGTCATGAGGAGAAGGATGACAAGGAGAAGTGTCTTTTTTCCTGAAAACGGTGCTGCCAGCTTGCTACCTAGCTTCATCGCAAAAATCGCAGCAAGATAGGGAAGCGAGATTCCAGCCGCATAGGCAAACAACACCGACAGTGCAACCGTCAAACCCAGCCGGTACACTTGGCGACAGGGGGAAGGCTGCGGGCTGTGTGATCTGGGAAGGAGCTGAAACAGGGTGTTGCCTGGGAATGAATCAATACGCAAAGCTCATCAGGCTTTGGAAACGAATGTAAAACCACCCCAGCATTTTGAGCAGTCCCCCTTTACCGGTGTATGCGATCACACTGGCTTGTCCGCCAATCCGTAACTGCTCGGCATGCGGTTCAAGGGACTCGTCCTCCAGGGAAATGATCACAGGAAAACGTTGAGCTTCCCGTAGCCAATCCCGATCATTATCGATACTTGGGAGCTTTCCGGGAGAGTTGCTTTTACCAGCGCTAACTCCGGGGCCTATACTCTCCACACTGCCCCGAAATACTTTTCCAGGCATAATGTCAAAAGTGATTTCGACACGGGTCCCTGCGCTCATTCGTCCCAGGTTGTTTTCGGTGAATTCGGCGTTTAACCAAATTCGGTCTTTGGCGATCAGAGTCACGACCGGAGTGCCGGCACCAGAAAACTGCCCTTCTTCAGCTCGCAGGTCGGTGACCACTCCCGCGGTTTCCGCGGTAATTTGCGTATTCTTCAAATCCAGTTGGGCTTTGGCAACAGCGCTTTGTGCGGTACGGAGGAGGGCATTCTCCTCATCATTGTTCCCGCCTTTGGCTTCGATGGCCTGACGCACCGTAGCTTCGGCTCCGCTGACCCCCGCTTTTGCTTCTTCCAAGCTTGCACGGGACATTTCCAAACGACGTACGGAGACGGTACCAGGGTCATCCGCATGAAGACGCTCGAGACGGGCATTATCCTGTTCCGCTTTTTGTAAATTGGCTTTGGCTGCTGCCAGATTGGCACTGGCCGCATCGACATTGGCATCTCCGGCGCCAACCTGACGACGCGCCGTTTCCAAATCGGACTCAGCTTTCTCCAGAGCGATTTCGTATTGTGAACGATCGATTTCGAAGAGAGGGGCCCCTGCCTGAACCAGCTGATTGTTTGCGATAAAGACTTTCGTGACCACCCCGGAAACTTTTGGTGCGACCCCGACAACAAAGCCCTCAATTCGGGCCTGATTCGTATAGGGTGTGTAGCGATCTGCAAAGAGATACCAGAGCAGGCTCAGAACAATAAAAGCTAAGAGCAGGCGCTGAATCTTTTGAAGCTTCGCTTTTGCTTCGGTTTTTCCGTCTTCTGATACGGCAGGCGAGCTGTTGTTGTCTTCAGTAGAAGGCGCATCGGGAGAAGATTCAAGGGGGGCGGATGGATGTTCTTCACTCATTATCGGTATTCTCCTGGGGGACAGGTCCATCGGAAGGAAGCTTAGGCAGGGGGGCTCGCAGCAAGTTCCCCCAGTTACTTCGTTCTTCCATCAGCTTCCGTGTTTCCTCTGGGAGGAGATTTTCAATTGGTGTGTCACTCCAGCCACCTCCGAGAGATCGGTATAGGTCTATCAGGGCACTCAGTTGTACACCCAAATTGACCACTTCGGCTTCACTTTGAGAGGCAAATGCGCGTTGCGTATCCAGAACACGTTGGAAATCAACCTGTCCTTCTTGGTAACTCTTGTTGGCCAAGTCTAAGGAACGGCGAGCAGCTTTGACGGATTCGGTTAGGGGGAGTTGCTTCGCACGGCTTTGCTGTAAGCTGATAAAGGCGTCATCCATTTCCTGTGCAGCAAGGAGTAGGACACTCTGAAAGTTTTCGATGGCAATTTGTAATCCGGCATCCTCGACCCGGACACTGTTCCGAATGCGGCCATAATCAAAAATATTCCAGGTAAATGCGGGGCCGATGCCGAGGCTGATCCGGTCTTCGGAGCCGCTAATGCTGCTGCCACTGATCCCCAAAGAGCCCAGCAGAGAGATGCTGGGATATTTATCAGCTTCCGCCAGGCCCACCTGAGCCGATTGAGCGGCAACTTGAAAGGCGCTGGCTCGTACGTCAGGTCTTCTGAGGAGTAGTTCAGCTGCAACGGTATGAACTTGGAAGAAGGAAGACCTGGGCAGATCTTGCAGAGCCTTTAGTTCAGGGAGATCTCCGGGAGCTCGCGCGAGCAGGACGCATAGTGCATTCCGGAGTTGGAATCGTGTGCTTTCTAGATCCGGAATCGTGGAGAGAGTGGCATTGTATTGGGTTTTGGCCTGCTGGACATCCAACTCGTCAATTTGTCCATTATCAAAGAGCTTCTCTGTAATTTCCAGGCTTCGTTTCTGAATCTCAGCGTTTTCTTCAGCAATGCGGATTCTCAGGGCTGTGGTTTGATAGGCAAAATAGAGATCTGCGACCTGAGCGCTAAGCAGGACTTGCGCATCACGTTGATTTGCAATGGATGCAAAAAACGCTGCATCAGCAGATTCAATACTTCGTCGGAATTTCCCCCAGAAATCCAGTTCCCAGCCAATCGATACAGAGGCCTCTCCCTGGGTAAATTCCTGGGAATTTCCTCCATCTCTATTTTGCTGAGATACCCCCAAGAGTGAAGCTGAGGCTTGTTGAGATTGTGGGTAGCGGAGACTGGTTGAAATTCCGAGAGCGGCCCGGCTCTCCAGAATGCGTAAACCTGCAATTCTCAGGCCGGGGTTATGTTTATGAGCGAGGAGGATCAATTCGGTAAGTACTGGATCCTCAAAACTCCGCCACCAGGTGGAGAGTTCTCCTGTGCTCTGATCTTCGGCTTGTATGGAGAGAACGTCGCGTTCCCAGGAGTCGATCCAACCTGCTGTAGGTTCGCTGTAATCCGGTCCCACGGTCGTGCAGGAGCTGTGCAGAAACAGAACGAGAAGGGCGCATAGTCGAAGCCCATGATTCTTGGTAGATCGTGAAAGATTCATCCAATTCATGTGTTGCCTGCTGAGGAAGGCGGTGTTGAACCTAAGAACCGAATAAAGGGTTTAGCGCTGAGTCCGTGGAGCAGAATACTCAGGGTCACGGTGGTCGCAAAACATAGAATAATTTCCTGCTTTGCATCCACTTCAGAAAAGAAAATCTGCATGCCGAACACCACAGAAGCCAACCCTCGAGGTCCAAACCACCCGACAAATAGTTTCTCTGTGACCGTGAGCGATGTTCCAATGAGACTCAGGGCCACCGGGAGCATTCGAATCAGGGTGAGGCTCAAGAGAGCATAAGCCAAAATCTGCCAGCGAAAATCCTGCCAATAATGGCCCACGATTAACGCGCCATAGGCCATCCATGTGAACATCGCAAATACGTTCCCCATGGTCTCCGTAGAGAGAAGATTTTCTTCATCATGTCTTCGGTCGAGAAATCCGTAGAGCATCCCCCCGCAAAACGATGCGATAAACCCACTCCCTTCCAATAGCTGCGCTATCGAATAACAACTAAAGGCTAATGCAGGTAAACAGAGGCGTTGCCAATCGGTTGAAATGGTTTTTTTCTTCTGAGCGATGCGCATACCTTGAGAACCGACCCAGGCTAGTGCACATCCCACGAGTAGACCGATGCCTAATTCCCGAACGAGTAGTGTGGAGAATTGGCCCACCAAATCGGATGCGGATGCGCTTGGATCCAACATGAGCAGGAACAGCATAGCCGGAACACATATGCCGTCATTGAGCCCACTTTCCACATTCAGAGATTCCTTGACCTGTACAGGCACATCCGGACTGACAATCACCGCTTTCCCTAGAGCTGCGTCCGTGGGGGCCAGCAGCACGGCAAGTAATCCGATGGATACCCAGTGTAGATCGGGGAAGAGCAGAAAAGCAGCTGCCATCCCTAAGGCCACGGTTGCAGGGAGTCCCAATAAGAGAAGTCTCAGCGGAAGAGATTTGTATTTTCCTAAGGCAGAGCGATTTGCCGAAGCTGCATCGCTGAAAAGGACCAAGGCCAAGGTTAATTCGGCCAGTTCTTTTAAATGCTCCAAGTCGCCTTGAAAACGGATCAGATCCAAGAGGGTAGGCCCTAACAGCCAGCCTAACCCTGTAAACAGGATCGCTGAGGTCCACGGTGTTTTTTCTAATCGTGCTGAGATGAGCACATAGCTAAACACCAAGACTGATAAAATGGCTATGTCCAATAGTTCCATTAGAGAGCCCATAGCCATAAGCTTTCAGTGAGTAATGTGAAGTCCTTTGTAATGATAATGAATTCTCATTACTTGGAATGGGTTACCGATCCTTCAGGTTTGAGGTACAGAAAAAGCCCGGCCTTGTGAGCCGGGCTGAAGATGGTGGTGGGAGGAGGATTCGAACCTCCGAAGACATAAGTCGTCAGATTTACAGTCTGATGCGTTTGACCGCTCCGCAATCCCACCGGGAAATCGGGTCGGAACTCTAGTAGATTCGTATAGAACTTGTCTACTTAAAAGTTCTTAAAATGGTACCGGAGGTGGGACTCGAACCCACATGGCCTTGCGGCCGCCGGATTTTGAATCCGGTGCGTCTGCCAGTTCCGCCACTCCGGCGTGTCGGGTTGGGCGTTATACACTGCATTGGTCTGAAGGACAAGCCCTGATCGCGAAGCTTTTCGTTTGTAATATGCGCAGAGCTCCATTCGTTAAACTTTGTGTTCTGTGCTGTATTTTTTCAGAGCGGGTATGCCGCAAAAAGAGAGTTTGCATGTTTATTATAAGAATATTGAACTTGGTGCTCCCTCTTGAAGGGTAGTTTGTTGAACTTTTGCCAATTTTCGGGGGGATCTGGCTTATAGAAAGGCGTTCTTTCTCGATGTCCACCCCTTGAATTTCATCGAGGCTCTGGGTAGCCTTTTCCTCCTATGAAGATTCGGATTCTCTGTATTTGTTCGTTCGCCCTTTCATGTCTCCTTCACGCGAGCCCATGGCCTGGTGCCTTAAAACTTGAGAGCTCCCCTGGTTGGCAGGCTGGAGGAAGCGGTGATCTCCTTCTGACCGCAGGGAAAGAAAGCAAAGGGAAGTTCAGCGCAGTAGACGGGGCTCTGGACGGACGGGAATTGAATCTCGTGTTAGTTCCACAACGCTGGAACCTATTTACGGATTCCAGTAGGCCTTTGGAAATTCAAAAACGAAGCGGCGGACGACTTCGTGTGGGCATCCCTTCAGATCTCCCTTCCGGTTGGTATCGTATCATCGCCTCCGTTTCCGATGATGAGGGGCGTATGCCGACTCCCCTGCAGGCGGAGCGGGACCAGAAAAAATTTGGCGGCTTTGTTGCGCAACAGATGCTGGTGATTCGGAATCCGAAAAATCCGGCACCCATTCTGATTCACAGTGAACGGAACCGTTGTGTGTTCTCTCAGGGCGAAGAAATCCGTTTCTTTGTGTCCGCCCGATATGTGCGGGGCATGAAAGCTGATGTGGAACTGCGGCTGCAGCCTCTTCCCTCAGGAACCGCATTAGGTTTAGGGCGCTTCCCCGTTGAAGCTCCTGCGGGACAGGAACGAAGCCTGGTTCTGGATTTACCGGCAGAGCAAAGCCAGAGTCTGGCTCCGGGGAACTATGCGCTTGAAGCTTATATCGGGGACAGAAAGTTAGATCGTTTTGAAATTCAGATTGTGTCGCCCGAACCCAGCAGCGGGGGTGGACGTTGGGCTCATACCATGCCCTATGGATATGGTGGAGGGATCACCTCCCGCTCCGTAATGCCCTGGAGTCTGGAGCATCGCCGTAGTCGGATTGAACGGATTGAAAAAGGCATTCATCAGGCCTCCTTCTGGAACAATTTTTATACAGCGAATATGCCCGTACGGGGACCGCAGCCGCAGTTTCCTGAGGCTGATGCTCCGGATCTCCCTCCTGTGTCCGCTATGGGGCGTCCTGCACTTCCCCATGCGTTCTTTCAGGAGTTGATGTCTCAGGGCATTGCTTTTGGTCTTACTCCTGGTTACGGCGAGGACTATAAAGCTGAAGTGTATATGCCGATTCCCACGGTGGTCGAAGATCAGATGCGTCAGATGGGGCGGAAATACCTCAATGTGGCTCAAGGAGCCTCTCAGCATCCAAATTTTGTAGCCTTGTATACCGATTTTTATGGGCACATGGATTTCATGGGTGCCGGGGAAATTGCCTCAGAGCAATTAAATGAAATTCGCGAACGCCTGTGGAAAGAAGGTACCGAGGCTGCCGGCATGCGTGGAGCTTCCAAACCCCGCAAGTATCCGACCAGCCGGAAAGAACTGCCCAAAGACCAGCAGGCTCTTCTGAAAGACAAAACGAAGAGTAAAGCCTGGGATGCCTATTGGCGTGAACAGGGCGAGCGTTATAAAGCGGATGGCAAAAAATGGTTTGGCAAACGGACGCTTCGTGAACAGCAACAGCTCTGGGCCGGAGGCTGGAAGGCTGCCGGGCTGAGTGCCCCGGCAGCACCGGAATATATTCCTAAGCCTGAATTAAGCTCGCATCGCAAAGAGAGTTTAAAGGGGGATGAAAATTACCTCTACGCCAGTCATCTGCTGAGGGGGATTGAACGGGCCTACGGTACCTTCACCTCTATGGTTGAGGAAGAATTTCCCTCCGTGTTTACCATTCACAACCGCCTGGGAATGAACCACTCCAAAGTGGGGCATGCCTGGACCGGGATTCGGACACCTAATGTGGATCCGGCCTACACACAGGGCGCCTCCGCTGTGTCTGTATCCGAATGGAACTTGGATTCTGTTCCCAAACCTTATCTGCTTCCGACCTTTTATAACCGTACCTTGGTGGACAATGGTATGGCCGTGTACCGGGCAGGTCTGTGGAAACAGATGGGCATGCCGAGCCGCTTTATGCGCGATTCGGTGATGTGGGGGGGGCGCCAGATCCAGACCTACTTTGATCAGACCAGCAACATGACCTGGTCGCATAAAGGCGCGGATCAGACCACCTATGCAGCCAATGAACGGATGCGCTCGGTGAGCGAGTTTTTGGTGACCTACAGCGATCTGTTCAATAAATTGGAACCGGTTCGTGAAGTGGGTCTCTATGTAGGCCCCTATGGTGGACCCTGGGGAACCGGGGTGACCCGTGGACATTTCATTGCCCTACTGACCGCGCTGATGGCGGATCATCAGGTGCATATGGTCAGCCATGGGGATCTGGATGACGGGGTATTTTCCAAATACCCGATTGTGTATGCTCCAGGGTTTCACGGCCCGGATTTTTACCCCTTTGAAAAGAAAGCATTCCAACAGTATGTCAAACAAGGTGGCGAAGTGGTGGGAGCTCCACCGCCCAACTACTATCACCCGGAAGAAGTATGGAAGGGCAAAGGGATTTCCAACAAGCAAGTGCCGGTGCTGGATGACAAGGGTAATCCCCGTAAGAACAAAGATGGTTCTCCCCGCATGAAAACCGAGTGGAAGGAAGACTTTGCCACCTGGGCCAAGATTGACCGGAAATACATCTGGGGCTGGCTGGACCGCAATGTGCGGGTTGCGCCCATTGATATTCACACAACCTACACGCATTTGGAGAAGGGTAAGCCTGCCACCTGGAAGGGTTCTCACTGGACGGGCCATCACAACTGGGCGAAGTACCGCGGGCCCTCTCTGGCTCAGTTTAAAAAGCTGGCTGGGGTCTTTGAGCCACTGCATGAACCCATGGTGAAAAAAGATCAGCCAGAGTTGTTTGTAAATATCAACAAACCCGAGGAAGAGGGGGCAGAAGGTTTCTTCTTGTTTGCCTCAAACTGGACGCTGCCTACCCAGGAGGAACTCTATCAGTTCCGGGTACCTCAGGGATTCTTTAATTCGGGAGTTCAACCGATTCGAAGCACTCTTCGTGTGAAAGATGAAAACATCGGCGCCGTATATGATGTCATCTCTGCGCAGGAAGTTCCTATCCGCAAAGAAGCTGGCAGGGTAGTATTCGAGGCCAATCTGGATTCCGTGGAAGGCCGGGTCTATGCGTTGTATCCCCAGAAGGTGGCGTCTGCCCGTTTGCGCTTGCCCGAAAGCCTGCGTGCAGGAGATCGCTTACAAGCACGATTTGAATTGTTAAACGCAGCTGGTTCTCCGATGAAGGTGCTCGGATCTGTGCGGGTACGATTGCAGGATGCAGAGGGTAAGCTCTTGAGTGAAGTGCACCGTGCTTTGCCGGCCAGTGGACGTTTACCGGATCTGGCCTTGCCCGCGACCAGCCCTTTGACCTTGGAGGTTACGGATACGATTACGGGCCAGCAAGTGCTGACCACACTCGAGCTGCAAGCGCCGGGAGCTCTTCGCTTGCAGGAAGCATCTCCGGTTACCCTGTATCGACCGGATCAGATTAGTGAATGGCTGAATACGCACAAGAGTGGTATCACCATTCTGGTTGATGATGGCCGTTTTCAGTTCTCCAAGAATGCGGATGAAGCTCCGAAATTGTCTACGCCGAATCCCAATCTGGAACGGGATACCCAAATGGCCCGGGCCCTGCAGCAACTGCTTGGGAAATCCGGAATCTCCGCGGAGATCAAACGGAGCGGTGCTCTGTTAAAAGGCCAGTTACCCGCGCATCCCTGGACTGGGAAAATGGCGAATTACCGGAACAAACATGTGGTGCCGAATTACCATATCCCTGGCGCGGTGTTGATGCTGGGTTCCGAGAGCACGCCCTTGCTTCAGGAAATGGAGCGGGCTGGAGTGGCTCCTCGTCAGTGGGCAGGAGCTCCCAGCCGAAACGGTCGGGCTGTGTTGGCATGGATGCCTCAGGTTCTGGATCAAACGGACTCGGCGCTTGCGTTGGTGACTTCAGACCCTGAGGGCCTGAAGAAGGCAGCCGAAGCCTTGGTTGCTTTGCGCAAAGGGAATGTTTCACCTGATCGCTTTTATGCCGCTCGTGAGCAGGTTCGACTTCGGTGGACGCCCAGTGAAGTACAGGAACATAAAGAGCGGAAACTGGGTTTGCGCCTACCCGAACAGAGTGCGGTATCCTTCAGTCGAGAGATTCCAGCCACTCAACGATGGCAGGGGATGACGGAAATTCTGGGGACCGCGGTATTTGATATTCATGCAAGCGAAGGCGGCGTGGCCGTTGGAACCAAAAGCTGGGTGAAACCTGTAGGAAGCCTAAGCCCGGATGGTCAGGTCCAGCCCTTCTTTGGAGGGGGAAATCAGGTAACTCCGCGTGATGTGGGGATTAGTAATGACGGGAAAACCGTAGCTGCAGGCTTCTCGCTCATGGGACGAGCCGCCTTATGGCACAATGGGCAGGCCAAACTGAACAAAGCTTCTGCCATGACCTACAAGAGCGATAACCCTTTTTCCTGGGACAGCTTTAAGGACACGGACCGGCAATTGGGGGTTAGTCCCAATGGTGATTTGTTTGTCTTTAATGTAGGGCCGGAAGGGATTCTGGCAGTAGGTGCAGATGGCCGTGAGCGCTGGCGGATTTCTAACCAGCCTACGGAAAGCCGCCCTAGGGGGAATGCCTCTGCGGAATTTGGCTTCAGTCCGGATGGAAACTATGTGCTCTTGAATGCGCAGCGGGTGAACAAAAATATGGAAATGGATCTGACTGTTTCCAAAATGCGTAAGGACAGCAAAGGCCGCTGGAACAAGAAGGACCAGTACAAAACGACAGAACGGGTGCGGGCTGATGTGTATATTGAAGAAGTGATGTTGGTCGATGCCCGAAGTGGAAAACCCAAGTGGAAGATCCTCACCGATGTGGAAGTCATGCATCCTAAAGAAGGCTACCGAATCTGGGGTCCTGGTAAGGAAACGGAATTTCGGGAGACGATTGATGGCAAAGTGATGAAGTGGAAGAGTAAAACGCCTCCTGCTTTGTTGAAAGACCGGGAAGGTTTGATGTCGAAGCGGGTGAACCTCAACATGTGGCATCTCTATTCCGCAGTGGGGCCGAACGGCCGCTGGGCGATCACCGGAACCCGGGATGCTCAGTTCAACCTTCATGATGAAAACGGAAATATCCTCCGCTTGTTCCGTCCTGTGGATCTACCCAAAGCGCTGGATCCCGGACAGCAGATTCCGTTGCAGGTGGTCACCGGTAACGACCCGAATCGTTTGGTGCTGTATGCGCCCCAGAGTAAAAAAATCTTTCTCTACCGTTTGAAGATCGGCTCCAAAGCAGAGCGGGATCGTGCGCGGCGCTTACAGGAGGAAAATGCGCAGGTGATTTCTACCATTCAGTCTGAATTGAAGAATACCAAGAATTACGGAAACTATGGGAAAGAAGACTACATTCAGGCCTTCGGGCGGAAGATCTCTGCCGTGCCTTCGGATCTTCACAAAGAGTTGCTGGATAAAATGCGCCGGATTCCAGCGGAGCGTCGTGCCAAACGGAAACGCGATTATCGTTTCTTTGAAGGACTGGTGGGCGATATCCGTCTACGTATGATTGAAGAGGATCGGGCTGCGGTGGATGCGGCGGTGGGTTTGATTCCTGAAAATACGGTGGATCTTCCGGATCTAATTTGTGATGTGGAGGTCGATCCGGAGCTGCGTGTGGCTTATGTCGGCCTCTGGGATGGAACTGTGCGTGCGATCGATCTTCGTTCCGGAAACATTCAGTGGACTGCCGAACTCACAGGGGGAAGTCAGATTGCGCTTGCCCGTGATCGTTCCGGCAAAGTGGTTGCGCTGTATGCGGGTGGCTCCAGGGGGGATGTCACTCGACTGGATCCCAAGGATGGCGCTGTAAAATGGAGCCGGAATATTACCCGGGAAACCAACCAGCTTTAATTGCGCTATGGGCAAGGCGGCGGGGGTAAACCTGCCGCTGCGTTCTTCACTGCAGGATGATCTCCCGCAGTTTTTTTTACCCGGCCAGATGATCTAACAAGCGAGGCCCATCCAGGCTTTGCACGTAGGGGAGGGGATCGATGTCATTCTCGATGACGAACTCAGTCAATTGATCCTGGATGACCTGATGTAGTTCTTCGACCTTCCAGGGTTTACTAACGTAGTAGTTCAGCTTGCCTTGATTGATGGCCTGGATGGTGGCTTCATGTCCAGCCTGTCCTGTAACGAGTACTTTACGGGCTTTGCCGGCATCATTGGAGTCCTCATAGCGGATCAGGAAATCGATACCGTCCTCGCCAGGAAGGATGTGGTCACAAAGCAGAAGTGCCATGCGGTCTCCTTCCTGAATGCATTCGGCGATCACTTCTTCGGCTTCGGGAATATCCTCTGCGGATTCAATACGGAAGGCGGAAGCGAAGGGTTTCAAATCACGAAGCAGAGCATCGCGAACTTCCTGTTCATCTTCAATGGAGAGAAGGACGAGTTTATTCATGAGGGGACTCCTGGGCTGTCAAGAGGGAGAAAGACATCGAAACGGGTGCGACCGGGCTGGGATTCCAGCTCCAGACGGCCGTTGTGTTGTTCGATGATTTGTTTGCAAATGGGTAGGCCAAGGCCGATGCCATAATCACCTTTACCCTGTTTGGTGGTGAAATTGATTTCAAAGATGCGAGCCCGGTGCTCCGCTGAAATTCCCGGGCCGCTGTCTTCGATGGAAATTCGTAGCCAGGGATCCTCGACCCGGGCATGAAGAATCAGACGGCCGCGCCCATCCATCGCCTGAATGGCATTGGTGATCAGGTTGGTCCATACCTGATTTATCTCCCCGGGAATGCAGGTGATGAGCGGCAGGTCCTCATACTGCCGCTCCAGTTCCACATTGGACATGCGGTGCCCCAACAGAGTCAGTGTTTCCTCTAATCCGGTATAGACATTCACGCCGTCCTGCGGGGTGGTTCCGCTGCGTGCATAGGAGCGCAGGCTGGAGACCAGTTGACCGATCCGCTCAGAGCCGGAGTGAATATTACGGAGAAAGCTGTAGATCTCAGAAAGCGTTTCCAGATCCTGAAGCCGTTTTTCCCGGTCTTTGCTGCTGCGGAGCAGCTCCTGAACCTCGATCGGATCCGTGAGTCCCATGCTCACAAAACGTCTGGCCGTATCATTATCCAGTCCGTTGGTTTCCAGTATTTTGCGTGCACTGCGCTGTTCGCGGCTGGATAGGGGACGCTGGGTGTCAAAGCGGCCGGCAAAGCGCTGCAGCAGTTCGTGGTCGGGGTGATCCCGGGTGAGGGCCGGAATGTTTTCCTGCACGTAGGATGCGGCGCGCTGGATGGCGGCGGTGGGGTTGTTCAGTTCATGGGCTATTCCGGCAACCAGTTGCCCCAGCGTGGCCAATTTTTCGGCCTGCACCAATTTCATTTGCGTATTGTTGAGCTCATGAAGCGTTTGAGCAAGCGTGTCCCGTTCTTCTGCCAAGAGGGAATTGAGATGTTGCACTTCCGTATGTCGGTCCACGCTGTGCCGATTACGGCGGGTAGCCGCCATGACCAGCGTGCGCAGAAATAAGTTCACAAGATCATGGTCGGAGCTCATTGCCTGACGCAGATCCTCATGGGAAAAGCAGATGAGCCGGCTGTGCTGATTCGCCCGACAACTGAAGTAGGAGCGTGGGTCATCAGAGGTCAGGGACATCAACCCAATCAGGTTTCCTACAGAGTCTGAATGAAAAACGGTTTCTTCACCACGAATGTTTTTGGAGAGACTGACCTGACCTTCCTCCAGCACGTAGAGTATATGCAACGGCTCACTCTCCCGAAAGAGCCATTCACCTTTGTGTAGATCCCGGTGAGGGCTATGAGGGAAAAGAGCTTGCAAGCGATCCGTTAACTCCGAGGAAGTACTTTTCCCGGTGTCTGCATCGGTGATCCGTAAAAATGGATTAGAGGACATCTGTTTTACGGGATCATGTTTAATAGCTGCCAGACCTGGGGAGCCACGAAGACGAAGAGGAGAACCCCAATCCCACCAATGATGGAACCCGCGAGGATCATATGCTTAGTTTCAATGGCGCCGGTACTGTAGGCAATCGCATTCGGAGGCGTGCTGATGGGCAAGGCCATGGCCAGTGAAGCTCCGACGGCAATAAAGAAGGCTGCCTGCATCACCGGGATATCCACAGCGCCACTGGTGGCCAAACTGATTCCAATGGGTACGAGCAGGTTGGCTGTAGCCGAATTGGAAATCACGGTACTCATGACCAAAGCGACCACGGCCAGGGTGAACGTAATCATCAGTGGGTTAATGGCATCCCATTTAACCAAGCCAATCAGCCAGGCATCCAAGCCGCTGCTGCTGACCCCTTTCCCCAGAGCAATTCCCCCAGCCACCAGCCAAAGAACATGCCACTGGATATTTTGTAAGTCCTTCACTCCAAATACCTTTGTTGAGAGAAGAAGTACGACAGGAAGAAAACCAACAATCGAGGACTTCATGCCGTGCAAAGGTTCCGTAAGCCAAAGTAAGACGGTAAGCCCTGCGGTGAAATAAAATACTTTAGCAGGAAGACTGAGATCGAACGTAGAGTTGATGTTGAGTTTGATTTCCTCCTGCGAAGAGGGGAAGAGCCGCAACAGGAGCTGCCAGACAATGAGCAGCACAATCAGAGCGAAGGGCAGGGCCAGGGCCATCCACTGCAGAAAACTGATCTGAATCCCTTCAGCGGATAGGGCACCCAAAGCGATCGCGTTAGGTGGGGTGCCCACTGGGGTTCCCATTCCACCAATATTGGCCGCAAACGGAATGCAGAGTGCGAGACTGATTTTCAGCTTATCCCCCTGTGGTAAGCCCGCAATCACTGGCAGAATAAAGGCCATCATGGTTGCGGTAGTGGCCGTATTGCTCATAAACATAGAGAGCAAGGCCGTAATGAGCATGATCCCCAGCATGATCATGGAGGGTTTCTTCCCGAAAGGTTTGAGCAGCACCCTGGCTAGATTTCGGTCCAAATTGAACTTGGCCGCGCCGTCTGCGAGAAAGAAGCCACCGAGAAAGAGCATGATGGTGGGATTAGCCAGCGCGGCATAAAAGACACTGTACTTGGGCGCCTTGAAATCTTCTGGCAGGGAAAACAGGGAGCGGTCGGATACCAGGAGGATTTGTAAAAAAATGATCAGAGCTGCGGTGGCATGCAGGGGGATGGCCTCAGAAACCCAGAGGACAATGGCCATCAGGAAAATTCCGAAGACCCGTTGCCCTGCCGGGTCCAATCCGGGTATATCCACGAGGATCGGGATGAACAGGGCCAGAAAGGCCAAAAGAAGAGGAATGTGTTTCTTGGCGGAGAAGGAGAAGGCTGCGCTCATGGATATAGGACATATGCCCTACGAATTAAAAGATCAAGCGTTGGAAGCTCTTTCATCGAATTCGAATACGAAATCGAAATCAGGACAGGATATGCTTATCGATCATTTCTTTGAGCCCCTGTTGTTGCAGGGGCTTGGTCAAATAATCGTCCATACCGGCTTCGATACACTTTTCCCGGTCGCCCTTAATGGCATCTGCGGTCAGAGCAATGATCGGAGTCCGGTGAGGAGGATCGAGTTGGGCCTCGTTCTTCCGAATATTTCGTGTGGCCTCCAGGCCATCCATCTCAGGCATATGCACATCCATCAACACCATGCGATAGCTGTGTTTCTGTAGAGCCTCTACCGCTTTACTGCCATTGCCAACAATGTGACAGCTGAGGCCCAATTTTTTCAGAAAGAGCGAAGCTACTTTTTGGTTTACCAGATTGTCTTCGGCGAGCAGAATATCCTGTTCGGCAGCTGCCGGTAGCGAACTGGTTGCCTCATCCTGAGTGGATACCGTTGCTTTTTTAACGGTGACTTGGGTTGCGGTGGGAAGGGCTTCCCGTGGCTCAGGTTCAGGAGCTGGGTTCATATGTAACTGTTCCGGGGCGTGGGCAGGAAGGAGAGGCACTTCAAACGAGAAGATGGATCCCTTTCCAGGTTCGCTGGTCACGTTCAAATTTCCACCCATTAAGTCAAGCAGTTTACGGACGATAGAAAGTCCAAGACCTGTTCCCTCAAAGCGGCGGGCCGATGATCCATCCAACTGGGTAAATTCTTCGAACAGGGTGGCGATTTGATCTTCGGGAATACCGATTCCGCTGTCCTGAACGGAAAAGCGCAAGCGAATTTGGTCTCGGGTATTCACCAAACATTCGACTTTACTGCGGATAATCCCCGTATCGGTAAACTTAATGGCATTGCCGATCAGATTCATCAAAATTTGCCGCAAGCGCAAGGGGTCCCCCCGTAAATCGAGTGGAATCGAATCCAATGGCGCAGGATGGTAACTGAGATTTTTCTCGATCGCCTTTACCGAAAGCAGGTGGTGAATGCTGTCCATGAGTTGCTTTAGATTGAAATCCTCTTCAGACAGACTGAGCTTGCCTGCCTCAATTTTGGAAAAATCGAGGATGTCATTAATGATATGCATGAGCTGCTCGGCACTATGAATAATGATGCCGATATATTCACTTTGCTCATGGCTGAGCGGTTGTTGTCTTAAGATACGGGACATGCCGAGAATCCCATTCATGGGAGTTCGGATTTCGTGACTCATTCGTGCCAGAAATTCACTTTTTGCTGCATTTGCCCGCTCAGCTTCCACCACAGATTCCTGGGCTTGTTTTACGGCTTTGTTCAGCTCGATGTTGTTTTGTTGTAGTTTGTCTTCAGAGCGTTTTTGCTCAATCGCGGAACCAATCGCTGAGGCAATGGATACCAAAATGGATCGTTCCGTGCCGCTCCAGATATGATCATGACTACAATTGTCGAAGCCAATGAAGCCCCAGAGTTGGTTATGGTAATTCACAGGCACGACCAAGATAGATCGAATGTCCTGTTCCTCCAGGATCTGTTGTTCTTCCGGGGGGAAGTCCCGAACAAGGCCCTCCACAAAACGGCCTTCACTCAGGAGGGTGATCCAGCGTGAAAAACCGGAGCGTTCAAAGGGAAAGGCTTGAAGACGTTCATCGTTCATCTGTGCCGTAATTCCATCCCGACACCATTCAGAGCGTTGGCGGGCCATGGTTTGGCCCTCCTGTTTCTCAGCCAGAAATTCAAAAAGGTAGACCCGATCTTGGCGGGATGCGATGCCAATTAAACTCAGAGACTGGATAATCGCTTCGTCCAAATCATCTTCTGCAAGCAACATATTTCCGGCAAAAGCGGAGGCTTCCAACAGCCGGTCACGTTCATGCAGGTGGTGTTGCGTGGCTGCCCGGGCCTCTTCAATGCGCAACGCCGCGGTGATGGCGGTGAATGCCTCCATTTCGGAGTGAGAGATCGTGCGGTTGCTGGACCAAAGCAGGCAGAGACAGGATTGATCCCGGTCGTCTGTACTGATACTTTGTGCCAGGATAAGCTTTCCGGAGAGCTCCTGGGAAGCAGGGTCATTCTCGGGAAGATCCGAGCGAATCTGAGGCGCACTTAATCCGCTGCCAAAGAGCTCCAGAAGCAGCGGGGAATCTTCTTCAAGTTGTTCATAGGCCTGTCGGGCCTTTTGAGAGCTACTGCTCATCATCCGAAGGCCTTCCTCCCCTTTCCTGAAATACATGGCGGCATCGGATTCGAAGAGGGAGGCACAAAGTTCGGTCAGTTTGTGAATATTGCTGTCCGGGTTGCTGGTAAAATCCAAAAGGCAGAGGTTGATCCTGGAAAGACGTTGTTCACTTTCTTGAAGAGAACGAGTTTGCAGGGCTACTTCCTCTTTGAGCTCATCCCTGCGATGAAGGATGATTCCGGCCACGGCTGCGGTGGCCAGGGAAACGGCAATCAGGGTCAAGGCCGAGATCAGGGCCAGGGGACCGGGTCCCCGTTGTTCGCGAATGGGTTCTACGGTGATGAATAGACTTTGGCCGAATACAAAAACAGGTAATCGAATGCTGTCTCCTAACAGATCTCCAGCTGCAGGGGGAGGGGACATGGCCAAGCGCTTGAGACTGCCATTTTCATTGGCCAGAAAGAGGCCAACCCAAATATTCCCCGTGTCATGTAGCATGAGGTCTTGCGCCAAGACACTTTGGATGAGGTGGCTGAGATTGATTTCCGCCGCCAGAAAACTGCCCTGAAGTTGTTTTAAACCATTTTGGGTGTTTAGCGGGGAGGCGACCCAGAGGGAGGCCGCTCCTCCATAGCGTCCGGGCTCTTGATGGCGCCAGGCCCGGGGGAGCTGCTCTTCCTGAACCTGCTCAAGCAATGCCGGGAGCTGAGGAATGTTCAACCATTGTGCTTCCTGGATACCTGGTTCTGTTTCCAGACTGGCGTAAAGGCGGATGGGCGCATTGGGTAGATCTTCCGGACGGGGGTCGGAGGGAGTGAGTGCCTCTGGAAGCGGAGGCTGGATGTCGATGGGGAGGGTTCCAATCCAACTGAGACTGATCAGCAAGGGATGCTCGAGGAGGTTTTCCGTAAAGGACTGAAAGTCTTCCGGCGTGACATCGCTACTGCTGTTGAAGAAGTCAGATGGAATCTTGAGATCGATTTGTTCAAATTGCTTTAATTCCCGGGAGATGGCTCTCGCATTTTGGGTAGCGGAACGCAGCTGAATGCCTTGTTGGGTAAAGCGTTCGAAACGGTGTACCGTAAATAGAATCGCTGCGGCTGTGATCATGAGGGTGAACAGAGCGAGCAGGGTTTCCACCAGCCAGGTGCTGGCCTCAGGATTATGCTTATAGATCCGGGACAGAATCAAAATGCCCAACACCCAGCCTAAGAGCATCGTGACTGCGAGGAGGATCGGAAATGTGGCGGCGGCCATGACTCGGTCTTGCCAGTCTGAAGCGGGCACATCGATGCCGAGGACCACAGAAACCTCTCCGCTATCAGGATCAGGAATCGGAACTAAAGCCCGAACCCAATTCTCTCCCTCCCGGGGCAGGGGACCTTCGATCAGCGGGGAACTATTCCGTTGAAAGAGCGCCCGGAATTCTGAGGAGGCTTCCTGTTCCACCTCTCCAGAATGGGCATGGTGGTGTTTGCGTTCCTCGGCATTGACATGCAGGAGGTAGATGATGTCTCCATCTGCATTCAGGCCGCTCAGGTATATGCAGGCTCCGTTTTCGGTTTGAAGGAGAACGGAGCGCAGTTGTTGCATTAAATTTCGAACAGAGGCCTTTTCCTCATCCTGTGGATTTCCTTGAAGATCTTCAAGACGTTCCGGGGTGATGGCTTCAGCAGTCAGTAGAGTATTGCGGAGAAACTCCGCCCGCCGTTCGCGGTCCTCCTGGGTCAGGGTAAACAGGACAAATACCCCACCGAACAGAATGATAAAGAGGAAGATCACTGCGCGGTGGCTGAACATAGACAAACTCTAGCAGGTGTTGCCAGTGTGGCAGAAGAAAAAAACACGCAGAAGCACAGAAGGGGAAGCTGCACTGAATTCTTGATCCCGGCCTCCATTTCCGTAAAACAGGCCTATGAGTTCCGCTTCTTCCCAGATTGTGCTTCTGCACGGCAATGATAGCTTCAAAGTTGAAACAGAGGCTCGCGATTTTGTGGAGAAGCATTGGACTGAACTACAGGCTCAAGGAGCTGTGGAACAGATCCGGGGAAACGATGGGACCATTGACGAGGTTCTGGATCTGCTGAAGCGGGCACAACTTTCTCTGCAATCGATGAATATGTTTGCCGCGGAAAATGCGACCTGGATCCGTGAAGTCGAGTTTCTGGGGGGGGATTTGTTTAAAAATCCTGATGTCAAAGAAGCTGTGGAACAACTGGGTGAAACCTTATCTGCGGGCTTGGGACCCGAACAACGGGTTCTCATTTCTGTGAGTGGAAAGCTGGATAGTCGTTCCCGTTTTCTGAAAGCCCTGAAGGGTGTGGCGGATATTCGGGAATTCAACCGTGCCACGAAAGAAAAAGACCTCAAGCGGGAGACGGTCGCAGAGTTGCAGAAAGCCTGTGCCTCCCTGGGTTTACGGGCTCAACCGGCGGCGTTGCAGGAACTGATTTCCAGGGTGGGGCCTGATATGCGGGCTTTGCTTAAGGAAGTGGATAAACTCGATTTGTATGTCGGAGATCGCCGTGAACTTACCGTGGGAGATGTGCAGCTTATGGTAGCGGCAACTCAGGAATTGCAGGCCTATCTGATTGGGGATGCTTTGGGCAACCGCGATGTGGCAGGTCTCATGGAGATGCTTGGCCGTATGGAGCAGCAGGGAGTTTCCGCAGTGGCGGTCATGGCGACTCTGCAGAACAGTTTGCGCGAAATGGCCTATCTCCGGGGGCTGATGGACAGCAAAGCGGCTCGTTTGGAGATGGGAAGCGGGGGCTTTGGGAAGTTTGTTTATGCGGATCCAGCTGCCGAAGCTCAGTTTACGGAAGTAGCGGGAGGAAGGAAGCGGGCTCCTTTTCGTCAGTTCCTTCTGGCAAAATATGCCCGGAATTTCCGGGGAGGCGTCCTGGACCGGATGTTGCGCTTGAGTTCGGAAGCGTATGCTCAATTGTTCCGATCTCCTTTGGATCCCTATGAACAGCTACGGGTCCTGCTCTTGCGAATGCTGGTGCTGAGTTAAAGCCGCTTTCGAGGTTGCAATGCGGTCGCGAAGCCGCAAACTTCGGGGTATGGCCCAGATTGCGTATCGATTTCGTGGATTTCTCTTTATCTTTTTAGCAGTGATTCTGCCTTTGCTTGCTGAAGAACAGACTGCCGCGGCCGCTTCAGATTCGGTGGCACCGCTGGTGGGACCCTCGGTGGAGGCGGAGTCCGAAGCTTCTGTATCCGAACCCGTAGGTGAGCCTCCCGAACTTGATCTGCCTTTCCCGATTGGTGAGGAGCTTTTTTATGACATCCATTGGGGTGCATTGCGCATTGGTACCTCTCATAACATTACGGAATGGGAATGGGTGGAGGACCGTTGGTTGTTGGTCATTCGTTCCCGGACTCAAACCAACGGTTTGGTGGAGGCGCTTTACCCGGTGGATGATAAAATTGACTCCTACATCGATCCGGAGACCTTGCGGACGCTTGAATTCCGTATGGATCTCAAAGAGGGTAAAAACAAACGGAAGCAACACACCCTATTCGATTGGAATCAGAACAAGGCTCTCATTACCCGGGAAAAGAATGGGAAGGTCAAAGAGAATCAGGTCGATATCCAGGATGCATCCCGTGATTTGGTTTCCTTTATGTACTTTCTGCGGGATACCGATTTTCAAGAGCAGAGCGAATATGACTTTGAAGTGCTGACCGACGAAAAGCTCTATGATCTGACCATCAATACCAAAGGGGTAGAGAAAATTCGCTTACGGAAATTTGGGAAGGTCAAAAGCTTGAAAATGATTCCAAAAGCGAGCTTTGAGGGCATTTTTGTTCGTCGCGGTGAGATGAAAGTCTGGGTATCCGATGATGAGCGTCGCGTATTGACCAAAGCCTGGATTGATACCCCCTTTGCCAATGTCACCTTGAAGTTACGGAAAGTAAAAGGCCCCGGAGATGACGATTGGGTCACCCGGAGCCAGGAGAATGAGGAAGAGGAAGACGACGACGATTAGTCTTCGTTGAGAGCCACCTGCAATGCGATCAAAGCGTAGCTGGTCACCAGGACTTTGTCCCCTTCCCAAAAACGGTTCTCGTCATTGACCCAATATCCCCGGCCATCCTCATCGATGCGCTGCAGGCTCACCAATTTCCGTACAAACTCTTCCCGCCAATTCACGGGTCCATTGGGTCCTTCAATTTCTTCCTGACCATAGACTGCCAAGGCTTTGCTCATTACGTTATAAAAGTAATAGAGTCCCTGCTGTCCCATTCCGGGGTTTTCATTCAGGGTCCAATGGCGTCCAGCCCAGTCAAAAGCTGATTTGACGCGGGGATCTCCACGCTCCACATCGGCATAAATGAGAGATAGCATACCCGCATAGGTCATACTTCCGAAACTGCGCAATGCTTTGCGGCCATCTTCTAATTCCCGGGTTCCAGCGAAAGAGCTGACAGGGTTGTAGGCAAAGCCGCCCGCATCATCCGGGTGATCTGATACGCCCGGTAAATCATTGCTTTCTTTACGATTCTGAACTTTCGAAGCAAATTCTGCGGCCGCTTTCTTATCCACGGACACTTTTTCGCCTTCTGTGCGGAAATCTTCAGCGTCTTCCGTAATCGCCATCGCTTCCATGGCCATGTAATGGTTGGAAAGGTCTGCGTAAGGGCGTTTGGTTTTGGAATCATATCCAAAGCCCCCGTGATAGACATCTCCACCCAAATGCTGCCCTCCGGCCATAAAGGTCCGGGCTTTCAAGACCAAGGGGCGATATTTTTCCCGCCCGGATAAATGCAAGGCGACCATGGAAATTCCGGTGTTGTAATTCGATTTTCCCCCGCCCTTGAACTGAAGTTTGGGTTCCACGTAAATCGCTCCGCTGTCGTGGGCATGACTGGCCAGATAGACCAGACCTTTATCCACAGCTTCATTGTCACGGTATTGTTCAGACAGAGAGAGGGACCAAACCGGAAGCGCGGTGAGGGCTGGCCACTCCGGAGAACTCCAGAATCCAGCTTCTTTCTGTTGAGAGAGCAACCACTGCATTCCTTTGCGTACAGCATCTTCTCCCTCACGGCGCAGGCTTTCAGGAAGCTCAGCCCGGGCTGCGGCACTGAACAGGAATGTGGAGGTCAACAGATAGAGGAAAATACGCATAATGAGTGATCTGGGTGAGAGTTTCCAACGTGAACGTCGCGAAAGCATACTCGGTTCATCCAAAAAAGCACAGGTTTTCCAACTCCCCTGATTTCAACAGGTTCTGGTATTGCATTTTGTATCGATGGTCGTAACCCGCTTCGCTCATGTTTCCGCATCATACAGCCAGGCATAATCTTCGCAACTCCACCCTAGAGGGGACGCTGGCCATGCCATGGTTGATGTTGACCATGCCGGGGAGTTTTCTCATGGCGGGTCTGCTGAATGGCTTGTTTGATGTGGGGCCTTTCTGGTTTGGTCTGCTCTGTGCGTTGCCCTCTCTTGCGAATGCTCTTCATATCTTTCTACTCCCCTTATTGGGACGCACCATGACCGTGAGGGAGGTTACCATCGGTCAGGGCTGGCTGAATTTCGGCTTATGGATGGGTGGATTACTGGCCATCGCCTATCTTCCCGAGGATGCACCCAGTCGCGGACTGTTCTTCGCTGTGTTATTTGCGATCAGTGCACTGAGTTTTTCTCTGATCTCAGTAGGATGGACCGCCTGGGTAGCTGACTTTGTTCCACTGCGGATTCGCGGACGCTATATGGCCCGACGCAACCGCTATACCAGTCTGGGCACGCTGTTATTTATGTTGCTCAGTATGTTGCTGTTATGGATCTGGGGCGAGACGAGAGAAGTCTATCTCTTCCTGATGGGCCTGGCGATGTTGCTCCGATCCTTTTCCCTGATTTATCTTCATGATATTCACGGGCCGGATCCAAGTGGAGGCGAGATTCCCAGCAAAGGCTTTCTGCGGGATTTGAAAGCCTTGTCGAAAGAGCGCAGTCTCATACGCTATATTCTTTTTGGTTCAGTCATGGGGCTCTGTTTGGCCTTCCTCGGAGCGGTTGCCCCTGTTTTTGCGTTTCGGGAATTGGGAGCCAGTGGGGCTCAATTTACCTGGTTCTCCGTTTGTGCAACCTTAACGGGTATGTTGGTGGTTCGCATTTGGGGCGAGCTGATTGATCGACATGGTGCGGTTCCTGTTCTCTTTTTATGCACGCTGGCCTGGAGATTAGGGGATATCGGCTGGTTGTTTATTCGGCCGGAAACGCTATCCTGGCTGGGATTGGTCTGGCTGTGGGGAGGCGCTACCGCGATGGGCGCGATGCTGGCCTCCTTTCATCTCCTGCTGAAATTGTTGCCTGCAAAACTTAGGGCATCCGGGGTGAGCTTGAACTTAACGGTCAGCTCTCTCGTGGCCACCTTGGGCTCTTTGTTGGGGGGGAGCTTGCTCTCCCGCGCCGAAGTACTAGAAATGAATATGGCTCTGGTCTACCGGGTGATGATTGCTGTGGCCATCTTGATCCAATTGGTAGCGCTCCTGCTCTTGCGTGGATTAAAAGAGCCCGATATTCAGGTGGAACGGAATAGTATTCCGGGGGCGATGCGGACCCTCCGTTATTTAACCGTGGGCCAGGGTCTGGCCTTATTAAGTGATATGCGATTTGTCGTGCGCCGCAGCCGGCGCTCATCCAAGGAGAACTAAGATCATGAATGCATCCCCCTCGATCCCCAGCTATCTGAGCCATTTTGAATCACTGGCCTATGGACTGTTTGTGCATTGGGGCCTTTATAGTCAGTTGGGAAAAGGGGAGTGGGTGAAAAAATGGCATGAGATCCCCATGGAAGAATATCGCCCTCTCATGGACAGCTTCACGGCAGAGGACTTCAATGGACGGGAACTTGCCGCCTTTGCTCGTCGTTGTGGTATGAACTATGTGGTGCTGACCACGCGGCATCATGATGGGTTTTCGTTATATGATACCCGAGGCTTGAATGAGTACGATGCTCCCCACAGCCCCGCAGGTCGGGATTTGATTGCCGAGTTTGTGGCCGGATGCCGAGCAGAAGGGGTTGTGCCCTTTTTCTATCATACCACACTCGATTGGTCCTGGGATACGGAGCATTGCAGTGACGAAGCCTTTGCTTCGTACATCGATTACCTGGTGGATTCTGTGGAAATCCTCTGCACTCAGTATGGGGAAATTGGTGGCCTGTGGTTTGATGGGAATTGGTCCCGTCCGCAGGCGGATTGGCAGGAAGAGCGCCTGTATACGATGATTCGTTCTCATCAACCCGAAGCGATTATCGTCAATAATTCGAGTATCAATGCGCTGGGAGCCCTTGGGCACCCTCTCGTTGATGTGGTTACCTATGAGCAGGGGCGACCTGAGCAGAAGAAACAGGATGCGACTGAGCGCTACCGGGTGGGGGAAATGTGTCAGACGATGAACCTTCATTGGGGAATTGGAAAACATGATTTCCTCTACAAATCACCTGCAGAAGTGATTGCGGACTTGGCTGCCTGCCGACGGGTGGGCGCGAACTATCTACTCAATATTGGGCCTACCGCTCAGGGAGGCTTGCCTGATTATGAGCGGGCTTGTTTGGAGAGGGTCGGAGATTGGGCAACGCTCTATCAGCATGTGCTCCGGGAGGGACGTCCTTGCGGGATAGAAGCTGAGGGGGATGATTTCGTTCTCGCGGATTCGGATGGAACGCGCTTCTATTATGTAGCTCACAACCTTCCGATTCATAAAAATGGTCACAAAACGGCTGAAATGGGTGCTACGGAAGGGTTCCGCCCGATGCGTGGCCAGCTTCCTCCGCTCCAAACGGCTCGGTGGTTGGATGTGGACGAAGACTTAGAGCTTCGATCGAACAATGAAGGGATGGAGCTCGATTGTACAGGGTATCCCTATGGCAGTAATTTGGTGGTAAGAATCGCGGAGCTTTCCTGCTGATTTCGGTTGCGATTGAGTAAATGCTTGTCAGATCATAGCTGCCATGACGCTGTTGATTTCCCGCTTGTTTCGTACGTTTGTTTTCCTGCTCCTGTTGATTTCCTGGGGCTGCACACAGTATGAGGGGGCGGATATCACGGAGCAAAAGCACCCCCAGTTGGTCAAAGCCCGTGAGTTGATCAAAGCTCAGCGCCTCCAGGAAGCTGCGGAGATCTGTCAAAAGCTCCTACGGAGTAAACCGGATTTCGCCTACGCACACTTGCAGTTGGGCATGATCTATCAATCGCTCGATCAACCGGTGAACTCGATGTACCACTATCAGATGTACCTTCAGTTGCGTCCTGATTCGGTCAAACGGGATACCTTGGAGGAACTCATCGAGGGAGAGCGCCTGCGCTTCGGCGAAGGGCTGGGGTCTGATTCAGCACCTGAGCAGGAAGAACTCATGCTTAAACTGGAGCAACGGGAACGGGAACTGGCAAAAGCCCGGCTGGAACTGGAGCAATTGCGTCTTCGCCAACCGGGGCAACAGGCGGAGCCTGCAAGCTGGGCTCAGGAAAAGCTGGACCTGTTAGCGGAAATCGAACGACTGCGTTCTGCTGAACCGGTCATTCCTCCGACACCCACGCCAACGCCGGCCCCTCGTCAATACGTGGTTCAGAGCGGGGATACTCTGAGTAAAATTGCTCTGAAAATGTATGGGAAATCCTCAGAATGGGACAAAATCTATGAAGCGAATCGGGATGTACTCCCTGCACCGGAACGCCTGAGCCGGGGGCAGGTTCTGCGTATTCCCTAAGCTTTGTAAACTGCAAAGGGCTTCCGTAGGCGATGCTGTGACCGCATAAAAAAAGCTTCCGGCCGGATGGGGCGGAAGCTTCTTGGGTTTAGATGGGCATCTGGCCATCTCTTCGCTTGGAGCGGGGGAGCTTACTCCCACTCGATACTGGCGGGAGGTTTCGTGGAGATGTCATAGAGCACCCGGTTGACGCCTTTGACTCCATTGAGAATCTTGTTGGAGATTTCCCGGAGAACAGGGAATGGGATCTCTACCCAGTCGGCGGTCATCGCATCTTCACTAATCACTGCACGCAAGGATACGGGGTATTCGTAGGCACGGACGTCTCCCTTGACCCCTACCGATTTCGCGGGCAACAAGGTGCAACATGCCTGCCAGATCCGGTCATACCAGCCGCTACTGCGGAGGGTGTCAATAAAGATGGCGTCGGCCTCCCGCAGGATATCGAGTTTATCTTTGCTTACTTCGCCAGGGCAACGTACGGCCAGGCCGGGCCCCGGGAAGGGGTGTCGGTTCAATGCCCGTTCGGGAATCCCCATGGAGGCGCCCAGTTCGCGGACTTCATCTTTAAACAGTTCCGCCAGGGGCTCGATCACCTTGCCCTCCGCTTTCAAATCCATGACCCGGTCCACCCGGTTATGGTGGGTTTTGATCTTGGAGGCTTTTGAGCCACTTGTGGCACTTTCAATCACATCGGGATACAAAGTGCCCTGGGCTAAGAGTTCCACGTGGCCAGCATGCTCAAAGAAGACATCGAGAAACAGGTTTCCAATAATAACCCGTTTCTTTTCCGGATCGGTTTCCCCCGCAAGGGCGGTCAGGAAACGCTCTTCCGCATATACGGTATCAATTTCGATCCCGACTTCCTTAAATTGTTCCTGTACCTCGAGGTCTTCTTCTTTGCGGAGCATGCCTGTATCCACAAAAATTGGGTGCACCTTCACTCCGGCCTTGTGTAGAAGCACGGCCAAGACGGTACTGTCGACCCCACCGGAGACACCGCAGACGACTTCACGATCCCCTACTTCTTCGATAATCTCGTCGATCAGCTGTTTTTTGAAGCTCTCGACATCAAACCCCGGGGCGGCATCGAGCATCTTGAGGTAATTCCGAAGAATGCTACGGCCTTCATGACTGTGGGTGACTTCAGGGTGGAATTGGATTCCGTAAAACCCATCGCAAAAGCGCAGCGCGACAGCCTGTTTTTCCTCATTGGTTGCGAGGATGGAAGCTCCGGGGGGAAGTTCTGTGACCGTGTCAGAGTGGGACATCCAGATTTGGCTGTCACTGTTCACATCGGCAAACAAGGACTGATCGTCCAGGATCTGCAACAGGGCCGGGCCATATTCACTGGTCCGGCCAGGTTGAAGGGTGCCGCCAAATTTTTTGTTCAGCAGTTGCATGCCATAACAGACACCCAACACGGGAACCTTGAGTTCTTTCAGGTAGTCAAAATCCACGTCCGGAGCATCAGCATCCGAAACCGAGGCCGGGCCACCGGAAAGAATGACCCCCTGCACGGGAGGAAGTTCTTTCAGTTGTTCCGGTAGGTAGAGACGTGCGTAAAAGCCCAGCTCACGTACCCGCCGAACAATCAGCTGGCTATACTGGGATCCATAATCGAGAACGGCAACTTGTACTTCCATGTTAGGGGTCCCGTCAGGATGCGCTGTAGTTGACCGGTTCTTCGGTCATAAAGATGTCGTGCGGATGGCTTTCGCGCAGGCCGCCGGCGGTGATTTGAACGAATTGAGCTTTTTCGCGGAGTTCGTCCAGCGTGTGAGCTCCGACATAGCCCATTCCGGAACGGAGACCGCCCACGAGCTGAAATACCACGGAGGCGAGGCTGCCTTTGTAAGGAACTCGGGCTTCCACACCTTCGGGTACCAGTTTGCCGGAGGAGTTTTGACCGTAGCGGTCACCACTGCCTTTTTTCATGGCTCCGGTACTGCCCATGCCACGGTATTCTTTATAGTTGCGACCTTGCATGCGCACCAGGGCGCCGGGGCTTTCGTCGGTGCCTGCAAGCAAGGAGCCCACCATGACCAAGTCGGCACCACCAGCCAAGGCTTTGACGATATCTCCTGAATAGCGGAGACCTCCGTCTGCAATCAAAGGAATTCCGGCTTCGCGGCAGGCCGGGGCGACCCATTGGACCGCGGTAAATTGAGGGACGCCGACTCCGGCAATCACACGGGTGGTACAGATCGATCCGGGACCCACACCCACCTTGATGGCAGCTGCTCCAGCAGAGATGAGGTCTTTTGCACCCTGGGCGGTGACCACATTCCCGGCAACCACGCGAGCATCGGGAAGTTTGGCTTTTACCCGTTCGAGGACACCCATTGTGGTTGAGGTATGTCCGGTGGCAGCATCGATAAACAGAGCATCACATCCCGCTTCCATCAAGGCCTCGGCACGATCGATTGCATCAGGGCCAACCCCAATGGCTGCTCCGGAGAGGAGGTGACCAGCAGAATCCTTGGCTGCATTCTGGAACATGGTGCTTTTTTCAATGTCAGCTCCGGTCATCATCCCGACCAGTTTACCTGCATCATCCACCAGAGGCAGTTTTTCGATGCGGTGCTTGTAGAGAATGGCCCGTGCATCTTCGAGGCTGTAGCCCGGTTTGCCGGTAATCACCCGTTCGCGGGGGGTCATGACTTCATGAACCTTCACATTGGCAGGGTCATCGGCATAGCCCAAATCCCGGCTGGTGACGATGCCCTGGAGCACCCCTTCCTCATCGATGACCGGGAATCCACTGATGCCACGCATCTGCATGGTTTGGATCAATTCGGCCAAGGTGACGTCAGGTCGCGTGGTTTGGGGCGTGTCGATGACGATGTTTTCGCTGCGTTTCACCTTGCGCACCATGCGGACCTGTTCCTCAATGGTGTTGTTACGGTGAATGACGCCGATGCCGCCTTCACGGGCAAGGGCGATCGCAAGTTCATCTTCGGTAACCGTATCCATAGCCGAAGAAATCACCGGAATATTCAAAGGAATATCCTGTGTGAGGCGGCTGCGGATATCGGCTTCCGCAGGGATCAGGTCGCTTTTCTGGGGGACCAGAAGAACGTCGTCATAGCTGAGACCGGTAGGGATGGAGTTGTTCATATTCAGGAAATTTTCTTCGTTCCAGGACGGGAAATGGGGATGGCAGCCAGTTCGGAGGGAAGTTCATCTTCCGCGTAGGTGGGGAACTGCAAGTCAATCAGGCTGCGTAAAGGAAGGCCTTCCCAGCTGTCTTTACCTGAACGGTTGATGACGCAGAAAACCCCCGCCAGTTCAGCGCCGGCTTCTTCTGCGATCACTTTGATTTCTTTGAGCGTGCCTCCAGTGGTAACCACATCTTCCACCAGTAGGAGACGTTCCCCGGCATGCAGTTCAAATCCGCGGCGAAGGATCATTTCATTTTCCGCATTCCGTTCGGCGAACACGGCACGGGTATTCAAAGCCAATCCCATTTGCTGACCCACAGGCAGGGCACCAATGGCAGGGTAAAAAGCCGCATCAATGCTTCCCAATTCCTCCTTCAAGGCGGAGACCGCATTCTCAAGCCAGGGTTGAAGGCGGGCAGGGTACTGGCTCAACTGAGCCACCTGCACGTAATGCGCGCTGTGTCGGCCACTGGCCAGCAGGAAATGTCCCTCTTTCAGGGCGCCGACGTCTTTAAGCAGGGCGAGAAAATCAGCGGTGTGTGTTGCCATCATCAGGCTAGAGCTATTTACAGGTTTCCCAGGGGAGGTCAAGACGGATTGAGGTGACAGCGAAAGCTTTGAGCTTGAGCTTCGTGAAACTAAGAAACTTGTGAATTCAGACTATTTGGAGTGAGTATGAGTGTGGTAGATATTGAACCCACTCAGTTTAAGTTTTATGGCAGCTCAGATACAGAAAATTCAATCCTCCTTATGCTTGTTGGGTTTACTAGTTACTAGTTTGTTAATGTTACTCCCAACCTCTGCGACCTTGGTCTGGGATATACGTTGGCTTCCCATACACTTTACAGCTATGTTTTTTGTCTTGGTCTCCAGTCTAAGGTTGAGCGAACAAGGGCGCGGTTCAAGCTGGCCAGCCCTTTTTCTTTTGATGATTTGTATGGGTTGGCTGGCTGGAGCTTTTGGGGGACCTGCTAGTCAGAGAGCCATGCTCTACGCTACACCGGGTTTGTTTGCGGTAACGACAGGGATCTGTTGGATCTTTTTGGGCTCGCCCCTCCACTTGAAAAAAAGCCAGCTGAGAATCTTCTTTACTCTTACCCAAGGAGCACTTTTTTTAACGTCCTTTTGGAGATTTTGCACGCTGGATCTCCTGCCAATGCTTCAGCATATTCGCCTGTTGGATGCGGCCGCTGAAGGGGGACTCTATTCAATTCTTTTAAATGAACAGCTCCCTGGATTGCGGAACTCTCATCCATTTGGTCATCAGAATTACCTGTCCGGTTGGTTGTTGCTAAGTTTGCCGGTATTGTTTGATTCGTGCAAAAAAGAACCCATAAAATCGTTCCGATACTTACATCTTTTAGTTTTACTTTTGGGCGGTCTGCTCCTGTTTACTTTACAGAGTCGGAATACTATCCTCGGCCTTCTGAGCGGAGCAGGTTTGGTTTTTCTATGGTATCGCGGGACGAAAACTTTGTGGTTGCCGTACTTTCTTGGTGGAACAATTCTTCTATTTGCTTTGCTGTTGCTGTTGTCTCCTCGTTTATTGCAGTTGATTAACGTATTTTCTCCTCAACGTCTAGGCATGTGGAACGCAGCATACTTGACTGGGGTAGAGTTTTTTCCCTGGGGCTGTGGTGAAGGCTTAACTCCGGAGATGCTTCATTATTTCTCGGAAAAACTACCATACCGTTGGCCTGCTTCCTTGCAATTTCACCAAACCTGGCTTCATTTTTGGGCGGTTGGAGGCGTACTAGCTCTGCTTGGGATTTTGGGTCTGAGCGCTTGGATAGGTTATACGGTGTTAACTTCTAAGCATTTAGGTGCAGAGGAAAGAAGAAATTTGCTCCCGTCTGTTTTTGCTTTGGGGGCCACCTTCTCAGTGATGATGTCGGATTACCAATGGGATATTTATCCGATAACCCTAATGGTGATGTATCATGTTGTTGCGCTGGCCAGGAAAATTCAGGTAGAGGTTTTTAAATCCCAAATTCATACCCTATATAAATTTCTGCTTCCCGCTACTGCTGTGTTCTGTACGCTAATATGTTTAACTGTTTTTCCTGCAGCGCTACGTTCCAGAGCTTTGATCGATCAGGCTGGACGATATGCCGAGCAAAGGAAGTTGAATGAAGCGGCAGCCGCATTTGAAGAGGCCTACGAGATCTTTCCTGAAGCATACTCGTTGAATATGGCAGGACAGTTATTGGCTCAGGATCCTTCTGGGTTTGAGGCTGCAGCTGAGTTTTTTGAACGTTCGCTGAATGTGTGGGAGGCTCAGCCCGTAGCCCATGATTTTTTAGCGGAAATATATATTCGACACTCCGAAGAAAGCTCCAGAGCTGATGAAGATGATTATAATCAGTTGGTGTCTAAAGCCTTACATCACGCATTGCGTTTTTCGCAAATAGCTCCCGAAATCAAGGGCTGTCATATGCGTGTGGCGTCTTTGCACTTAGATAGTGATCCAGATCAGGCTAATTTGGCAGTTGAACGAGAGTTACGTTATCACGTTGATTATATATTCCCTTCCATGTGGCAAGCGAACCAAAGGGTTGTGTCTCTAGAGGAACCATTTTTTCTATGGTTCTTATCTAAGAGTTACGACCTGGAAAGTAAGATGGAGCGAGGCTTGGCATACCGTCAGGCATGGAGCTCAATTTTGGGCCGCCCAGCGAAAAAAGATAATCAACATTTCAGAGAATTGCTTTTAAACATCAACTCCCGAAAGAATGAAGGAAATGGGTTCAAACTCCTTAACGAGTATTGTTTAGCAGAGGGTTCAGTTGATAAAATTGATGCATTAAGGAGGTTGCTAATCTATCTTGTTCGAAAGCCAATAGCAGCTGAACAGGCCGTTTCTTTTGAGCATTTCGTTTGGAAGAATAAAATATCAGAAGATTGTACTCAGCAGGTGTTGCTCTCACTGACTGCAAACTCAAAAGCCTCTACGTTTCAATCAATTGGCTTACTCTCGCGACATCCTCGTAGCCTGCGAGTAATCCGGTTGGGTGCAGGGTTTGACACCTTTGCTGTTAATGTTTTTTGAGATAATTGTATCCAATAAATAGGAATTTTAACTATTAAGCACCACTTGGTGGGTTTGTCTGCACACTGTAAGCATCACCGGAAGCCCCACTTGTTGATTGAGTCCTGGTTGTCGTAATACGACTGGCTATGACTACCGAAACTACTGATCCGCAAGAGCATAGAGGCTTGTGTTGCCTCTATCCGGTATCTTCCTCCATACAGCCCTGACCTCAACTGATCGAACAAATGTTCGCCAAATTAAAAGCCATGATGAGAAAATACTCACCTAGAGAACTTACAGACCTGCTCAACAGCCTCCGTGAAGCTCTCAAGGAAATCTCATCCGCTGACTGCAAAGAGTTTATTCGTCACGCTCAGTATGCGTCAGATTAAAGCGAATAAGCTCTAGTCGTTTACAGCCTGTTTGAAGTTGTTTCATTTTACTCATCTAGTTATTGTGTAATAGCCGTAAGGAATCACTGCCCTCAGTGAGGGGGGAGGGATACGAGTAATTTTTTGTCATCCCTAAGGTCAAGCACACTACTTGCGTATTTCTATAATGGTCTTTATTCACTTGGAGGAAGCTCTGAGTAATCTTCAGGGGGTATTCGATATCGGGATGACCTTCACTGAAGCACATCTGGAATTGATGTCGGTGGGTGTACTAGTACTAAAAAAAATCCTCTGGCGATGCCAGAGGATTAATTGCGGTTATTGCAATTCTCTTAATATTAAGTGGAATTGCTAACAGTAATACAATCTATTACAGTTCGTGACCAGTAACATCACAGGTGGGAGCAGTTCCTACCTGAGAAACAGTGTAACTGCCAGATGCGGGGCATACTGGTTCTTCATCAATGAAGTTACCTGCTCCTGTAAGATCACTCATGGCTACTGTTGCGCCGGTTGCCTGATTGTTCTCCAGAGCGTACTGGTCCATGGCACCTTCGATGACTCGGAGGTTGTTGATGCATGCGTTGGTCTGAGATGCTTCACGAGCTTTCTGGAAGCCGGGAAGGGCGATTGCGGCCAGCAGACCAATAATCATCACCACGATCATAATTTCGACGAGGGTAAAACCCTGTTTGCGCTGTTTCATGTTTTTTCTCCGTTTTTGTATGTTTGTTTTCGTTTTTAATAGGTTCACCTAAAACCCCTGAACCTGTAATCATATTAGCAGTAGGCGTGCCAGCTTCTGTTATTTTGTGTTTAGGGATCAGATTTTTTCTTTGGGGAGAAAAATGGCGGGGTTTTTGCGGGTTGAGGCTTGTGTACCAACATGACCAACGGTGAAGAATTCCCCTTTTCTCGTAAATTAGAATGAGAATTCTCAATTTGAGTTAAAAGGTCGAATCTCGCCATGTCTCTTTGCGAAGAAAGAGACATGGCCGGGGCGCTTCCTCAGGAGGTGACCACTTCGCTGAGTTTGAAGATGGGCATGAACATTGCGATGACAATGCCGCCAATGGTCACCCCAAGAAAACTGATGAGCAGGGGTTCGATCAATGAGGTTAACCCTTCTACGGTGGCATCTACCTCTTGTTTGTAGATATTCGCGATACGATTGAGCATATCATCCATGCGACCGGAACTCTCTCCTGCAGACATCATTTGGATGAGGAGGCGGGGAAAGAGGGGGCTAGAGCCAATGGATTCAGAAATCGGCTGACCAGCTTCAATTTTAGGTGAGGCTTCCATAACGGCTTTGTGCAATGCAGCGTTATCCGTAGCCGCAGCAACAATACCAATCGTTTTAATCACAGGAACCCCTGCACGGGTCAACTCCGCGAAAGTGGAGGAGAAGCGGGACAGGGAGACTTTTAGTGACAATTCGCCGAAAATCGGCATTTTTAGTTTTAAGCCGTCTACTTGCAGTCTCCCTGCAGGCGTTTTCTTGTATTGGGTGAAGATAATCCCGATAACGATCATTCCCGCAAACACATACGGAGCGTAGGCTCGCATAAAATCACTTAAGTTCACCAGGGCCTGAGTGGGGCCAGGTAATGCGGAGTCAAAGTCGGAATACATTTCCTTAAAGGCAGGTACCACGAACAGAATCATGGAAATAGTCAGGATCACCGCCATCAAGGACACCATGACCGGATACATCATAGCGGATTTAACTTTCCGTTTGAGCAAGACCGCTTCTTCCAGATACCCTGCCAAACGCATGGCAATGTCCGACATCATCCCGCTGCTTTCCCCGGCCTGAATCATACTCAAGTAGAGAGTGTCAAATACGTTCGGGTAGTGCCTCATAGACTCTGAGAGGCTCTCGCCGCCTTCAATATATTCTTTGAGACCTGAGACCACCGGTTTGAAATTCTTATTGGCGGTTTCAGATTCGAGCGTTTCCAGGACCTGAACCAAGGGCATGCCCGCATCCAGCATAGCCCCCAACAATCGGGTAAACACGGGCAGGTCTTTGTTTTGAATCTTCTTCGCACCGGCAATTTTAAATGTCTCTGGCATGGTTCCCTTTTTTCCAGGTGTTGCTTGAAGGTTCTGCGTCTCTCACTTCGCAGTACTTAACGGTATTTGAGCAGGAAATGTGCCGTACTCCCCAATAGCTTCAAGAAAATCGCTTTTCCAGATTAGACAGAACTGGTGATCCGCAGAATATCATCCAGGGTGGTTAAGCCTTCGAATACCTTATTCAGACCCGCTCGTTGCAGGGTGATCATTCCGCGTTCAATGGCCGCACGTCGTAACTCGTTGGTATTGGCACCTTTCATGATCATTTCACGGAGGTCCTCGTTGACTTCCATGATTTCCATGATGCCGCCACGGCCTTTGTAGCCTCCATTACCACACTTGAGGCATCCGCCCGGTTCGTAGACGGTTTTTGTATCAAAATCCAATCCACTCACATCGAAGTGGTTTTTGCGTAGGTCCTCTATGGTGATGGTGGCCTCCTGGCGGCAGGAGGGGCATACACGCCGGTAGAGACGTTGGGCCTGAGCCAGGATGAGCGCTGAGGCCAACATGAAGGGTTCAATCCCCATGTTGTTCAAACGGGATACGGCCCCCGGGGCATCATTGGTGTGCAAGGTACTTAAGACCAAGTGACCGGTCAACGCAGCCTGTACGGCGATGGATGCGGTTTCAAAGTCGCGAACCTCCCCGACTAGAACGATGTCCGGGTCCTGACGCAGGATACTCCGTAGGCCAGCCGCAAAGGTAAGGCCCACTTCCGCATGGGTCTGAACCTGGTTGATGCCCATCAACTGATATTCCACCGGGTCTTCCACCGTGACAATATTGGTTTCAGGGTCATTGAGTTCCTGCAACGCAGAATAGAGGGTGGTGGTTTTTCCGGAACCCGTGGGGCCGGTGACGAAGATCATCCCATAGGGCTGGGAGAGGGCGCGTCCAAAACAATCCTGAGAGTGGGGATCCAAGCCCAGCGAACCTAAGCCTTTGGGCAGGTTGCTTTTGTCCAGGATACGCATCACGATTTTCTCACCGTGAATCAAGGGCAGAATACTGACGCGAATATCTACTTCCTTATCCAAGGCGCGAATTCGACAACGTCCATCCTGAGGGACCCGGTGTTCGGCAATGTCGAGGTTCGACATAATCTTCAGTCGGGACACGATAGCAGAATACAGGGCTTTCGGAGGACTTCCCGCCGGTACCAAGACCCCGTCGATGCGATAGCGTACGCGGGTGGTATCCCGTTCAGGTTCAATGTGAATATCGCTGCAGCGTTTCCTTAGCGCTTCTACCAAAATAGAGTTTACGATACGGATCACTGGTTTGAGATCCGCCTCCTCCATGGAGTCATCCATGTCGTAGTTTTGACCCAACTCCTGCGTGGTCAGGTCTTCATCAGAGAACTGTTCCAGGGCCGATTGCAGATTCTGGCCATCGGCATCCCCATAGCCGGCAGTATCTGAGAGCCGGTTTTCAATGGCCTCATCCAGCACATTCCCCGGGACAATCACCGTCATCAGCTTCATACCGGCCTGTGCCGATACGGTTTCCAATGCAATCACATTAAACGGATCATCCACAGCAACGGTCAGGGTTTTGCCCACCCGGGCGATCGGCAGTACTCGATGCTGTCTCATCGCACTGACCGGCAATTCGGCCAGGAGTTCCGGTTCCATCCGGAAGCGGCTGAGATCCACAGGGACGGAGTTGCTATTGTGCGCCAGAGCCATAGCGATCCCCTCTGCGGGGATCAGCTCCATGGCGATCATGGCGTCTTCCATGCTGGTGTCGTCTGCTTCCGCTCGTTCTTGAGCTGCCTCGAGTTGTTCCTCAGACAGACGGAAATGCTCAACTATGTAGGTAAACAGATTTTCTGAAAGTGCGTCCACGACGAAAGTGTGCGGTGTCCGCACATGGATCACAAGCAAAAAAGAGAATCGGGATGCATCTCGGGTCTTAGGAGTCCCGTGTGAGTCCCCGCAGACTGCGGACCTGGTAGCGATCCCCGTATTCCTGAATCAGAAAGAGGTTGGGCTCTTCTTTGAAAATTCGAATAGAGCCACTGAACATAATTTTCGCCTCTTGTCCTTCTTTCGTAGCCGCGACCCGGACCCGCATCCGGGAGAAGGCTTCCCCTTCGCTCCCCGGGGCTTGGATCAGCCCCTTGCCTGGCTGAAGTTGGACATTCCTTCCATCGACTTGCAGCAGTACCGTCCGTCTCGAACTGTTATACAGGGTAGCCTTCCCATCCGGAACTTTCCGTGGATCCACATTCATGGCGGCGACATTGGGTTGTCCGTTGCCTAAAGGTTGATCCGGATTGTAAATCAGCAGCGTATTTTCCGTCTGGGTTTGGATCGGAACCCGGGCAAAGGCCCGGAAGCGATCTTCCCCGGAGGCCTGCTCTTCTTTGATGACCAAGCGGAGTGGGGAAGGCCCGTCATAACGATGGCTTCTGGTGACTGAGCCTCTGGCGATCCGCAATCTCCTAGGTTGATCCTGTTTGTCCAAATAGTAGAGCTCAGGCAGGCGGGCAATGTCACTGCTTTCTGACACCAGGCCTTGAAGGGGCCAGGTGTAGACCTTGAAGCTAAACTCCGCCCGTAAACCGGGTACCAGAAGAAAAAGAGGAAGAAGGAGGGGAAGTTTACAGTTCATGAGGTGCCAGCCAACGGAAGCTTAAGATTTCATAGCGGCGGCCAAAGCGCCGGTTCAGTTCAGATAATTCATGCGGAAGTTCGTCCGGGCTGTCAACCCCGTCGCTGTCGCCGCTGTCAGGGTGTTCGGGATGACTGTAGTCTCCGCGTCGTTGTACCACCACCTCACACCAGGCCTGGGACACCGCTTCCCCGGAGTTGGGATCCGTCACCCGTCCGTGGGCGCGGATTTTAAAGGTGTCTGAACGTACCTGAATCCCTCCACCGATCTTCGCGAGGATGTCCTGTTGAAGGATGGAAGCACTTGCACCTGAATTGTTCAACTGTCCATGGATGTTTTCCCAGTGACGACCCCAAAGCTGGGGCGTGTTGGCCCCACCCATCCGGGTCATGTCAAAATCCGAGGAAACGACTCTGGAACCATCATCTCCGGAATCCAGAATCTCATTAATTCCGGATTGAACAATTGCTTGTTGTAAGGCTCCCATTTTCCGGTGCATTGGGTCGGAGGAAAGTGGATTCCGGTTTACGAATTCTGTGAGGGAGAAGAAGGGCCCGCGTTCCTTGATGACCTCAACGATTTCTACAGCCAGTCCGGTGTCGTCTGAAGGATCGGTGGTTCCTTTTTGATCCCAAATATCCTGAGGTCTCAGACGTCGATAGCCTTCGTAGGTACTCCCGCTACTATTTCCATCAGAAGAGCCAAACCCTCCTCCGAATGGACGGGAGGTTCGACTGAAGGGCAGGCGATCATCAGTATCCAGAGCTTCATCCGTCAATCCATCCATCGGAGAGACCGTGAGGTCCATAAACCCACTGAGTACCGCGGCCCAGGCGGCTACCCGGGTGGAATTGACATTGAAGGAACCTTCCTGTGTCACCCGGGTTGCAGACATGTTGATGTCTCGATCGACGATTCCGTTCTGCCAGCGCAATCGGCCATTTGCGGCACCACTTAGGAAGAAATCATCCCAGAGCATATCATTCAGCCAATAGGAAATATCATACATGGGGCGTGCATGGTAATGTTGTCGGTAATTGCCCCATTGGTAACTGTCTTGCGTTAGCCCGGTTTGGAAGCGGTTTGCCCAGGCTCCAGGGGCAAGCGACGGAAAGTCCTCAACTGGTCGGGATTGGTCCTCAGACCAGATCACCCTGAAGGTCTGGTTGTCGGGAATATCCGGGTTCGCCAGGCTGCCGCCAATCGCATAGGTTGGTGCCCGGTCACCCATAAAGGCGTCGTCTCCGTCTTTGGCAATCATCCAGGATTTGTTGTATTCCCATGGGTCACTGTGACTACCCCGCATATGTCCAAGGCTTTGCAGGTTGGCGTGCATTAACTGACCGATGGAACCAAACTCCTCAAAGGAGAGAGGGACATCTCTGAGTACAGCACCAGCCCAGTCCCGACCACTTCGCGTAAAAGCCTCAGCATACCCCGAGTGACCTATAAACGCATTGCGGTCGTTCACATATGCTGCATTAGCGGGATCCAGCAACACGGGGTCAAAACTCAATCCCCCCACAAAACTGGGTGGCCCTTTAAGTCCAATGTTCCGGAAGTTGGTGACACTGAGGGCGTCAGGACCCACATAGGTTCCCGTTGGGTTGTAATGGGCTACCCAGGGGAGGTCCAGTACCAGGTGAGGATCTGACGGAGCAATGAACCCATGATCCGGCATACGGACAGAATAAACCACCCCGTGCAATAATCCGCCGAAGAAATCCGGTGCCAGAGGAGCATTCATACTGGCATTCCACATAGGTAAGGAACTGGGGTTCAGCGCTGTCATCGGCCAACTGGCCTCAGGTTGATCGTTGGGTTCTTTGTCCACCTCGATCGCATCCTTACGGAAGGCAGACGGGAACATGGCAATGTGTCCAGCCATGAAAAACTCCGCCGTCCGATCACGGTAACCTCGAATATTATCAATTTTGGCCGTATCGGATGCCATTAAGAATCGCCCTTTGCCCCAATGAATGTGATCCCCATGTTTTGGGTCCCGGGAAAAGTTACCGAAAGAATAGCCCTGATCATCTGTCGGGTTATATCCTTGCTTACGTTCCAGTACGAATCCGGTGCGGATTTCCAGAATGTCCCAGTCTGTGGTGATGCCATTTAATTCCACCGCAAGATCATCTGCTGGGATTTCGTCTACATCGCTTTCCCCTGATACCGCTTTAGAAGCGTAAATGATTCCGCTCTCGTTGTAGCGAACCGGGAAACGACGGCGATTTCTCCAGCGTTGGGTATAGGGACCATCCTCACGCTGTAGCCAGTAGTTATAGATCGCAGATTGATCAGGACGACGATCTGCGGGAACTTTCAAACCGGACAGACGCTCTATCTGGAAATACGGGTTTCCATCCCCATCGGTCAATTCCGTGAAGCTGTAGGTTTTGAGGTCTGAAGGATCATCCAGCGTGCGGTACTGGAAGGTAGATGGATAATGAATCGTGCTATTGGAGCGGTTATTCGCCCAACGCGGTCCCCGACTGTGGTAGGGGTTCCAGTAGCTGTCGTAATCCGGTGAGAGCTGCATGGTCTTGCTGCTGTTCGGGTCGGCCCAGGACGCGTTGTCCGTGTAGTCCAGATAGGGTTCCCAGGTATCGACTGCCGTACGGCGTGGTAATCTCCAGCCACCGGCTTCAATCTTGGTGCGCAGCGTAAAGTTTTCCTCTAAATACATGCTGTATCCACCGCCATTACTTAAACCTGGTACCAGATCGATGTAGTCATCTCCGACTCCGGCGTTGTATTCTAATTCGGCTACACCTGGACTGCGAAGAACAAATTCATTCCCATGTTCATCATGAACGCTGCCCCAGGGAAGGGGAGGAAAAGAGAAGCCCCCAGCATTCCCGTCGCGGTTGTTGGTGTAGTCCAATTTGTGATGCTCACCGAGCTCAAACCATATCGCTTCACCCGGTTCAAAACTCATAGCCGGAACTTTGAGCAACATCGAGAAGCCGCCATTGCCATACTCCCCACTCGGACGAGTTTGATTCCAGGCAAACTGATATACGGGCGCCCAAAAGCCTTCATCTCCGTCATGACTGTCTTGATGCCAGTCCGGGTGACGGATCCGAAACCACAAAGGGATTCCGTCTCCAGAGTTTACCTTCATTACAATGTGAATGTAGTATTCCGGGGTTTCCAAGCGAACGTTATATGGATTCCACAGCGAGATGGCCGGCATCATATGCATCCGTAACAGATAATCCGAACCTGCTTCTTCCATGGTGTATCCAACATTAACGTGCCAGCGTGATACAACCGGGCTCAAGTTATGGTTCCGTTCGCTGTGTAAGCCTGCCTCCATTGTGGGAACCCCAGCGACCATACTTCCGTTGCGTTCAAACTGGGTCAGAAAACTCAGGAGCTGACGCCAGGTAGGTCCTCCAATATCCCTGGAAGCGGCCATCCAGGTCGATGGCGGAAAGAGTTTATGTTTGGTATTCAGGCGATGACTGCTGCCGTCTCCTGTCAGCTGTTCTTCACGTAAGGGGAGAGCCAGCGTGGGAAGGAGTTCATTTAATTCATCCTCGTCCAGCGTCGCCTGCAGCAGGAGGGATTCATCCAGCTGGGTCTGCCGACGCTTGGTCACAAAATCCATTAAATCCAGATATCCCTGGTTTGTGCCGGGGGATAAGGTGCCTCCCGCGGCTGCGGATTCTTCTGCGATGGCAGAAAGGTCCCGTTTAAGGCCTCCCCGGCGAACGTTGACCGGCATGCCTAAGGAATGGGAGGTCACATCATGGAAAAAATGCTGATAGGTTCCTCCCGGACTGCTGTTTCCGGACACCGCAGTGTTAGCCAGTTCCCATTGCGGGTCCGAAAAAACACGCTCCACCCAGCCGCGATGAACCGGGTCCTCCGCATCAAAATCCGGAATGAGCCATTCCTGAGCGCTACGCTGTGCCTGGGCCAGACTCCAGGAGTTGGTGCTGGTCCCCCGAAAGGGGTCCATGCTGTTCATACGGGCTTTAATCCCTTCATCTGATATCCAATAGGCAAAACGGCCTTTGGTTTCACCATTCCGTTCCAGATTCAACAAAGGAGCTGCAACAAAGTCGTCCGGAATACCGTCGGAATTTCCGTCGTTAGCTACGGGAACGGAACCAGCGCCAACCATCAGGGCCGCGTCCTGACTGATCAAGAGACTGGATCCACTCACTTGGAAGGGGCGGAAGCTACGGGGGTCGAGATTCTCACCATCCGAAACCAACCAGCCCAAATGAGCTGAGTATTGACTGTTGGTTTGCAGGCTGGGGCTACCACCTGTGTTTACATACTGAAAACGTGCAGCATCCCTGGCTCCGACCAGGTTTTGGTTCTCAGGGGGGACGGAAGAGGAAATCCCTTTATCTGCCCAGGCAGGAAGGGTGATCCGCTGGTCTGGACCTGTAAGTTCCTGCAACCGGGAGAGGGCAAGAACTGCAGAGAGTCGAGCATTGCTGCGGGCTTCGAGAAGCTGTTGGTGTTGAATCACCTGCTTCAGTTCCATGCGCACGAAGATGCTGAATGCGACCACCACCAATAATAGGAGGCTGACCACCAGCAGGGTCATTAACAGGGCAGACCCTTTCCGGGACTCCTTACTATCGGAAAAACATGCTTTGGAACACAAAAACATAACGGAACTCCGTGTTGAATGTTGTTTTTCAATATCATACACCGAAGCGATTTTTTTGTGTAGGCGAGCTGCGTTTTTTTTATTGGAGGTGACTGCTTCCCTCGTGCCAGGTTTCGGACAAGGAAACACTGTGCCCCTGTAAGTTCAGGTGTTGGGGACCTAACAAAGCATCGATGACCCTACGGGCCGCTTCGGCTCCCATGTCCCGATGTCTGACCTCCATCCCTGATACCCACTGGGGCAGTCCGTTTCGGCTTAATACGGCAAAGGGAACAGGAAGGGCCTTTGAGATCATGCTCCGAATAATGGAATTCCCCCCAAGAATCACTGCATCCGGTTGCTTTTGAGCCAAAAAGGAGTGGAGGAGCTGGGAGCTGTCCTCCTCCAGCTGTTTGAGACGTATTAAATCTGCTCTTCGCGGAAATTCCACGAGGAAGGCAGCCTGATGCCGAAGTTCATTTCGGCTCTCGCGGGCAAGATCATCCACATAGCCGATTCGCTGATACCCGGCTTCGCGAAGTTTGCGAATGCAGGTTCTCATCCCATGATAAGAATCCGTAACGATGCGGTCGTGGCCATGTTGCCCCCGGCTCCGGCCGATTTGTACGATATGTAGAGAACGGTGCAACGAAGGGCTTCCTCGTTCCCGTCCGCTATCCGGCCCCAGCAAAAGCCCTCCGATTCCTCTGGCTTCGAGGATCTCTACAGCACGTGCCATAGAGATTTCCTGCGGGTTGAGTTCTTCGAGCCGAAATCCACGTTGTTCGCAGAGCTCAAGCACACCTTGTTTATATTCTCTAAAAGTATCATAAGCCCCATTGGCGCTTGCAGACTCTCTTAAGCTCGCATTTTGCCCGTACCACCCGATGGGTTGACGCTGAAGGGGGCTCCCTTTGTTCCGTGTGCGCATCAAAGACATTACAAGGGGGTTCGGGCAGTAGCCCATGTCCTCAGCTAAACTTTGGATTCGCTGCCGCAGGGTTTGGGATACACCGGCTTTTCCTGATAGGGCTCTCGACACGGTCATCACCGATACCCCAGCACGATCCGCAATGTCTTTCTGGGTCACGTTATGTTGGGGGGGAACTGAACGGGTCATGTACGAGCCGGTGAAGGATCTATAAAAAACGTTATGATTAACGTTAGGGCTTCATTCAATCTAACCTACAACTGTGGTAGTGTATAGAAAAACAACAATTTGCGTCTCTATTCGGGATAATTTATTTAAGTTATGACAAAGCTCCACCTATCTCTGATCAGTATGTTCTGTGTCTCAACCTTTGGCACGGCTGCGATCCTTTCGCTGCATGATTTCCGCAATCTCGGTAATGACCCCGAGGTTGTAGACCTCTCCAATCATGCCGACAGCCTCACAGGAATCAGTTCTGTGAGCGACTTCGTCCTTGGCTCTGGATTTGATCTTGCAGCGGACATGGGAGACCGGGTGCACAGCGCGAATGGTTCCCCTCCGGCCGCTGCTCAAGGAAAGGCGAGTTTCTCCACCTCTTCGATTAAAGGAGGCGGGTCCTCCGGTTTTCTGATGCTGGCCTCCGGTTCCACCTACACCGGTTCTTCAGAGGCGGCTGCAGTGAGTAGTAACAGCTACTTAGGATTTACCTTTAGCGTAGATCCTGGATTCCAGCTCCAGTTGGATGATTTTTACCTTCAGGTTGGAGCGAATAACTCCGCAGCCGGGTTGCCGCGGAATTCCATGATCTACATTAACAATGCCAAGGTAGGATCCACCTATAGTAGCAGCGTGGGTAATAATATGTTTGATGCCAATACCTTTGACCTCAGTACGGCAGCAACGCTGGGACCAGGAAATGTTGATGTGAAAATCTACATATGGGGAAACTCGACGACCTCTGCTTCCCGGAATACCCAATATGATAACTTCACCTTGAATGGGACCCTTTCCTCCATTCCGGAACCATCTAGTTTCTTGTTACTCGGGATGGCCCTGTTCGGGGGAATGCTGATGTTGCGTCGTCGAGGTTGATGAAAGAAAGCCCATCACGTTCTAGCCGCTTGGCTAGGGTTAGCGATTTTTGTCGCTTCCCCTTGCAGCTGCCCTCAGCTTTCGCTTGAGTACCGGAATGATAAAACAGTGGTATGTATCGAAAAACGCTCCTGAAGGGGGCAATGGTTCGGAAGAACAGCCTTTTCAGAACATTCAAGATGCCGCAGACTTGGCGGAGGCGGGAGATCAGGTGTTGGTGTTTCCTGGGATCTATCGGGAGTGGGTGAGACCGCGTCGTGGTGGAGAAGAGGGACAGCCCATCAGTTATCTGGCCCAGGGAAGCGGTGTGGTCATCTCCGGATCGGAGCAGGTGAGCGGCTGGAAGCAAGAATCGGATTCGCTGTGGAGCGTGACCCTTCCGGACTCCTATTTTGGAAACTTCCATTCCCTCCGTGCCGCGAGGGAAGGGGACTGGTTTCATGCCCTGAAGCGGGAGCATTGGCTTGGAGAACTCTATGTGGATGGGGAACGGGTCCCTGACCTGGGCAGTCGGGCTGAGGTCCTCGAACAGGCACATAGCTGGACCCGGGAATGTGGTGAAGGCGAGGTGGTGCTTTGGCTCCATCTGGAAAACGAGCCGGAATGTGTAGAAGTGGGGATTCGTCCGGCCTGCTTTTATCCTGAAGTGAATGGGCTGAACTACATCCGCGTTCAGGGCTTTGAGTGTTGCCATGCTGCGGTACCCTGGGCCCCTCCCACCGCGGAACAGATGGGGATGCTCGGCCCTCGCTGGTCCAAAGGCTGGGTGATTGAGGCTTGTCATTTGCACCACGTTGGTGGCAGTGCGTTGTCCTTAGGCTTGCCCCCGGATTTCGGGGATAACGAGTGGAGTATGGATGGCCGAAAGCACGGGAGTCAGCGCCAGCGGGAAATCGTGTTTCGGGCTCTGAATGCCGGGTGGAGCAAAGAACAGATTGGTTCTCATCTCGTGCGCAATTGCCACATTCATGACTGCGCTCAAGCCGGCATCGTTGGCCATTTGGGCGCGGTCTTCTCAACCATTGAGGGCAATCATATCCACGATGTGTTTAAAGAGCGCGCATTTGCCGGGCATGAAATGGCTGGGATCAAAATACATGCGGCAATTGATACCGTCATTCGTCACAATCGGATTCACGACTGTTGTCGAGGGATTTGGTTGGATTGGCAGGCTCAGGGCACCCGGGTTACTGGAAACCTATTTTACGCGAATGACTGGGAGGACCTCTATTCCGAGGTGAATCATGGTCCCCTCCTGGTAGATCATAACCTTTTTCTCTCTCCAGTGGCGTTCAGTGACTGTTCCCAGGGCTTGGCGGTCGTACATAATTTGATTGCTGGGCAGTTGATGCAGGCGCCGATCCCAAATCGCTTTACCCCCTATCATGTCCCTCACAGCACGGAAGTTGCCGGAGTGATGACCCTACAGGGAGGGGATGCTCGCTACATGAATAACCTGTTTCTCTCTTCTCCTGCTCCAGCCGAAGAAGGCAAGGAGGCCGTAGCGGATGAAAACAAAGATTTGAAAAAGACCCCACGGATCAAAGGTCCGGGTACAGCCGTGTATGACCGTTATCCAGGTGCACAGGAAGAATGGCGCCCTCTGGGGGGCAATGTGAATGACTACGCCTCTCTGCGACACCCGGTACACTGCGGAGGAAATGTGTACACCGGAACAGCCCGTGCTCACCGCTGTGAGGAAGGGGCTCAGGAATTTCCGGAATGGGATCCACGGCTAACCTGGAAAGAAGGGCTCCTCTCCTTCACCTTGCCTGAGATCCTGAGGGTGCCCAAGGTCAACGCCTCTGAATTAGGAAGCTGCATTGAGGCCGAAATGGGCTTTGATGACCCGGATGGCGAGCTTGTGGACTTCGGGGTGGACCTAGCCGGCGAAAGCCGTGAAGGGGAAACCTTGGCCGGTCCGTGGCACGCACTTCAGTCAATATATGACCTGAACGGAAAAGGCCTGGGGGACTGCTAACGCCTTCTGGTGCTGAAAGTTTTCCGTACTTCGTGGTTGAAGTCCCCCTGAAAGGCATTTTGATATGCGCTCATGGATCCTCGTATACACAACCTCGCCCGTACTCTCGCCCATTACTGTCTGGATGCCCAAGAACGCGAGGTGTTCGCGATCAATTCGTCTCCTGCCGCCCTCCCATTGGTTGAGGCTCTACAGGAAGAGTTGCTCCGGGTGGGGGCCTGGCCCTTTATTCGGGTACAGCCTGAGGGCGGAACGGAAACCCTGTGCCGGGTAGGCAAAGATCATCAACTCGATGAGCTGTCTCCTCTGGAAAAAGCCTTGCCCCGGTATTTAGCCGGTGTGGCTTCGATCTACAGTAGCAGCAATACCCGTTCTCTCTCAGCGGTGGACCCCCAGAAGCAGGCCCGTCTGGCCAAGGCCGCACGGCCTATGAAAAACCAGATGTTAAAGAAAAAGTGGACCCTGACTCTGTTTCCCACCGATGCCTATGCGCAGGATGCGGATATGAGCCTGAGAGATTTTGAAGACTTTATTTATTCTGCCACCTATTCCGATGAGGACGATCCGGTTGCGGCCTGGAAGGATCTGCAAAAACGGCAGGCCAAACTGATCTCAAAACTCGAAGGCGCTGAACAGGTTCGCATTATCGGTCCCGGGACGGATCTGAGCTTTTCCATTGCCGGACGTAGTTTTATAAATTCAGCAGGAACGCATAACATGCCCAGTGGTGAAGTGTTTACCGGGCCTGTGGAGGACTCTGCCGAAGGGGTGATTGAATATGATTACCCTGTGGTCAATCAAGGCCGGGAAATTGACGGGATCCGCCTTGTGTTTGAAAAAGGCAAGGTCGTGGAAGCGACTGCAACCAAAAATCAGGACTTCCTTCTCCATATGTTGGATATGGATCCGGGTGCACGCCGTCTGGGTGAACTGGGCATTGGTACGAATTTCCGGATTCAGCGTTTTATTAAAAACATCCTCTTTGATGAGAAAATCGGCGGTACCATCCACCTCGCTCTGGGATCTTCTTATCCGGAAACCGGTGCGAAAAATAAATCCGGCCTGCATTGGGACATGATCAAGGATCTACGCAAAGGCGGCGAACTGTGGATAGACAATAAATGTATTCAGAAGGATGGCCGTTTCCTTAAAACATGGTTTCAGCCAGCCTAAGGGCAGGTGAAATTACATACCGGCGATAGGAGCTCCACGTGATGTGGGAGCACTCTTTTCTTTATTTTTCAACGTATAACTGAACATCAGGAGACAACATAAGATGGCAAAACTGACGAAACTTCGCATGGGCATGGTTGGTGGTGGAGAGGGCGCTTTTATTGGCGACGTTCACCGCATGGCCGCTCGATTGGATGGGAAAATTGATTTGGTATGTGGAGCGTTCAGTTCCGATCCCGAACGCTCTAAACGCTCCGGGGAAGCACTGGGTCTGGATCCTTCCCGGGTCTATGGAAGCTACGAAGAGATGATGAAGGCGGAAGCCGCTCTCCCGGAAGAGGAGCGCATGCATTTCGTGTCCATTGTGACCCCGAACAGCACACATTATCCGGTTGCAAAAGCTGCGATAGCCAAAGGCTTTCATGTCATGTCCGACAAACCGGCTACCTTCAGCTTGGCGGAGGCCCGTCAGCTTAAACGCCTGGTGGAAAAAAGTGGAATTCAGTACGGCTTGACTCACAACTATACAGGCTACCCTCTGGTGAAAGAAGCCCGTGAACGTGTGCAGAAAGGCAAGCTCGGTGAGATCCGTAAAGTGGTCGTGGAATATCCTCAGGGCTGGCTGGCCACGCAGTTAGAGGCTTCTGGACAGAAACAAGCTGACTGGCGCACGGATCCCAAACGTGCTGGCATTTCCTGCTGCATGGGCGATATCGGTACGCATGCCGAAAACCTGGCCGAATACATCACCGGTCTCCGCATCTCGGAACTCTGCGCAGACCTGAACACCTTTGTGCCTGGCCGTCAGCTGGATGATGATGGGAACGTGTTGCTTCGTTTTGAAAATGGGGCCAAAGGGGTATTGCATGCCAGTCAGATCTCTGTTGGCGAAGAAAATGGTCTCAACATCCGGGTTTACGGCACAAAAGGCGGGTTGAAATGGGTGCAGGCCGACCCCAATAAACTCTGGATCACTCATCTGGATAAACCCATGGAAATGCTCACTCCCGGTGGCAACCTCAGCTACCTGGGTAAAGCGGCCCTGGCCAATGTACGCCTGCCTGCAGGCCATCCGGAAGCCTTTCTGGAAGCATTCGCCAATGTGTATCGGAATTACGCAGACTGTCTGATCGCCAAATTGAATGGGAAAAAACCGAGCAAGGTCGCTTTGGACTTTCCGGGCATCGAAGATGGTGTCCGCGGAATGGCTTTTGTCGAAACCGTAGTGAAAAGCAGCGAAAGCAAACAGAAGTGGACCAAATTCCCGAAAAGTTGAGTCTTCGCTGAACCAATCTTTTGCAAGCAACGTTCACCCGTGTACAGTTCCGTGCTGTGCACGGGTGAACTCCTATCAGGAATCGTATCATGCGACGTCTACTTCTTGTTTTTATCAGCAGTCTGGGCCTTCTGCAGGCCGGAACGGTGAGAGTGCTTACCGATCGCACCGAAACACATTTGGAACCCTTGTTTGCCCTGTTTGAACGAAATACCGGGATTGAGGTAGAAGCGGTCTATGTCAAGAAGGGGATGATGTCCCGTTTTGAAACCCGCCCCACCGAAGCGGACCTGGTCATCAGCAAAACGGCGGAGAATTTAGAAGTCGCCCGGAAAAAAGGCTGGTTGCAGCCCTACAGCTCCGGAGCCTTGGATCAGATTTCGAAACAATTCACAGATCCGGAGAAAGCCTACGTTGTAACCTCGTATCGCCCCCGGGGCTTTTATTTTGCCAAGGATCGAGTGAACCCGGAGGAACTCAGCAGTTACATGAGCATCACCGATCCAAAATGGAAGGAAAAGGTGGCCATTCGCTCTGGAACCCATTCCTACAACATGAGCCTGTTCTGCCAGATGATGGAAACGGAAGGGCCGGAGAAAACTCGTGAATTCATCAAAGGCTTGCATCAGAACCTCGCCCGTTCGCCTCAAGGGAATGATCGTGCACAGGTACAGGCCGTCTATGAAAAGAAAGCAGATATCTCCGTCGGGAATTCCTACTACATGGGCATCATGATGTCCCGTGATGATCAGAAAGCCTGGGCAGAATCCGTTGGTGTGGTTTTTCCCAATCAGGATGCGAAAGGCAGTTATGTGATGCGTTCTGCTGCAGGCTTAACCAAAGCGAACCGGAATGTGGACGAGGCTACCAAACTGCTGGAGTTTCTGGTCAGTGATTTTGCCCAAACCTATTTCTCTAAATCGCTTCATGTGTACCCTGTGATTGAAGGCGTCGAGTTGAGCGAGTTGAATCAAAGCCTTGCGGCTCATCAGCCAGAGGTAGAGAAGGGGCAGTTTAAAGCCAACATGATCCCCCTGCGGGCAATTGATGAACATCGCGAAGCGGTGATTGAGATCCTCAACGAGGTGAATTTCGATCAAAAACCCTGAACCCAACCCATTCACAATTCCCAGCCGCTTTACCCGGCTGGGAGTTCTGATCTCCCGGCATCTTCTTGCCGGGTTTATTTGTTTGTTCTTTCTGCTACCCTGGTTCTTCCTGGTCCAACGGGCCCTGCATTCTCCGGGCACGATGCCCTGGGCTGTCATGTGGAGTCAGTTGAAGAATACCCTCCTGGTCTTGATGCCGGCTCTTCTCATTGCATTAAGTTGTGGCAGTCTGGCGGCGTGGTGGGTGGCCCGCTATGCGTTTCCCGGTCGCAGCGTTTTTTCTGTGTTGCTCTGCCTTCCTTTCGCTTTTCCGCCCTATTTGTTAGCGGCATTCTACAAGAGCATCTACCATCACAACACCCTGCCGATTCCCAATGTGGAACATCCGGTTGCTGCGGGTGTGATTCTGGGATTATCCTTGTTTCCCTGGGTCTACTTGCCGATGAAAAGTCAGATCCGAATGCAATCCGCCGCCTATGAGGATGTGGCTGCGACCCTGGGCTTGAAAGCCGTGGAACGTTTTCGGCGTGTACATCTTCCATTACTTTTGCCGACTTTGGGTCTCAGTTCTCTCTTGGTTTCCATGGAGGTGTTTTCGGATTTCGGTACGGTGAGCCTGCTCGGAGTGAAAACACTGAGTGTAGGTATTCATGATGCCATGTTTAATATGTTTCGGGCGGACTGGGCTGCACAGTTATCTTTGTTGGGGGCGGCGCTGCCCTTAGTTGGACTGGCGGCTTTTGCTCTCTTGACCAGGAGAAAAGGATTCTATCAACCATCCAACCGCAGTCGTGAACATCAGCTCACGCGCTGTTCGCTGCCGGTCCAGATTGCGATCCTGATCAGCCTGACGCTGTTGTTAGCGATCACCTTGTTCTATCCACTGGCCATGTTGTGCCGCTGGGCCTGGGAGCAAGTTAAACGGGTTCCCTTGCGCGATTTGCCGGAGCAGCTCTTTGATAGCCTGCATTTTCTGTTTTGGTGCTTTCTCCTCAGCATGGCCATCAGCCTTGTGCTCGCCTTGTTGTTGCGAGGGCGACGAGAATTGCGCATATGGCGGCCCCTCAGTTGGGTCTTGGCTTTGGGCTATGCCATGCCAGCTGTGATGCTTGCCATCTCTTTGCTTTTTCTCTCCGATGCTCTCCCGGAAGTTTTAGGGGACTGGATTCTCTCTGAAAGTATCATGCTGTTGGTTCTGGGAGGAACCTTGGGCTACGCGTGTTTTGCCTATGTGAGTATCCAGGCGGGGCTCTTTGCTCTGTCTCCCCGCTTGGATGATTTACAACGGGTCCTTGGCTTGACCGGAATGGCGGGTTTGTTCCGCATCCGGCTACCCTTGCTGAAACGCTCCCTCGCATGTGCCGCACTCTTGCTGCTGGTCAATCTGGCTAAAGAACTTCCTCTGAGTCAGGTCCTGCAACCCTTTGGGTTTCAAAGTCTCAGTCTCCGATTATTCAGCTTTGCCGGAATGGATCTGCTCGAGGAATCTGCCCTATATGCACTGGTGATGATTGGTCTGGTGCTCTATCCTGTTTCCTTGCTCGACCGCCTTCTGGATGATGATGCCTATGCTCACGATTGATTTACTCACTGTTCAGGTTTCCGGAAAAACCCTCCTGGATCAAGTCAGCCTCCAAGTACAGGATGGCGAACTCTTGTCCTTACTGGGGCCGAGTGGATCCGGGAAAACCACCCTGCTGCGAAGCATCATGGGCCTCATGCCGACTCAACAAGGGAGCCTTTCCCTCGGTGAGCAGCTACTGGCTTCAGAAGGGCAGAGTCTGGTGGCTACGGAGGATCGTCCTTTCGCATATCTGTTTCAGGAATTTACCTTGTTTCCTCATTTGTCTGTGAAGAAAAATATTCTCCTGGGGATCCGTGATGAGGAGCCTGCCATTCAGAAATCCCGCTTGGAAGAGTTGTCCGAGCTTCTGGGCATCACACCCTTATTGAAACGGCCCATCCATAGCCTATCCGGAGGGGAGCAACAACGGGTCGCGTTAGCACGCACCTTGGTAATGAACCCCCGCTTTCTTTTGCTGGATGAACCCTTCAGTAATCTGGACCGCCAAAGCAAAGAACGCCTCTACCGCGAGCTCCGCAGTCTGCTACGAGAGCGGGGGATCGGTGCGTTACTCGCTACGCATGATCAGCAGGAGGCCTTTTATTTCTCGGACCGCTTAGCGGTGCTGGCTGATGGAGAAGTACAGGCTCTAGGCTCACCTCGAGAGCTGTACCACGATCCGGGTACCCGATGGCTGGCAGAGTTTACCGGAGAGTCGCTCGTGTTGGATGCTCCTGAGCTGCAGAGACTCTTTCCTCATTCGGGCCTGGAGCAGGGGGAATCTTTTCTCCTACGCCCTGAAGATCTGCGTTTTTTGCCAGGAGAGGGTGCGTGGCATCTAAAGTCGGTGGATTTTCACGGTTTTTTCAGTATGCTTCATCTAACTCACTCTTCGGGGACTGAGTTGCAGATTCCTTGTTTGGCCGCAGAGCTACCTGAGCCGGACCTCAGGGGCTCTGTCGAATTGATTCAGCCTCCTCGTGTTCTGCATTCATGAAAATTCTTCGCCGCCATCACGGGTTTACCACCAATTCTTCTTCCGCATCGGAATGGATTGATCCAGAATCCCCCCCAGCCAGTATCCCCTTGGATCAATTTGATGCTCATGGGGTCCGTCTGCCTCAGTCAGACGGAGAGGTGGATCTGTTGAATGAAGACAGTGCACCGGCAACGATTTCACTGGATGGATGGACGCCAACGCCCCGTCCCGGGGAGCAAAGCCGCAGGGAAGTGCAACCGGAGAAATCCTCGAGTCCTCCCCGCAAAGATGTGGCTTCAGAAAATGTAAGCATGCTCATCGCTTTTGTGGGATCGGTATTGGGATTATTCGCACTGGAGCGAATCATTCGACGCAGCCTGCGGGCCCGGAAAAACAAGGAAGAGGAATAAGCTGAGATGCCTTTTCTGAAAGATCCCCAGCGGGAACTCCCGCTCATCCTTCGTCCGGAACCCTTTGGGGGCATTGTCTATGATTCTTTTGACAGTACCATGCTGGAACTGGACGCTGAAGCCTACCAGGTGGCTCGTACGGTCTTAAAAGGACATGGTCTTGTCTTTGGACGGGAAAAACGTGCTATGCGCCGGGAATTGCTCCGTACACTCCAGGTTCACCGGTTGCGCCGGGTACGTGAAGTGCTGCCCCCGGATCGCGAACAGTGGCAGAGCACAATTGCGGTGCCCAGCTTGAGTGCTCCCACCCTCGTCGATTTTCAGATTACCGACAAATGTCTGATGGGCTGTCCCCACTGTTATGCCAGCTCCGTACCGAAGGGGAAGCATGTGCCCTGGGAGTTGATTCAACGTGTTGTCGGTCAATTAGAAGACTGTGGAGTCTGTCAGTTGGCGATTGGGGGAGGGGAACCGCTCCTGCACCCCCAGATCATCGATTTACTATCCTTGTGCCACGACAAAGGAATCGTGCCGAACCTGACAACAGGTGGCATGGAGCTCACTCCTGAACGATTACGGGCCATGAAACGCTATTGTGGTGCGATCGGCATCAGTATGGAGGGTGTGGGGGAGAACTATACGGCGGTCCGCTCTCAGCCCTTCTCCAAATTTATAGCGTCTCTGGACACCTTACGGGATGCGCAGATTCCCACGGTCATTCAAGTCACCCTGTCCGCAGCCAATATCGATCAGCTTGAGGAGATTACCGAATTCTGCCTGACCCGGTCGGAGCTCTATGGCGTGGTGTTTCTGGCCTATAAACCTGTGGGACGGGGAGAAACCTATTCCAAGACCCTGTCAAGTCTTCCGGCGAAGGAAGTGTCCCTTAAGTTGGGGAAAGCCTTTCAAGCCCTTTCGAAGCAGTTCCGGGTAGGCTATGACTGTTGCATGACACCAGGTGTGGCAGGGGTTGAAGCTGAATTGAAGTTTGCCAACGAGAGTAATCTGGAAGGCTGTTCCGCACTCCGCGGTTCGGTCGGCATCAGTTCCCGGCTGGATGTCATCCCCTGTACCTTTACCTGGCGGCATCGTATCGGAAACTTAAAAACCGAACATCTCCGGGACGTATGGCGGAATGCGAACGCCGAGCGATTCCGTCAGCGCATTCAGATTAAACAGAGCCGGAACCGGGCCTGTCTGGGCTGTCCCAAACAGGGGGCCTGTCATGGAGGCTGCCCGGTCATGCCGCTGATTAATTGCCACCGGGATCATATTGGGGACCCTCAGCAGGAATGGAGTTTCTAAAGACTTCTCGCTTCAGGCCCAAAAAAAGCCCGCCTCCATGGAGACGGGCTTTTTTTACTGAAAACCGGGAAGCTTAGGCTTCTGCAGTTTCTTTCTCTTCCTCTTCGGCCTTGGCGGCTTTCAGAGAGAGAGAGACGCGGCCATTGTCGCTGACTTCCAGGCATTTCACCGTGATCTCATCGCCCACTTTGACAATGTCTTCGGTGTTTTCGACGCGGTAGTCTGCGAGCTGGCTGATGTGCACCAGACCTTCGAGGCCGGGGAGGATTTCCACAAAGGCACCAAAGGGTTTCGTTCCCGTAACTTTGCCGGTGTAGAGTTTACCCACTTCGGCTTCGCCGGTGCTGGCTTCGACCTCGTGGATGGCTGCTTTGAGGGCATCGCCGTCCGGGGAGAAGATGGTGACAGTACCGTCTTCTTCGATGTCGATCTGCACGCCAAGGCGCTCCGTGATGCCACGGATATTTTTACCGCCGGGACCAATCAGTGCGCCGATCTTGTCGGGGTCGATTTTCACGGTTTCCAAGCGAGGTGCGTATTTGTTCAGTTCCTCACGGGGGCCGTCAATCACGGTCGCCATGTAATCGAGGATCTGGCCACGGCCACGACGGGCCAAGTCGAGGGCACCTTCTACTTCGTCCCAGGTCAGACCATGAATCTTCAGGTCCACCTGGAAGGAGGTGATGCCTTTGCGTGTGCCGCAGACTTTAAAGTCCATATCACCGCAATGGTCTTCAGAACCGAGAATATCGAGGCAGAGTTCGCTACGACCTTCTTCGGTGAACAGACCCACGGAGATACCCGCCACGGGGTTGGTGATGGGGACACCGGCGTCCAGCAGGGCGAGTGTGCCTACGCAGGCAGAAGCCATGGAGGAGGAACCGTTGGAGCCCATGATTTCAGAGACCAGACGCACGGAGTAGGGGAAGTCCTCAGGGATGATGTTCTTCAGAGCGCGTTCGGCCAGGTTTCCGTGGCCGATTTCACGGCGACTGGTTGCTCCAAGACGTCCAGCTTCACCGACCGAGTAGGGCGGGAAGTTGTAGTGCAGCATAAAGTTCTTTTCTTTAGCGCCGCCGGTAACGGCGTCCAGAGCCTGGGTGTCCTGTCCAGTACCGAGGGTTACGGTGGCCAGGGCCTGGGTTTCACCACGGGAGAACACAGCCGAACCATGTGTACGGGGTAACATGCCAATGCTGCCGCTGAGCGGACGAAGTTCTTCCAGACCACGGCCGTCGATGCGTTTACCGTGCTCCAGTACGTTCTGGCGGACCAGGCGAATTTCCAGAGCATCGAAGAGGTGGAAAAACTCGGCTTCGCTGAAGTCCTTATGGGCTTCGAGCATTTCGGTCTTCAGTTCTTCGCGCAGATCATGCACTTTGTTCTGACGTTCAAGTTTGCCGGGGATGCACAGGGCTTCGGAGAGTTCTGCACCTTTCCGGGAAACAGCATCCTGCAACAGTGCTTCATCTACCGGAGTGGATTCAATCACCTTCTCGGGCAGACCCATGCTGCGGCGGAGTTCGAGCTGTGCATCGATGATCGGCACAATGGCTTCGTGAGCAAACTTCAGGGCTGCGAGGAACTCTTCTTCGGGAAGCTCTTTGGCTTCACCTTCCATCATCAGCATTTTTTCACGGGTACCGGCATAGACCAGTTCCAGATCGCTCTGTTCCATCTCTTCCTGAGTGGGTTCGAGGATGAGCTGACCATTAATGCGACCAACACGAACCGCACCGACGGGGCCCTGGAAGGGGATGTCGGACAGGGTCAGGGCACAGCTGGCAGAGTTGATGGCCATGGATTCGGTCTCGATCACCATATCGGTGCTCATGAGCATCATGTTGATCTGAACATCGTTGTGGTAGCCCTCGGGGAACAGAGGGCGGATGGGACGGTCGGTGACCCGCATGGTCAAAATTTCTTTTTCGGATGGGCGGGCTTCGCGTTTGAAAAATCCGCCGGGGAAACGACCTGCGGCATAGAATTTTTCACGATACTCAACCTGCAGGGGGAAAAAATCGATTCCCTCCCGGGGAGATTTGCTGCCGGTAACGGCGCAGAACAGCACCGTGTCACCAATACGGGAAATAACGGTCCCCGCGGCCTGTTGAGCGAGCACGCCGCTTTCGATGGTCAGGGTTTTGTCACCAACGGTAACGTCGACGTGAGTCGCTTGTTCAAATGTCTTCATTTTCTTTTCGTTCTTCTTTTGTTCTTCTTTTGAGGTCAGCCCTTCCATCCAGGACAGGGCGAACCTTCCGGGATCCGTTCCCGGAAATAGGCATAAAAAACCCCACCACATTGGGTGGGGTTCGGTCGGAGTCGCTTAGCGACGGAGTCCGAGCTTCTCGATCAGTTTCTGGTACCGGAGTACGTCCCGGTCACTCAGATAATTGAGCAATCGACGGCGGCGGCTCACCATATTCTGGAGGCCCCGACGGGTGCTGTTGTCCTTCTTGTGCTCTTTTAGGTGCTCGGTGAGCTCCTTAATGCGGGCGGTCAGGATGGCCACCTGCACCTCCACGGAACCTGTGTCGTTCTCGTGTGTGGCAAATTCTTTTTGAATGTCTTTTTTGGTCTCTGAGTCCATGATCGGAAAGGGGGGGCAACGATTCGTCGGGAAGCTGCCATGTTTGAAAGATGTTATGTCTCTGAAAGGGGCGGATATTAGGGAGAGAATCTGGGTTTGGCAACTCCAAGTTGAAGCAAAATGTAAAAAGTTCAGTGCCTCCGAGAGGAACTCCGTGTTGAATCTGGACTTCCGGGCGAGGAAGAGGCTCTTTTTTGGGCTTTGCGTGCATGGGTTCCTTGGGCGGAGAAGCGTTCCCAATCCACCTTTTCAGGCCAAATAGACAGATTAGCCGGACTGGGTAAGAGAAGGTTCAACAGGAGCACTGTCTGCAGAAATACCGCAGGACTACGCAGGGGAATGTCGAATTGACTGATGAGAAAGAGAACGAAGAGCCCGCAGAGCGAAGAAATTCGTAACGGATTTGCCCAAAGGCTCCGATCATAGGTGGCGGGTAATCGCAGCCCGCGAATCCCTGCCTGCAGGTAGGGCAGGAACGGAATGAGCAATAGCGTACAGCCGAGGATGCCAAATTCGGCAAGAAACTGGAGGAGATCATTATGCACGTTGGCCTTTCCTGTTGTAAGCCAGTGCCAATGTTCACGGGGGAGGTAACTGCCAACTAGGTATCGGTATCCCCAGCCCCCCACGCCATAGATTGGAGCGTCTTTCCAGATTTCAAAAGCCGTTTCCATTTGCCAGAAACGGGCTCCGACCTCTTGTTCGACATTCAGTTCTGTGGTCGCGTTTTGGAGTTCTTTTAGGTGATAAGGGGCTGCGACAGCCCAGAAAAGGATCGCAATACTGACTGAGGCGATTGTGCTGTATACGGCGACCTTTGTTCTCGAAACCGGCGGGCTTCGGGGCCAGAGAACTCTTCCCAAGAGGAGCAAGATCAGGAAACAGAGCAGGGGAGGACCGATCAAGCCACTACGACTGCTGCTGAGGGCTGCAGCCATGATAAAGATCATTCCTGAAGTCAGAGAAAGCCACAGGCGAAACGTGGAGCGCATCTCCTTGGGCGTAAACCATTCTTGGGCTGCGGAGCCTATGGCCAGAGCCAGGAGCAGAATAAAAAAGTGAGCCCCGTGATTCGGGTATCCGAAGCACCCATAAACATCATCTCCAAAGGCCTGGCGGTCATACATCTTCACCCAACCCAAGGAAAGGTGGATAAAACAGAGAGCCGCCACAGCCAGGCCATTCAGAAGCATCGCTGAACGGAAAAAGGGGGAGAAAAAGGAGCTGCGGAAAAGGTGCCGTAAGATGAGGAGCGCAGAGAGAACGGGGATAAACCAGGAAAGCATCTCCCACGCTTCCGGTGGGTGAACGGAGGAAGGTAACCATGAGGAGAAGGATTCAGGGATCCAGGAGAGCCATTCAGGATGAAGCTCCGCCTCAGAATAGCCCCAGCGTACCGCTTCCGGGTCAAAGACCTGTCGCCGATGGCTTCGGGCATATTGAAGAAAGAGATAAAGCCAGAAACTGAGACTTGCCCAGAATGAGATTTGTTTTTCGACCTTTCCTTTCGAGGGGAGTTGCCCGGCCATACGTAACCAGATGTATCCCATCCATCCCAGCAAGGCACTGGGGATAAAGAATCCTTGCCAGGGTTTATAGGCGCCGGCTGCAGCCCATACCGGAAAGCAGAGCATAGGTAGGAGTAAGAGGCAGGGAAGAGTTCGCTTCATGAATACGAAAAGGGGCTTTCCTGAGAAAGCCCCTGCTGGTTTTGTTACTGGAACAGATTATCCCTGTCCATTATACACGGGTGCAGGTGGCGGTGCTTCAACGGAAGCTCTGACCAAATTGACCAAAGCGGCGGTAATGGTCACCTGAGCTGCTTGGGTGAGTGCCGGAGTGTTGGCGATCACTTGTTGAACTGCAGCGTTGCTCATCACTGCTGGAGTGGATTGTTTTACACTGGAAACCACTGACTGTGCTGCACTGGCATCCACATCCGGGCTGGAGAGGACTTGCTGTACAATCTTAGCTGCGTCCGCAGTGGATTCGCCGGAGGTCGCTGCCACGATAATCGCTGCGACCACCTCATTGGATCCTCCAGAGTCCGCATCATTGTTTTTGACTACTTCCGTGACCATGACGGCTTTGGCCTCTGCTGTGGGCATGGCTTCCGTAGCTACACTCACAATTTGGGCAATCATCGCTGCGCTGGCATTGCTGCTCAGGGAGCTGTCGTTACTGATGATGGTAACGAGCTGGTTGACAACGGCTGCTGCTTGCTCTGGTGTAGCTCCGGCCAGTGCAGCGGCCATGGCTGCCTCAGGATCATCACTGGAGGCAATCTCTTTAAGTTCAGCTTCCGTAGGAGCTGTAAACTCCTTTTCGGCAACTGCCAGGGTGTAGGCACCCATCACACTTACGGTCAGAAGAAAAAGAAACTTTTTCATGGTAGTGTTCCTGAAAGGGCTTCGTAGCTCAATAACTCGCTGAGAGACCAATGCCCACTTCGGTGGTGTTATAACTGTTGTTAGGGATTTCGCTGCTGCCATCTTCGTAGCTGGCCGTAAAGAACAGCTTCAGCCACGATTTAGGTGTAGTGTAGTCCAGTCGGTATAAAAAATACAAGGTTTCGGTTTCTTCATCAATTAATCCCTCCGGGGTGGTGACGTCAGCCAAATAGTCATCCAAGGTGTAGGAGGCCATCAAGGTCTGGCTGAGTTCCTGACTGCTTTGATGGATGACCGATGCGACCAGTCCAGTGGTTTCACGGGCAGATCCTGCACTGGCACCCGATTCAAAACCGTTATCCCCACTGGCCGAGACGATCAACTTTGGGGTAGGGAACCAAGTGCCGGTCAAGCGGAACTTAAATCCATTCTCATCAAAATCTTCTCCAACCAATTCTTTGCGGTCATATTGTTCAAAACCCACCGCCAGATCCAAGTTTACCTTGGACGTTACCTCGTAGATAAAGCCTCCCAATGCTGCAATGGTATTGGCATCATCGCGAAGGGAGTCATTCTCTTCGATGTTGTATTCCGTTTCCAGGTAGCTGCGGACTTTCGGAGTGCTCTGGTGATAGAGCTGAACACTGAAATCCTGGAGAATTTTATCCTGATTAAAGTCCTGCTCGTAGTCCACATCGGTGTAACCGTATTTCAGCGCAATACCCAGTAGTCTGGAAATGGCCTGGTCGTAAAAGGCATATCCGCCAAATTCATCGCGTTTCACCCGGTCGACAGCTGCTTCGAGGGGTTCCAGGCTTGCGTCCTCTTCGCCAAAAGAGGCCCGGGTAATCGAATCATCCACGGCATGCTGGGCAAGGCCTTCCAGTTTAACGGTGCTGCGCCCGCTACGGGAACTGACAACGGTCCCCAAGGTGACCCCATATTCAGGCGCATCGAGCTCGCTGTTATCCTGGTAGGCTTGGTACGACCAGAAGCCGCGTCCGTAAACCTGATTGTTTTCCCCTCCCATATGCCGAAGGGTCAGGGCAAAGAGACTTTCAAAGTAACTATCTTCACCTGTTGCAGCCTCACCCACGGAACTTGCGCGGGTATCGATATTGTCTGAATAGTTTGCAGACAGTTCCACTTCGGGGATCCAAACGGTATTGGCACCGGTCTTAATGCCGGAACCCGGCTGGGCTGCAAGTTGCAATCCGCCGACGACAAACAAAGCGCTGAGAAGTTGCTTTTTGTTCATATTGTTACCTGTGTGAAAAATGTTAGCGCATGGGGTTTAATTTTCCGTAGCACACACCACATGTAACGAATCGGCTTTAGGTATGACAAGTCCTGAAATGTTTGGAAGGCATGTTCAGGGTAACTCCCCCATGGGAATACTTTTTTGTATAAGATGTAGGAATGCTTCCATCTGCATTTCCTGAAAAGTGGTGGGCACGGCGGGAGTCGAACCCACACGCCTTTCGGCACCGGCTCCTAAGGCCGGCGTGTCTGCCATTCCACCACGTGCCCTACAGGGAAACCCACTCTACTTCATAAAATCCCCGAATCTGTATTGTGGGGAAAGAGTGGTGGAAGCGCAGGGACTCGAACCCTGGACCGAGTGATTAAGAGTCACCTGCTCTACCAACTGAGCTACGCTTCCGTTGTTGATTATCAACGACTTAGACAATCTGGCATGAGCCCGTTGACAATCTTTTGACAATAGATGTATCTGAAGTTCCAGAATGGCTGTCAGAGATTGTCATCGAATTCATGCGGGGCTGTATAGCTGAAGGCCTCAGAATGGGCAAGGATTATTCCTGGGGAAGTCCTGCTCTGCGACGGTAATCCCATTCCTTGACCTCGGGCGGGGCGTCCCCGATTTCCTCCAACATGTCAATGACCTGGTCGAGCTGGTCGAGCGCGCTCTGGTTCGACATCAGGGCTGCCTGGGCATGCATGGTCATCGCTTTGCGGACGTTGTGAGCCTCTGAGTGGCGTTCGCCTTCCCGGTAGGCCTTGGCCAGCCGGCTGTAGCGTGGGAGCTGGTCTACGGCTTTCCGGAGCTGCTGCAGCTGGTCCATCTGGATGCGGAGCTGATAGAGCTCCCGACTGGGGATGTCCTCCAGGGGGGCCTTCTTGATCCATCCCCAGCCCATGGCGTTCAGGCGGCGGTCCAGCTGCTTCATCCTGGCATCGACCATAGACAAATCCTGGACACTTTGAGATCCCCAGCCGGTGGGCTCCCGGATGAACATTCCGCCAATGAATGGAATGTCTGCTTTCTCCTGGATAGGTTTGCCTTTCACACGATCGTCTATCAGGTGGACCATTTCGTCCAACTGCCGGCTCAGAGCATTCTCCACAAAGTATTCAACTTTTGAGGGAGACCAATTCCCCCATTCTCCAATTTTCTTGTAAAACTCTGGAGTGGAGGCTTTGTACTGCTCGGACTTGGGAAGATTTACCAACCAGGGAGCAACAATATGTCGCTGCTGGTAAATAGAGTAATTCATCTTGGTTTCAGCAAACGTTTTCAACTGGGGCCCTAGAAAGTTTTCGGGACCTCCCAGGCCTACAGCTGTCTGAATTAATTCTACAGCTTGCTTTCTACCTTCCTTTTCTTCCCGTTCCAACAGCCCATCCATCACAGCATTGTATGAAAATTTTGCAGCTGCACCTTCTAGACCATAAGGAAAGGGGATTCGAAACCCTGCAACATCATGGTATCTCATGCGGTCATGGAAGGGGCGCTCTAATTCCTTCCGCCTGTCTTCTTCATCCATGAGAAGGTAACGAATTGCTGCAGTTGCAGCAGAAGCAGCTCCAATAGCTCCTACTTTAGCCCAAGCTTCTAATCTTATTTTTGGATCTGGGTCTTTGAATAATAAATTTTGCTGGCGATTTATAGATTGAATTGCCGGATTTACGAACATTGCACTATTCATAAACGCACGAATATTCGGGTCTGAACTATGTTCATTAAATGGTCCCGTTACATTCCAATATGCCAATTCGGCTTCGCGTTGTGTTCCCCCGTTCTTCAATACCGCTATCGCAGCACCTTCCCGGGATGCAGATTCCAACAAAGCATTTAATTGTTTGCCCCCAGCTAAGTTCAGAACATCTACAGCTTTAACTGGCACGTTTACCCAGTTGCCTGGATTTAGAAATGCCATCACCCATCTAGCTGTAGTATTGTCATGTTCTGGCAGATAGAAGCCTTCTGCCAAAAAGTTTATCGCTGAACTTTGGCTCAATTTCTGAACCATTTCCTTTTGGCCCGGTTGAGTTCGGGATAATAGAAGTCCTTCTTGTTGAACCTCCGGATATTTCTTGGTGAATCTATTTACGAGGCCTAAGTAAGTTGCACCTGCAGGAACTCTTCCAATCTTGTCGGTGCTCATTAACATTTGAGATGTTGCGTCTCGAATCACATTTCGGAATGCAAATAGAAGGTTCTGTGTAATTGCCCGTTTTACATTATTCGAAGCATTAGCGGTAAGGAACTGCCATACTTTCGTTACTCCATGCACTCCTTTGGGTGAGGTGAACATGTTGAACAGGGCCGGGTCTCCCATCTGGACGTATTGCCGTTTCCCGTCCTGGACGAAGGAAAGCACATTCACGTCCTTGGGGCGGCTGGGGCGGAAGATCTGCTCGAACTCCGTGGTCACGTCCATATCGGAGGGTTTGAACCATTCCTTGACCTGCTGTAGGCTCTGTCCGGATTCCGTGGCGATGTTCTGGGCCACTGCGTCGTAGGCTTTGCTCAGAATCCAGTTGTAGTTGACATCTGCCTTCTTCTCCATGGGCATCGTCAGGGGCGTCATCTGGCGGCCTGCCATGTGCCGGACTCCCTCGGGTACCTTCTTATCTGTGGCCATGCTGCGGAGGTTCTGGAACATCTGCACAGCAAACTGATTCCAGTAGACAGAGGAGAAAGCCCGGCGAGTGTACATCTCAGCAGCAGTGTTCAGGTCCAGGGTTGCCTCTGCAGAGCCTCGGGCCTGGCGTAAACCTGTGCTGAAATCGGCTCCACTGGTTCCTTTGTGGCCGGCTGGGCTGTTCATGACGCGGGGCAGGGGCCAATAGGTGTCCCTGGACTGGATCCGGGCCTTCTCCCCGGGCTCCAGCATTCCAGAGCGTTCCCGAAGCTCCAGCAGAGCATCGAAATAGGCCTGTACTTCGTTGAAGTGGCGCTGGAAGTCCGGAATCTCCTTCTTGGCCTGGTTCACGATGTCCTGCAGGTCGTCCGGGGTAATGCCTTCACGCATCCCCGGGTATTCCAGCTGCTTCTCCTTCCAACGGTTCAAATGCTCCAAAGCCCAGCCGGCCTGCTCGAATTGGTGGTAGTACTGGTTTGGAATTCCTTTGATGATGTCGGTCCAGGACTTATTGGTCAGGCGTTCAACATGGCCCTCCCGGTTGAAGTAGCGAATTCCCTTTGCGGGCCCCTTCCCGGAAAAGGCCAGCTGGGTCTCCGCTCCAATCTGCAGCAGGATGTTATGGGCCTCCACCAATTCCTTGGTGCGTTTCCGGTTCTCGCGCATCTTGGCGGCCGCTTTGCGGGAATCGTCTCCTTGCTGCTTGTACTGTTTGTAGGCCTGTCTATTCAGCTTTCGATCCAGGCGGGACACCGGTCCCCCGGACACCAGGCCATCTCCGGCTTTCTCACCGAAGCGGAGCACAGCATGCTTGAACTCTGAGAAGCCATTGTTGGCCTTGTTGGCTTTGTTGAAGTTCGCCCAGCGTTGAGCAGCCGGCTGATTCATGAATCGGTGATAAGCCCGTGTGGCGTCCTGCAGGCCTGCCAGGGTGCCGGGCATGTATTCCTGAAGGGCCTGCTCCATGGCGTAGGAGAGGGCAGAGCCTTCGACCGCTCTGGGGTTCACAATCTTCAGTCGGACCCACTCTGCAACCCCTTCATGGACGTTCTTCGCGGAGGCCATAGACCCCGGGCGCTCGGTCAGCTTCAGCAGGGAACGTTCCACGCCTGGCATGACAAAGATATTGCGGGCACCCATGCGCTCTTCCAGCATTTCCTTCAAACCGTGGCCAGCTTCATGGAAATTGATCTGGGACTGGGTATTGCGGGTCATGGTCAGGTGTCCCACCGGCCGGTAGTGGGCAGGGTGCTTGTTGGAGGTCTGCGAACGGGAGCGTCGCATCTCCACCTTGACCAGATCATTTACAAACTGAACGATGTCCCCCAAGCCTTTGGACTGCTTTCCTCTGGCCTCGGTGCCACGGACCAGCGTCTTCCCTTTCTTAGTGGTGGCAGGCTTTAAGGTCCAGTCCGGGACCAGACTGGCTTTGGGCAGGGATGCGGTAGGTACTCCACCTCCATGGTGTTTTGTGTCACTTTGAGAGTTGACACTACCTTTCTTGCCGCTCACGTTGGACTGTGGCCCAACTAGCACGGTCGAGCTTTGTGGTTCACCGTTTAAAAACGAAGTTGGGTCCTCAATTTCCACCGCTTGAATGGTGTAGATCCGATTCCCTTGCTCCTGCTCTGACATTTCTTTGACCAGGAACTTCACTCCGATCTCCTGGTCATTGTAGTTCAGGGTCGTGACAAAGTGATGCATTCCCTTGATATGGGGATTGCCATCCCGGTCCGGGCGTTCCTTCGTTCTACGGGATACCTCGAAGAGAGTATCCAGGTTGCCCATGACCAGCATGTGAGCCTGAGGGGAGAAGGATTTGTTGACCGCGGAAGGGGACATCATCTTCTTCAGCGTAGACTTGCTGACGGAGGCCTCCATGCCGGTCTGATCATTTTGGATGGGCTTGTTGAGGAACATACCCACCACCTTGCGCACCTGGTCGCTGCCAAATACCTGGCGGAGACCATTGACGATGGGTTCTACGTTGATTTTGACTGCATGCTGCAGCTCTGCCTCTGCTGGTTTCTTCGTGGGGCGGCCGTAGGGATCGTATTCTGCCCAGCCTTCATCGAATGCGGCTTCATCCAGCTCCTGGTTGGCATCATAGAGGGATTCATCTCCCTGTGCGGGCTGCTGGGCCTGCTGAGAGGCTACGCCTTCACCTGCTTGTTGGTGGTACAGTTCGTAGGCTTCGCGCAATTCCTGGTGCATCGGATGTCCCACCGGGACCACGCCATCGACCGGAACGGGACTTCCCCCAAACTCATCCAGGGGAATGGTGCTGCCATCCTGCAACACTTTGATGTCTCCACGCTGCTGGACCTCGTACAAATCCTCCCCGAGTCGTAGAATGTCCCCGTCCTCTAATTCAGAGGGCTGAACCAGCATGGGGGCTTCTCCCTGGGATTGCTCCGGGTCCATGCGGTACAGGACTTCAGAAACAGGGGTCTCCTCCATAAGCTCTCTGTTCAGCTCCGGCTGATAATAGCGGTCCATTTCCTCCAGCTGCTGATGAACTTCCTGGGGGACAAAGTTCGGGTTTCCGTCCTCAGCTTTCCGGGGGATAGAAAGCATGCGCAACACATCGTCAGCCTGGCTCTCCATGCTCAGACCACTCTCAGCCCGTTCCCCGTCAACTTCCTGATGCATTTCCAGGATCTCTTCATAGGTGAACCCGGTCTTGTTGTTCTTCATGTTCTGAGGCAATTCTTCCCAGAGCGCCGGGTCCATGCTTTGGTCCTGCTTGATCCCCCATTTTCCTTTGCTCTTCCCATAACGGTTCTTGATCACTCGATGCTGAACCCGCGCAATCGGGTGGTCGACTTCGGAAAGCTTCTGAGCTGCGATAGTTTCAAGGATCTTCTTCCGGGCATTGACCAGCGGCTCCTCTACCTTCTGACGCCATTGCTGGTCAGCCTGGTCCTGTTCGCTTTGTTCCTGGATGGCTGGAGCCTGTGCCTGTGCGGGAGCCTCTACCTGTTCCTGTGGGGCTCCAATGGTCTGCGTGCCTCCCGTGATATAGGTTGCCTCATTCTCAGGAGCGATGTCTTCCTGATATTCAGGCGCAGATTCAGCTGCCTTCTTGGCCACATGTTGCATCAGCTCGGAGGTCGTGGAGATCCCGGAGCCCATGAGGAAGGAACTCAAGGCAACTTCGACCATGTCGACTTCCTGCTTAAACTGCTCGAAATCTCCTTTAAAGCCATTCTCTGTGGCCCACTGCCAGAGTTCCTGTGTTACTTCGGTACCGGATTCACTGGCTCCGGAGGCGAGCACGGCCAGGCCTGTAGCGGCTTTAGGACCAAATCGTCTTCCCAGTCCACTCTTCTTGATCTTGTCCCCAATATCAAAAGGTAGCTTCTCCAAGGCGAAAGTGCCGGCAGCATGAGCAGCTGTCATGGCTGCAGCATCTTGCGGGGAAAATCCGTTATTCCGCATTTCTGCATATGCAGGAACGGACTCCTGCGCTGTCATCAAAGCAGAGCCGGCAACCGGATTGACCATGGCAACCATCATCCCCGGGAGGGATGGGGCCATGGAGGTCCCCAGCCGGGCGAGACTGGCATTGTCGGTGAAACGTTCATCAAAGTATCGGGGATTCTCTTCGATACGCTGTTGCTTCCGACCTTCCATAGCCTGAGAGACTTCATCCAGTAAGGCGTTGCCTCGGTCTCGCAACTTATCACTGTTTTGGGGGCCAATGTCCTGCAGCATTTCCTCTGCAGACATGCCAGTCTGTAAGGCCAGGGCTTCGGGGTCTAATGAATTTACATCCGGGGCACCCTCCACCTGTACAGGCGGGCCCAGGGCCAGTTCCAGGCGTTTGGCATGATCCAGCAGCCGGGCTTCGAACTCCGGATCCTGGCGCTTTGCATATTCCAGAGCCTGGCGATGCTGTGGAGTGCCAGGTTCTGCTCGTCGTAGGTCATGGACATCTTCGCGTGCTGCTGCTTCATGATCCGCACCCATATGCAGCAATCCACCCTGAACGCGTTTCGGCTGTTCGGTGATGGCGTGTTTGAACTCCCGGGCCGTTTCCTCCACAAACAGCCCTACGTCTTTTAGGGGGCTGTATCGTTGGGGCTCCTCGGAGGTATCACGATTGGGGTTTGGTTGGCCTGCAAGTTCGAATTGAGCGAAGATGCTTTCCTCGGGAGAAGGCAATTTCCGGGGTTCCCCTGCTAGTTCGAACTCTGCAAAGATACTTTCTTCGGGAGTGGGAACTTTTCGGGGCTGGCCTGCAAGTTCGAATTGAGCGAAGATGCTTTCCTCGGGAGAAGGCAATTTCCGGGGTTCCCCTGCTAACTCGAACTCTGCAAAGATACTTTCTTCGGGAGTGGGAACTTTACGGGGCTGGCCAGTTGTTTCTAGGTCATCCATTATCTTCTTTTCCGTTTGAAGCCGTGTTCATCTTCGAACCAAGTCCCTGAGGGAAGTGTCATTGCCTCTTCCAACGTCTTAGGTTTCGGAAAGGTGTATCCACTCTCTTCGAGTTTCCGGATTGCTGCATTCAAATCATTTGTGGCGTTGGTTTTATCTCGCCCGTTGAATGTTCCAGAGTTCAAGCGACTATGTGCCTTTTCAAAGGCCGCCATATGCTTCTGCTGCTTCTTGTTTAGCCCAGTAGAGGGTAGAGGCGGAGTGTCCGTATTGCTGGACTCCCCACCGACCCCCGGAGGAAGGCTGGAGGATCTGTTACCACCTTGCATCCGGGACTTCTCAGCCTCGTAGTCTTCATCGCTGATCAGACCATTCTGGTGGTCTGCGGAGAGCTTACCCAGAGGGGAGAGAGGTTGATTCCGGGGAGCGGAGGCTTCCCCGGAGGCGTCCTGGTAAACTTCTGCTCCAGTAGGGGACTGCTTGAACCCACTCGCGCCCATAAGGGCCTGCAGGCGGTCCATTTCGCCTTTCTCCTGCATCTTGGTGACACCTCGCTGGGCCCAGGACTGAACCAGGGAGGAGAAGCCTTTTGCCCCAGCATCAAACAGGTTCCCGAACATGCTGCGGTTGGCCTCCCCGATACGGGTCTGGGCATCCAGGGCGGCGCGGTCGTTCAGTCCCTGCTCAGCTTGGGCTGCCATGGCCCGTTCTGCGACGATACGTTTGTTCATCAGGTCCTGCTGGGCCATCTGCTGGGCAATCGTGTCCATGCGGGACTGTTCCTGCAGGTACTGACGTTCCTCGGTGCCATTCATCAGGCCGGCTTTGTTCCGGAGGGCACTTGTTACACCCATGGCCCGCATTGCCTGAGCCATGCGGGCATTATTGATCTGACCTTCCAGAGCACTGCGGTCTTGGTAGACCGGGTTCTGTGCAGCAACATCATAGTTGTAGCCTACTCCCGGGCTCCGGGGCTGCGCCCCCATGATCAGTTTCTCTGCATAGCGGCCCATGCCCAGCTGAGCAGCTGCAGAGGGGGAATAGCCCTGATCTCGGAGCTGCAGTTCCCGGGAGATATTCTGTCCCCGGGCGCTCTGAAGCTGTTGAGGCGTGAGGGGATTGACCAGGGGCTTGGCCTGGTTAAGAGCCTGCTGGCTACGCTGTAACTGTTTGGTGAATTCGATGTCGTCCATGGTGACACTCCGTAGTTGCGTGAATCTTACAAAATCAATCGGGTGTTTACACCCTTATTCCGAATCTGCTTCCTGTGATTTGGCTTTCTTGCTGCAAGGGCGGCATTCCGAATCGATTCCTTTGGACACCTTCTCCGGGGGTGGCCATTCACACGGATCGGTGTTCACCCGACAAGTGGCGCAGACGCCATAAGATACAGGGGCACCATGATAGGCACAGTTCCCACCATCCCGGGTTCCACAATCGCTCCAATGTAGACATCTCATGATACAGTCACCGTAGATATGTAGTTCACACTGAACCCTCCAAAGCTCACACAGCCATCGTTTCCGGTGTTGGTGTAGGTTCCAACCGGAGTGTCCCCGGTATCCTTTTCAAACGTCTGATCGAAACTCCCAAAGGGAGTGTTCCTGATGTGGATCCGCCATACGTTGGGGGTGCCTCCCACCCAGGAAAGGGTAACCGTGGCCAGGTCGGAGAGGGAGGTCCATGCTCCCCAGGCTCCACCAGAGCGAATGCGTCGCTCTATGGTGATTCCAGTAATCTGCCAGGCAGGAGAAGCCCCAGCAATGGCGGTGACTGTGACCGGTCCGGGTGGCTCGATAAAGCGGAACTCCTGGGAACCGTTGTCAATCGCACCTGAACAGTCCCCCACACTGTTGTGGTTGTGGACCTGATACAGCATGGAAAGCGCATAGGTATACAACAGCTCAAGGATGGGGAAGTCTGTCTCGTCATCACTCCAGGTCCAGATGTCATCCGGAACACTGTCATCACAGGGGCACTCGTCGCAGAAGACCAGCCCCCCTCCATCGTCGAAGATCAATTCCCCCGACTCGTTAAACCATAGGGTATCAGGAGCCACTTCCGCACCCCCCACCCGTATGGATGGTCGTCCATGCGGATTCAGTACCCTTGTTGTAAACCTCGACGGAACAGGTTTTGATATCAATTGTCTTCGCAGAGGTATCCACCCGAGTATCGACCACGACGGTCATGGATTCCATATCACCACTGGTCAGCGGAGTAATGGCCAGAGCGCACTCCGGGTTCTGATGCAACAGGAAAGGATGATAGGCGACCTCGGTAACCTTGTTCGCGTCCGTGGTCACAGTCGCAAAGAGAATCGCAGTCTGGTTCGTGCTGCTGCTGTCCACCGTGTTGGATTCCCCGGAAGCAGGGGAGCCGGCAGATGTCGTCACTTCAACCTCCATCGCGGAAATCCCCCATTGGCGGATATTCCCCAGCGTGCGGCGGGTGTAGGATACCTTCAGCCAGCAGTAGCTGGTTTGAGAGGCGGCCAGGGCGGTCGCGGCTCCGCCCCCTACGCTCCGGGTTACCCAGGTACCGGACTCATTCTTGCTTCTGATCTTCAGTTCTCTGAAGATCACATCCAGCCCCCCTTGCAGCATGGGGAGGAGAGGGGGGAGGTGCTGAGCCGCTAAGACATCACTCTGCGGATGACTGCTGTCCCGGGCATGATCATCCTCTGCCCCGGCTAGGCGTTGCTCCAGCTCCATGATACGGTCTTCCAGCTGAGCGATACGGAACCCAGCTTCAATGGAAACTGCGTTGGACACATCCTCCTGAGAAATGCCCTGCTTTTGAGAGGCCAGAACGTTGGCCATCTCCTGGCGAACCAGCGTCTGGATCTCTTGAGGGGTCATGACACCAGCTCCGCAATGCGGACCGCCCTCCACTTGTTCTGCCCCATGTAGCGGACTCCAGCTGAGAAGCCCCCAAAGGATTCAATCAGGATCCAGGTGCCGGTGCCCTCCGGGGTAGATGCGGTTTCATACTCGTTGAAGGCATTGTTCTCCACGGAGTGGTGAGACACCTTCACGACGGTACGCGGCCGAACAAGGCTGTTCGGAAGCGTGCGCTGGGGGAAGTCATATAAACGAGTCCCCAAATCGGCCCAGTTCCCGGAGCTCATACGGTATTCCGTGTCAGAGGGATTGTAACTCGCCGTCACATTAAAGTATCCAGGCATGCCCCGGGCCGGGCTGAAGTTCAGGGAGGTATTGTCACCGGCAGCGGCTCGGGTCTCCAGGTCGGCCTTCACCGTATCCAGGTTGGCCGGGGTCGCATTGAGCCATACGCGCTGGCCAATGGTGCCATACTTCCCGGTGTAGGTCTTCCATCCCGAGTCTACGGAAACGAAATCCAGGCCATCCACAATCAAATCCGTCAGGCCGCTCCGCTCATCGTAGGACGAGGTGACATCCTTCCCGGTGTTCTGGTAGGCATCCAGAATGCCTTGAGCTTCCGCCTCGGGGACATTCCACAAGTAGATCCGGGAGGTCTGCCCGGCACCGTTGTAGTTGCTGAAGGCATCCAGGCGGTATTCCGGGTCCCCAATGAACCAACGGACTACGCCTGAGCCATCCGGCAGGGTTTCCCCTTCGGAATAGAGATGATGCCAGCCGGTACCCAGATCCACCGTATCGTTCCCCAGAACATCATTTCGGGCCACCTTCCGGTAATAGGTCTGTACGGTACTCGTGCTGGGCTTGGAAGCTACCAAAGATTCCACCTGATCCGGATCCACATTGCGCCATTCTAAGGCAGCGTACTTTGCGCCAGGATTCAGCCCAACCTGATCGTCTCCCGAGAATTCCCGGTAGTTGATCAACCGGGCTTCATTATAGGGCAGGTTGCTCAGGTAGCCTTCTGCCAGCTCCTGAACCACCCGCCAGTTACTACCATCCGCCCCGACACGACGCTGTGCATCCACCCGTTCAATCCGGGTCCTCAGATGCCGCCAGATCCCCTCACGTGGTCGGCCATCCATGAACGGGTTCTCTACGGAACCGTAACGAATTGCGGAGTTGCTGTCATAGTTGGCCGGGTCGACAAAGCGCTCCAGCCATTTGACCATTTCCATGGCTACTTCATGCTCAACATCTTCAATATAACGCCACACTTGACCATCCGGAAGAAGACCCATGTCTTCCCGACGGTACAGCTTCCACATTTTAGGCTGCAATTTATGGCGTATGGATGCGTCACTCATGGGGAATCCAGGAAGGTTTCAATCTCGTCTGCGATGTATTCGATGTAGGGGTACTTGAAGTATGGATGGGTATGGTTGAAGGGCCCCAGGAAGGAGAGGTACCTTTCATTGTGGACCCGGGGATCTGAGGTCCAGAATCCCACAGCTCCACCAATTCCGAAGGGGTGGCCTGGCAGTATCGATCCTCCCCACAGGGCCAGGTCTGCAGGGTTATGGATGTTCAGAAGAGCCTCAAACTGTTTGCCCTTCCAGCGTTGAACCATGTTGAGGGCAGGGGAAAGCATGACGATTTTCCCCACCCGCATTTCCTTAGCGATCTGCTTGGCAATCCCGCATCCGTGGGAATGAGCTACGATATGATCCCCCGGCTCCATCTTCGCCATGACAATGCGGGCCAGCAGCTTCGTGTCCCTGCTGAACCATGCGTTCCAGGTATGAGTCCGGACAAGAGGATGCGGCAGGGTCGAATAACCCTCCCGCTCCAGAACACGTGCAAGACATTCGGTGGTCTTGGACCCGTCATCACGAATCCCATGGATCAGGTGGATGGTGGGCATGGTCAATCCCGCAGAGCGGCCTCCTCTTTAGGCTCAGGAAACAATTCTATAAATCCTTCAACCCAGTAATCAGTGGATGGGTCCAAGACCATCTTGTGTCGATTTTCCCGATACCACGTTTTAACCTCCCACTTCCCGGTTATAGCCCGCCCCGCTCCAGCCCAGTCTGCTACCATTTCACGGATGTACTTATGAGGCATTCCAATTGCTTCAATGGACCCATCATCTCTTTGCAGTAGCCAATATTGCCAGTGGTGTTTATTCCGCTTTTGGTGATGATTCCATGCTTCATCAAATTTGCCTTTTGCAATGCATTCGTCACTCCCTCCTCCGTAGAAATACTCTACATACGGGAACCACTCAGACGGGAGGAATTTACTCCAGTCGTGTATAAGCAGGTTCCACAAAGGGGCTCGCGTCTTCAGCCCCGCCTGAAAGACGAACCATTTATGACGAATGATATAGCTGAGGTATTTCAGGTGCTTATTCATTTCTCACCCCGCAAAGCGGCCTCCCTGGAAGCGGAGCCATCCTTCAGCGCACCGAACAGTTTCTTCCCGGTCTTGGTCCGGGCATGCTCCTCAGCCTCCCCGAACACGGTCTGGTTGACGCTGTACCACGTTGCCCACTCCTCTTCGGTGTGCTTGGAGCGAACATTATCCGCGCTTGTTGCGAGAGTTTCCAGAGCGGGCTGGATGGTGGCGCAGCCGTTAAGCGTGGCCAGTAGGATCAGTGCAATCAGGATCTTCATGGGATTACTCCGCGTGCCGGAATTGAACATTGGCCCGCTCCAAGCGTTTCCCGAGGATCTGAACGTATTCGCTCATGACACGCTGCTGAGAATACAGGAGATCCTTGTCTTCTCGGGGCAGTGTCGGGAATATATCGGAAGCCATGAACTGGTTCAGCTTGTTCAGGCGTTCAGCAGTTTCCTGCGTTTCACTCAGCAGTCGGTCGATTTGGTCTTGATTCATGATGACTTCGATCTCCAATGAATGGAATACGGTTGATAAAATGAGCCTGTCTGGCACCGGAAAAGATGCGGAGCCAGAACAGGGCGAATCGTTGCTTGGGAGTCAGCTTCACCATTCGACAAATCCCCCGCGCTCAAATAGCCAAGCCGCATGGGTCTGGGACGCCTGGAATGCTTTCTCTCCGCTCCCGTTCGCGATCAGGTGGACGGCTTCATGCTCCGCGATGTCGTCAAAGTACCCGTCGGTGAAGACCAAGTGCCCGGTGCCGATCACGTAAGCATGTACCCGCTTGTTCCCATGCCAGAACCAGCCCACTCCCCGGTGGTAGCCATCAGGGAGCACGTACTGATAGAATACCTCCTCCGGCTTCTCCCATTCGATCATGGGGAATTCCCGCTTCAAGTCCTCATACACGCGGTCTATGGCCGCCTGAGTGATTACCGGAGCCTGCTCCTGGACGCAGCGGGAGGGAGTGGTGACACATCCCTGCACCATCACGCAGAGGAGAAGCAGGAAGGAGACTGCGAGCCTCCAGGCATTCTCAAAGGATAGCTGCTTCATGTTATCCACCCGGGACTACGAAGGGTTCCACGAACACGGGAGGCGGCTGCTCCACGATAATTGGATCAGCCGGGCGCATGTTCTCGGAGAACACGCCCAGACCCCAGGCACCAAGGGCGAATTTCGCCACACTGCCCAGCTGTCGCACCACCTCCATGCCCACACCATTCCCCCGGGGAATCATAGAAATGGGCTCCAGCTTGGACTCCATCTTGATTTCCATCTCCCCTTCAAGCGTGATCTTGGAGTCAGAGCTTTTCAGGACGATGGAGACTGGAGCGTATACCCGTTCCTGCTCATAGTAGGTCTGGGCCGCTTGGTTCCAGTCAATGGCTTTCCGGTTCTCCGGGGTGGCACAGCCGGTCAAAGCGAGGGCGGCCAGCATCACGATTGCGGTCAGGGTTTTCATGACTTCTCCACATTGAGTCGTTGAGTTTGGGTAAGAGGGTGGCCGTGTACGGCGGAGCAATGCTGCTCCACGGTATCGAGTCGGCTTTCTTG
>DIYK01000039.1 GCA_002429005.1 Verrucomicrobia bacterium UBA6056
ACCCAATCATTTCCCGCAGGGACTGCGGGACTACGAGACAAAAAAAGCGGCCCGGAGGCCGCTTTTCCATCGGAGATAGCCAAGGCTCAGCTATCGCCTTCGAGGACTTCCTCGACTTCCTCTTCTTTAGGAGCCGGAGCGAGAGTCACTTCGGTCCACTCGAGGATGGCCATTTCAGAGGCATCGCTGTAGCGCTTGCCCAGTTTGGTGATGCGAGTGTAGCCACCCGCGCGCTCGGCGAAAGCCGGAGCCACCACATCAAAGAGTTCCTGCACGGAATTCTTATTACGGATGCGGGAGATCGCCAGACGACGGGCATGCAGGTCGCCCCGTTTACCCAGAGTGACCATTTTTTCCGCGAGTACGCGGGCGGCACGGGCTTTGGGGAGGGTGGTCGTGATCCGTTTCTCGTTGATGAGAGAGCAGACCATGTTGGCCAGCATGGCTTCACGGTGGGAGCTGCTGCGGCCCAATTTAATGGTACGTTTGCGGTGACGCATGGGAGAGGTTCCTTAAATGCTTATGTGAAGGCTTCGCCAGCTGCGATCAGTCCCGCGGAGCGGAGACCAGATCGGGGTCGAAGGTCATCCCGAGAGACAACCCGTATTCCACGAGCTTGGCTTTGATTTCGTTGAGAGATTTTTTACCGAAGTTACGGTATTTGAGCATTTCAGCTTCCGTCTTCATGCACAACTCGCCTACGGTGGTGATGTTGGCATTGTTCAGACAGTTGGCCGCGCGAACGGAGAGTTCAATCTCGTTCACAGAAACACTCAGTTTCTTACGCAGATCTTCGCGTTCCTGGTCAATCTGTTTCTCGCTCTGCTCGAACTCAACAAGATCTTTGTCGTAGTTCACGAACACGTCGAGGTGATGACGCAGAATAGCGGCGGACATGGTCAGGGCATCGTCGGGGTTGACGCGACCGTCTGTCCAAATGTCCAGACCCAGTTTGTCATAGTCAGTGCGACGACCCACACGGGTGTTTTCCACCCAGTAGTTCACGCGGGTCACCGGAGAGAACAGGGAGTCAATCGGAATGATGCCAATGGGCTGATTGTCTTTTTTGTTCCAGTCTGCGGGGCAGTAACCACGACCCACTTTGACTTCCAACTGTGCGTGGAATTTGCCGTCGGTGTCCAGTGTGGCGATGTGGTGATCGGGGTTCAACACCTCAATGGTGCCGTCTGTGACGATGTCACCAGCGGTCACTTCACCCGGACCGCTGACCTTGATCTGCATCATGCGGGTTTCACGGGAGTAGGACTTGAGCAGCACTTTTTTGAGGTTGAGCACCACATCCGTCACGTCTTCGACCATCCCGGGGATGGTGCAGAATTCGTGAGGAGCCCCCTCGAGTTTCACTGCAGAGATGGCGCAGCCCTCAAGAGAGGACAACAACACCCGACGCAGGGAGTTCCCAATGGTTCGGCCGTAGCCGGCTTCAAAAGGTTCCGCGTAGTAGCGTCCGTAGTTTTCACCGCTTTCCGCTTCGTCTTTGACGACGCGTTTCGGCATTTCAAAACGACCCAGTCGAATGGCCATAGATTACGTTCTCCAGTCAGGGGGTATTAATGGAAGGGGGGCTGTCGCCGCGATTAGACGCGACGACGTTTGCGGGGACGGCAACCGTTGTGAGGTACGGGGGTGACGTCCTTGATGCAGGTCACGGTCACGCCGCAGCTCTGCACGGCACGAACAGCGGATTCACGGCCGGCGCCGGGACCCTGGATGCGGACTTCAGCCTCTTTGAGGCCATGAGACATCGCAGAGCGAACGGCTTCCTGTGCCACCACGGTACCAGCGTACGCGGTGCTTTTGCGGGAACCTTTGAATCCGGCTCCACCGGCACTCCCCTGGGAAATCACATTCCCGGAAAGATCGGTGACCGAAACAATGGTGTTATTGAAGGTTGCTTTCACATGCACCACTCCCTGGGTGATGTTTTTAGAACCTTTGGCTTTACGGGCTTTTACCGGAGCCAGATCCTCACCCAGCAACTGAGCTGCGGTGGGACGTTTGGTCTGGGTTTCTTCAGCAGCTTTGCCTTCCGCAGCAGCGGCGGGAGCTTCAGCTTCCTGGTTTTTAACTTCTTCTTCAGACATGGTGTTACATTCCTAAAACAATTGAGACTGAGGCCTTACTTCTTCAGTGCGGCTTTCGCTGCAGAACGGGCTTCCTTACCACGGACCGCGCCAATCGTGCGCTTGCCACCCTTACGGGTACGGGCATTGGTCTTGGTACGCTGACCGCGAACCGGCAGAGAACGACGATGGCGGTTGCCACGGTAGCTGCCAATGCTGATCAGACGACGGATGTTGGCCTGAGTTTCACGACGAAGGTCACCCTCAACCGTGTAGTCTTCCTGGAGAAGCGTGGTGATCGCGGCAACCTGATCGGGGTTCAGGTCGTCGGCTTTCATCGCCGGATCCAGTTTGAGTTTTTCGATGATTTCGAGAGAGCGGTGAGGACCGACTCCGTAAATGTAGCGCAGAGAGTACTCCAGGCGTTTGCGGCCGGGAATATCGATACCCATAATGCGTGGCATAATAGTTCCTCTTCTTAACCTTGACGTTGTTTGTGGCGGGGGTTCGTGCAAATCACACGGACAATCCCCTTGCGTTTAATCACGCGGCAATTGATGCACATTCTCTTAACAGAACTGCGGACTTTCATGAGTTTTCCTGTTCCAATGAATTAAATTGGGGTTCAAATTCGTGGGTGAGTATAACGGCCTGTTGCATGTCGTAGGGCGAAAATTCGACCTCAACACGCTTCCCGGCTTCTAAACCTAACGATTCGGGTGGGCGTAGCGGCCGAAGAAAGGCCACGAACTCATGTCCGTTGTCAAGTTTTGCCAGAAAGGTCGCATAGTCTATCGCACTCAGTAGCGTTGCGTCGAGTCTAATCTCTTCCTTTTTTGGAGAAAATTCTTTCATTCTCTTTGCTTTTGCCAGAGAGACTGCCGCTTGTCACGGATCAAGCCCCTTTTTTCTTCTCTGTTATGTCTCCATCCAGCCCCTCCCCTGCCGATCCCATCGCCTCTTGGCCCGCCTACTCCACCTGGTCAGACCACTCCTCCTATGAAACGGAACTGGTGGTTTCCCAAGCCCATCCCGGCGCTTCCGACAACAACCCTGGCAGCAGCGAGGCTCCTCTGAAAACGATTCAGGCTGCCGCAGAACGTGCGACTCCCAATACCCGCATTCTGATCCATGCAGGGGTTTACCGCGAATGCGTCCGTCCACTACAGGGTGGCCTCGATGCGGCCAACATGATCCGCTACCAGGCCGCAGAAGGCGAACATGTCGAAATCCGCGGATCCCGAATCCTGCCCGCTGCCTGGACACGCCCACGGGCTTTTGAACCTGAGTACAATGGCCCGGGAAAAGCTCTGGCCGCATTGAGTCAGAATACCTGGCTTATGCACATAGACGATGAACTACTCCCCGAAGGCTACGATGCGCTGAGCTTGCCGAATGTGACGGAGGAGGAAATCCCTCTGATGTCCTGGATGGAACCGGTGAAGGAGTATCCACCCTATGATCTGCCCCGGGTGATGCTCTTTCAAAATGGACAACGCCTCACCTTGCTTCATCACGCTGGTGATGTGGCCCGGGTCCCCGGCTCCTTCTGGGTGGATCCTGATGAACGTCGGATTATGCTGCACCCTTTCGATCAGCTGAATCCCAATCACCAGGAGATGGAAGTAGCCCTGCAATCTCATCTCTTTTGCCCAAAAGCACTGGGCCTGAATTATCTGGCACTGCAGGGACTACACTTTGCCCACTGTGCTAATGGCTTTCTTCGTGCCAGTACGGGGGCGGTCACCACCCGGGGCGGAGGCTATTGGATCATCGAGGACTGCGAAATCCGGGAAGTGAATTCATCCGGCCTCGAATTTGGAGACAACCCCTTTGAATACAAACAGGAGCATCCTGAACGCAACGACAAGCGCTTTCGGGGTCCCGGTCACTGTATCATCCGTCGAAACCATATTCATCAGTGCGGAACGGCTGGCATCCGTTGCCTGCATGTGACGGAAGGCCGTGTACAACAGAATCATATTCATCACTGCTGCTGGCAGGAGGCGGAGTACTACTTTGAATGTGCCGCCATCAAACTCCTGGTCACCCGTAACTGCCTGGTTGAGGATAACCTCATCGAGGACATCGCCGGGGGCTGTGGCATCTGGCTGGACTGGGACAATGAGGGGAGCCGAGCCTGCCGAAATCGCATTTCCCGGGTAAAAGGCTTCCAGGGCGGTATTTTCCTTGAGGCCTCTCAGGTGCCCAACCTGATTGATCACAATCTCATCGAGGACATTGATGGTCCCGGTATCTTCGGGGGCGATTCCTCCCGTCAGCTCTACGTGCGGAACTGGGTAGGTCCCTGCTCGGGAGCCGGCATCGATCTACACTGCCATACCGATCGAATGGTACGAGGAAGTCAGGTCACCTGCACCGAAAATCAGATCATCCACACGACCTTCTACCGCTGCGCAGAAAACGTAGTAGCTGAAGAAGGCAACCTGTTTCAGGATTCCTAGCAAGTCTGTCGGGCTTTGGACTTCGAAACGAAAATTTGCGTGTTTGTGTCGGAATTCAGGCTGATTTGAGGCGAATAGCGCAGCTATTTAACGAAAATCAGCCTGAATTCCGGCCAAATCACGTGGATTTGCAGTCGGAGGTTCCAAAGTCCGACAGGCTGCTAGAGCTATGGATCCCGCTCACACAGGAGGATGGGCTTCCAGCCCGTCATCTGCCCCCTCTCCCCGAGGCAAGTTTCGTCCGGCAGGGACTGCGGCTTCGATCTTTCCCGCGGGGACCGCGGGACTACGGCTTCGATCTTTCCCGCGGGGACCGCGGGACGACATTCGCGCAAAGCTCGCAGAACGAGCTACATGCCTCCCCTAGCCTCAGTCCGGCAGGGTGAGAATCTCGGCTTTGCCTTTACGTACCGCCACGCTGTGCTCCACATGTACGGAGGGCAGGCGATCTTTGGTCACCACCGTCCAGCCGTCATCGAGGACTTCTACCTGATGCGTACCCAAATTGACCATGGGCTCAATGGCCAGCGTCATCCCCTCTTTCAGCATAGGCCCCCGTCCGGGAGGACCGAAATTGTAAATCTGCGGAGGCTCATGCATTTTACGCCCCACTCCGTGACCGACAAAATCCCGGACCACGCCAAAGCCACGAGGGGCCACGGTGCTTTCGACCGCATGGGAAATATCACTCAAGCGATTGCCTTCCACAGCTTGTTCGATGGCATTCATCAACGATTTTTCAGACCATTCAATCAATTCCAACACTCGAAGGTCCGTTACGCCTACGGGAACCGACATCGCATTATCTCCGATGAAGCCTTTATAGACCACACCGACATCAATACTCACCACATCTCCTAAGGCAATGCAGCGATCTCCGGGAATCCCGTGTACCACCTCTTCATTAACCGAAATGCAGGTGTAGCCCGGATACGGAGGCACGCCCCGTGGGCCCGGATAATTGATAAACGCGGAACGGGCTCCGGCTTTGTCAATCAGATCCCGGGCATAGGCATCCAGCTCCCGGGTACTGACACCGGGGGCTATGGCTTTTGCGAGGTCCATACGGATGTTGGCAGCCACTCGGCCTGCGTCGCGCATGCCTTTGAGTTCTTCTTCGTTTTTTATGATAATTTTAGACACTACAATTTCTCCCGGCTCAAAAAAGCCATCAACGTTTCCCGCAGGGTTTCCGGGGGCTGGTTGCCATCTAAGCTAAGCCCCAAGTCTCGTTCTGCAAACCAGTCCAGCAAAGGACGGGTCAGCTCCTCATAGCGTTGCAACCTGCGTTGCAAGCGTTCTGAATCATCATCCTCCCGCAACATCAACCGACCCCCACAGAGGTCACAGATCCCCGGGAGTTTCGGTGGACGATTCTGCAAATGATAGGGTGCTCGGCACTGGCTGCAGACGCGTCGCTGTTCTATGCGTGCCACAGCGTCTTCCACCGGAACTTCCAAGCGGACACAGGCCAGGCAGCGATGCCCTTGTTCCTGACACCAGTTCAGGAAATGTTCTCCTTGAGGTACCGTCCTAGGATATCCATCCAGCACCAGACGATCCGCTTCCGCATACTCCGTGACCAATTGGGCAAAGAGCTCCAAGGCTAAGGCATCAGGGAGATAATCCCCCCGGTCCATGTAAGGTTTCGCTCGAAGCCCGAACGAAGAAGACGGATCCGCCATCTCGTGGCGAATCCGTTCTCCAGTAGAAACAGGGAGGAAGTGATCCTGTTTCTGTAGCACCCGGCTAAGGGTCCCTTTACCCGCTCCGGGTGCACCGAGCAAGATCAGGAACTCCATGGGTGTCCTTACACGCTTTTCCCGCCGCGTCCGCGAAGACGTCCCTTATTCAGGAAACCGTCATAGTGGCGGTTCAGCAGATGGGATTCAATCTGGCGCATGGTGTCCAGCATCACACCGACAATAATCAGAATACTGGTACCGCCGAAGAAACTGGTGATCAGGTAATTGATATTGAAGTGATTACCCAACAGGGTTGGGAACACCGCAATGAAAGTGAGGAACAAGGCACCGGCGAGGGTGATACGGGACATCACATTGTCCAGAAACTCAGCGGTAGGCTGGCCGGGACGAATGCCGGGGATGTAACCGCCATTCCGTTTCAGGTCATCGGCAATCTGCACAGGGTTAAACTGTGTGGCGACCCAGAAATAACTGAAGAACAGGATCATGATGGCAAACATCCAGACATAGGCCGGACCGCCATTGAACCAGCCCGCGGCGCGGATCAGGCCATCCATCTCAAAGCGGTTGCCAAAGAAGTTCAGAACCGGACCCGGAAACATCAGAATGGCCTGGGCGAAAATGATCGGCATCACGCCGGAGTAGTTCACCCGCAGGGGCATGAACGTGTTTTGACCGCCAAAGGTTTTGTTGCCCACGGCACGTTTTGCGTACTGCACAGGAATGCGGCGGGTTCCCTGGGTCAGCATCACCGTACCGGCGATGACCAGGAAGAATACCACAACCAGTGTGACCAAGTGGAACATACTGTGCGTGGGTTCAATGTTGCCACCCGGGAAGAACATTTGTTTGGCTTGTCCCAGGGCCATGGGCAAAGAGCCCAGAATGTTGACCGTAATGATCAAGGACACCCCGTTGCCAATACCACGTTCGGTGATCTGCTCCCCCAACCACATCAGCAACATGGTAGAGGCGGCGAACGAACAGGTGGCAAGCAAGCGGAAAGCAAATGGGGAAATCACCACCACGGGCTGACTTAAGCCAAAGGTGATTTGGGCATTCAGCGCCACGGAGGCGATACCAAATCCCTGCACCACACAGAGGAGCAAGGTCAGATACCGGGTGTACTGATTGATTTTAGCCCGACCACTCTCCCCTTCGCGGGACAGACGTTCCAGCGAAGGCACCACAGCTGTCATCAGCTGCAGAATAATGGAGGCGGAAATGTAGGGCATGATATTGAGCGCCCCGATCGCAAGGCGCTCAATCGCTCCCCCGGAGAAGAGGTTAGCCATACCCACCGCGCCACCAGCAGAACTGGTCAGCGAAGACATCAACTCCTTCAATGCAGAGGGGTTTACACCCGGTGCAGGCACTACCGCGAGGATGCGGCAGAGAAAAATCAGACCGAAGGTAAAACCGATCCGTTTACGGAGTTCAGGGATCTTCAAGCTGTTAGCGAATGCGGAGAGCATGGGAACGTCCTCTCAGGAAGGGGGAATTCAAGCGTTGGTTTCTTCAGAGGCACTGTCCGTCTCAGGAGCAGCCTCTGCAGCGGGAGCGCTTTCTTCAGCGCCTTCGTCTTTAGCCTTGTTATGGGCTTTGGGATCTTCTTCCACACAGGTGCCACCCGCATCTTCAATCGCCTTACGGGCAGATGCAGAGAACTTGTGAGCGTGCACGGTGAGGGCTTTGCTGAGGCTACCCCCACCGAGGATTTTCACACCGGCCCAGTGAGGTCCGTTGCAATAACCACGGTCTGCCAAGGCCACCAGGGACACGACCTCACCCGCTTCAAAAGAAGCTTCGAGATCATCCAGGTTCACCGGAGCCCAGGTTTTGTGGAAGATGTTGTTGAAGCCACGTTTCGGCGCAAGGCGGTAAAAGGGCATCTGGCCCCCTTCGAAACCTTCCTTGTGCTTGTGACCGCTACGGGCCATCTGACCCTTATGGCCCTTACCGGAGGTTTTCCCCAGACCGGAACCATGACCGCGGCCAAGACGCTTGCGGCGGTGCTTTGCACCTTTTACATTGCTCAGAGATGAAAGATTCATGAATCGTTCCTTTCGGATTAGCTGCGCCGCAGCGCCATGATGCGCTCACGGCTGCGGAGCTGATCCAGGGCGTCAAACGTCGCCTTGGTCACGTTTACGTTATTACTGCTGCGCAGGGATTTGGCGAGCACATCCCGCACGCCGGAAAGTTCCAGCACAGCGCGGACCGCACCACCGGCGATAACCCCGGTACCTTCAGAGGCCGGGCGCAGCAGCACGCGGCCACCGCAGAATTCACCAATCACTTCGTGGGGAATGGTGTCCCCTTTCATCTGCACAAAGCGCATGTTTTTCCGTGCGCCTTCGCTGGCTTTCCGGATGGCGTCAGCCACCTCGTTCGCTTTACCGATGGCGAAACCGACACGACCTTTGCGGTCACCGGCTACGACCAGGGCGGAGAAGCTGAACGTGCGTCCACCTTTACGCACTTTGGAAGAGCGGTTGATGTCCACCACGCGTTCCTCGATGTCGGAGAAGCCGTCTTTATCCTGTTTTGCTTGCGTTGCCATAGAGTTTTCCCGTGGGGATTAGAATTTCAGTCCGCCTTCACGGGCGGCGTCAGCGAGAGCAGCTACCCGACCGGCATAGCGGAAACCGCCGCGGTCGAAGATCACTTCCTCGATACCGGCAGCTTTGGCAGCCTCGGCTGCTTTGCTGCCCACTTTGCGGGCGAGTTCGATGGAGCTGCGCTCCTTGTCGAACTCGGCCTGCATGGTGGATACCGCGGCGAGAGTCCGTGCGGCCTCGTCGTCGATAAACTGCACCGTGAAGTGCTTGTTGCTGCGGTACACGCTCATGCGGGGACGCTCGGCCGTACCACTCACTTTGTTGCGCACGCGGTAATGACGGCGCACGCGTTTGCGGGCTTTGGTTTTCCAGTTCATTAGGCCACTGCCTTTCCGGCTTTCCGCCGAACATTTTCACCTTTGTAGCGTACACCCTTACCTTTGTAGGGCTCGGCTTTGTAGTAACTACGGATCTGTGCTGCAGCCTGACCCACCACCTGCTTGTCACAGCCGGAGAGTTTGATTTCAGTACCGCCCGCGGCGAGATCGCAGGTAATCCCCTCGGGGATCTTAAAGTTAATTTCGTGGGAGTATCCCAGAGCCAACACCAGCTCCTGGCCTTTCTGCACGGCTTTGAAACCCACACCCTGAATTTCCAGTTCTTTGGTGTACCCGTCTTTGACGCCGGTTACATTGTTCTGGATCAGAGCGCGGATGGTGCCGTGCATCGCACGCAGTTTTTTGCTGTTGTTTACCCGTTCCACGACGATTTCGTTATTCACCTGAGCCAGGTTGATGCCCACAGGGGCTTCCAGGCTCATGCTACCCTTGGGGCCGCTTACGGTGAGAGACTGGCCATCCAGCTCTACCTTCACGTCCGCGGGAACGACTACAGGATTTTTACCAATTCTGGACATGATCTGTTCCTTTCGTCGAGGGGGTTACCAAATCTGACAGAGCACTTCACCGCCAACATGGCTGCGACGGGCTTCACGGTCCGTCATCACACCATTGGAGGTGGTGATGAGCGCGATGCCCAAGCCACCCAATACGCGGGGAAGAGACTCGGCGTTGGCATACTGCCGCAGACCGGGTTTGCTTATGCGTTTGAGGCCGGTGATGACCGATTCACGGTCAGCACTGTACTTGAGAGTCAGTTTGATGCGCTGTTTGGGGGCGTCACCGATCAGTTCGACTTCACGGAGGTAACCCTCCTTCTTAAGAATGCGGCTGATCTCGGATTTCAGCTTGGAAGCCGGAATCTCCACCGTTTCATGACCCGCGGCCACCGCGTTGCGGATGCGAGTCAGGTAATCTGCAATTGGATCACTGGTATTCATGAACGTTTCCTTCCGGGCTTATTTGGCAAAGGGCATGCCAAAGAGCTTAATGAGCTCGTAGCCCTCGTCCTTGCTGGTGGCGGAGGTGACGAAACTGATGTCCATCCCCTGTACCTTTTTAACATTGTCGGGATTGATCTCCGGGAAGATCGTCTGCTCGGTGAGACCGAGGGTGTAGTTCCCCTGCTGGTCGAAGCCTTTTCCGGATACACCGCGGAAGTCGCGGATCCGGGGCAGTGCGACCATAATCAGGCGCTGCATGAATTCGTACATGCGGGCACCGCGCAGCGTCACTTTACAGCCAATGGCCATGCCTTCACGAAGACGGAAGTTCGAAACAGAGTTCCGGGCCAGGGTCATCACAGGTTTCTGACCAGTGATTTTGGCCAGATCAGATGCAACCTGTTTGAGTTCATCACGGTCACCGGGAACGCCGACACCCATGTTGATCACAATTTTTTCCAGGCGAGGCACCTGCATTTTGTTGTTGTATCCACGGGACTTGATCAGTTCGGGAACGATCTTGTCCGTATACATTTCCTTAAAGGCAACCATTATTCACTCTCCTTGGAGGACTCGAGCACCTTGACGTTGGAAGCATGCAGGGGCGCTTCGCGCTCCACAATGCCGCCATCGGGGTTGTCCTCGGTCGGACGCATGGATTTTTTAATCAGGTTTACACCCTCAACAAGCACCTTGCTGGTCTTGGGGTACACTTCCAGAACCTTGCCTTTACTGCCACGGTTCTTTCCGCTGAGAATCTGCACGGTATCGCCCGTGCGGACATGAAGTTTAGGACGCATGGCCATTAGAGGACCTCCGGAGCCAGGGACACCACTTTCATATGCAACTTCTCACGCAGCTCACGAGCTACGGGTCCGAAGATACGGGTGCCACGGGGGTTGTCGTTTGCATCAAGAATCACCACCGCGTTGCTGTCAAAGCGAAGAACGGTGCCGTCTTTGCGGCGAATGGGGTGCTTGGTCCGCACGATCAACGCACGGTGCACTTCAGATTTTTTCACAGCGCCGTTGGGAATGGCTTCCTTCACGGTCACTTTGATGATTTCACCAACGTGGGCGACCGTTTTGCGCTGTCCGAGCACCGTGATACATTTCACACGGCGGGCGCCAGTGTTGTCAGCCACAGTCAAGCTGGTTTCGGGACCGATCATCTCAACTGTCCTCCGTGGAAGCAATTTCGTTGGTCGGGATCACCGCGCGGGTCACCACGTCCACCAAACGCCAGCATTTGGTTTTGCTGATGGGGCGGGTTTCCATGATGCGGACGGTGTCGCCTTCGCGGGCGCTGTTGGTCTCATCATGGGCGATGTAGTTTTTCGCTTTACGGATGAATTTTCCGTAGAGGGGGTGCGCTATACGACGTTCCACGCGAACGCGGATGGTCTTGTCCATCTTGGCACTGACGACAGTGCCGGTACGGGTTTTGCGCACGTGATGATGTGCGTGACGGGAATCAGACATTCTCAGTCTCCTGCTGGGTGGCTGCGCGCTCATTCAGAACGGTCTGGATGCGGGCAATGTTCCGGCGGGTCAGTTGAATCTGAGCCGGGTTTTCCAGCTGACCGAGGGTCTGCTGCAGCTTGAGGTTAAACAGATTTTCTCCGGCTTCGGACAGAGCCACATTCAGCTCGTCGTCAGTCATTTCACGGTAGGCAGTAGCTTTGCTCATGATGGCTCCTTAACCGTGGGGGTTCCGGGTGACAAAACGGCTGCGGATGGGCAGCTTGGCGGCAGCGAGGCGGAACGCTTCGCGGGCCTGGGACTCGGGAACACCGGCCAGCTCGAAGAGCATGTGTCCGGGCTTCACTTTAGCAACCCAGCGGTCCATATTACCTTTTCCCTTACCCATACGCACTTCGAGAGGCTTTTTGGTGTAAGGATAATCGGGGAAGATCCGGATCCAGAGTTTACCGCGACGTTTGAGGTTACGGTTCACTGCGATACGGCAGGCCTCGATCTGAGTGTTGGTGATCATGGTCCGGCCGAGGGACTGCAGTCCGTATTCGCCGAACGAAAGGGTGTTCCCGCTGGTGGCCAGACCACGGCTACGGCCGCGCTGTTGCTTGCGGTACTTTACGCGTTTAGGCATAAGTGGCATTTTGCTTTTCCTCCTGCGTTTCTTCTTTGGTGCAGATCCACACTTTGATGCCGAGACGTCCGGCAGTGGTGTGGGCTTCGGTGGTGCCGTAATCTACGTTGGCACGCAGTGTGTGCAGCGGCACGGAACCTTTGAGATACTTTTCACGACGGGAGAGTTCAGCTCCGCCCAGGCGGCCGCTGCACTCAATACGAATGCCTTCGGCGCCCAGTTCCATCGCCATCTGCAACGCACGTTTCATAGCGCGGCGGAAGGAGATACGGCGCTCCAGCTGGTTGGCGATATTCTCGGCCACGAGCTGAGCATTCAAGTCGGGGTTCTTCACCTCTTTGATTTCGAGGTAAATGTCTTTGTCGGTGAGTTTACCGAGTTCCTCACGGAGCTTCTCGATCTCTTCACCTTTACGACCGATGACCACACCGGGACGGGCTGTCCAGATGGTGACACGGGCACGGTTGCCGTTACGCTCAATGGTGATCTCGGGAACGGCGGCATCCTTCAGACGGGATTTCACCATGGTGCGGATCTTCAGATCCTCACCCACCAGGTCACCGAAAGCATTTTTCGGCGCGTACCAACGGGAACGCCAGTCTTTATTGACGGCAACCCGAAGCGAAATGGGGTTAACTTTTTGGCCCAAAACGAATCTCCTGCAGGGGGTTAAGCGAGTTCGTCGCTAAGGACGACCCGAATGTGACTGGTGCGCTTGGCAATTGGTTTGAACATACCGCGGGCACCATACCAGCCACGGCGCATGATCGGACCGTTTTCGGCAACAGCCCGTTTCACGAACAGACTTTCCACGTCGGCACCTTCATTGTGCTCGGCATTCGCCACAGCACTCTTCAGGGCTTTCAGAAACAGCGCTGCCGCTTTCCGGTCGCTGAATCCGGTAAGATTCAGTGCCTCAGAGACAGGTTTGCCCTGAATCGCACGCGCAATATCCACCGCTTTACGCGGCGCAATGCGCTGAAATTTCAAAACAGATTGGGTTTCCATGCATCAGCCTTTCACAGACAATTCAACAGACACAGGTGTGCCTGCAGACTAAGGTTCTCTCATTCACACCCGCTGTTACGATGCTCCGGTCCCGTTGCCGGCGCAGGAACATCTGCGTTCAGTGTGAATAAGTTGGTTCCCCCCGGATGGAGGGGCGCACACCATACACAAAAAAGTCGCGTGAGCGAGAAGGAAATGAGAATTATTTACGTGCGATGTGCAGGGAACAACAGAGAAAGCTTACACGGATCGTAGCTTCATGAAGAAAATTGGCTGCCGGCACAGGAAATGCACGCGCTCCATCACCTCTTACAGTCGGACCGCGCCCATCTTGGGGGCGTCGCTTCGCCGGGTACCTTCATTCGCCGGGTAGCCTCATTCGCCGGCAGGATGCCCGCGCTCCGACTGTTCTTTACCGGAGGGGCCTGTTTTACAAGTGATGTGTTATTCACAATAATTCCAAGCCTGCAAAGAGAGCAAAATCCTTCCGATTGTTCGTCGCCAGGGAAGCCCGGGCGACCAGCGCCGTGGCCGCGATCATGGCATCGGTTTTGAGCGAACGCTTCCGCCCCCCCTGCTCAAATAAGCGGGCAGCCACTTCCGCCTCCAGCTCGGTGAAGGGTAGAACGAAATGTAGAAACAATGACATGGTTTCAATTTCTGCTGTAGTTACCGGTCCACAGCGAAATTCGTACCAGGAAACCGTGCTCGTCACCAGTGAATGGCCTTCCCGGGTCCATGTTTGCAGTTTGGCTTCTTCTTCTGAACCTTGAACCAGCCCCCGGATGAGATAGTTCGTATCCAGACAAATCATGAAGAGCGCCAGCGTTTACGGTCTTCCCGAACTTCCGCCAAATACTGTTCAGCCACTTCCCGTACCAGTCCCCCACCAGATTCGTGTAACTGTCTTAAAGCCCCAATGGGGTCGGAGTTTTTCGATCCGGAAGACGTTGCGGCCATCTCAACTGAACGCCGTACTACCTCCGCCTGAGAAACCTTCCATTCCACAGACAGCCTCTTTAGACGATCTGCAGTTTCCTGATCTAATGCAAAGGTGGTACGATGGGTCATGGTTGCCATACCATCAGCATACCATACCATGTAACTAGAGATCAAGAATACGGATTGGGCCTACCGCTAGTCCAGCAACATCCCCAACGCCACACAGCAGGCGGTATCTGTCCGCAGGATACGCCGGCCCAGATGCCAACTCTGAAACCCTGCAGTCCGCAGCTGATCCAACTCCGAAGCGATCCAGCCTCCTTCGGCACCAATGGCCATCAGTACCGCTTCCCCTCCGGCATCTGCCTCTCCAAAAAACCGATCACCGGAAGGATCCAGCATCCATCTCCGGGCCGGCTCGTCCCCGAGCTGCTCCAACCAACGTTCCAAATTCCAGACCCGTTCCACTTCCGGCAGCCAGGTATCCCCTGCCTGCTCCAAGCCCTCCAATAAAAGCTCCCGCTGCTTCCCCTCCTCCATCACATGCGAATCAAAGTAGTAGCGTTCCACCCGGGCGGTCTTGGCCAGATAAATCTTCCGGAGCCCCAGGGCCGATAGCTGTGGCAGCAGACGACGCAGCTGTTTGGGACGGGGCATGGCCAGCAACAAATCAGTGCGGGGCCTTGGTGGCAGTTCACCCATCTCTATCCGCAGGCTCAGTTGCCCCTCATTCCATGCCACCAGTTCTCCGGCAGCGAGGGCTCCATTGATCTGACCACAGCGTAAACGATCCCCCACCTGAGAACGCAGCACCTTCCGCACATGCCGTTCCCGGCGATCCTGCAGATGAAGCAGATCGCCCTCCAGTTCCGAGGCCTCAAACAGAATGCGGTTCATGTCCCCGTCCTAGCTCCTGGAATCCGATCCGGCAACGATAGAGCGCAAGCCCAAGTGGATCTGTCCGCTCTGTCCGCTCTGTCCGCCAATGTCCGAGAAGTCCGATCCCAGAGAAGCTTTTACATTTCTTTTACAAACTCCAGAGCCTGCCATGACATCTCCTGGGGCATCTCATGCGACTCTACACTTGAAGTCACAGCCTGTACTTCGTTCACTGCCTCACCGGAGTCCTGATATGAAAACCTTTCCTTTTGCTATGCTCAGCGCAGTTCTGCTGCTTGGCAGCCTCTCCGCCGGAGAAATGAAACCCCTGGTCCGCTGCAAAGCGGAGTTAGACCGTGCCGTATTGCCCGCTGGTCAGCAACAGACCGCGGTGGTCAAGATTACCCTCGCCGCAGAGAACCCTCCGGTGAAAGCCAAGCGCGCACCCATAAATCTCTGTATCGTCCTCGACCGCTCCGGCTCTATGAGTGGGGACAAAATCGCACAGGCCCGTAAAGCCGCCCTCGAGGCCCTAAGTCGTCTGGGCAGCCAGGATGTATTCTCTCTCATTACCTATGACTCCGAAGTCAAAACGTTGATTCCCGCCGGTCAGCTGAAAGATCTGGGCCGGGCCAGAGACCTGATCCACAACATCCACACCGGGGGAGACACCGCCCTGTTCGGGGGCGTGAGTCAAGGGGCCAGCGAACTTCGTAAGTATCTGGAAGACGCGCCCAAAGGCATGGTGCACCGCATGCTGCTGCTCTCCGACGGCAAAGCCAATGTGGGCCCCGCTTCCGCCGATGAACTGGGCCGACTGGGTAAAAGCCTGGTCAAAGAAGGCATTTCTGTGACCACCATTGGCATTGGCACCGATTACAATGAAGACCTCATGACCCAGTTGGCCCAGCGCAGTGATGGCAACACCTACTTCGTGCAGGAAAGCCAGGACCTGGTGGGAATCTTTAATGAGGAAATTGGAGATGTGCTCAACGTGGTGGCCCGCGAAGTCAAGATCATCATTGAATGCCCCGGACAGGTGCGTCCTCTGCGCAGTATCGGCAAAGAAGCGCGCATCCGCGGTCAACAGGTGGAATTGAAACTAAACCAGCTCTATGGCGGACAGGAGCGCTATCTGCTCCTGGAACTGGATGTGCCCCCCGGAGAGGAGGACAGTGTGCTGCCTCTGCTGGATGCCCGGGTGGAATACCACAACATGCTTCGCTCCCGGGTCGAGAAACAGGGCACCCGCCTGCTCGCCCGCTTCAGTCCGGATGAACAGATGATTTTCGACAACATCAATCCCATCGTTCAGAACGACTATTACCTCAACAAGGGCGCCGAGGCCAAAGATGAAGCCATCCGCCTCTATGAGGAAGGCAAAAAGGATGAAGCCATCCTTGTGCTGGAGCGCAACGGTCTGGAGCTGAAGCAGGCTGCCGCTGCGTATGATCTTGATGAACTCTTACTGGAATCCGGTAATATCATGAGTCAGAGCCTGCGCTTGCAGCAGGAAGGCCTGACCCCGACCAACCGCAAAGAACTTCGCACAGAAGCCGCACAGGAAAAACAGCAACAGAAGAGTAAATTGCGCTACGACAAGTATTGAGTCTGCAGCAAAAACCCTTCACGGGTTGAGCTCCCCTTATGAATCATTTTGCCCGCCCCACCGTTCTCCTACTCAGTTGCGTCGTACTGCCGGCGTTGCTACTGGCCGGAGCCGGGGCGATCTTGCTGCAACATGAGCGCGAGCGTTGGGAGCAAAATGCCCGGGAAGCGGAACTGCGCTGGCTGGAACAAAGCCGCCGGGAACTGCAACTGAGCATGGAGGCCCTGCAGGAGGAATTCAGAGCAGAGTTGGAAAACATCGCTCGATCCGAGCAACCGGAACAGGCCTTGATGGAGCTACAGGACGAACATCCTCTGGTCCGGAATGTGTTCAGGAGTGCCCGTGATGGCCGTGCGCTTTATCCGGTTCCCGGCCTGAACAGCGACGAAGAAACCCGCCGCTTCCTTCTGCGCTATGACGCTCTTTTTTCCGGACGACTGGCCTGGAACGTGGACGCAGAGCTCGAAGAACCTCAGCTCCAACAAGAAAGCACCTATAACAGTTTCATCAAGGGAATCGGTCGTGCATCTAAAGCCTGGAGTCCCGCCGCGCCCATGAGCCTCACCTGGCGGGCCTGGCATTGGGAAGATCAGGATGCGATCCTCATCTATGTTTCGGAGGGGAACGGATATGTTGGCGTGGAGCTGGAGATGGCCGCCTTATGGTCCAGGGTCGATGTCCTGCTGCGGAACATCAGCGAAGGACGGGTTCCCCTCGGACTCATTGACCGGCATGGCCGCCCCTTGACCATCAGTATGGAACCCAAGGACAACGCCCCGCATCTTGAGCTGGAAATGGGCGATCTTCTTCCCTTTGCCCGCCTACAGATTTACGCTCCCATGAACCCCTCCTCGAGCTCCAGTGGATTTCTCTATGCGGCCGCCCTGCTCTTTGGTCTCATCCTGCTGGCCAGTATCCTCGCCGGAGGCATCGGCCTCAATGCCTGGTTGCAACGAAGTCGCAGGGAAGCCCTGCAGAAAACCACCTTTGTTTCCAATGTGAGTCACGAGTTTAAAACCCCGCTCACCACCCTGCGGCTCTATAGTGAACTCTTGCTCGAGGGCCGGGTAGAGGATCCGGAACGACAGAAGCGCTACCTACGCACGCTCCTTCAGGAAAGCGACCGGTTGGCCCGTCTCGTCCACAACGTGCTCGATTTCAGCCGGCTGGAAATGGGCAAACGCAATCTGCAGATCGAGGACTTTGATCTCTGTGATGGCTTTGATGCCGTGCATGAAGCTCTCACCGCCCGGCTGCAGGGTGCCGCGTTCCGGATCTATTTCCCAGAAGCACCAGTCCCTGTGCATGCCGACCGGGATGCGGCCGGACAAATCCTGCTCAATCTCTGTGACAATGCGGTCAAATATGCTGCCCAAGGAGAACGACTGGACATTCAGGCCCTGGAGCATGAAGGCCACTGGCAGCTGCGCTTTCAGGATTACGGCCAGGGTTTGGACAGCAAACAACGGCGCGGACTCTTCCAGGCCTTTCATCAAAGCGACTCCAGCCTGACCCGGGAACAAGGGGGGACCGGATTAGGTCTTCACATTTCCCGACGCCTCGCCCGGGAGATGGGTGGAGATCTGAGTCTCTGTCCAACATCGGAGGGAGCCTGCTTTTTGTGGACCCTGCCCCGAGCCACGGAGATAACGACATGAACAGGTCAGGCCGCAAAGGGATTGACCACATCCACGCCAGCCCCTTCAAAATCACGGATATTCCGAGTTGCGATGCAGAGACGATGTACCTTGGCGGTCGCAGCCAACAAGCCTTCTGTACTGGGGAAGGTTCTTTTCGCATTCAAGTTTCCCCACGCCCAGGCCACTTCCGTCCCGATAAGCAGTGTTTCCTCCCGGTACATCTTCACAAGCCCTTCAAGCCAGTGCTTCAGTGCACGGGCCTGATCCGGATCCCGCTTCTGTACGATCAGAATCCCTCGGCGAATTTCACCAATACTCAATACCGAGATCGCTTGCCGCTCAAAACGAACGCTCTCGATCCAGCGAAGGACTCCAGGATCCGCCCGCTCCCCTTTTCTCAACTCGCTCAAAACGTTGGTATCGAGGAGAAAGCCCATCAGAATCCAATATCCCGTTCTTCAGGTTCCCGGGATCGCTCTATGGGCAAATCAAGCTCCGGGCAAACGGGGTGCTTGACCAAGTATGTCCCTATCGGCTCCTTCACTGTTTCCGGTTCGCTCAGAACTTTAATTAAGATTCGCCGATGTTGTTCTTCCGCAGAGATTCCATTTGAAGCCGCACGTTCTTTTAGTTCTGCTACCAAACGATCCTCCAGATTTCGCACCAATAACTGCTTCATACTCTTAGTATGATATCAATGATATCACCCGTCAATGTTCAAACTGCTATGAATGCTACTCCCCACATCCTGATCGCCGAAGATGACCCCGCTATTCGTACCGGACTGGAGGACAGTCTGATGAGCGAAGGCTATGAGGTTCGCAGTGCAGCGGATGGCCCTTCCGCCCTGGAGACGCTTTCCAGCTGGGATGCAGATCTCTTGTTGTTGGATATCATGATGCCCGGTCTAAGTGGGTATGAGGTGTGTAAGAACATCCGCGCACAGGGCAATCGCATCCCCGTGCTGATGCTCACCGCCAAAGGGGAAGAGATCGACAAGGTGTTGGGTCTCGAGTTGGGTGCGGATGATTACCTGACCAAACCCTTCGGTCTGAGAGAACTCTTGGCCCGGGTGAATGCCCTCCTTCGTCGAGCCCAACCCCAGGAGGCACTCCAGGATCACAAAAAATGTTTTTCACTGGGGCCGGTTGAAGTGGATCCCCGGGGATATGAACTCCGACACGGAGATCGCTCTGCAGAGATTTCTTCGCGTGAACTGACCTTGTTGCGTCTCTTCGCAGAACACCCCGGCGAAGTGTTATCCCGGGATGAACTCCTGAATCAGGCCTGGGGGATCGAGTACTATGGAAGCACCCGCACCCTGGATCAACATATCGCCCAGCTTCGCAAAAAACTGCCTGAAGGTCTGATCCGCACCGTGCATGGCGTAGGCTACCGCAGTAACCTGGAAGCCTCTTAGAATTTGATACCCATCATGGCACCCAGAAGAAGGTATTCGACTTCGATATCCCGCTGAAACTGTTCCGCCTGATCCGCATCGAGGGTAACCATCGCATCAACCTGTTCCATGTAGACGCCAATCTGCCCGAGGAACTGCTGGCCTACTGGCCACTGAAAGGTCAGGTTTGCCTGTAGGGCCGTGTAATCGATATCCAAATCATCAAACTGATCGGATTCCACTCCGGCAAAGTCCAGCGCGCCTTGGAAGTCCAGCAACTTGAGCGTGGCATCCAAGATCAATTCAGGTCCGATACTGCTGCCATCATGGAATTTCCAACGCAGCTCGCCCCCGATTCCATATTCCGGAATCAACGCCGTCCCACTGGCACTGGCACGGCCTCCTACACTGATTTCACGCCCCGTGATGCCGGATGTTTCAATCCGAATCACCGAACCCGCATCCACCGAAGCATCTGCATCCAGATACTGAACGCCAAGGAAGAGCCAGGGAGTAAAGGCCAGCCGGGATTCTTCACCAAAGTGGAAGGGCGTGATCCGTCCACCTACACCAATAAAGTTGGTAGAGGCGTCAATATTGTACGCGGTGTTGGTCGGGATGGTCAGGTAATTCAGACCAACCAAGCCTAAGCCGGAGCTGGACACATCCAAGCGGAACTCCCGTTCCGCGGTCCCCGAACTTTCCAACTCACTGTGGCGGCCCTGCAAAAGCAGCTCAAACCAGCGCCAACGAACCGAAGCATCCCACAGGATGCTGCTCACATCTTCATCCAAACCCAGGTCCTCGATATCCAGGTTAACGCCGTCATCCAGGAGGGCCCCGCCCAAATCGGTCTCCAGCACGCTCCCACTCAGGGAGGTCATACCGCCATAACCAAATTTCAGAGAGACTTCAGCAGCAGGAAGCTGCATCAGGGCGAAGGGGACAAGAAGGAGGAGAAGGTAGCTACGCATGCTCGACCCTAAACAGAAAGCCCCGGTTTGCAACAGGTTAAATCATACGGAAATCGGTTTTTCTAATCTGAGGAAAAGGGAGCACAGTGAGAGATGAGCCCGAAGGGACATTGCCAAGCCAAGCCCACAGCGATATAAGAAACCCCTTTCCCCTTCCCCGCTTTTCCCATGATCATTTTCCAGGACATCACCAAACGCTACGGCCCCCGTACTATTCTCGATCAGGTTTCCTTCAGTCTGAACGACGGAGTCCGTTGCGGAATTGTCGGCCCCAATGGCGCGGGCAAGAGTACCCTGTTTCGACTCATCTGTGGGGAGGAGGAAACGGATAAAGGGGAATTATTGCTGCCCGGCAATCCGCAGATCGGCCATTTAACCCAGCAACTGCCCTCGGATGGTTTGGACAAAAACCTGTTGGACTTCACCCTCTCCGGCTGCAGCGATCTGCTTGAACTCGAACAAAAACTGAATGAATGCCAGGAATCTCTGGGCGACTCCAGTGATGAACAGGCCCTACAGAAATTGGGCGACTTGCAACATGAATTTGAACACCGCGGAGGCTATGAACTGCAAAGCAAAGCCGAAGCTGCACTGGGCGGGCTGGGTTTTGCAGCCCATCGTTTTTCCGAACCCCTGAACGCCTTCAGTGGCGGCTGGCAGATGCGGGCTCAACTGGCCCGGGTGCTGCTGGCCGAGCCGGATATCCTGCTCTTGGACGAACCCTCCAACTACCTCGACCTGCCTGCAGTGGAATGGCTGAAACGCCATTTGGAACGCTTCCCCGGCAGCCTCTTACTCATCAGTCACGACCGCGCCTTGCTGCGCAGCCTGGCCCGGGAAATCCTCGAAGTCAGCCATGGCCGCTGCACCCGTTTCCCCTGCGGCTTTGACCGCTACCGCATCGAGCGAAAAGAACGCATGGAACAACAGGAGGCCCGCTGGCGCAGTTTGCAGAAAGAACGGGAGGAGATTGAGAACTTCATCCGCCGTTTCCGCGCCCAGGCCAGCAAAGCGTCACTGGTGCAATCCCGCATCAAACAGCTGGAGAAAATGGAGCCGCTCCCGGAGCTGGAGAAAGATGAGATCCAGACCTTAATTCAGCTGCCGGACGCCCCCCACTCCGGACATGAGTTACTTCGCTTGGATTCGGTAGGACACCACTACCCGGATGCAGATTGGTTATTTAACGGACTCGATCTGAGTATCGAGAAAGGCGAACGTCTGGCCCTGGTGGGTTTCAATGGTATGGGCAAAAGTACGCTGTTGAAAATCATGGCCGGACGCCTGTCGCCTGCGAATGGAAAACGGACTGAGGGTCACCAATTAAAACTGGGATATCAGTCCCAGGACTTTGCGGACACCCTGCCTCCGGATCAATCCGTATTCCGTCTGTTACGTGAAGCCGCAGGTCCCGGCGAAAGTGACACCCAGCTGCGCAGTCTGCTTGGCCGCTTCGGCTTCCGCGGGGATGACAGCGACAAACCCGCCGGCGTACTCAGCGGGGGTGAAAAGATCCGCTTGGCCTTCGCCCGCATTTTTTCCTCCCCACCCAATCTGCTTCTACTCGACGAACCCACCACCCACTTGGATCTACAGGGACGTGAAGCCCTGGAAGCAGCCTTACAAGCCTACAATGGCACCGTGGTGCTGGTGAGCCACGACATTGAGTTCGTGCGCAACTGCTCCCAGAAAGTACTCTCTCTGGATGAGCAGGGACTTCGCCTGTGGTGGGGTGGATATGATGAGTACCGCGAAAAAGGCAGCCAGGGCAGTCCGGCTGCACCCAGCAGCGAAGCCGCTAAACCCGCCAAACCCGTACTGGATGGCAAAGCGCATCGTGAGAAACAAAAAGAACGGCGGCGTCTGGAGCGACGGCTTGAAAAACTGGAAACGCAGATTGAGGAAAAAGAAAGCCGCCAGGCAGAACTGATGCAGGTGATGGCCTCCGGAGAAGTCGAGGACTACGCCACCATCCAAAAAGAACTCAGCCAACTGGCCGGTGAGATCCAGTCTCTTACCCGGGAATGGTCGGATCTCGGGGAAGAGTTGGAACAGGGCTGATGGGGAAGTCATCGGGAGGCACGGCATCGGCAGCCTGAAAAGCGGCAGCGTTGCTCCCGTACTCTAAAGGCGCTTCGCGCCGCCATGCTTGTGTGGAAAGGGTAGCGTGACGGAGCCGCTTTGCTGCATGTCCTTTCGTAGGATTCCAACTCGACAGGAGCTTAGGCCTCTGGCCTGAGAAGATGACAGGCCGGAGGCCTATCCTCCTTTGGTTCTTGGAAGTTTCTTCAGGAGCATTTGCTCCGTGCCCTTCGTGGTAAAAAGGTTGCTCAGCCCAGGCACATTCCCGGAGAGAGAATCAGAAACCAGAAGCTCCTCCAAACTCGCCATCGTCGTTGTGGATGGACAAACGCGGATAGGTTTTGCAGAAGAACCCGTATGGCACAGTCTCACCCACCGGAAGCAAGAGCTTTCTCCCGGAATTCCCCTCAAATTTTCCTGAAGCACAGAAGCTCATCCTGCTCAGGCTTCACCCGACACGAACTTTTGGCGATCGTGGTCATTAGCATCATTCTACTAGCTGTTGCGGTTCAACATGTATTGAGTGTCCCTCGAAATCAAAGTAGCTTTACGGCTTTACGAAATGCGCGAGGTATCTACGTAAATATATTTGTTGACGTTGTGGAGAGCGGAGGCCCGAGATTGGCTACCTCAAACGACTACAACAACAGCACAGACTATTTGAAAGACCTACTCGTGTCCGAAACCCTACCCGCTCAGAGCTGGGGGGAGTTTGGCCACAAGCTGGTCACCGAACCCGTTCTGGGTCGATACGACGGAACGCCGGATTCCCTGAATTCTTTTCAGCCTCAGCACAACTACTGGTCTGTAGTCGCTGATCTCGATGCGGAACACATTGGGTCGCCTTTTTTGATTTCGAGAAATCTAAGCAGCGAAAACCTGAAGCCTGACTACGGGTCCAAAGAAAAGCTCCCTCTGGATCCGATGATCCATAAAGGAAAAAAACTCCTGGTGATCTTTTTGGGAGGGAACGCCAACATGTTGGGTCAACGGCATCTTCATTGGGATGTGCTCAATCCCGATCGGCTGGATCATATCATTCTGCATCCGGGGGATGCTGTTGAAATACAGGATGCCAAATAAGCTGCCCCTTCAACAGGAGCTTAGGCCTCCGGCCTGAGAACCTGACAGGCCGGAGGCCTATCCTCCTTTGTTTTTCACAGGAATTTCCATTCCGATTTCGGTTTCGATTTCCCCCTGAATTTGGCAAGGAGAACACATGGCTCCCCCTTCTTCTCTTCCCCGTATTGGCATCCTCGGTGCAGGACAGCTTGGCCGCATGCTAGCCGAGGCGGCTTCCCCCTGGAATCTGCCCCTGCGCATGCTGGACCCGACGCCGCAGGCTCCAGCCTCTTCTCTTTGTGAGGATGTCGTGCTCGGCGATTTTCGTGACTACGACACGGTCATGGCCTTTGGGCAGGACTGTGATGTCCTCTCTATTGAAATCGAACAGGTTAACGCCGATGCACTTGCCGATCTGGAAGCCCAGGGCAAACAGGTGCATCCCAAGCCCTCAGCTCTGAAAATTATTCAGGACAAAGGCCTGCAGAAACAGTTCTATGCCGAACAGGGACTGCCCAGCTCTCCCTTTCAGCTCTTTGATAGCCCGGAGGCGCTCAAAGCCTCCAATCCCAGCCTGCCTGCAGTACAGAAAACCCGCACGGACGGCTACGATGGCCGTGGGGTGAAGATTCTGCGCGAGCCCTCTGATCTGGAGAACCTGCTTCCCGGTCCCTGCCTGCTCGAGGATGCGGTGGATGTGGAGAAGGAACTGGCGGTGATCGCCGCCCGCCGCCCCTCCGGAGAAGTGGTCTGTTACGATCCGGTGGAAATGAGTTTTCACCCTGAAGCCAACCTGGTGGAATTTCTGCTCTGCCCGGCACGCATCTCTCCAGAACTGGCTGCGGAAGCCCAAGCATTGGCCACTCGCTGCATCGAAGCCTTCGATCTCTGTGGTCTGCTCGCGGTCGAACTCTTCCTCGATCGGGAAGGCAAGCTGCTCATTAACGAAGTCGCTCCCCGTCCCCACAACAGTGGCCACCACAGCATCGAAGCCTGCATCTGCTCCCAGTACGAACAGATGCTGCGTTGTCTCTTGGATCTTCCCCTGGGCAGCAGCGAACTGCTGCGGCCGGGAGTGATGATGAATCTTTTGGGAGCGGAAGGTCACAGCGGCCCTGCCAAGGTTCAGGGACTGGAGGAACTGATGGCCTGCCCGGGAGCCTACCTGCATCTCTACGGCAAAGCCGAAACCCGACCTTTTCGTAAAATGGGCCATGTGACCCTGCTGGACTCCGATGTGGAGAATGCCGTCACCCGCGCCCGCGCCCTGCAACCCCAGATTCAGATCATTACATGAGCACTCCCCGCATTGGTATTATCATGGGCTCCGACTCCGACTTGCGCGTCATGGGTGACGCCGCAGAGATCCTGGAGCAGTTCGAGGTTCCCTTCGAAGTCACCATCGTCTCCGCGCACCGCACCCCCCAACGTCTGGTGGACTATGGACAGCAGGCCGCCTCCCGCGGACTGCAGGTCATCATCGCCGGCGCTGGAGGCGCAGCCCACCTGCCCGGAATGATGGCATCCCTCACCCCACTTCCGGTCATTGGCGTTCCGGTCAAATCCCGTAACAGCATTGACGGCTGGGACTCCGTGCTCTCCATCCTACAGATGCCGGCCGGGATTCCTGTGGCCACCGTCGCCTTGGACGGAGCCCGCAATGCTGGCTTGCTGGCCTTGAAAATTCTCGCCGCCTCCGAACCGGCTCTGCTTGAAAAAATGCAGAACTATATGGATTCGCTGCGGGATACGGTTCTCGCCAAAGCCGAAAAGCTGGAACGGGAAGGCTGGAAAGCCGCCACCACGTGAGCCTGTTCGGATCCAAGTCCAGCCTGCTGACCTTACGGCCCAGACTGAGCCGGGAGGGCAGCATCCTGCACATCAACAGCTCCCGCAGGCAGGTCGCGATTGATCTCAGCCGCAGAAACATTCTCATCCGGAAACGAAAATTTTTCGGAGGCTGGGAGGAAACGCTTCTTCACGTGGATGAACTGTCGCACTTGGACTATGGCTACAAATCCCACGGGACCTCCTGGGGAATGAGCTTTGCCGGATTCGGGCGACAGGATGAAGTGGAATGGTTCACCATTTCCGTGGTCACCGAATCCCGGGAAACTCATGAACTCTGCAGCTTCTTTGGCGAAGGGGCGGTATTCACTGGCTGGTCCGGAGTCCTGCTGGGCGATGACAGTTCCTGGGATGTGTCAGGAACCCAGGAAGAAGAATCCCGCAGTTTCATTAATGAGTTAAAGCACTTGCTCGATCTCCCCCTGGGCAAACCCATTGAGCAGATGGTCGATTGTGTGCCCTGTCCGGAATGCGGACGCAACGTGGCCATCTACGCTCCCAAATGCATTTATTGCGGCAAGGTGTTCAAGGATCCTGAAAGCTCATGAAGCGTCTGGCCATCCGCATCCTGCGCTCGCTGCTGCTGGGCCTGGTTCTGCTGTGGGTCCTAGCCCTCTTGTCTCTGAATTCACTCATCTTCCGACCTCCGGAAGCCAGCTATGCCTTGAGTTCCGAACATCGGAAACTGACGCTGGACCGTGGCGAGGAGATAATCCTGAAAGAATGGCGCAGTCCGGGAGCCACACGCTGGCTGATTTACAGCCACGGCAATGCCGAGGACCTCGGCCATGTGGAATTCCGACTGGAGATGCTGAGCCATCTCAATCTGAATGTTGTCGGCTATGACTACCCCGGCTACGGACACAGCAGCGGAAGCCCAAGCACAAGAGGCGCTACGGCCGCATTAGAGGCCGTGCTGGATGATGTGCAGAAGAAGCACGGGTTGTCGCCGGGGCAACTCATCCTCTATGGCCGCTCGGTGGGCAGCGGCCCCACGCTGGAAGTGGCGGCACAACGTCCTGTCGGCGGCATCATCCTGGAAAGTGCATTCCGCTCCATTGCCCGCACCCGCTTTCCCTTCTCTGTGCCGGGAGATGTGTTTCTCTCGGAAAAAAACATCCGCAACATCCAGGCCCCGCTCCTGGTGATCCATGGCACGGAAGATTTCGTCATTCCGGTTTCCCATGGCAAAGCTTTGTTTGAAGCCGCCCCGGGTCCCAAGGAAATCCTTCTGGTGGAAGGTGCCGGACACAACAATCTGCTTCAGAGAGCAGGGCCCGCCTACTGGCAGGCACTGCAGACCTTTTTAGACCGCCTAGCCCAGAAAGACCCCCAGCCATGAGCCCCGTACGACAGATCAAAGAAGGCCTCCCCGTTCACGCCGATGTAGAGGATGTGGGCATCAGCGGAGAGCGGGCCAATATCCTGGTGATCTGCACAGATCAATTGCGTGCGGACGCCTTGGGAGTGCATGGTCACCCCATCATCCAGACTCCGCAGATCGATCAGCTGGCTATGTCCGGCATCCGCTTCGAGCATGCGATGAGCGAATGCCCGGTGTGCTGCCCGGCGCGGCGCATTCTCATGACCGGTCTGGATCCTTATGGGATTCACATGAACATCAACCGGGATCTGCAGCCCTTCCCGGAAGGCCCCAAACTTGCGGAATTGCTGAGCGGGGCCGGATACCAGACTCACGGCGTAGGAAAGATGCATACCTGGCCTCCCCGCAGCCGGATGGGCTTTGACGATATCGAGATCAACGAAGAGGGGCGCACCGCGGGACACCCCATCCCGGATGATTATCAGCAGTTTCTTCAAGAGGAAGGCCTGGGGCCGATTGCCCATGCCCATGGCCTGGGAAATAATCAGGTAGGCTACCGTCCCAGTCCAGTTCCCGAGTACGCGACGAGTACCGGCTGGACCGCAGACCGGGCGATGCGCTTCCTGCGCCGCCGTGATCCGGAGCGTCCTTTCTTTCTCTACGTTTCCTTCGACAAACCCCATCCTCCGGCGACTCCTCCGGCCGAATATTATGATCTCTACCGGGACCTCGAGTTTCCGAAACCGGTGGAGGGGGACTGGTGTGAGCACAAGCCCCTTGCACGGAAAGCCAAGATGCAACGGGCCCACAATTGGGAGCTATTCAGTGGTCGGGAAGATGTGAATCAGCAATGGCAGCGTGGCTACGCAGCCATGATCACCCATATCGACAGCCGTATCGGTCAGATTCTGGGGACACTGCGGGAACAGGGCTTGGATAAAAACACCTGGATCCTGTTCACCAGTGATCACGGGGATCATTCCGGGGATCACGGCATGGTCGCCAAAGGGGATTTTCTTGCCGGCTCCTGCCGCATTCCGTTGCTGCTGGTCCCTCCGGATACAGCGTTATCGGCGCTGGACAGCTCCCGGATCAGCCAGGCCAGTATGGCTCCGGCGGGCCTGGCGGATCTGCTGCCCACCCTCTGCGAAATCAGTGGCGCCTCCTGCCCGGAACAGGTCGTAGGCCAAAGCCTGGTACCTTTCCTTAGAGAAGAGGCACCGAATTTCCGCGAGTACAGCTTTGGCAATGTCACCAGTCATTACAGCGCCCAGTCACAAAGTCACCGCTACTGCTGGTGCAGTGACACCGGCTATGAATACTTCTTCGATCTGGCAGCGGATCCCAAAAACGTGAAGGACCTCTCGGATACACCTGAGCTTCAGGAGCTCAAACAGGCCCACCGTGCGGCCCTGATGGCCTGGATGGAAGCCAACGCAGACCCCTGTCTGGCAGATGGCAAACTGCAGACCATGGAGGTGAAAAGCAATGAGGATCACCTCGGCATGCGCGTCAGCCATTGGAACAACCGCGGCTGGCGGGGATAAAGAGGGCCTTGCACTGAGGTGAGGTCAATAACCCTCTCAGGGTTCTACACGAATAACTCCGCTTCATCGCCTCAACCAGTCGGACCGCGCCCATCTTGGGGCGTCACTTCGCCGATACACCTACATTTCCGGCAGGATACCCGCTCTTCCGCTCAACTGTCCGGAAGTGGAGCGGCTACAAAGTGTTCGGAGGCAGAGGAGCTGCTGTGCTCGAGTCGCCCGTCAAGGCGTTCGTAGCGGCGTTTGTGATCGGCCACGCCGGCGAAGCGGAAGGGTCGGTCGCTGATGTGTGGCGTATCAAAGGCAGATCCATCCTGGGGCATGCGGGTTTCGTACCAGGTTTCATAGGTGGCCATATCCAGGGCCTCACGCTTGGCGAGAATCTCCTGACTGGATTCCTGGGGCAAGGCCTCTTTATAGCCAGCGAGGATTTCCAGGGAGAAAAAGGCACCCATGCACCCGGAGCCGTAGCTGAACATGCCCACTTTGCGTCCAGCCAGATCCTCTTGTTGTTCGAGTAGACTGAGCAGCCCCATGTACAGCGAGGCAGTGTAGGCGTTACCTGTTTTGGGGTTCAGCTGTAGAGAGGGTTGAACCTGAGCGTGTAACTCAGATCCGGTCAGCGAAGACTCCACCACTTTGGCTAAATGCAAATGCGCTTTTAAGCCCATCCGGGTGAAAGGCAGATGGTAGCAGAAGTGCTGGAAAGAATCGAAGCCCTCCCCGGTTTCAATATGATAGGCTTTGCAGGCCTGCTCCAACGCGTGCATGTAGACTTTGATGCTGTATTTACCGTCCACCAGCGCCTCTTCGCGGTAGTTGGGACGCCAGAAATCCATGACATCATCCGTGAAATAGCCCACCTTGGGATTAATCGTGGCGATTTTCGGCTGCGAGGACACGACCATGGCCACCGCCCCGGCTCCCTGTGTAGGCTCCCCGGCCGTACCCAAGCCGTAGCGGGCAATATCCGCACAAATCACCAAAATCTTTGATTCAGGCTCTAAGGCCACCGAAGCCAAGGCAAAATGCAGCGCGGAGGTTCCACTGCAGCAGGCCTGCTTCATTTCCACTGTGCGGCAGTTTCGAGGCAGTCCCAGTAATTTGTGCACGTAGATGGCAGCCGCTTTGGATTGATCCACTCCGGACTCCGTCGCAAAGATGACGGTGCGGATCCGGTTGCGGTCCACGCCTTCCAGGGCACGTTCCGCAGCAGCGGCCCCAAGAGTCACCACATCTTCATCGGGAGAAGGCACAGCCATGAATTCCTGACCTATACCTTGGTGATATTTTTTCACGTCGACCCCACGGGCTTCAGCCAACAGAGCTAGGTCCAGGCTGTGGCGGGGCACTTCAACAGCAATACGTTCCAGTCCAAATTTCATCGTTTCGACCTTTCGTTAAAAATCTAACGCAATTTCAGCCCATGACAAATGAGGAGAGGCCATCTTCTGGCGCTTTTCGCTCTTCCAGAGACTCCAGGGCTCCATGCAGCAGGGCCTCTAAGGTGGCCAGATACTGCTGAAAGGTCTCCCGTCCCTGCTCGGTCATCCAGACCTGGGTATGGGAACCGCGGCCCTTGCCCTGCTTGTGCAGGTGGACCACCCCGGCTTCCTCCAGCACTTTCAAATGCCGACTCAGGTTGCCATCCGTCAGCCCGCATTCTTCGCGGAGTTCTTTAAAGCCCAGTCCCTCTTCCCGACTACACAAGGCCGTGACCAGGGCCAGGCGCGCAGGTTCGTGAAAGGTTTTTTCGAGTTCATTCCATTGAGTCTGCTTCATTCGGCATCTCCTTCTTGCATAGCTGCAGCAGCACGTTGCAGTGCACTGTAGCGTCGTTTATCTACATAAAGTACAAATCCACCTGCCACTTCCCCGGCAGCAAAGACGACGCCCATAGGCCAGGCATCGAGAAACTGGATTCCGGGAGTCAGCAGGCACATCGCGCCCGCGGCGACATAGAACACCCCCACAATACTAATCGCCCGAGGCAGCACATAGCGTGAGGCCAGGTTGGTGAGCCCAAACATACACATCCACACCCCGAAGAGCAGATCCATGTCTTTGCGGAGCAGCAGCACCAAGGTAAACAGAGCCCCTACCCCCAAGGGAGGAATCACGTCCAACAAGGGCTTTAAGCTCCGGAAACTTTTGGCGTAACTGCGATCATGCATGTACCAATGCAACAGCGCGCCCACATTGATCAGCATCGCCATCAAAAAAATCAGTCCCCAGGCCAGAATATGCGTTTCCGCTTCCCGGGGAAGCCCTCCCCAGAGTAGAAACAGGGACATACACAAGGCCAGCGCACCGGAAACCATGCGCCCCGGCCCCGACCAACCCGTAAAGCGACGGGTGTCGTTCAGAGAGCGTCGAAGCGTGCGAACGGTCTCAAGGGCATCCTGAAGCGGGTGGGTAAACGGAGGCATGCATTTTTTATACTTTGCATCAGAAAGGTTATAAAGAAAAAAAGCTTCTCCCGTGTAAGAAATTGGTTACCTCCCACTTTTTTGTTTGGGAAGGTGCTGGCATTCTCTATTGAGAGCCGCATGACTAAGGGCATGATCTGTGTTGTTGAAGATGAAGAGGACATTCGTGACCTCATTGAATTGCAACTGAAACGGGAAGGCTATCAGACCGTTTCCTCCGCCTCCGGCGAAGGAGGGCTTGAATTGATTCGGGAAAAGCTTCCCGAACTGGTTCTGCTCGATCTGATGCTCCCTGGAATGGATGGCTTCGATGTGTGCCGCGCCTTGCGCAGCGATAAAAGCACCCGCGATATCCCGGTCATCATGCTTACCGCCCGTGGAGAAGAAGCGGATATCGTCACAGGCTTGGAAATCGGTGCCGACGATTACATCACCAAACCCTTCAGTCCCCGCATTGTGGTTTCGCGAATCAAATCTGTGCTGCGGCGTGGATCCCGAAACAGCTCGGACAACCATGGCATCATCGAATACGGCAGTATTTACATCGATCAGCCCCGTCACATCGTTAAAGTCGATGGGAAGCAGGTTGATCTGACTGCCACCGAATTCAAATTACTCTCCTTCCTCTGCAAACGCCCCGGGTGGGTGTTCACCCGTCAGCAGATCGTGGATAACGTCCGCGGGGAAGATTATGCCGTCACTGAACGTTCTGTTGACGTTCAGGTCGTAGGTCTGCGCAAGAAACTGGGTGAAGTGGCAGATGTGATTGAGACCGTGCGCGGGGTGGGCTACCGTGCGAAAGAACTGAGTTAACACTCAGTACCTAGGCGATGAAGCGGATTCAGGCCCGACGGCCACCCCCATCGGCCCGTGCCGCCCGAATCCGTAGCCGACTCTTTCTAGCTCTCATTCTGCTGGCCTGCTCTTGGGGCCTAAGTCTCTGGAGTTTGAATGAAGTCCAATCCCGCCTGATCCGAACCGAAATCGCCCTGCTGTTACCTCAACTGCCCTCCTGGTTTGAGGAGGAGAACCCGATCCCTGAATTACCGGAACACTTTCAGGTCCAGGTCTTCAACACGCTCGGCCAACAACTCAAAGGGGAAGCCTTTTTTGAAGACCTCGACCTAAAAGGGAGTCCAGAATGGGCCCAAGCGGAGAGTGGCCGGGCCGGATTAAGCTTTCGCGGGGATCATCTCTACAGCGTCGTGTTGGTGGGAGGAGAAAATAGCATTCTGCAGGGCTACATCCGCCTCCGGGTTCCAGCATGGAGTGCGAGCTCCTTACGCAGTGGTATTTTCTGGGTTTGGCTTGTGCTGCTCGGATCCCTGAGCATCGCTTGGCTCACCGTAACCGAAAAATTGTATCGACCCAGACGGCAACTCATTCAGGCCGTTGGCCGCCTGCAGGCCGGGGAAAGAGTCGAGGACCTTTTTCTCCCCAGCCAACACCCCTTTCGGCCGGTTGCAGATCACATCAATAATTTGAGCCATGCCCTCGAAGGTCGTCGTCGGATCCTCACGGAGCAACATCATCAACAGCAGATTTTGCTGAACAACATGACCGAAGGCATTCTGGTTCTGGACCGGGAACAACGCATCACGGCCTTAAATCCCCTCGCCGCAGAATGGTTGGCCATGGGGAATCCCTTGCGCTGTCAGGGTCGACCCCTGTACACCCTGTGCCGAAATCCAGATCTATTAGCCATGGTGGAAGAGTCTTCCCACTACGAAACCTTCAAAGAGGCGGTCATCTCACTGGAGCGGGAAGAGGAAGAGGACCGCATCGTGTTGTTGCGCGGCGCTCCACTGGTGGACCGGGATCAAACTCTGGGCAGCCTGATTCTGCTGGAAGACATCACCCGCCTGAGACATCTGGAAACGCTGCGCCAGGATTTTGTAGCCAACGTTTCGCATGAACTACGCACCCCTCTCGCTGCCATTATGGGGTTCTCAGAGTTTATGGAGCAGGAAGAGGATGCGGAACTGCTCAAAGAATTTGGTATGCGGATCCAACGTCAGTCCCGCAGGATGATGCAGTTAATTGACGATCTCCTGGAATTAACCCGCATGGAACATCAGGAAGCTCCGCCTCCCATGCAACCAAACGAAATCCGTCCTTTGATGGAACAGGTATTCCAATTGCTGGGAGAAGCGGCATCTCAGCGTGGAATTGACCTCGTGCTCGAAGGAGGAGAGAACCTCTTTGTGGAGATGTACCCTCCGACCTTTGAGCAGGCTTTGAGCAATCTCGTGGCCAACGCCATAAAATATACGGATTCCGATACCCGAATCAGCCTGCGGGCCATTGAGCAGAACGACCGGATTCGTCTGGAAGTCGAAGATGAGGGGCCCGGGATTGCTCCAATTCATCAATCCCGAATTTTTGAACGCTTTTACCGCATTGATAAAGCAAGGAGCCGGGCGGTGGGAGGAACCGGGTTAGGCCTGAGTATTGTGAAACACATCGTGCAACTTCACCATGGAGAGATCGGCCTCATTAGCAAACCCGGTGAAGGCTGCCTGTTCTGGATCGAACTTCCCCTTCCCGGCACGACCCTCAGCGCTTCAACACCCGAACCGGCAGCGTAAGAGTTTCATGACCCTTGGCATTGGTTTGGATGATCAACTCTTCCCGATGCATCTCCGGTAGCACCTCCAGATCTTTAATACTGATACGCCAACCGAATCGCCCGGTGTCCTCCCAGGTGATTTCAACCTCTCGACCCGGCCAGTCCACCTTTTCCACTTTAAACGGCTCTTCCAGATCTGGGGAACCGGACACCATCACATAACGGGTCACCGCTCCCTGATCCGGGTCCACGCGCAGACTTAAAGCCATCGGAGTCACCTGAACCGGATTGCCAATTTGCCATAACACCAGGACCCGCAAACGGCCTGCAGCTTGGTCCGTGCTTCTCAGCAACAACACATCCGAGTAGGATTTGGGCGGAAGCTTCGTGTTCGGAGTGACCCGCAGACGCTGCAGAGCTCCCTCCTCTTCCGACTCCAGCCATTCCAACTGAACCCGATCATTTGCTGACTCCGTAGAGGTAAATTCAAACGCTTTCCCCTCGGAATGCCGAAATTCGACGATGGCCGAAATTTCGGCTCCAGAAGTGAGTCTTTGAAAATTAAGGGTTTGAGGTGTAATTTGAATCAATGGAACCACTTCGCCTATGATGGTGACCACCGATTGCCGTGCATTGCCGGCGTTGCTGTGAAGGGTGACTCGACTGTTCTGAGCGCCCCGACGCCCCGTAGTATCCAGCACGAGAGTTAACCGGACACTCTCCCCGGGTGGCACCAGATCCTTTTCCAGTTCAGCCCGAGTACAACCACAATGTTTCTGCACCCGATGAATACGCAGATCCGCATCCCCCCGGTTATGAATAGTAGCCACATGGACGACCTCATCCCCGGCTGGAATCATGCCAGCCTGGAGTTCGACGCCATCAATTTCGATGATCGGGCCAGCAAAAAGGAAGCCCGAGTACCACAGAAGGAAAAAAACGTTTAGTACTTTCATTAGGAAAAAATTCCGGATCTACTTGTAGAAAATCGATTCCTCGTGCATAGTGCCAAGGCCCCTCATGTCTACTCAAATTGAAATTCCAGGTTATACGATTGTCAGTAAAATCGCCGAAGGCGGAATGGCCACCGTATGGAAAGCCAGACAGGAAAAGCTCGAACGCGTGGTTGCGGTCAAGATCCTTGAGAAAAAGGTAGACGGGGATGATGAGGAATACAACCGCTTTATTTACGAAGCCCGTGCGGCAGCAACGCTGATTCATCCGAACATTGTTCAGGTGATTGACGCCGGGGAACGGGATGGCTTCCTCTATTACATCATGGAGTATGTCCCTGGGCCTACTGCGGGCGATGTGGTTTCTCAGGGTACGCCGATGCCCGAAACCCAGATTCTCCAAATTGCCCTCGAGGTATCGGAAGCACTGGATTACGCTTGGCGGGACCATAAAGTGGTTCACTGCGACATTAAACCCGAGAACCTTCTTCTCCACCGGAATGGTCGCACCAAGATTGCCGACCTCGGTCTGGCCCAGGTTCTGGGTGGCGATAATATTGCGGTCGAAGAAGACATGACCCTGGGTACGCCCAACTATTTCCCTCCCGAGCAGGCTTTGGTGGAGGAAGGACTCGATTGCCGCGCCGATATGTACGCTTTGGGTGCATCGCTCTGGCATATGGGTACAGGCGAAGTGCCTTTCCACGATTTAGAACCGGAGGAAGTGGCCTCCATGCAGGTTCACGGCCAACTCGAAAACCCCAAAAAGCTGAATGGGGATCTGAGCTGGGCTTTCTGTTGTCTGGTTGAAAAACTGATGGCGAAAGATGTTCAACATCGCCACAGCGACTGGGCGGAGGTCATGGCCGACATTCATTCGATCAAATCCGGTCGGATGATCAAATCTCCTTTAGCTTCCAACGTGCGCAGTACCGTGTTGCACACGAAAGTTCCGGAAGCGAAAACCAAAAAAGCGATTAACTCCCCCGGCAGAGGCAACAGCATCCGCCGGGCTCCCCGTCGGACTCGTGGCAGCAGCCCTGCCCGCGGAAGCGGAAGCAGCACTGGTGGGAGTACCACCAGCGCCCGCCCCGTTCGTCGCCGCAGCCCGGGTGCAGCAGCAGTCATTCCCCCCACCCATCACCCCAAATCCACCACCAGCAATATTTGGCCGCTGGTCACAGGTCTGGGTCTGATTGTGATTCTGCTCTACGCCTTTACCTTCCTCCGCATTGGCGGCGGTTTCTGAGTACTTCATGCACCTGCTCATCCTTGGCAGCGGTACCGCAGCGATTTCTGCCGCCCGGGCCCACATTGCCCGCGGAGGGACCTGTACCCTCGCGCATGATGGTCTTCCCTTAGGCGGAACCTGTCTGCACATCGGTTGCGTACCCTCGAAATATCTGATTCGCGCAGCGGAACAGCTACAGCAGACCCGCCACAGTTTTTTCCCCGGTCTTCACCCACAGGGTGCCGAATTGGATCAAAAAACACTGCTTCAGGATCTTCAGAACCTGGTCACCGAGCTTCGGGAACGAAACTATGAGCAGCCCCTCCCCCAGCTTGATGGCCTGGAAATTGTGCAAGGCCGTGGGCGGCTGAGTGGCCCCCGCAGCATGCAGGTTGCAGGAAAAGAATATCACGGCGATGCCATCCTCATCGCAACCGGCTCGCAAACCCGTAGGTTTGACGACACGCCTCAAGAAACCCCGGGGCTATACACCAATGAGAGCCTCTTTCACCTCGAACAGCTCCCCGCTTCAATGATAGTTCTCGGTGGCGGCTATATTGCGCTCGAACTGGGACAGGCCCTCCACCGCCTTGGGGTAGACATCACCCTCGTTCAGCGAAGCCGAACGATTCTTTCCGCCCAGCCGGAATCTGTAGGCGGGGAACTTCAAACCCACTTTATTGATGAGGGCATGAAGATTCTAACCGGGACCCGCATCGAGAAGATTGATGTACAGGAAGGGCGAACCCGGGTTCAGCTCCACTCTGAAGAGCAGGGAACGCTCATCTTAGAGGCTGAAGCCATGCTGGAAGCCCGGGGCCGCCAAGGACAAACCCGTGACATGGGCCTGGAAGCTTTGGGCATAGAACTCGATGCCAACGGGTTTATCCAAGCGAATGCAGAGGGGGAAACCGCCTGCCCTGGAATTTATGCCGCCGGAGATGTGCTGGGGCACTTTATGATGGTGTACACCGCTTCCCTGGAGGCGGAAAATATCGTTGCCCGACTCCACAACGAAGAGGTTGAGGTCCAGGTCCGCGAAGAGGATGTGCCCTGGGTGGTGTTTACGGACCCGCAGGTCGCCGGCGTCGGGCTTAGCCTGGAGGATTGTCAGGAACGCGGCATCGACGCGGAAGAAGCGACCTTACCGGTGAATCGCTGGCCGCGTTTCAGTTCCGCACGAGAACATCGCGGCTACTTGAAACTCGTTCGGGATCCCGTCACAGACACCTTGCTGGGAGCTCGAGTGGTCGCCCCCCACGGCGGAGACTTGGTTGGCGAGTTACGTCGCATCCTGCTGAGCAAAACCACCATGAAGGAAGTCGCCAACTCGGTCACACCCTACTTGACCCTGGCAGAGGGCATTCCACTCTGCGCAGGTCGCTTCGCTTAGGAAGCACTCAAGGCTTTGCCCAGCGCCCAGCCGGAGAGCAAGGCGCTCTCGATTCGGGGATGCAGGTCTGCAGCGACGCCGGCATCATCACCTGCCTCAAAGCCATCGCCACAGGCGTAGAGAGATTCATCCAGCTTCAGGAAGGGGGCCGGGACCCGGCGAATCGCTTCCGCAAACTTCCAGCCGTGAATCTGAACGGATTTCACGGGAAATTCTTTCCACTCATTCAAGGCAGCTCGTAGAACCGACGCCGCCACCGATCGATCGCGATCATACCATTCCCGACTAAATGCCCGCTGCGCATGTACAGTCAGCGTGTGAGCTTCCGAGATCCCTTTGATATGATTGTCGGCTACGGTATCAATACAGCCGGTATTGGCTTTCACAAACCCAGGCTCTTCCAGTCCGGAGGGGCCATCCAATTCAACCAACAGACTCAGACAGCGTTCGTAGTCAACCGCCCCCAATTGATCGGCTGCGGGCGGATGCAGGGGCAGTTCGGATGCCGCAAACAAATCCAGAAGCTGAGGAACAGGCAGAGCACAGATCAATTGAGCACCCTGAACGGATTCACCGGATTCCGCCACCAATTCCCAGCCTGCGTCCAGACGTTGCACATGAGTCACCTTGAAGGAGCGACGAATCTCCAGGTCACCGGCCAAAGCTTTGGCAAAAGCGTTCAGCCCTTCCAGAGGGCGGAAACGCGGATGGGGAGAGGCCCCGGGCGAGTCATGCCACACTTCCAGACTTTGCAGGGCTCCCCAGGAAGCCAAACGCTCCTGAAGGGCTTCACTCCGCAGGGTAATGAACTGGGCGCCATGATCCCAGCGCCCCTCCGCCTCACGCATGCGTCGGGTGGCCATACGCCCCCCAACACCGCGCCCCTTATCCAGAAGCACCATGCTGTGGCCTTGATCCTTCAGTTCCCGGGCAGCAGCCAATCCGCCTGCACCCGCGCCAATAATCACAAAATCATATTCCATAATGACCAATCGTTCCTCAAGGGATTCCCTTTCAAAAAATCCGCACTTAACCCAGACGGTCCCGGTAGGGCGCGTAGCCGAAACGGCGGGTAACCTGCATGCCACCGTTTTCCGGATCCCATAGGGCAATGGCCGGGTGCGCGACCCCATTAAAATGGCTGGTTTTGACCATGCTGTAGATCGACATATCTGTGAACACGATCTCATCCCCGACCTGGAGCGGCTGGTCGAAGCTGTAGTCACCATAGCTATCCCCCGAGAGACAACTTACCCCACCCAAACGATAGCTGTATTTCCGCTCTCCTGGAGCAGCGGCCCCCAGAATCTCAGGCCGATAGGGCATTTCCAATACATCCGGAGTATGTGCCGTAGCGGACACATCCAGAATGGCGTGTTCATGACCCTGACTGCAAAACAGATCCAGCACGGAGGCCCTCAACCAGCCTGCATTCAGGGCCACAGCCTCCCCCGGCTCCATAATCAGCTGAAGCTGCCAACGGGAACGAAAACGATCCAGGCAACGGATCAGTCGTTCCTGGTCATAATCCGCACGGGTCAGATGATGCCCTCCCCCCAGATTAAACCACTGCATCTGATCCAGCCATGGCGCAAAATCCCGCTCCACATGCTCCAAAGTCCGTTCCAAAACATCGCTTCCCTGCTCACAGAGCGTATGCATATGCAAGCCACTCAGACCCTGCAGGTCCTGCCCCTGCAAATCCTCAGCACACATACCGAAGCGGGAACCCGGCCGACAGGGATTGTAGAGTTCTACATCGACTTCACTGTAGCGGGGATTGATGCGTAGGCCATACTGCAATTCCGGCCGGGCCAGCGCCTGCTCCCGAAAATGCTGCCACTGGCTCAGGCTGTTGAAGGTGATATGACTGGAGAGTTCCTGCAGCTTTGGAAAATCCGCATCCGTGTAGGCTACGGCATACGTATGAAGCTCCTTACCAAATTCCAGAGATCCCAGCAGCGCTTCATTCAGCGAACTGGCGGTGGTGCCATCCAGAGCATCCTCTAGCAGGGGAAAGGCCGGATGCATCGCAAAGCCCTTCAAAGCGAGAATAATGCGAACACCCGAGCGACGCCGCAGATCCGCCAGGAGGGCCGCATTCCGGCGCAGCCCAGGGGCATCCACAACAAAACATGGACTTTCCACGCTCTGAAAATCCGGCAACTGCATAGGCTCATTCCCTGACATTTCGTGAATCCGGTTTAGGCCAATTCCCGATAGACATCCCAGGTCTCGTCCGCACAGCGTTCCCAGGAAAAGGCCTGCGCACGCTTGCGGCCGGCGGTCTGCATACGCTCACGGCGAGCGGCATCCTCCGGAAAATCCCCTAAGCGATCGACCCAGGCGTCCACCTGAAGAGGCAGCACCTCGCCGCCCTCCCCGACGACTTCAGCAAGCGAGCCTCCGGGGCTACTGAACACCGGGCAGCCCTGGCGCATGGCTTCCACCGGAGGCAGGCCGAAGCCTTCGTACAAGGAGGGGAAGAGTAAGGCCTGAGCCTTACGGTAGAGAGCGGCCAGTTGGCGGTCACTGACATAATCCAGGTGACGAATTCGCTCCGCGGCAGAAGAGTGCTTCCAGGCATCCAGAATCCCTTCTACTTGCCATCCATGCATGCCACAGAGAATCAATTTGCCATCAAAGCGGTCCAACTGCTCAAAGACCTGGAACAGGAAGCGATGATTCTTACGCGGTTCCAAGGTCCCCACATGAAGATAAAAAGGCGCGTCGATTTGCAATCCGCTCAACTCCTGCTCCACCTCGGGATCGCTTAGATCCGGGATACTGGGCGGCGCCCCCAACAAGGTGGCACGCACACGATCCTCAGACAGGGAAAAGGAGTCCCGCAACTCCGTAGCCATGCTCTCGGAAATCGTGAGAATACAATCGGCCCGACCAAGGGTTTTAGGCATTTGCGATTGCAGATAAGCCCGGTTTTTAGGCTCCATAGTCTCCGGGCAGCTTAGGAAACACACATCATGGATATTCACCACGGCCTTGGGTCCCCGGGGAAGTGGCGGAATAATGAAATTGGGAAAATGATGCACATCGGCTTTGGGAGCAAAGGCCGTGTAGGGGGGCATGCCCACGCGTTTCCAGGATTGCTGGATGAGAGCTCCGGGCAGCCAGCGGCAGGCATGTTCCTGAATCATTCCTTCCGGAAAGGGAGAGCCATTGCGACGAAAATCAAAATAGAAGCCCAACAGTTCATCCGCCCCTGCGCGTTGGGCGAGTTCTGGAAGCAAGGTGTGGATATAGCGGCCGACTCCGGCACGCTGAGCAATCGCGGCCTGAATCTGCATGCAGACCTTCACAGATGCTCCTCCAGCAGCGCCTGTAGCTCACGGACCAGATCCCGCTGTCGGAAGCGCTGGAGGCGCTGCTCCTGGGTGGCTAACACTCCATCCCGCAGAGCACCCGGGCTAGCCAAGCGGCCCATCCACTGAGCAATGGCATCAAAGTGTTTCTCCTCAAACAGGAGCCCGGCTCCGTCCATGGTTTCCGGAACCGCAGCGGATGCATAGGCCATGACGGGAAGCTTAGCCTGCATGGCTTCCAACAAAGGAATCCCAAAACCTTCATGCTCACTCATACAGAGGAACAGGTCCGAAACCTGATAACAGGCCGCAAGCGCTTCTTCGGTCACAGAGCCGAGATGTTCCACATGGCGCAGGCCCAGTTTTTTTTCCAGACTCATGCAAATTCCCCGATAGGCCTGACTTCCGGCATAACTGCCTACATGAATGAGGCGGCTGCGGGGCTCCACATAGGTTTGAAAATAATAGAAGGCGTGAATCAGGTCCTCAATGCATTTATTAGGCACAAGCCGACCCACAAAGAGGATATTGACTTTGCCATCCGAATAGTCCCGCATGAGGGATGCATCCGCAGCGGCCTCCACCCGGTTGAGGGAAATATGCAAGGGATGCACGTGGACATTATCATAACCCGCCTCCACCAATTCCGAAGCATTGTAGGCTGAATCGGCCAGGCAGAGTTCCGCAGAACCCTTGAGCGCCTCCAACTGTCGTCGTCCACGATCCAGCAAACGGGCGGTTTGGGGATTGATCAATTGAAAAAAATGGCCCGGGGTGATGTTGTGATAGCGTATCACCTTGCGACAACGAAGCTGTGGAAACATTTCATTGGCAGGGCTGCCCACAGAAAGGTGAAGCATGGCCACTTCCTCCGCGGGCAGCTGGCGGAGTTCCTCCAAGGCCAGGCTGTCACTCAGACGGGGATCGGCACAGGAGGGGTCACAGTAAATTTCACTGCGCATGCCCCAGTTCCGGAAGAGATCCCGCAGAATCCGGGCTTCATTGGAAATGGCATCTCCTGGAGAATAGCCGGCCAGAATCTGGTGAATCGCGGGAGCCTGCATCGCTTAACCTCTGGAACGACGCACCGTGGCGAAAAAGCGATCCTGCATCTGCTCAAACATGCCATGCCGCTTGAGCACTTTCTGCAGATAGGGAATCCGTTCCGGATCTTGTTCCGCGGAGGCAAAGGCCGCCTCAATCTCCTGCCCTGCCAGACCCGGATTCGGCAAAAGGTTCCGCTGTTGTAACTGCTGGATTTGGTTGGGCATGGACTGCTCGACCAAATCCGCCATCAATTTCAACAGGCACACTTCCCAGGGCTGCTCGACCCCCATGAGCACCGCACTGCTGGCACTTTGATCTTTCACCGCCTCAAGAACGTTCCCGGCAACCACTTCCATGGATTCGGTCAGTAGAGTATCCTGCACATCCTGTTTTTCGATAGTAAACCCATACTGGAGCAAGCGCAGATTGGGATGTGTCTCCCGGAGCCAACTCATAAATCGACGGCTTTCTTCATCCTGAAAGCCCTCCATTTGGTTTTCCAGCATATGCTGAGGCGTCAGAATCTGAGGTTTAGCAGCTTTCAGCGTTCCTTCACGGACGCGAACCTGATCCACTGAATCCAGCGCTTCGGTCAACAGGTGATAGTGAATACTGGTTGTACCAAAGGTTTCCAACTGCCGGGTGGGCAGCTGGAGAACGCGGGTATGCTCCAAGGCATAAAAGAAATCAAAGGAAGGGTCCTGAGACATAAGAGGTCAGCATAAACCGGGCAGGCCGATTGTCGATTTTGGAATAGATGTTTTCCTAGCCGGCTTGGGCACGGAGCAGGAGTGCCCGCTCCGAGGCCGGCGCGTTATCCAGCAGCGATGGCCTGCTTCTGCAGTTCCATCAGCTCCCGGTTGCCTTTTTCCGCGATGTCCAGCAGGGCATTGAGCTCCTGCCGACTATAGCTACCCTCTTCGGCTGTGCTCTGCACTTCGATAAAGCCGCCCTTGCCCGTCATAACCGTATTGGCATCCGTAGAAGCAGCAAAATCTTCCTCGTAACACAAATCCAGCATGGGCTCTCCGCGAACAATGCCAACAGAGATCGCAGATACTTGTTCGGTCATCGGATCTTTTTTCAAAGAACCTTTATCCAGAAGAGACTTCACCGCCAGGGCCAGAGCCACATAGCTGCCGGTGATGGCTGCGGTACGGGTTCCCCCATCCGCATTGAGCACATCGCAATCAATCCAAATTGTTTTCGGTCCCAGTTTTTTCAGGTCAACGGCAGCCCGCAAAGAGCGGCCAATGAGGCGCTGAATTTCCATGCTACGTCCTCCGGGAGAGGCACCGGGACGTTTGCTGCGGTCCGTGGTGGAGTACGGAAGCATGCTGTACTCCGCGGTAAGCCAGCCACCGGGCACCTTCTGGGCACGCATCCAGCCGGGAACTTTATCTTCGATGCTCACGCCACAGATCACTTGAGTCTTGCCCATGGAAATCAGGCAGGATCCTGTGGCGGAGGGCGCAATACCGGGTTGAAGGGTTACCGGTCGTAATTGGTCAAGTTTACGGAGGTCGCTGCGGAGCCCCCCGAACGGATTGTCGGCCATCTGTCCTCCTCAGGATAAAAACTGGTGCTCCCGGCAGGGTTCGAACCTGCAACCTTCGGCTCCGGAGGCCGACGCTCTATCCAGTTGAGCTACGGGAGCAATGGGAAGTAAGTGTGTAGTGACTTCCAAGGAAATCACAAGTCGAAAGCAAGATTAGTTATCAGTCAGGAGTCATTGGTCAGTGGTCAATGGTCAATGGTCATTGGTCATTGGTCATTGGTCATTGGTCATTGGTCATTGAGCTTGCCAGCGGTTGCGCAAACGACAAGCCCTCCAAACTAATGACTACTGACCAATGACCACTGACTAATGACTAATGACTAATGACCAATGACCCATCCTCAGGCTTTCGCCGCGAAGTCCTTCATAAAGGAAACCAGAGCTTCGACGCCGGCTTCGGGGAAGGCATTGTAGATGGAGGCACGGATGCCTCCTACGCTGCGGTGACCTTTGAGGCCGTCCATGCCCAGAGCGGCGGCTTCACTGACGAACTGTTTTTCCAGCTCTTCACTGGGAAGGCGGAAGGTGACATTCATGCGGCTGCGGAACTCGGGAAGTGCAGTTCCGCTGTAAAAGTCACTCGCATCAATCGCATCATAGAGCTTCAGGGCTTTGCGCTCATTCACTTCCTGAATCGCAGACAAGCCTCCCTGCTCTTTCAGCCAACGGCTTACCAGGCAGAGGATGTATACCCCAAAGGTAGGCGGCGTGTTGTAGAGAGACTGTTTTTCGATATGAGTCTGATAACGCAACATGCTGGGCACCGTTTCCGGTGCGCGGAGTGCCAGCTCTTTATCGATAATCACCAGAGCTACCCCAGAGGGGCCGAGGTTTTTCTGGGCACCGGCATAGATTAGCCCGAAATCAGAAACGTTGAGACTACGACTGAGGATGTCGGAGGACATGTCACAGACCAAGGGGGCTTCAATCTTGGGGAACTCCATGATCTGGGCACCGGAAATGGTCTCATTGGAGCAGCAGTGCAAATACGCAGCACCCTCGCTCAGTTGCAGTTCTTCCTGACGAGCCTGACGGGTGGGAATTTCGCTGCCGCAGTCCGCAGCCACATTGACTTTACCGAAGGCCTTGGCCTCGCCAATGGCTTTCTTGCTCCAGGAACCGGAGTTGATGTAGTCCGCAACCTGGCCTTCTCCACGAAGATTCATAGGAACCTGGCAGAACTGAGTGGTCGCCCCACCCTGGAGAAACAGAATCTCGTGGCTTTCCGGAACCTGCAGCAATTCGCGAAAGTTCAGCAACGCCTCCTGATGGACCGCATCGTAGTGCTTGCCACGGTGACTCATTTCCATGATGGACATGCCCGAACCTTGATAATCGGTCAGTTCGCGTTGCGCTTCTTCCAGAACCTCCAGCGGAAGGGTGGCGGGTCCGGCACTGAAATTGAAAATGCGTGACATGGCTTGCAGTCTCCTTGACGTTGATAAAAGCAGGTTTCCCTATACCCGCCCCGTCGAGGCTTACAACACCACAGACATTTTTTTGAAGAGCGGAAAGCGCCTTGCCTTTCCACCCAGACCTGCATAACGATAAAGGCTCGTATCCACCTATCGATCGATCAGATTCCGCGAGACCCAACAAGCATCCCTATGGAACCGACCATACTTGAACGTTCAGAGCACCCTGTCAGCCGCAAGCACATTTCCGAGAACGCCCTGCGCGTACTCTACCGCCTGAACGAGCGCGGATACAAAGCCTACCTGGCCGGAGGCTGTGTGCGGGACCTTCTGCTGGGGCGGGAACCTAAAGATTTTGATGTGGCCACCGATGCCACCCCTCAGCAGGTGAAGCGCTGCTTCCGAAACTGCCGCCTGATTGGCCGCCGCTTCCGTCTGGCACATGTGATTTTCAACGATGAGGTCATCGAAGTGGCCACCTTCCGCGCCCCCACCCCTGTGGAGGAAGAGCCGGATGACGAAAACGAACGTCCCGGTGATGAGGAAATGGATAACCACGAAGACGTGGGTAACGAAACTCCTGAAGATGAGTCGGATGAAACCGATTCCGTTGTGGAGGAACTTCCGCCGGAAGAAGAAGAAGGCGACGAGGACGCTCCGGTAGAGATCCCTGAGGAGGCCCCCAAAAGCAATACTGCGGTGAAGGCTCACCCGGACCGGGTCGTAGATGAAAGTGGCGTGGTCATTCGGGATAATGTATTTGGCAGCCCGGAAGAAGACGCCTTCCGCCGCGATTTCACCATCAATGCTCTCTTCTACAACATCGATGATTTCAGCATTATCGATTATGTGGGCGGTCTCGTTGATGTTGAAAAGCGAATCGTACGGGCCATCGGTGATCCGGACCAGCGCTATCAAGAGGATCCCGTGCGCATGATTCGCGCCCTGCGTTTTGCCTCCACTCTGCATCTGGATATTGAGGATGAATGCTATCAGGCCATTCTCCGTCAACGGGAGCAGATGACCCATGCATCACACGCCCGGATGTTTGAAGAAATCCTGAAATTCTTCAACTGCGGAGCCATGTGCGCCGCCTTCAACAAATGGGAAGAAACCGGGCTTCTGGATGTGATGTTCCCCGGTCTGGCTCCCTGGTGGCGGGAAAAAGCTACGGAAGATCAGAAACACTGGCAATACATGGCCTTTGAGCAGATGGACAAATGGAAAAAACTGGGCATCAAAGCCAGCCCCGAACTGTCCTACAGCTTCTTTCTCGCTCCCTTTATTTTCGGAACCCGGGATGAACTGCTCGATCAGGGACAAAGCCCTCACGACGCCTTGGTCCATGCCTGCCAGCAGGTACAACAGGTCCTTGCGGAACGGATTTTGATTCCCAAACGCGTGCTGTTCAAGATCTACGACATTCTCAAGAGTCAGCGGAATTTTGAAAATCGCCGCAATGCCAAACAGATTCAAGCTTTCGTACGCCGCCACTACTTCCGCGACGCCCTGGTTTTTTACAAATTCGACCTCTTCGTCAAAGGCGAAAACCGCAACAAGCTCCTCGCCGCCTGGCAACGCGACTTCGAACTGGCCCCGGAACCCGAGCCCGAACCCCGCCGCCCCCGCCGCCGACCCCGCCGTCGACGGAG
>DIYK01000019.1 GCA_002429005.1 Verrucomicrobia bacterium UBA6056
AAGGCCGACAGCTACCCTCTCATGCCACAAAAAAAACTCCAGAACCTAAGCCGGTGCATCCGCTTCGCACCCTTCGCGCCCTTCGTTGCAAACCCCGCAGAACCCAAGCTCACTCCGTCGGGCGGAAGTCCTGCAACATCAGCTGAAGCCGCTCTTCGCCGCGGAACACATTCCGTCGCAGCTGGAAGGCGATATCAATATATCCCTGAGGCTGATGCCGCTCGCCTAAGCCAAAGCCAATCGCATCCTGCATACCATGCGGCGTGCGGAAAAGCAGCCGCAGGTGACGGCCTTTGCCCACCACCTGCCATTTATCGACGCGGATCCGACGGATCCCCCACACCGGAGTGGGGTTGTCGTGACCAAAGGGCATGAGCCGATCCTGGGCCGCCATAAAGTCTTCGCTGAGGTCTTCCAAGGTCAACCAGCCATCAATCTGCTGACGGGGACGTAGATCCTCATTGATCATGACCTTCTTGGCGCAGGCATCAATTTCCACGCGGAAAGAATCCAGGTGCTGCTCTTCAATGTCCAGACCCGCAGCCATGCGGTGGCCACCATGCTGAAGCAAATAGCGGCTGACTTCCTGCAAATGGGTAATCAGATCAAAGCCTTCGATACTACGGCAGGAACCACGACCGACTCCGTTCTCATCCACGGAAATCACGATGGCCGGACGATGGTAGCGCCGTACCAGTCGCGAGGCCACAATGCCTACCACACCCGGATGCCAATTCCGTTGGGCCACCACCATCACTCCGGGTTCATCCGGATGATACTGGGGTTCCAGCGCAGTCACCGCATCATTCAGAATGCCCTCTTCAATCGCCTGCCGCTGTTTGTTCGCTTCCTCCAGCTTCCGGGCCAGGCCCTCCGCTTCCCGCGAATCATCACAAAGCAACAGTCGCAAGGCAACTTCCGGTGAGAGAATCCGCCCCGCAGCATTAATGCGCGGCCCCAGAACAAAGCCAATATGATAGCTGGTCAGCGTTTGGTATTCCACCCCGGCACTGCGGACCAGCGCCTGCAACCCCACGGGAGCCTCCGCGCCATTTTCCCCAGAGAGCAGACGGTTAAGCACCATAATCCCGAAGCGGGCCAAAATCCGGTTTTCCCCTCGCAGCGGCACCATGTCCGCTACCGTACCCAGGGCCACCAGATACATCAACGGGCGCATATCCGCATGCTCTGCGATTGGACGCCCTTCCAGACGACCAATTTTAATCAAGGCATGACATAGTTTGAAGGCAACGCCTACCCCGGCCAGGGTCTGCAGCTCTTCGTTATCCCCCAGTTTGGGGTTCACCAGAGCGAGAGCCGGTGCACAGGGGCCACTGGATTCGTGATGGTCCGTGACAATGACATCCAGCCCTTCCTTGCGGGCCCGTTCCACCGCGTCCACCGATCCGGTTCCACAGTCCACGGTAATGAGCAGGCCAGGTTTTTTCTCGGTCAGGCAACTGGCCAGAACTTCTTCACTCAGGCCATAACCGTCTTCAATCCGGTGGGGCAGATAGCTGCAGACCTGTGCGCCCAGCATGCGCAAGACCTGAACCAGGAATGCGGTACTGGTGATGCCATCAACGTCATAGTCGCCGAAGACCAGAATGTTATCTCCGGCATCGATAGCTTCCCAGATCCGCTTCACTGCGGACTCCATATCCGGCAGCAACAACGGATCCGTCAAACGCTCTAAACGGGGATTGAGAAAGAGTTCCGCCTCTTCCGGGTCTTCCAGACCACGACGCCACAACACCTCCCCAATCGCCGCAGGCAATTGGAAGGCTTGTGCCAGCTCCGCCGCATCCGAGGGTGGAGGCTGCGGGTTAATCCAGACTCGTGGGACGCGTTGCATCTCACTTGAGGGTTCCACGCCGCGACCAGGCGGCCTCAGCGCGGAAGCCCTTTAGTCTTTCAGGGTTTTCTCACCGCGGTGCCACAACAGCATCACCGGGGTCGCGACAAAGATCGACGAATAGGTACCCACCAGCACACCGATACACAGGGCCAGAGCGAAGTCGTTGATCGCCCCTCCGCCGAACACCAGCAACATGACCACCGTAATCAGAGTCGTGAGCGAGGTGAGCAAGGTACGGGACAGGGTCTGGTTGATACTGATGTTGGCAATCTCCCGGTAGGGTTTGCCTTTCAGCAGTTTCAGATCTTCACGAATCCGGTCAAACACCACAATGGTATCGTTCGCAGAGTAACCGACAATGGTGAGCAACGCAGCCACGATGGGCAGGCTGAGCTGACGGCCAAAGAGGCAGTAGAGACCCACGGTAAGCAATACGTCGTGAGCCAGCGCAGCGATGGTGCCCATGGCGAAGGCGAACTCAAAGCGGATGGTGATGTAGATCACGATGCCGACCAGCGCGAGCAGGATGGCCCGCAAACCGCGCCCGGCCATTTCATCACTGACCTGAGAGCCGATCTGCTCAATGCCTACCTGGCTGAAGCCGTGACTTTCGCCGAACTGAGTTTCGAGCGTTTCCTGAGTCAGTTCCGTGAACTCGGAATCCACCCGAACCTGCAGACGATCGCCGGAAGCAGCTCCGCTGCCCTGCACCAGTTGCTGGTACTGGATGACCGATTCACCAACACCCGCAGCGCTCAGCGCGGAACGCAGGTCATCTTCGGAAGGACGCTCTACGCCATCGTCCAAACTGTAGCTGTAGCTCAGCGAAGAACCTCCGGTGAAGTCAATCCCGAGCACATCGGAACCCAAGCGGCCAATGTTGACCAGGCTGGCCACAATCAGGACAGCGCTGATGCCGAGGGCAATCTTGTCTTTGGACAGGAAATCCACGGAGAGGTTGTCAGGAAGGATACTCAGCATCTTCACCCGTTCCACCCCACTCTTAATGAGCACATCGAAGCCCATGCGGGTGAACACCAGCGCGGTGTACATGGAAACGATAATCCCTGCGGTCAGCATAACGGAGAAACCGCGGATGGGGCCGGAACCCTGCATGTACAGAATCACCGCCACCAGCAAGGTGGTGATATTTGCATCGAAAATCGTGCTGAAGGCTTTTTCGAAACCGGAGCTTACCGCAGAGACAAAACGTTTGCCTGCTTTCTGTTCCTCACGGATCCGTTCGAAAATCAGCACGTTGGCGTCCACCGCCATACCAATGGTCAGGACCAGACCGGCAATACCATACAGGGTCAGCGTGGGCAGTGCGTTGATGTTTACCGCACCGGCGCCTCCGCCGCTGCCAAAGATGCCAAGAAAACCGGCTGCCAGGAACATCCCCAGCGGCAGCAGAATGGCATCCAGGACCAGGGCGACGTTTACCACCACACCAGCCATCATGTAATAGACCAGCATGAACACCACCACCAGGGCCAGACCGATCAAACCGGCGAGCATGCCGCTGTTGATGGAATCTTTACCCAAGGTGGGGTCAACCTGCTGCTGCATGAGCACTTCGATGGGCACGGGCAAGGCACCGGAGTTCAGTGCATTCGAAAGAGAAGTCGCTTCTTCAATGTCTGCCATTCCGGAAATTTCGGCACGGCCATTGGGGATCACTGCCTGCAACGTGGGTGCAGAGTACAAGGTGCTATCCATGATAATGGCCAAACGACGACCGACCGGAGAAGGGTTTTTCTCTCCATTGGCTACGTAGTCTTTGGTGATCTGGAAGAAACGTTTAGCGCCTTCGCTGTTCATCTCCAGACTCACCACCGGCAGAAAGGTAGTGGGGTCACGGTCTGGACGGGAGGATTTGATCGCGGTACCGTCCAACTCCGGGCGCACCTCAACGTAAATCGGGTAGTAGAGTTCGTTGTAATTCTCCACGTCCACGCGCTGCATCATGAAGCGGTAGCGAGGGGAGATCCGGCCGGTCAGCTCCAGCTGAGCTCGTTTGGTCTCATCCCATTCAAAATCCTTAATTTCCTGGAAATAGCGGCTGCCGTCCACGGTAACCGCTTCATAGCCTACAGGCACTTCTCCCGTAGCCATGAATTCTGAAACGAGGCTGCTGTTTTCTTCGTGCACCAGAGCAAACTCGAGGTAGGCCGGACGTTTGATCATGTCCTCCAGCTCTTTGCGCTCTTCTTCACCCGCAGCCGGAATCTCAAACACGATTCGGCCTGTACCGGGTTCCTTGTACACGATCGCTTCTTTGGTCCCCGCAGAGTCGATTCGGTTACGCAACACTTCCAAGGCCTGATCCTGAGCCCTCTCACGGTCGGCTTCGGTAATCTTCTCCTGCCCTTCCGGCAGCTGAAGCTGATCGTAATCCACACCCAGCACAAAGCGGTAGCCACCACTCAGGTCGATCCCGAGCTGGACTTTTTCATTCAGGGGCAAGGCCATCATCAGAGACCAGACACAGAGTCCGACCAGCAGAAGCCATTTCCACAGCATCGATTTGTCTTTCATCGACAGAACCTCATAGGTTGTATTTTGTTTAAAATCGTTTCAACATCAGGAAGCGGAAGCCGTGTCCACATCCAGGTCCGCATCCTCTTTCAGCACATTGGTGATGCTGCCGCGGGCCACTTCAATTTTCACAGAGTCGGTGAGGCGAACCCGAACGGTCTTTTCGCCAACGGAATCAATTTCCCCAATCAGTCCACCGGCAAACAGCACCCGGTCCCCTTTTTTGATTTCATCGAGCATCGCACGGCGTTCTTTTTCTTTCCGCTGCTGCGGTTTGATGGTCATGAAATAAAAGACCCCGAAAAACAATACCATCACGACAGGCATGGTAAAGGGATTGCCGGAAGATCCACCCGGGCCAGGGGCCATAGCGAGCAGGGATAGGGTCAGGTTCATCAAAATCTCCAAAAGCGTTGTAAATCAGGAAAATGGGGGAGCGAACCTATTGCATGGAAAAGGGCAAGACGTCAATGCTAAGCGCGGAAAAGCTTCTAAAACAGGGGCGGATCGCGTCAGGAAATTCCCGACCTTAGGGTGCCGGATCTGTTCCTTCAGAACGATAGCGAGCTAATTCCGCAAGCAGCCATTCCGAGCTCGTGAGAGTACGCCCATCCGCGAGTTGTACCTGATACGGCTTTTTGGAGACCAAACTCCTGCTTGCGGCCAGTTCGATGAATCTCTCTGCCGAATCAATCTTCTTGGCAAAATGTTCCCGTTTTTTCTGCATGTGTTCCGCGGCTTCTACCCCACTATGCTCTTTGCCATTGCGGATAAAACGGACGGAGGCGTCTCGAACAAACGCGATGAGATGATCGATTTCCTCCTCTTGCGGGTCCGCGGCAAACAGAGGCGCCGCGCAGAACAGCAGGGAGTAGAGCAGGAAAAGAGGTCGCATGCGTCGCATTTCCTGATCAAATGAAACGATACAGGGTGGTCTGCTGGTATCGTTGCCCCGGACAGAGTCCAATATCGTCTATATGTGGAGCATTCATCGCATTGGGATAGCCCTGACATTCCAGACAGAGTCCACCGTGAGCTGGATAAATCGCGCCGGCTTTGCCAGTGAGAGGCTCATCATCCAAAAATTTACCGGTGTACAACTGCAGACCGGTGGTGGTGGTCAGCACTTCCATACGACGACCGCTCGCGGCGTGAGATAGCTCCGCCACTTTCTCGGGCAGAGCCGCGTTTTCTTTGCGCAGCAGGTAATGTTCCCCATGTAAATTATGCGGGGCAGCGATAAAGCTGTCTATCAACCGGGCTTCACGAAAATCATGCGCAGTCCCGGCGACCGAAACCGCTTCATCGCTGAGGGTTCCATCCTCTGCGGCCTGCACCATCTGCTCCGCAGAAATCTGCAAGCTATGCCCGGCCAGATCTCCGGAGCCTTCGCCCGCGAGATGGAAATAACTGTGGTTGGTCAGGCTGAGAATACTGGGACGATCCGTTTCCGCATCATAATCGATGCGCAAAGCCGCATCCCGGGTCAGGGTGTAGCGTACCATCAGGTTCACTGTACCGGGGTAGCCTTCTTCTCCATGTGGACTGAGGTAGCATAATTCCAGCCAGGGCTCGCCTTGACTGGTTTCACCGTATTGCGCATCCCAAATCCGCTTATCCAAGCCCACCTCCCCGCCATGCAGGTGGTTGGGTTCCTGGTTGCAGAGCAGCTGCAGCTCTTCGCCCATCAGCTCAAAGCGACCGCCACTGATGCGGCCGGCCACCCGGCCGGTAATCGCACCAAAATAGGGATGTCCCTTCTCGTACGCTTCCAGACTGGGCAGCCCCAGCACAACATCTGCCCGTTCCCCTTGAGCATCCGGCACCCAAAGTTCGGTGACAATGCCACCATAATCCAGAATGCGACAACAGAGCTCTCCGCATTCGAGCGTAAAACGCTGAACAGCGCGACCATCCTTCAGGGTCCCGTAGGCTTCAACACGCAGCGACATGATCAGCTCTCCAGGTCTTGCAGGGCCTGTCGTTTCTCTTGAAACTTCTTATCCTGATTGCGGAAGGAACGGCGTTGCGGCTGATTCTCCCCATCCAGTTCTTTTTCGAGCTGTTCCACGGCTTTCTTCAGTTTGCCATGAACTTTACCGGGAATTTCCACCTGAACGCGCACATGCAGATCGCCATTCCCATAGCCACGGGGGTCTTTCACCCCTTTGCCTTTGAGACGTAGCACTTTGCCGCTCTGCGTTCCGGACGGAATTTTAATGCGGCTATGGCCTTCCAAGGTGGGCACTTCGACCTCACCACCCAAAATGGCGGTAGTTAAGGGCACAGGAAGATCCACTATGAGATCAAGATCATGACGTTCAAACAGATCATGTTCACGCACGTGGATGATGACATAGAGATCACCGGGGGTTCCCCCCTGCAAACCACCTTCGCCTTTCCCGGCGACGCGCAGACGGGAGCCGGTCTCCACTCCGGGCGGAATGCGCAGCGTAATCTGACGCTTTCCTTTGCGCTGACCGGTTCCCCGACAATCCTTGCAGGGGTTGCGGATGATTTTCCCCGTGCCCTGACATTCGGGACAGGTCTGCCGCATCTGGAAAAAACCCTGCTGCATGACCACCTGCCCCGTACCCTGACAGGTACTGCAGGTTTCCACGCCGCTGCCTTTTGCCGCTCCGGTACCATCGCAGGTATCGCATTCGACATTCACATTGAAGGTCAGGTCACGACGGGAGCCGAACACCGCTTCTTCAAAGTCAATTTCCAGGTCATAGCGCAGATCGGATCCACGGTTGCTGTCTTCCCGGCCTCCGCCGCCAAAGAAGTTATCGAAGATCGAACCACCGCCACCACTGCCAAAGGCTCCCATAAAGGTACGCAGCGCTTCTTCGAGATCGACCCCGCCGAATCCACCCGCGCCGCCGCCCGCTCCACTGCCCGGGCCAAAAGCGGCATGACCAAACTGATCATAGCGCTGACGTTTCTGCTCATCACTGAGCACTTCATAGGCTTCGGTGGCTTCCTTGAATTTTTCTTCCGCAGCCGTGTCCCCGGGGTTTTTGTCCGGGTGAAACTTCACCGCAAGTTTGCGATAAGCCTTTTTGATCTCGTCCTTGCCCGCTCCTTTGGAGAGGCCAAGTACTTCATAAAAATCGCGTTTTTCGGCCATTATTCGGACTCCTCGGCTGAAGCAGCCGCTTCGGGAGCCGGGGGAGCTCCGGAGGAAACCACAACCTGGGTGGGACGCAAGAGACGCTCGCCCAGACGGTACCCGGTGCGGGTGATGGCAACCACTTTACCTTCGTCAATATCCGCGGAAGGCATCTGAGTGATGGCTTCATGCCAGTTGGGATCAAACACCGCTTCTTCCACGTTCACTTCCTGCAGGCCATATTTGCCCAACACCGAACCCAACTGTTCCCGAACCAGGGAGAAGCCCTTGACCACATCCTCCACCGAGCCCTGGCTATTCTGGAGCCCCAGGTCAAAGTGATCCAACACCGTCAGAAGGTCACTGCACACGTTCTCCAGGCAACGCTGAGACCACTCTTCTTTTTCTTTGCGGGTCCGTTTGCGGAAGTTTTCAAAATCAGCACGCAGGCGCAGCAATTGACTCTGCAATTCCGCTGTAGGGTCGACCACGGTCTCGGCTTCAACCGCAGCCTCCTCGGAAGCAGCGTTTTCTTCAGCAGCAGTGCTCTCCACAGCTTCGCTTTCCACAGCGGCCTGTTCATCCTGCAGTTCAGAAAGATCCTGTTCTTCGTTCATGACTATGCTTCTCCAGTTTTAAAAATGGGTGAGAACATAGTCGAAGTTGTTGAATAAGCAAGTCCCGTAGTCCGGCGGTCTCCGCCGGAAGTTTGTACCCTGTAGTCCGGCGCACCCCGCCGGAAATTGATATCCCGCAGGGACTGCGGGACTACGTCACATTTCGAAAATCCTATCCCGCAGGGACTGCGGGACTACGCGAAAATTCATATCCCGCAGAAACTGCGGGACTACAGCAACCTCAATCGTCGCTGCTGTCCAGATCCTTGTCCCCCTTCGGGCCCATGCGCAAGAGCGTGGCACCGGGACAGAAACCTGAGAAGGCGCTTTGGATAAAGTTCACCCCAATGAGAACGGCAACCCAAAACCAGATCGGATTCAACCAGCGTCCCAGAGCCAACGAAAGCAGCACGGTGATGGTGGTCAGGATACGAAGTTTGTTTACAGCGTTCATACAGTCTCTCTCACCACGAAAGCCCATAATGTCAACGTTCCTTCGATGAGATGTTGTCTAGGCTACAAGGATCCTCTCAAAAAACAGGCTGTTAAGCCATTAAGAGCGTACAGCTTACCCACATTTTCTATGGAGAACCTTAGTAAAATCACAGGAGGCAGTACGCATAATAGTACATACGCTCATTATTTTTCGGCAATTTAATAATTCCCCTAAACCCCTGATTTCCAATGGGTAATGTCATTCCGTCATGAAGATCATCAAAATTAACTGTTTAATAGTCTTATTTGTAACGTTGGCAACTCTTTCTGCATCAGATCGGGTATTTTATGCCGGCGGATCCGGTACTCAGCAGTTCCGAGGCATGCTCGAACTCTCAGACGGAAGCTTCTTGGTCGGAGGCAGCGCGGATGATTTGAGTTGGTTACCCGCAGGCACGCCGACCAACAGTATTTCCCGAAATGCCAGCAACGGCTCCAATATTTACAGCAATGGCGTCAATGAGGGCAACGTGGCGTTTATCCTGAGGATCAGTGGGGACGCCTCCAATATTATCGAATGCCTGCATTTCCCGGATGGGGATGTTGATCAGGTGCAATGGATTAAAAGTAACAGCGCCCCTGGCGAAGCCACCGGGGAGATCTTTATTTCCGGTACCTGGGGCAAAAGCAGCAGCGGCAGCAAAGATGGGGGCTTCTATATCGCCAAGCTGAACAACAACTTTATCAACGGTACCCCCAGCGCTCTTTCCTATGTGTGGAACATTCCTACCCATGGTAAGAATGACAAACATGCTCAGGTGCAGCCTTGGGATGTGTTCAGCGACGGCCGCATCGTCTCCATCCGCTATGGCGCCTACCGGGACAACTGGGGGGAGCTGATCTTCTTCCCCGCCAACCCCGCCTCCGGGAGTGCCAATGATACCGGAGCCCCCCTCACCGTCAGTCCGGGCATGCGCCTGCACAGCATCAGCAATGACGGCGGCGCCACCTCTCAGACCCATTTCGGCACCGGAGATACCGTGCCTGCCGGCTACAGTATCCTGCACAGCCGGGAAATCCTGAAAACCCAGCGTACGGATGCCAGCGGACTCTACCGCTCCTTCACGTCGGCCGATTATCATAATTGGGAACGGGATGAGAACGGCTACTGGCGCAAAGGCAAGTACCCCCTGGATGTGATGTGGAACAACTATTGGCGCTACCCTGATTCCGGAGTCAAAAACATGTGGGGCGGGGACACCCGGGGCTACACCGGCTATAAACTGGCCGGCACCGGGGGAACAGAAGGCTCTCCCTACACCCCGCGCGTCGGAGCCATCACCATTGATAAACGCAATGATCACCTCTATGTCGGGATGGAATGGAAAAGTCGCCTCCCCTCCACCAACAACCCGGACTTTGAGCCAGCCTTACTTGCCTATGACGGAACAGGCCGTCTGCGCTGGTGGGCCCGTATGTACAAGGAATACAACGATGACTCCGACTCCGGCCCTCAGAACCTCAGTGGAAGCATCAGTTCAGTCGGCAGCGGTACTCAGCTTACCGCCTCCGCTCTCGCCGGAACCGCCATCAACACCAGCCGGAAAACCGGGGGCTCGGATGGCTATGTGAACGGATACCGCCGCCTCTACTGGCTGGCCGGTTCTGCCAATGAGCACAAATACAGCGAAATCAGCAGCTATGATTCCGCCACCGGCACCTTTACCCTGGTCAGTGCGCCGAGCAATCCGGTGAATGTGAATGACCCCTTTATGGTGGACGGTACGGAAATGGGAAAAACCCACACCTCCACCCCGGACCAGTATATCGATTCCATTGCCGTCGATTACAGCACACCTCTGAATCAAAACGATCTGGAAGGCGTCATCTACGTGGCCGCCCGTAGTCACGGAAACAACGTCTCCAACTTCTGGTCCGGCAGCAGCATTACATCCCGGCCCTCCAAAGCAGGCTTTGTGAACAGCTTCACCGGAACCAATGGCAATGCCCACTACTGCTGGGTAGGAAAATACCGGGATGAAGGCACCCGGAGCCGCATTCTCGCCGCCACCTATGTGGCCGAGTTTGCAGAAAATGCCGACTTCAGCGGCTCCTACGGAAATCCCGACAGCAATCCCCTGATGGATTTTTGGCCGAGTCATAATGCCGGCTGGCCTAAATTAAATACCACCTCCGTTGGCGATCAAATGACCGTAAATGACAAAGGAGAACTGGTGATTATCGGAAGAGGGCGAGCCAGTCACACCACCTCGAATGCCTACCAGCGCAACATCCGCCCCCTGATCAAAGCAAGAGTAAGTTCGGCCGCTTCAGCCTCCCAGATCACCAGCTCAGACCTCATCGGGGCCGACCTGTTTCTGGAAGCCTGTCAGATTAAAATCAACAACGAGGTCCGCAGCGTGACTTCCTTTGACAATGCCACCGGCGCCATGACCTTGGACAGCCCCCTCCCCTCCACCCCTTCTGCTGGAAACAATCTCATCATTGATGAAGGCACGGGCGCCTGGGGAACCTTTGTACGCGTCTACACCAGCGATCTTAGTTCCATGCGCTATTCCACCCTGTTGGATTCCGCGATCAAACCCGCAGACGGGAGCGGTGGCGGATCCAACACCAAGCTCTACGGCATCTGGGCGCTCACGGATAAGATTGTCGTGTCCGGATATCATGCCGGTGGCAGTGGTGAGGCTATGCCAACTGAAGATGAACCCAGTTGGGGACATAGCGCTCCCAACGGAGAAAGCGCGGTGTTCGCCATTCTGGATACACGTGTCCCCATGCTGGATATCAACAACAATCAGATTCCTGATGGCTGGGAGGAAGATCATTTTGGCAACACCAGCAATACCCCCGCCACGGTAAACAAACAGGGGGTACAGACCCCCATTTACCGGGTCTATGTTACCGATACCGATCCCAATGATCCGGACGATGTCTTCGTGCAAACACATATCAGCCCGGATTCGGTGAAGTTCACCTCGCAAAGCAGTCGTGAATACAGACTGGAGTATCGACTGGGACTGGGGGCAGCCGATGGCGAATGGATGCCCCTCAGCTCCTGGATGAGGGGAACCGGAGCAGAGATGGATCTGGATCCGGATATGCCACCAGACGAAGATATGTGGTTCCTTCGCACCGCAGTGCGGGTTCCCTGAGCTGTAACCCAGCGACAAACCAAACGCCTCCGTCTGCAAGGACGGAGGCGTTTTCATAAAGGAGGATAGCCCTCCGGGCTGTCAATTACAGGAGCTGGATCTCAGGCCGGAGGCCTAAGCTCCTTTTTTCGCAGTAGCTGAACTCAGCGACCCTCCACCTTGAGGTGCACCCGGCCCTGATCGATGTTGCTGTAATAGGTTTCGTGGGACTCCGGATTGGAGATCACAAATTCCTCTGTATGCAGGTGCCCATCAGACACAAAGGCCAGGTGGCCGCCATATTTTTTCTCGAGGTCCACCAAGAGGTTTTCATCGCTCTTGCGCAGGCGTTCCATGACAATGGGGTGAACGGTGATGCGCATCCCCAGAGGTTTCTCATCTGCCTGCAATTTACGCAGTACTTCGTGAATATGACGTTGCACCTCTACACTCATGGTCAAGGGGCTCTTCACCGTACCACGGCCTTTGCAATAGGGACAATCCACATAAGCTGAGGAAGAAATACTCTGCTTAGCGCGTTGACGGGTCATCTCCAACAGACCCAGATCCGAGATCGGTAGCAGATTGGTTCGGGCTTTATCTTTCCGCAGACCTTCCCGCAGGCGGCGGTAGACGGCCTGACGGTTCTTGCGCTGCTTCATATCAATAAAGTCGATCACCACCAATCCGCCGACATTCCGGAGGCGCAGCTGACGGGCAATTTCTTCGGCAGCTTCGAGGTTGACCTCGAGAATACTTTCCTCCTGGGAACTGCCGCCTTTGTGTCGACCAGTATTGATATCAATCGCCACCAGAGCTTCGGTCTCATCAAAGACCAGATAGCCACCGCCGGGCAGCCACACTTTGCGTTTGAATGCGTTATTCAACTGTCGCTCGATGTCGAAGTGCTCAAAAATCGGAGCGGTTCCATCATAAACATGGATATTCCGTTTGGCCCGACGGGACACCCGGGAAATGGCCTGTCCCACACGTTCCGCTTCTTCCTCCGAATCAATAACAATGCGGTCGATATCTGCGGTCAACGCATCACGAACGACCCGCTCCAGCAGATCGGGCTCCTGATACAACTGACAAGGAGTACGGTTCTTTTGAATGCCGCGGTCAATACTTTCCCAGGTATCAATGAGAGCTCGCAAATCCCGGGCAAAAGACACCTTGCGGGCACCCTGCCCGGCCGTACGAATGATAAAGCCCAGATTTTCCGGGGTCTGCATCCGTTTGAGAATTTTCTTCAGGCGATTGCGTTCTTTGTCACTGGAGATCTTACGGCTCACCCCTTTGAGGTTCGATCCAGGCATCATCACCAGAAAACGGCCAGCGATACTCAAGTTCGCGGTCACACGGGGGCCTTTGGTGCCGATTGCCGCTTTCGACACCTGCACAATAATCTCAGAACCCACCGGAAACATTTTCTGAATTTCGCCCGGAGCGAATTTCTTTTTGCGGGCGCTGCGACTGCCGCCGCCTTCTTCAGCCTCCAGACGGGCAGCATCCTCCGGAATCATGTCCCAGTAGTGAATAAAGGCATTCTTTTTGAGGCCGATATCCACAAAGGCAGCCTGCAATCCATCTTCAAGATTCTGAATGCGGCCTTTGAAAATACTTCCGACAATTCGTTCTTCGCTACTACGCTCAACAAAGAAATCTTCCAGCCGCCCATCTTCCAGAAACGCAATCCGCGTCTCCAGACTCTCCACGTTGGCAACGATTTCTTTTTTGAGCTGAGACTCAGGGTTTTTGCTCATATGCTGATCCTTTCAAAGGGTTAAATTTGTGAAAAACTGTGGGCATTTCGACGAACATGCACGCTCTGCGCCAGCCCCAGCGCAAGCAGAAGAGTAACAATAAAGGAACCTCCATAACTGACCAAGGGCAGAGGCAGGCCAACGATCGGCATCAGCCCGATCGTCATGGCCACATTGATGCTGACGTGCACAAACAGCATCGCCAATACGCCCACCACCACATAGCGCCCGAACAGGTCCAAACTGAGCAGCGCCGTTCGGGCAAGTAGGAAAAACATGAGGACGTAGGCCGACAGCACCAGGATACAGCCGACAAAGCCGGTCTCCTCTGCAATCACGGAGAAAATAAAATCTGTGGGAGCCACCGTATCCGGAAGATAGCCCAACACATTTTGAGTGCCTTGCCGCAAGCCCTTGCCATTCAGCCCCCCCGACCCCACAGCCATCCGGCTCTGTTTCATGTTCCAACCGGCTCCCAAGGGATCCCGGTCCGGGTTCAGAAAGACCATGACACGTTCTTTCTGATAGTCTTTGGCCAGGGCCCAGCCGGCCGGAAGCATCAAGATGCCCATCAGCCCAAGCAGCAGCATCACCCGCCAGGACAGGCCCGCGACAAACAGAATGGCAAAAAGAATACAGGGAAGGATCATGGCAGAACCCAGATCCGGCTGCAAGAGAATCAGTCCCGTCGGAAGACCACACAAGGCGAAAGCCAGCAAGAGCGGACGGGGGGAACGAATGCTGCGTTGCGGGTCGTTCAGGAAAGCCGCCAGAGCGAGAATCAGGCCGATTTTTGCCAATTCCGAAGGCTGAAAATCGACCACGCCCAGGTCATACCAACTTCGGGACCCATTGCGTTCTTTTCCGAAAATGAGCACACCTACCAGCAAAAGCAGCGAGCCGGAATACAGGAGCGGACTCAGTTCCTTCAAATTGCGGTAATCAAATAAGGCCACGGCCAGGTAGCCGCCCAGACCAATGAGCGCGAACAGGATCTGCCGCACCCATTGAAGCTTCCACCAGGAACCACCTGTTTCCCCGACACTGGTACTGTAGATGAACAGGACTCCCAGCCCCAGCAGCAAGACCGTGCAGGCCAGTGCCAGCCAGTCGAGTTGGAGTAAATGTCGCCCCAGGACCCGGAACTGCCGCTTCATGAAGAGCCTCCCTGGGAGAACAAGGCCTGCATGAGCAATTTCATCCGGGGGGCAGCGTCCACGCCTGAACCCTGACCGGCATCAATCAGCACCACCGCGGCAATGCGGGGGTTCTCGGCCGGAGCATAGGCAATCATCCAGGAACGATAACGCCGGTTCCCCGGGGAGCCAAATTGAGCGGTACCCGTTTTTCCGGCATAACTCAGACCGGGGACTTGCGCCGAGCGGGCCGTGCCCCGAGGACTCATGACCACATCCACCATGCCTTTCTGAATGCGGCTGAGATCCTCAGCCTGCCAACCCAGATCTATCGGCTCTTTCCGAAGCTCGGAAAGCTGAAAGGGCTCTTCTTCCGAAGCTCGGAAACCCTGTAACAGGGTCGGCGTCACCAGATTTCCCCCGTTGGCAATCGCGGAGGTAAGAACAGCCATTTGGATCGGCGTCACCGTCAGGAATCCCTGACCGATGGAGATATTAGCAAAATCTCCACCAAGTAGACGCTGATTGAAGCGCTCCCGTTTCCATTCATCGGTGGGCAGAATCCCACTCACTTCATGGTCCACTTCCAACCCGGTCTCTTCGCCCAAACCCACTTGTTGAAAGAGCTGGCGCACCGGCCCGTACCCCGTTTCTTCGATCAGCTTCCACATGTATACATTGCAGGAGCGCTCAATGGCTTCCTCCATGGTGAGCTCGCCATGACCAAAGCGGTTATGGCAATGCATGATGGTACGGGGACCTGCCTGATAGCTCCCTGTGCACATGAACACCGAGAGCGGATCAAAAGCCTCGCTTTGCAGTCCGGCTAGACAAACAAAAGGTTTAATCACGGATCCGGGCGGATACTGCTCAGCCACCGGTCGGTTGACCAAGGGACGGCGTTTATCATTGAGCAAGCCCTGCCATACATCGTTGGGAAGGAAGGGGACAAACTCATTCAGGTTGTAGCGGGGCGAGGTGGCCAGAGCGAGGACCTCTCCGTTTTCCGGCTTCATCACCACCATGGACCCGGTAGCATCCCCAAGGATGCGCTCACAGAGGCGCTGCAGGCGGGCGTCGAGGGTGAGTTGAACGTCTTCCCCCGGTACAGAAGCCCGGAAGGCTTCGACTTCATGGCGATAGGAAGACACATCAATGCGAACCAATTCCCCGCCGGCTTCGCCGCGCAATTTTGCATCAAACACTTTTTCAAGCCCGGCTTTGCCTTCCATTTCCGGCAGGTAAAAATCGTAAGGACCTTCATCATCCTGTGCCATCCCACCCCGGCCCACATAGCCCATGGTTTGGGACATGAGGTCATCATAGGGATAACTACGCACGGCCTCGGTAAGCAGGTCCACGCCCAGCTGCGGCCCCATGCGCTCCGCCCAGCGAGCCAAGGCCGCATCATCCAAATCCCGCCAGGCCATGAGCGGCAGGAGGCGTTCGCTGCGATAATGAGCCGCAATGTCCTCCCGGCTGACCTTGCGGGGCATTTCCAGAATCCGGGCCATGTCCTCCACCATGGTATCAATGCGATCGATGGTACGGGAGGAAGGTCCGGGCACCCGGAGTTCTTCAAAATACAACGCAATCCCGGTGGCTGGACGATTATCGGCCAACACAATCCCATTGCGATCATAGAGCTTCCCGCGCAGACCCGGATGACGGACTCGGCGCAGGCTTTGCCGGCTGATCGTTTCCTGATAGCTGTGCCCCTGCACCACCTGCAAGTTCCACAAAAAGACCAGAAAGCCCCCCTGCAGGGAAACCATCAGGGCCAGCAGCAGGCGGAGACGGAGACGATGAGGCTGAGTTGGATTCGGACGCTGGTTCATATGCGTCGGGCCTCCAGTCCCAGGGAATGCTCCAGAGCTTGCAAAAGACGAAAGAGCAGTGGCACACAGAGCAGAGAGAGAATGGACATGCCCAGCGCTTTCGACAGCACAAAGCCGAACGAAATTCCTTCCCGCTGCCCGGTGGACAAGAGCAACAGGGCCATGAACAGCGTGCTGAACACGGAGGCAGCAAAGCCCAGCATCATGTGCGTAAACCAATGCTCGGCGAACACCCGTTCCCGGTAATGATGCACCAACAGACCAATGCTCAGGAAGCAGAACACGGAGGCCCCATGCGGAATGGGGCCAAGGCTATCCTGCAAGAGACCGGCCAATACGGCGGATTCCACGACATACAGTTCATCGCGGGTCAGAGCAAAATAGAGCACGCCGGCCAGCAGCAAGGGAGCTTTCGCCTGGCCCAGGGCAGCCCAGGCAGGAATCACAGCCTGCAGCATCGCGCAACTTAACAGGGTCACCCAAAGCAGTAGCTGCTTCATAAGGAATCCTCCCCGTCGAGGACCACAAACAAGACTTCCAGATTTCCGAGATCGGCCGAGGGGCGAATGATCGCAGACTGATGCAAGCCATTCTCATCCATACTCACCGATTCCACTTCCCCGACTTTCAGGCCCGGAGGGAAGATGCCGCCCAAGCCGGAACTACGCACCACATCTCCCCGCTCCAGCTTCACCAGCTTGTTAATCAATTCCATGCGGCAGAGAACACGGCCGTTCCAAGCCAAACCCTGGCCCTGCAAAATACCAAAGGCGCTTTTTCCTTCAATCTGCACGGCAACCCGGCAGCCGGGATCTGAAAGCAGCAGCACATCCGCAGTACGACCGGAGACCTCGGTGAGTTTCCCCACCAACCCATCGGAGCTGATCACCGCCTGATCCGGGCGCAGGCGGGGCGACCCCTTATGTTGGATACGTAAGGTCTGCCACCAGCCGCTGATGTCCCGGGCCAGCACTTCGCCAGCAAGCAAGTCACGCTGACTGCGGCTCTGGAATTCCAGCTGCCGACGCAGTTGCAAATTTTCACGGCGCAGTTCTTCCATCTCCTGTTGTTGAAGTTGCAACAAGAGAAGTTCTTCCTCCAAGCGCTGCTTTTCTGCGGGCAGATCTCCCCAACCCCGGATCGCCTCACCCGCATTTTTAAAGCGGATGGTGTAGGAGCTGATCAGAGATTGCAAGGGGGCCAGCACATCGCGGGATCCATTTTTCAGGCCACGGCTTACAGGTGCAGGGAGGTTGAACGCGATGAGAATCACCGCGCCAATACACAACCAAAATGTCCAGGATCGTCGTCTCACGGGCTGCGTTCCTAGAGGAACCGACAGTGGCGCCGTGAAACAGGTTCAACTTAACTTGGAATCAGATCACGCATTATTTTTCGGTCGCCGCATTCCGGCGAAGCAAATTAATTTCGTGTAGCACCACCCCGGTACCTTCCGCAACCGCACTCAGCGGATCATCCGCTACGTGTACGGGAAGGCCGGACTGTTCGGCGATCAAGGTGTCCAGGCCACGTAGCAGGGCGCCCCCGCCTGCCAGGACCAATCCCCGGTCCACCAAGTCGGCGGAAAGTTCCGGAGGACAGCGTTCCAGGGTAATCCGTACCGCTTCCACAATGGTGGATACCGGTTCCATCAGGGCCTCACGGATTTCCTCACTCGTCACCATCAGGGTTTTGGGCAGGCCGTTCACCTGGTCTCGTCCCTTCACCTCCATGGTGCTTTCTTCTTCCAGAGGGTATGCGGATCCGATTTCAATTTTGATATTCTCGGCCGTCCGTTCCCCAATCATCAAGTTGTATACCCGTTTCATATACTGGATGATCGCTTCATCCATTTCGTCACCACCGACACGGACAGACCGGCTGAATACGATTCCGGCCAGGGAGATCAGCGCCACCTCGGTAGTGCCCCCCCCAATGTCCACAATCATATTACCGGCTGGCTCCTGGACGGGCAGTCCCACGCCAATCGCCGCCGCCATCGGTTCTTCAATCAGGTAAACTTCACGTGCCCCGGCACGCTCGGCGGATTCCTTGACCGCACGTTTTTCCACTTCGGTAATCCCGGAGGGCACTGCGATGATCACCCGGGGCTTGACCATACGCTTGTTGTGCACCTTGCGGATAAAATACTTCAACATCGCTTCCGTGATGTCGAAATCGGCAATCACCCCCGCCCGCAATGGACGAATAGCCACAATATTCCCCGGGGTGCGTCCCAGCATTCTCTTCGCTTCATCCCCTACGGCCAGCACCCGGTTGGTCGAGGACTGGATCGCCACCACCGAAGGTTCCCGCAGCACAATGCCGCGATCCTTTGCATACACCAGCGTATTTGCGGTGCCGAGGTCAATGCCGATGTCGTTGGAGATGAGGCCGAAAAGCCGGGAAATCATATAAATTCTCTAAATGAGGTCGTAAAAACAGAGCCCCCTTCATGGCAGAGCGCGGCAGACGGTCAAGCTGAATCAGTGAGGAGTTCGGTGGCGCTCCTACGATTTCGTCACAATCGCTGCCGTATGAGAATCAGGTCAGCTGTACAAACAACTCTTGCCATGAGCTGGAATCCATTTACCTTTGTGACTTAACCCTTAACCAGGATCTATGCATGGATACTCTTGATGCGATTTATCAGCGCCGCTCTGTAAAAGCCTTTGACCCCGAGCATCGCTTCAGCGAAGAAGAAGAGCAGAAGCTTCTCGAAGCCACCATTCAGGCACCCACCAGCTTCAATATCCAGCACTGGCGCTTTGTCATTCTTCGTGACCCGGAACTGCGCGCCAAGATCCGCAGCGAATATGGAAATGACCAGGCCCAGATGACCGATGCCTCCCTGCTGGTGCTATTCACCGCAGATGTGAAAGCCTGGAGCAAAGAGCCTGCCCGCTACTGGGCCAATGCCCCCAAAGAAGTGGCCGATCTGCTGGTGGGCTGGATGGGTCCCTTCCACGAAGGCCGCGACTGGCTGCAACGGGATGAAGCTCAGCGCAGCATTGGTATGGCCATGCAGACCCTGATGGTCACCGCCAAAAGCATGGGCTACGATTCCTGTCCCATGATCGGATTTGATATCGACGCCGTGGCGAAGCTGATCAATCTGCCTGAGGACCACGTCATCGGTCCCATGGTCGCCGTAGGAAAAGGTACCAAAGAACCCTGGCCCAAACCCGGTCAGCTGCCCCTGAGCGAGTTGGTGGTGGATAATAGCTTTTGAGCTTGGGCTATCTAGCCTGAGAAGATGACAGGCCGGAGGCCTATCCTCCTGTTAAGCTCTTACTCCCCGAACAAAGTCATTTGGTCGGGGTTTTCTTTTTTCCGTTTGGGTTTCGGATGCAGAATTTGGGGCTGGCCGGCGCGGGTATTGCCTGCCTCCAAGCCAAACAGAATTTCCCGGGCCCGGCTGACCACCGTATCGGGCAAGCCGGCGAGTCGGCCCACCTGAATGCCGTAACTGCGGTCGGAGGCGCCCTCGATAATCTTGCGCAGAAAAACAATCTGCTCCCCCCGCTCCCGTACCGCCACGGAGAAATTCCGCACACCGGGCAAGGTCTCTGACAGCTGGGTAAGTTCGTGGTAATGGGTGGCGAACAGGGTTTTGGCTTTGCTCTCCGGTTTGAGCAGATGCTCTGCCACCGCCCAGGCAATACTGATGCCGTCGTAGGTGGAGGTCCCCCGGCCAATCTCATCAAGAATCACCAGACTTTGCGGGGTCGCATTGTTCAAAATATTGGCCGTCTCCTGCATTTCCACCATAAAGGTACTGCGCCCGCGGGCCAAATCATCGCTGGCTCCCACGCGGGTGAATACGCGGTCAAAGAGACAGATGGAGGCGGAATCCGCAGGGACATAGCTGCCCATCTGCGCAAGAATCGCCATGAGTGCTACTTGGCGGATGTAGGTACTTTTTCCGGCCATGTTGGGTCCGGTGAGAATGTGCAGCTGACTTTCCGAAGCATCCAGCCAGGTATCATTGGGCACAAAAGCTTCACCATCGTCCAGGGATTCAATCACCGGGTGACGGCCTTCACGAATTTCCATGCTGCCATCCTCCCGCAGCTCGGGCCGGCAGTAGCGGCCAGTCAGGGCCCGGTCGGCAAAGCTGCAGAGCACGTCGCTTTCCGCCAACGCTTCCGCGGATCGCTGAATGGAGGCGGTGTGCTCCAGCACCTGCTCCCGCAGGCTGGCAAAAAGATCCTGCTCCAGAGCAATGGATCGCTCCTGAGCCCCCAGGATTTTATTCTCCACCTCTTTCAGCGCCGGGGTAATAAATCGTTCGGCGTTCACCAGCGTCTGTTTGCGCTGATATTCCTCCGGCACCAACTGTAAATTGGCTTTACTGACTTCGATGTAATAGCCGAACACCTTGTTGTGGCGGATTTTCAGGCTCTTAATCCCGGTGCGTTCCTGTTCGTCCTTCTGGAAAGCGGCCAGCCAGTTACGCCCTTCGCGGGAGGCATTGCGTAGTTCGTCCAGCTCTGTATTGACGCCTTCGCGAATGACGCCGCCATCTTTCAGTCCTGCTGGAGGCTCATCCACCAGCTTGGACTCCACCTCCTGCGTGAGTTCCGGCAGGGGCTCGAGCATGGCGGCCAAGCCCGGCCAACGTCCCACACTCAGTCCTAGCAAACGTTCCCGGATTTCCGGTATGGCCTGCAGAGAACGGGACAGAGCCTGCAACTCCCGGGGATTCCCACTGCTGGCATGCAGGCGGGATAAAAGACGCTCCATGTCCTTCACCTGCTTGAAGGATTCGCGCAAAGCCCGGTAATCCGGTTGCCGCTGCAACAGGACCTCCACCGCATCCTGTCGAGCACGAATCGCGTCCATTTGATACAAGGGCCGAAGAATCCATTGCCGCAACAGGCGCGCACCCATGGCTGTGCTCGTACTGTCCAGGACCTTGAGCAGAGTAGGTCCGCGATGACCCGGCCGCGGATCCCGGGATTCCACCAACTCAAGATTGGCCACGGTCGCTTCGTCCAGAAGCATAAATTCTGCCGGGTTTTTCAACTGCAGACGGCGGATGTGATCCACCGAGTTGTGTAGCTGATTCCGTACATAGTGAAGCAGAGCACCGGCAGCTCCCAATGCGGCGGGTACATTATGGCAGCCAAAGCCCTCCAGAGATTTCAGCCCGAAATGCCGAAGAAGCAGATCTTCGGCGGCATCCGCTTCGAACACCCAACTGTCATAGCCGGTCACCGTGTGCACCAGACGCTGCAAGGGCTCCGGCCAGCCTGAAGCCTCTTCGTCCGAAATCAATAACTCCGAGGGGGCCTCCCGCCGCAGACTATCCAATACCGCTTCTGCGGTATCACTTTCCTCGAGACGGAAATCTCCGGTGGAGATGTCCAGGAGAGCGAGGCCATAGCGTTTGCCTTCGCGATGCAGGCCGGCCAAGTAATTGGCGCGGGAGCTTTCCAGCACATTATCTTCCAGCACCGTCCCCGGGGTCACCACACGCCGGACCTGACGCTGCACAATGCCTTTGGCCTGGGAGGGGTCTTCCACCTGATCGCAAATGGCGACCTTGACGCCGGCTTTGATCAGTCGGGCCAGATAGCCTTCGGCGGCGTGAAAGGGCACACCGCACATGGGCACGTTCTGACGTTTGGTGAGGGTGATATCCAACACCTCGGCCGCCCGCACCGCGTCATCAAAAAACATTTCATAAAAATCCCCGAGCCGGAAAAACAGAATCGTGTCCTCCGGAAGACTGTTCCGGATGGAGCGGTACTGCTTCATCATGGGGGTGCTTTCTTTCGCCATCCCAATCCCCTAGCCTGCCAACCCCATGGCCGCAAGCGAATCATGAGCCCCCCTTCACCCGCGATCACACAGAAACGCGTTTGATCCCCAATCCGGCATCCTTGAAGTTGAGGAGAACGCCGGTGTGGAGACCGCTGAACTTCTGTCTGTGGTTTAGAATAGATCTGCGTGGAGGGCGTCGAGGAGGCCGCGCATGCGGACTTGGTGGGCTTCCTCGCCGGGCATGCCGTTGCAGAGGACGATCACACAGAGCTCCTCTTCCGGATCGCAAAAGGCAGCGGTGCTTTGGTTACCGCAGTGGCCGAAGCTGGCGCGACTGGCGTGGCTGCCGAATTGATAGGGTACTTTGCCGGGATGATAGTGATCTGACTGGCGCATGAAGCCGAGGCCCCAATCAATGGTCTCCCGGAAGGTTTTGTCGAGCAGCCCCACCCGCTGCAGGTCGACCAGGTCCCGGGCCGTTTCGGGCCTGAGAATACCCGCCTCACCCCGGGTCATGCGGAGCATGGCTTCATAGAGGAGCAGAAATTCGTTGGCGGGGCCGCGGCCGTTGCCCCCCGGGCGCAGGGCCATCATCGAAGCATCGCTGTTCAAGTCAGGCTGAATCTCCGGCACCTCGCCGGAACAATCGTAGATCCAGGCCATTCGCTCGCGGTTGGCCTCGAGTTCCGCTTCGCTCATGCCCATGAAGCAATGATCCATCCCCAGCGGGGAAAAAATCTCCTCCCGCACAAACTGTCCGTAGTTCCGCCCATCAATTAAACGCAACAGTTCCGCCAGCATATACCAGGCGGAGTCCACATGATAGCCCGCCTGTTTGCCGGGCTCCCAGCGGGGTTCTGGTTTGATATAATTGATGGTGCCGATGACTTCGTCCCAGGGCCGGGGTACCCAGCCCAAAGTGGCCCCGCGAATGCCTGCGGTATGCGTGATCAGGTGCCGAGGCGTAATGCCTTCCTTGCCTTTGGATCCGAAATCCGGAATCCACTCCATCACCGGGCGATCCAACTCCATCTGCCCCCGGTCCATGAGCAGTCCCATGGCCACGCCCATGAGGGGCTTACAGGCGGAGAGCCACAACAGCACATGATCCGCTTCCAGAGGCTCAAAAGGGGCATTCTGGCCGATGGCTTCATCGATCAGGCGATCTCCTTTTCGGGACAAGGCCACCTGTACGCCAAAATGTTCCCCGGAAGCGATGCCCTCTTCGACGGCGTCACGGAACTGGGAAAAGGACAGGCTCATAAGCCATTCACAACATTTCGCGGAGATCCGCTCAAGAAGGATTGGATATTATTCGCCACATCCGCGAGCAAACGGCCCCGGGCCTCACGGGTGGCCCAGGCAATATGCGGGGTAATCATCGCTTCCTTCATCGGCACCAGCGGATTGTCTGCTTCCGGAGGTTCAGAACTAAGTACGTCGAGCAAAGCAGCCTGAAGCTGACCCGAAGCCAGCGCTTCCGCCACCGCCTGTTCATCCATGAGTGCGCCCCGACCGGAGTTGATCATCAACGCACCGGGTTTCATCTGCGCCAGGCGTTCCCGGTTCAACCAGCCCTCGGTAGCCGGGGTCAGCGGGCAGCAGAGACTGAGCACATCGGATTCGGCAAGCAGCTGCTCTTCCTCCACCCATTCCTGTCCCAGTTCAGGTTTCCCTTCCCGGGTCCGCGTAGACACCAGCACCCGCATACCAAAGGCCAGCGCCACCCGGACCACGCCCTGTCCAATCGCGCCAAAGCCCATGACGCCCAGGGTTTTTCCTGCCAGTTCCACCTGGGGCGTGAGCGAGTAACAAAAACCGGTTTCCCCTTTCCAATCCCCCTGGCGGACGGATCCGGCATGCAATTCGGCCCGGCGGGCCCAGCCCAACAGCAGGGCAAACTGCATTTCCACTACCGAGGCCGTGCTGTATGCCGGGACATTGCAGAGCGGGATCCCGCGCTCCGCACAGGCCGCTCCATCCACCGCATTGGCACCGGTAGAAAGCAGAAAGACCCCTTTGAGTTTGGGCAAGGCGGCAATGGTTTCCGCAGAGAGAAAGGTTTTATTCGTGACCAGAATCTCTGCGTCTTGGCAGCGTTCCAGAAGCTGTTCCGGAGGGGTTAAGTCATAAACGCAGAGCTTTCCCAGAGCCTCTAATCCCTCCCAACTCAGGTCACCGGGATTGCTGGTGTAACCGTCTAAGACAACAATGTTGATATTTTCTGGCATTTTTTTCCTTCGAGTTTGAACAAAAGGGATCCGCTCCGGTCTTTACACTATGTTCGTTTCATGTTCTGTGGCCCGGGGAGTGCGCGGAGGCGCTCTTCCTTCCTCCTCTCCTCCTCTGCAATGTCTTCGCAGCTCTCCGGGCCTTTTTTAATGAACAAGCTGAAACACTCCCTTCTCCTTCTCGAGCATGCTCAGGAAATCGGGTACAGCGAGTGGGCTTTTCAGCCGGAGAGCATCTCCCTACGCCTTTGCGTGGAAAATCGCAACCCCCTTCCCGCAGACGCCACGAATCTACCCTTTTTTCCCTATGCGGACTGTGTCGAGTTCTTTCTAAAAGACAGCCAAGCTCCGGATTATCACGAACTCCACTGCAGTACGAATGGCATCCGCTACCAGATCCATCTTCCCAGCCGGGAACAACTGCAAGTACATCGACACGCAGCCGCTCTTCCAGCGGCCTGGGTTGCCCCTACCCCTGAGTTCGTCCTCACCCGAAATCAGCTTCAGGATGGCTTCTGGGAGTTGGACCTCTCCATTCCCTGGGATCTTTTTCCGCAGGGCATGCCGAATCGGATTCAATACCACTGCGCGGGCTATGATGCACAAGCTCCAGGAAAACCGCCCCGCTTATGGAGCTCCGTCCCCTTTTCCAGACGGGATTTCCACTACCAAGAGGAATGGCATCAGCTCCAGCTACGACCTCAGCCGTAACGCAGCACCTTGTGCAGAAACCGTTCGGCTTCGGGGCTTTGCGGCTGTTCAAAAAAAGCCTCTGCGCTGGCCCGCTCCAGAATCTGTCCCTCTGCCAAAAAGAGCACTTCCTTGGCGACCTGCCGGGCAAAGGCCAGCTGATGGGTCACCAGAATCACGGGCGTACCTTCATCCTTGAGCTGTTCCACCATCTCCAGCACCTGAGCTGCCATTTCCGGATCCAATGCGGAGGTGGGCTCGTCCAGCAGTAGCAGTTCCGGTTTCAGCGCCAGGGCCCGCAGCAAGGCCACCCGCTGTTGCTGCCCGCCACTGAGCTCCCTAGGCTTTTTGTGTGCATGTTCCGCCAAGGCGAAGCGTTTCAGCAGACTCCAGGCCCGTTGATCGGCTTCTTCAGCCGAGACGCCATGCACTTCCGTCAAGGGCAAGGTGATGTTGCGTAAGGCATCCAGATGCAGGAAGAGATTCCAGCCTTGGAACACCACCCCCAAGCGTCGGCGATGGGCAATGAGCAGGGATTCCTGAGTGGGCAGCGCCTCGCCCTCAAAGAGAATGCGGCCGGAGTCGGGAATCAACAGCCCGGCCAGGGCCCGCAATAAGGTAGATTTCCCCCCTCCCGATGGGCCAATGAGGGCCAGAGGATACTCCCTGAGCTCCGAGAGACTCATCCCGCGCAGGATTTCGGTTCCTCCCAGCGAAAGCCGTAGATCTTCGAGATCAAGTTGCATACTGCATCCGTTTCTCCAGCCAACGGGCCAGCATCGAAAGAGGCAAGGTCAGCAGCAGATAGCCCAGGGCTAAAGGCAAATACGCTTCCAAGGTGCTGTAGGTGTAGGAATTGACCTCCCGGGCACTGAGGGTGAATTCCTGGAGGCCGATGATGCTGAGCAAAGAGGAATCTTTGATCAAGGACACACACTGCCCGGTCATGGGAGGCAGTACCTGCCGCAAAGCCTGGGGCAGAATCAGCCAGCGGATCAGCTGCCGGCGGTTCATCCCCAGGGAACGGGCGGATTCCAACTGAGCACTGGATACGGACTCCATCCCGGCCCGGAATATTTCGGAGAGATAGGCTCCGGAGAAACAGGATAAGATGAGGACACCGGCAATGAAACGCTGGCTGAGCCCGACGGCATTGGCAATGCCGTAATAGAGCAGAAGAATCTGTACCAGCAGCGGGGTTCCTCGAATCAGCTCGGTATAGAGCAAGGCTCCGCTGCGAAGGATCAGAACGGAACTCTTCCTGGACAGTGCCGCCAGCAGACCGAAGAGACTGCTACAGAACAAAGACAGCAAGGACAGGCCCAGGGTCAGCCCCCAGCCCTGAATCAGTTTGCTGCGATAGCCCCAGACTGCGGGGAAATTCCATTCATAGGCCACCCGGCCCAGCGCCCAGCTGCAGAACAGGGTCAACAGAAACAGCCAGCCCAGCAGGGCCAGACTCTGACGCAGCCAGGGCGGAAGCTTCAGCTTACTCTCCGTCCGCGGATTTGAATACGAAGGGAACTTTATTCGTTTCGAAAGCTTCCTTCATTTCGCCAAAGTATTTCTCGCCCAAGCGATCCCAGCCCCCGGAAATACGGAACTCCTCGAGGAACACATTCACCTCCCCTTTCAAGTCGTCCCGGCCCTGACGAATGCCAATCGCCCAGGATTCCTGTTGAAAAGCTTCCAGCAAGGGCAGCGTGGTCTCTGGATGTTTCAGAGAGTTTTTGTAAATAGACATCTGATCGTAAAAAAAGGCGTCCGCTTTGCCCTGGGCCACTTCAAGGACACAGGCATTCTCTTCCGCCAGCACGCGGAGCTCGGTGTCCGGCAGATGCTCTTTGGCGTAGGCGTGTCCGGTGGTGCCCAGTTTCACTGCGACCACCCGGCCCGGTTCACGCAAACTGGCAATCCCCTTCACAGCGGAATCCTTGGCTGTCAGCATGGCCAGTCCCGTGAACACATAGGGATCAGAGAAATCTATGGATTTGGCCCGTTCCTCGGTAGCGGTCATCGAGCTGATAATCAGGTCAATGCTCCCGGTTTTCAGCGCAGGAATGAGACCGTCAAAGGGCAGGTTCTGAATCTCCACCTCCCGTCCCAGAGATTCGCCCAGGGCCCTAGCCAGTTCCACCGAGACTCCAGTGGGATTGCCCTGCTCATCGGTCATTTCAAAGGGAGGGTAGGCCAATTCCATACCCACCACCAGTTTCTCCGGAGCAGGTTTCGAACATGCAGCAAACAGCAACAGGGCAGACAGGGCAAAGAGCAGGGAAGATTTCATAAGTTCAACCTAAGTGGTCTCAGGCCGCTGCCAAGAAGAAAGCGATGCCGGAAGAGAGGAAGTGCCGGGGAATTGTTGAGGAGCTACGGTCACTCGACGGAATCGGTTTCCCAAAAAAAACACCCCGCAGAGCCAAGCCAGACTCTACGGGGTGCGAGAGGAACACTGAAAAAAAGATTAACCGAAACGACCGGTAATGTAGTCTTCGGTCTGCTTCATATCCGGGTTGCTGAACAACTTCTGGGTTTCATCAAACTCGATCAATTTCCCAAGATAGAAGAAGGCGGTCTTGTCAGACACACGGGTGGCCTGCTGCATGTTATGAGTTACGATGACGATGGTGTAATCGGTTTTCAACTCATCAATCAGCTCTTCGATCTGCGCGGTGGCGATCGGGTCCAGAGCGGAACAAGGTTCGTCCATGAGGATAATCTCGGGTTCTACGGCAATCGCTCGGGCGATGCAGAGACGCTGCTGCTGTCCCCCGGACATGCCCAAAGCACTTTCGTTGAGCCGGTCTTTGACCTCATCCCAGAGGGCGGCACCGCGCAGACTTTTCTCCACCACCTCGTCGAGGTAGGATTTATCGGAGATGCCGCGGATGCGCAACCCGTAGGTGATGTTCTCGTAGATGCTCTTCGGGAAGGGGTTAGACTTCTGGAAGACCATGCCCACGCGCTTGCGCAACTCGATGACGTCGACGTTCTTCGAGTTGATATCCACATCGTGAATCTTGATCTGGCCGCCGCCGATCCGGGCGACTTCCACCAAATCGTTCATACGGTTCAAGCAACGCAGTAGCGTACTTTTTCCGCAACCGGAGGGGCCAATAAAGGCGGTGACCAGTTTTTCAGGAATCTCGAGATTAATATCAAAGAGCGCCTGTTTGGATCCGTAGAAAAAGTCGAAGTTCTCGATTTTGATCAGGGACTTGGCGTTCGCCAGCGCATCCGCAGAGGAGCCGGCCGCATCAGGGGTCTGTACTGTATCTGTCATAAGAGGTGTTTCCGTGAGAGGTGAAGGATCCAATTACCATTTGTAGCGTTTACGCATCCGGATACGCAGCAGGATGGAGGTGAGCGCGATCGCACCCACAATGATCAGGAAGACAAAGGCCGTACCATACTGCATCCGCTCGGTGTACTCGTTCTGGGGGATCTTGGAGCTCACCACATAGATGTGGTAGGGCAACGCCATGACTCCCTGGAAAAAGAACTGGAAGGGGTTTTCCAAACCCTGCCAGGGCAGGTTATCCCGCAACGCATAAGCCGCGGTAAACATGATCGGAGCGGTTTCACCAGCCACACGGGCCACCCCCAGCACGGAGGAGGTGAGAATCCCCGGCAGCGCATAGGGCAGCACGTTGGTCCGGATCGCGGTCCATTTGGTGGCCCCCAGCGCCAGAGAACCTTCCCGGAAGCCTTGGGGAATGGAGCGTAAGGATTCCTCGGAGGCCGTGATGATCACCGGTAGCACCATAAAGGCGAGGGTGAAACAACCGCCCAGCAAGGATACGTTCCAATCAAAGAAGATCACAAACATCCCGAAACCGAAGAGACCAAACACAATCGACGGCACCCCGGCAAGGTTCACAATCGATAATCGTATCAAGTTGATAAAGGTTCCGGGTTTACTGTATTCGCTTAGATAAATCGCGGATAAAATGCCCAGGGTCAGCGCAATGATCATGGAACCGATGGTGAGCAACACCGTACCCACAATGGCCGGGAAAATCCCCCCACCACTGTAACTGTAGGTGTCCACCTCGTCCGGGGTCTTTTCCGGGTGTTCCGCGATAAATTCACGGTAGCGGCTATCCGGGAGTTTCATTTCCTCGCCATCCACCTCAAACACATACAGAGTCTGGGGTTTACTGGAGAGAAATTCCCAGTTTACAAAGGGGAAGTTCGCCTGGAATACCGTCTGACTGCCCTTGAAGATAATGACGCCAAACAGAAAGGTGGCCGCCGCGAGAATGATGTAGGTGGCAATCCGGAAGAGCCAGAACATCCACTTTTCCTGCGTTTTCGCCGCGGTCTGTTTGTAATAGAACATCTGACCGGGGGACTGCAGATCGTTGTTTTCGTCTGTCATGAGTTTTCTCCGATACCTGGGTGAATCAACCTGCGGAAATCTTATACTTCCGCACCACCAGCTGGGCGAAGTAGTTGATGATCAGCGAGAGGAAGAAGAGGAAGATACCAACGCAGAACAAGGCGCGGTAGTGAATGCTGCCCGGGACCACCTCACCCATTTCCTGGGCAATAATCCCGGTCATGGTATGTACGGGTTCAAAGAAGGTTCCCGGACCTTTGCTCAGGTCGGGAACCGCGATCCGGTTACCGGCACAGAGCAGCACCACCATGGTTTCTCCGATCACCCGGCCGAAACCGAGCAGGACGGCGGAAATAATCCCGGATAAGGCCGTGGGCACCTGAATGCGCCAGATGGTCTGCCAACGGGTAGCCCCCATAGCGACAGAAGCTTCTTTAAAGGCTTTGGGCACGTTGTTGAGCGCGTCCTCCGCCAGGGTAAAGATGGTCGGAACCGCCATCAGCGCCAGCAGGGTACCGGCGGTGTAGGCATTCAGACGTTCGGAAATGGGGAAGAAGGGTAGCCAGGAAAGAAAGGCCCAGTTGGAGGCATTCCGGATAAAGGTTCCCAGAATGGCAATGCCGAAGAAGCCGATCACCACCGAAGGAATGGCGGAGATGAATTCAATGTAAGGCTTGATAAAGTTCTGTTCTTTCGGGCTGGCCACCTGGTTAATGTAGATCGCAGCGAAGATCCCGAAGGGAATTGCGTAGGAGAGCGCGACCACAGACACCAGCAAGGATCCACTGAGGAGTGGCCAGATGCCGTAAAAATCCTGCCAGGAGCTGGCCGTAATCCAATCAGCACCGAGCAGAAAACCGCCGATGGTCTGCCCCATGGTAAAGGGTTTATTGGGATCGTAGGATTCCAGTTTCTTTTCAAAATCGGTGACCTTGTTGAGGAATTTTTTCGCCTTCTTCACATAGGCATCCAGTGCAAGCTGTGCTTCCGGCAGCTCTACCGTAGGCACATTCTCGAGTGTAGCGGTCAAGCCCACCCGGAAAGCTTCGTTGGCCTCCTGAATCGCGGGGAGCATAGCCGTCAGCTCCGTTCGCTTCTCAACCAGGAAGGCATCTGCCTGCTCATCTGAATCGAATCCGAACTCGGAGGGGTCCATGCCCTCGATGCCTTTTCGGATGTTGTATTCGATCACTTTCTCTTTGGCGCCCACAGCAATGGTCGTAGCTTCTTTGACCACTTTGGACAGCGGCTGAATGCTGGCACCCGCTTCGCGCACAAAGTCCTGGAAGGGTTTGGTCAATGCGGTGACCTCCTCCCATTCTTTGCCTTCATCATAGAGCTTGGTGATGACCTTCGTCTGAACATCCTGCAGCTCTCCTTGCAATTCGTTGAACTGATCGACTTCCTCCTTCACCAGACCGACAAATTCCTGTCCGGATTCACGGAACAGCTGCATTTCAGCACGGTACTGGGGGAAAAACTCGATCCCCTCCCGAAAGAGGAAAAAGGTAATCAGGGCCAACACGATGATGGCCACCAGAGCGTTTCCGCCGAAGAAGGCTTTGATCAGGAGCGCTTTTTCAACGCCCAAGAATCCGTCTCCTTTTTTCTGGATCGATTCCGCGGTAAACGGAGTGTGTTCAAGTTTATCAGCCATGTCTGCTCCGAGGTATTTCAGCTGTGCTCAAGGCTCAAAAAACCCGCCTGCCTTCGAGGCGAGGCGGGTTCGTAAGGATTCCCGCCTTAAAGGGCGGGAACCAGAAGTCGAGGGTCTCTTAGTTCACGGGAACGAATTTGACCTGCTCAACAATTTTCTGACCTTCAGCGCCGAGAGTGAAGTCGACGAAAGTTTTGGCCAGACCGGTGGGTTCGCCGTTGCTCAGGTAGTAGAGAGGACGAGCGAGAACGTAAGAACCATCATTGACGGTTTTCTTTTCGGGAGAAACACCGTTCACCTTCACGACTTTAACGCCGGGGGTGTTGATGTAGGCCAGGCCGACATAGCCCACGCCGTTGGGGTTGTTTGCCACTTCAGCAGCGATCTGCTCGTTACCAGCCATTTTCTGGGTCTGGGTGCCATAATCTTCTTTGTTCATGGCGAGCTTCTGGAAGGTTTTGTAGGTACCGGAGGAAGTGTTCCGGGTGTAGGCGGAGATTTTGCCGGGTTTGCCACCGAGAGCAGCCCAGTTGTCCACTTTGCCAGTGAAGATCTGACCAACCTGCTCGACGCTCAGGTCGCCCAGGGGGTTTTTCTCGTTCACGATCACGCCGATGCCGTCCATGGCAACCACGATTTTTTTCATGTCAACGCCGTTGGCTTTGGCCTGAGCGACTTCACTGTCTTTCACGTCACGGGAGGACATGCCGAGGTCAGCGGTGTCGGTGATTACCGCCTTCACACCGGTGGAGGAACCTTCAGCAGCGATTTCGAAGGTCACGTCGTGGCCAGCAGCTTTGAAGGCTTCAGCGATCTGCGGCACCATTTTAGCACCCAGGGTGTCGGAACCCTTGATCACAAGTTTGTCCGCAGCAACGGCGGTGGAAGCCACGGCCAGAGCGGCGGAAGCGGCGAGGAGTTTGAAGAAAGAGCTCTTCATTGTAACAATCCCTTGGTTAGGTTGGTTTTTTAGAATCGGAACCGGGTAGTTCCGGGTCCACAATGCAGGTGTCTTTTTCGTTGCTAAACGCGCCACAGTCAAGGGATGCTTGGTTAGGTGTTTGTTACGCTTTCTGGTTATTTTTCAATAAGGGAATGTTACGATCCTGTAACTCATTACTATAAGGAGGCACAGAGCCTATCCGCTCTTTTCGGAGCCAGTGCTTGCGTCAATCGCAGGAAACGCAAGGAGATCGCACACAACAGACTTTGAACGGACTTAGTCTTGTACTCCAGCCCTGCTGTCATAGGTGGGTCCCAGTTTATTTTCTCTGGAGAACCTCATTATGAGCCTTGAACTCACCCCCCGTCCGAATGCAACCAAACCCCGTGGGCCAGTAATCCTCGCTATCATGGATGGTGTGGGCATCGGCCCCGGCGACGAGTCCGATATGGTTGCCGCCGCCCATACCCCCCACCTGGACTGGCTCAAAGAAAACGCCCCCAACAGTCAGCTTCGCGCCCATGGCAGCGCAGTGGGCATGCCCGATGAAAAGGATATGGGCAACTCCGAGGTGGGGCACAATGCCATCGGCGCCGGCCGGGTCTTTGCCCAGGGCGCAAAACTGGTGAACCAGGCGGTCGAAGACGGCAGCATGTATGAGGGCGAAACCTGGAAAGCCTGCGTGGAACGGGTCAAAGGCAATGGCGGTACCCTGCATTTCCTGGGTCTGCTCTCCGACGGCAACGTACACACCCACATCCGTCACCTGGAAGCCATGCTCACGCAGGCCCACCGTGAAGGCGTCCCCACGGCCCGTGTGCATGCGCTGCTGGATGGACGCGATGTGGATCCCGTCTCCGCGGAACGCTATGTGGGCCGGATTGAAGAACTCATGGGCAGCCTGAACAGCGAAGGCGCCGATTACGCCATCGCCTCCGGCGGCGGCCGCCTCTACATTACCATGGATCGCTATGAAGCGGATTGGCCCATGGTGCAGCGCGGCTGGGACTGCCACGTGCATGGCAAAGGCCGCGCCTTCGACAGTGCTCTCGAGGCCATCGATACCCTGCGCGCAGACGTTCCCGGAGTGCTGGATCAGGATCTGAAAGAATTTGTGGTCTGCAAAGACGGTGAACCCATCGGCAAAATTCAGGACGGCGACGCGGTCATCCTGTTCAACTTCCGTGGAGACCGTGCCATGGAAATCAGCCGCGCCTTTGACGGAGGCCCGGAATTCGACAAAATCGACCGCGGCACGCTTCCCGAAGTCCTGTTCGCCGGCATGATGCAGTACGACGCAGAACTGGGCATTCCCAAAACCTACCTGGTCACGCCCCCTAAAATCGACAATCCCATGGGAGAGTATCTCGCCGATGCCGGCCTGCGCCAGTTGGCGATCAGTGAAACCCAGAAATACGGCCACGTCACCTACTTCTTCAACGGAAACCGCAGCGGAAAGTTCAATGAGGAGCTGGAAGACTATGTGGAAATCCAGGGGGACAACATCAGCTTTGACCAGCGCCCCTGGATGAAGTGCGGTGAGATTACGGACGTCGTGCTGGATTCCATGCTCAACGGCAAACATGACGTCATCCGCATCAACTACCCCAACGGAGACATGGTCGGACATACCGGCGACCTGCAGGCGGTTAAAATTTCCGTGGAGGCGACCGACCTCAGCATTGGCCGTCTGATGAAAGCCGCCAAAGCCTGCGGTGCGGTGCTGGTGATCACAGCCGACCACGGCAATGCCGATGAGATGTATGACCATAATAAAGATGGCAGCATCAAAATGAAAAACGGCAAACCGGCCTCCAAGACCTCCCATACCCTCAACCCGGTGCCGGTGTACTTCTACGATCCGGATAACACCCTGAACATTCAGATCGCAGAGCGTGAAGGCCTAGGCATCAGTTCCATTGCCGCCTCCATGTTCAAGCTGCTCGGCTTCGAGCCCCCGGCCGATTACGATCCCTCTATCATCGAGGTGGGCTGAGTCTCAGCCTTCGACTGCCAAAAAGACCCTGCTTCGGCAGGGTCTCCTTTTAGCGAACGTCCAACAGCGCTGTGTTGTAGGCCAACACCTTGTGGTCCGCAGTGAGTAAGGTCATCTGATAAGACAAACTCTGACTTACCAGCATGCGATCGAAGGGATCTTTGTGCAGGGTAGGGAGATCCTTCAACCCTTCACATTCTGCCAACCCTATGGGAAGAAACAAGAAACCCAACTGCTCAAAGGCCTCCGTACATCTTATGGGGAATTGCAATTTCCCAAGGCCTTCTTTGATACGGATTTCCCAAGTGGAAGCTGCGGAGACGTACACCTGATTCTGAGACGATGCGATCCAGCGACGGGCCTCGGCGTTCAACCTTGGGTCATCTACAATCCACCACAGAAACACGTGCGTATCGAGCAGGAGTTTCACATCATTTCCCCGGCATCTCCGGTAAACAGGTCTGAAAGCTCAGGCAACGCCTCATCAAAATCCTCTGAGATCTGCACGCGGTCTTTATAGAGACCTGGTGTACGTTTTTCAGCGCCCTTTTCTAGGGGAATCAGTCGGGCAAGCCCCTCCCCCGCTTTCCCAATCACATACTCTTCACCAGCCGCCACTTCTTTCAGGATGCGGGAGAGATGGGTCTTGGCTTCATGCACATTTGCATATTTCATCTTAGCAGGGTACCCAGCTTAGTCCATTTAGTCAACTTGAGCCCATCAGCACGCGCAGGCATGCAACCTTTCTCACAGGTTCAGCATCGCGTGCAGGATGCACGCGGTCCATTAGCCTCAACGCTGCGCCCCCGGATGGGGGCGTACCACAGCTCACCCCTGCAGATAGGCGGCCAGCAGATCGATGGTGGCCTGAATATCCCCGGAATCGCACATCTCGTTCACGGTGTGAATGTAGCGGGTGGGAATGCTGAGGGTGATGCTCTTACAGCCAGCGCCGGCACGCTGCAGGGCGCCGCCATCGGTGCCCCCGCGAGGCAGCACTTCCAGCTGATGAGGAATTTCTTTGGCCTTGGCCAACGCACGGAATTCTTGGATAAGTCCCTGATGACTGAGCATGGAACCGTCCATAAGTTTGATGCCCACGCCTTTACCCAGTTCGGTCACATGAGCATCCGGGCTGCCACCGGGATAATCGGCGGCAATGGTGGTGTCCAAGGCCACGCCAATGTCCGGTTTCACCTGATACGCCGCCGTGGTGGCGCCCCGTAGGCCAATTTCTTCCTGAGTGGTGGCTACCGCAACAATCGTCTTGGCAGGAGTGCCTTCGAGCGCGCGAAGCGCTTCCAACATCACAAACACGCCCACCCGGTTATCCAGACTCTTAGCCGCAAAGCGATCCCCGCATTCGGTAAAGCCACGGTCGAGGGTGACCATGCCGCCGATTTCAAAAGAGGCATTCACTTCTTCCACGGACAGGCCGGTATCCACAAAAAACTCGCTCAGTTCCGGGCCTTTCTGCTCGGCTTTGGCCAGCAAATGCGGCGGTTTGGTGCCGTAGCAGAGTACGCCGGGCATCATCTCATCGTCAATGGTGTCCACCAACACGCGCTGGGCGAAAAGCTGACGCGGATCAAAACCACCCAGGGGCTGCAAGCGCAGAAAGCCCTTGTCATCGATGTATTTAATGATGAAGCCGATTTCATCCATGTGCGCTGCCAGCATGACCTTTTCTTCAGAGGCCCCTGCTTTGGTCAGATAGAGGTTGCCCATCGCATCCTCACGGGTTTCCACACCCAAAGAAGCCGCTTCACGGGAAACGATATTCCGGATCGCCTGTTCCTGACCAGGGACACCACGGGCTTCGCACAGTTCTTTCAGCAGCTCAGTATTCATTCAGGACTCCAGAGAATCGGCAAAGGCTTTCAATAACGCCAAGCCGTCGGATTGACTTTTTTCAGGGTGAAACTGGACCGCATGACAGCGGCCGAAGGAAACCGCACTCACATATTCGCCACCGAAATCCGTAATTCCGGCCGCCCATTCCGCATCGGTCAGCGGGATATGGTAGCTATGTACAAAATAAAACTGCCGTTCATTCAATTCCGGAACATAGACCGGGCTTTCGCCCCGCCAGCGGACTGCATTCCAGCCCATTTGAGGTACTTTCAGCCCTTCCTGATCGGCAAATCGGGTAACCGTTCCGGGAAGCAGGCCCAAGCCTTCCACGCCGGGGCTTTCTTCGCTGGCTTCAAACAGGACCTGCAGCCCCATGCAAATGCCGAAAAAAGGTTTATCCGCCCGGACCCAGTCACGCAGAGGATCAACCCAGCCCAGCTCATGCAAATGTCCCATGCAATCGCGAAAGGCGCCCTGACCCGGCACCAGCAACGCATCGACCTGATCCAGCTGCTCGGGTTGCTCTAGAAGCTGAGCCTCCATCCCCAAGGTGGCACAGGCATTGCGCACGGAGCCCAAGTTGCCCATTTTATAGTCGAGGATGCCGATCATATCATGTCTTTGCTGCTGGGCAGACCTTTCACCCGGGGATCCCGGGCCAACGCCGCATCCAGAGAACGGGCCACGCCTTTGAACACCGCTTCATGAGCGTGGTGCACATCGCGTCCGTACAGCTGGGCAATGTGCAGGTTCATGCGGGCCTGTGTGGAAAAGGCCCGCCAGAATTCCTCCAGTAGCTGCAGGTCAAAATCTTTGATATGCGTGGCCGGGTGGGCAATGTCGTAGACCAGATAGGGACGTCCGCCCAAATCCAGAGCTACCCGCGCCATGGCTTCATCCATGGGCAAATAAAAGAAGCCGTAACGCCGAATGCCCTTCCGGTCTCCCAAGGCCTGATCCAGAGCCGTGCCCAGGCAGATGCCCACATCCTCTACGGTATGGTGATCATCTACATGCAAATCGCCTTTGGCTTCCACATCGAGATCGATCAGGGAGTGCTTGCTCAACAGCTCCAGCATATGATCCAGGAAGCCCACTCCGGTGGAGATGCGGCTTTTGCCCTCTCCATCCAAGTTGAGGCTCAGTTTGATTTGCGTTTCCCGGGTATTCCGTTCAAGGGTGGCCACTCGATCAGTCATGGGCAGGACCCTGCCCCAAGATTCCCCAAAACCAAGTCAAAAGCCGAGTATTATGTCCGCCATCAATGCCTTTCTTCTCGAGAACAATCTGCGCATTTCCGACAACCCCTGCGTCAGCCCCGATTTCTGCCTGGACTGGGCAGCCCTGCAAAGCCACATTCCGGGGGATGTGACCGAATATCCACTCAGTCATTTCGAAACCGCTCAGGGAAAATGGATTCTCGTGGAGAACGAACTCGGCGACTGTGCCTGGATTCTGGACGGCAAGGATGACAGCGGTCTGGAAGGCGGGGTCACCCTGAGCGACGGCCGCCATGCCTACCCTGCCACCTGGAGCAACCTGCTCATCCTGAAAAACCGAATTCAGGAACATAACCCCGACTCCACCATTTTTCCGGGTACGGCCGGAAGCCTCGGCAAAAGCACCCTTGGACTCGGCGCACGCTTTACCACCCATCACTGGCCAGCCGTGGATTGGGCCATGAACGCCCTGGGTCACGGCTTCACCGCCAACCAGAACTCCATTCCCCGTGAACTGGTCTACGACGTGAACGCCATGCTCGAGGATCGCCTCGACACCTGCCCCTTCCCCTTCATCGGCACCAGTGTTCCCGAGGGTCACCAGGGCCAGAGCGTGGAAGGCATGTCCCACGCTTGTGTTCTGCAGAAACTGAAATCCGGCTTCCACAGCAAAGGCATTCCTTGGAGTTTCAACGCCGATCACCAGCCCATCGGCGGAAAATTCGATGTGCGCGAAGATGATTTGGTGCGCGGTTGCCTCTTGGCCAGCTACATCACCTTCGACCTCTCCCCCGAGCTGGCCCAGACCGAAATTCCGGAAAACCCCGGAGCCTGGATTGCTTCTGAAATTCCCACCGACCTGATCGTCGCCATCCGCGACCGGGTGAAGGAAGTAGGCTTCAGCCTGAGCAATGACGAATTTGCTGCGCTCCTGGCTTCGGTCTGGCCCGCCATTCAAAAGATGAAAATCCGCGACGAGAAATACGCCGCCGCCCGTGAAGAGGCCTTCAGCACCGATGCCGGCCGTAGCTATCTGCGCGAACTGTCCATCGACGAGCTCCCCGGGCTGACCAGCCAGGGCACCACCGCTGTGATGCTCGCCCTCTGCGAAGCCATGGATATGCCGGTGCAGTTTGTGGCGCCCGCCTTTGGGTTCCAGAAGAACATGCCCTACCCCGACAACGTCGAACTGAAGGCCCTGATCGAAAAACAATGGGAAGTCTGCAAGAGTTTTGACGTTTCCATCGGCTTTCACTCCGGCTCCGGCAAATCCGGCGAAAACTATGGCGTGATGGGCGAGGTCACCGGCGGAAATCTGGAGATCAAAACCAGTGGCCGCTACACCTACGAAATGGGCCGCGCCCTGTTTAAATCCTCCGATGCCTCTGATCAGGCCCTGTGGCAGGACTGGTACAGCTTCACCCGGGACCTGGCCTTACAGAGCTCCTTCAGCGCGGATGAAACCGAAGCCGGCATGGCCCGTTCTTTCATTGAGGACGCGCTCAAACTCGAAGGCAAAGAAATAGACGTATTCGCATCTCCCGAGACGGCAAAAGAAGCCCTGATGGCCCTCAGCCCCTCTCCCGAGCACATGTTCTGGTTTGAGTTCAACTTCCTCTACGTGCTGGCTGCCGAAGGCAAAGCGGACAAAGCCTCTCTGGGCGACCACAGTCCGGCCGGTTACGAACAGCGCAAGCGTTTCTACAGCATCAGTGACGAGGCCCGTCTGCACTACGCCTGCTATGTGGCGGAATATATCCTGTTCCTGGCCGAAACCACCGCCATTGTGCCGCAGGAAAAGATCGATGCCGCCAAAGCCTCTCTGGCAGCCACCGATTCTATCGAAGCCTTTCTCGCACTGTAATCCGCCGTAAAGGCTGATCTAAAACGCCGGGGCAACGACCCCGGCGTTTTTGGGTTCGGGCAGAGAGGAAGGAGGCATTCGCGCTGTGAAGCGCCAGAATACCGCTCAGCGATCAATACAACCAGCTCGAGTACTCCTCCGAAGCCTCGTTCATATCCTGGTAAAGCCAGACCATGCGGTCGAGAAACCAGAGTTTTCCGCAGAAGACCAAGAGAATCCCCATCAGGGTTGCCCAGAGATTCAACATCCATAAACCCGGAATCAGAAACAAGAGCCCACTGGCAGCAACTCCGTTCAGCAGATTGGGCAACATCCGGTGATGCTCCGGGACCTCCACGTTTTTCCGATTCAGCCACACCCGTTCCCCAAGCACGGCCCGGGAACTCCAGTGATCGGTGCTAGCCGGTCTGGGAAAGAGGCGGGGATTCAGCCAGGTCCAGAGCAGGGAGAGCAGGACCGGAATCCAGGCCCAGCTTCCGATCCAGCTCCGACTCCAGATCGCCACACAGATCAGAGGCAACACCGTAAAGCGAGTCCATACGCTCCAGGGATTGGCATGGCGTTGCCAGGTTTCCTCCGACATGGCAAAGCTATCTGCAATCCTGGATTCAAGAGTCTTTTTCATTCGATTAACGAATCTGGCCCGGTTCCTGAATGCTACGGGCCTCGCTATCCGGATAGCGACGGTTGAGATAACGGCAGCCGCTTCGCACCAAGAGCCAGCCCGGCAGGATAGCGATCACGAAACCTAACAGGGAATGAAGCCAGCCGACCAAAGGCATGCCCATCCCCTCCAACCACAGGTTGAGGCCATGGAAGAACCAGAGAGCCGGGATCATAGAGAGTAAGCTGCCCAAAATGATGCCCAGCAACAGGAGCGAACGATGGTTTTTTTCTTCAGAATGCATACTCATCAATCGAACAGGACTACGGGAGCTTACGGCTTCCGGCTTGATCCTTGTCACTCTGCGTTTAAAGAGAGTCTATGTCAGGAAGCAGTTTTGGTCGTTTATTTCGGGTAAGTACCTTTGGCGAGTCGCATTGTGCGGGCGTGGGAGCCATTGTCGATGGCGTTCCTCCGGGAATGCAACTGAGCGAGGAAGACATCCAACCTCAGCTCAGCCGCCGGCGACCTGGACAAAGTAAGGTAAACACCCCCCGTGACGAGAAGGATCAGGTACAGATTCTTTCCGGGGTGGAACAGGGCCGCACGCTGGGCACCCCGATTGGCCTGTTTGTGCCCAATCAGGATCAGCGCCCCGGGGATTATGGCGAAATGAGCCAGATCCCCCGTCCTTCCCATGCGGATTTCACCTATCAAATGAAATATGGCATCCGCGCTTCCAGCGGAGGAGGCCGGAGCAGCGCACGGGAAACCATTGGTCGAGTCGCCGCCGGCGCCATTGCCGAAAAATGGCTCAACGAACAGTTTGGGATCGAACTGGTGGCCTGGGTCTCTTCCTGTGGGCCGATTCTCTGCCCGGATATGGATGAAGACCTGCTCACCCGTGAGAAAGTGGACAGCAACATTATCCGCTGCCCCGATGCCGCCACCGCCGAGGAAATGATTGATCTGGTCGGCCAACTGCGGGAAGAAGGCGATTCCATCGGCGGTTGTCTGGATTGCGTGATCCGCAATACGCCCGCGGGCTGGGGAGAACCTGCTTTCGACAAACTCGAAGCCCTCCTGGCCCATGCGATGTTGTCTTTGCCTGCCGTTAAAGCCTTCGAAATCGGATCTGGATTCCACGCTGCGGTCATGCGCGGATCGGAACATAACGATCCTTTCGTTCAAAAAGAAGGGCGCCTGGGCACCGTGACCAACTACAGTGGAGGCATTCAAGGTGGCATCAGTAACGGCGAAGACATTCGTTTCCGCATTGCCATCAAAGCGCCTGCAACCATTTCCCGCGCCCAGAAAACTGCGACCTTTTCCGGTGAAGAGACCGAACTCGCGGCCAAAGGTCGTCACGACCCCTTCGTGGTCAACCGGGCGGTTCCGATTGTCGAAAGTATGGCCGCACTGGTGCTCATGGATGCGGCCCTGATGCAGCGGGCCCGCCCTCTGGCTGAGGAAACTTCGCTCTTTTAAGGGTCGGGGAGCGCTTCAACCCCGAAAAAATCTTCGGTGAGCTGGGCCTGCTCCTCTTCCGAAATATAGGTCAAGGGCAGATAGCCTCTTGCGGTTTCGGGGAGGATCTCCTTTCGATCCGCGCTCAGGAAGTTATCCCATTCCGCCCTGGCTTGGCGGCCACAGCTACAGGAATAAGCCTGCAAGGGATCCAAGCCTTGTAAACTTCCTCCATCCGGGCACTGAAAGTGGAAGCTCAGGAAAATCTCCAACTCGGCTTCCCCTTGCTGTAACTGCCGGCTCAGTTGGGTCATCTTCTCCCGCATGGCTTCAAATAATTGCGCTTCACAGGTCGGGGGCGGGGGCGGGTACAGTTTCTCGATCCACCAAGATTCATGGTCATCCAGAAAGTCCACCAGCTCTGTGTTATAATAGACCTCCATCAGCGGCAGATAAAACAGATCATAGGTCAGATAGTAGCTATCACTATTGCTGTGCGCATACACCGCACTGAGCGGTCCATAGGATAAGATATACAGCGTCAACAGAAGCCCGATGATGAGCACCCAAGCCCACAGCGGCATCGCTTTCCTCCGCCCATATTCCGAAAGCTCTTCCTGTCGAATGCAACGCATTCTCTGTTTTTCTGCGATTGGCTCTTAAAAAGCCAGCGCGAAAAGAGCTTCCCGATGAAAAGCACACAGCACTAACTCCGGGCTATTCAAATTCTCACATGAGTTCAGTACTCAGCATTCCCTGTTCATCCGCATGAAGCGGACTCTCACTCCAACCTTGGAAATTTTTATGAAATCTGCCCTGATTGCTCTCTTAGCTCTGGCCACGCTGGCCCAGACGGCATCCGCCCTGACTCTCACGGAAATTGGCCGTCACGACAGCGGCGTCTTCAAAAAGTCCGCCGCAGAGATTCCGAGCTACTGCGTCAGCACCAAGCGCCTGATGATCGTCAACGCCCACAAAGGAGCGATTGATGTATTGGATCTGAGCGATCCGGCCAAACCCACCCTGATCGAAACCCACGATGTGGCCGGCGAACTCGGCGGAAACATGGCCGTCGTCAACTCCGTGTCTGTGCACGGAGGCCTGATGGCCGTCGCCGTGGAAGCGGATCCCAAAACGGATCCCGGCAAAGTGGCATTTTACTCAACTCTGGATCTGAAACTTCTCGGCTCTGTGGAAGTGGGTTCTCTGCCGGATATGGTCACCTTCACCCCGGATGGTCTGAAGGTTCTGGTTGCCAACGAAGGTGAACCCAACTCCGATTACAGCATTGACCCCGAGGGCAGCATTTCGGTCATCGATCTGAGCGAAGGGGTGGCTGCCGCAAAAGCCATGACCCTGGGTTTCCAAGCTTGGAATGAAGGTGGAGCCAAAGCCGAAGAAGTCCCCATGCTGAAAGAGAAAGGCATGCGTGTGTTCGGGGAAGTCACTCTGAAGATGGAGCCCCTCGAAACCCGTCCGGCAACGGTTTCCGAAGATCTGGAACCGGAGTGGATCGAAGTAGCCCCCAACGGGCAGATCGCATACGTTTCTCTGCAGGAAGCCAATGCGATTGCAGAAGTAGACCTGATGAAAATGGAAGTCAGCCGCTTGCTCCCCCTGGGCTTCAAAGATTTTGGTGCCAAAGGAAACGAATTGGACGTGAGCGATAAGGACGGCATCAACCTGCGCAGCGTTCCCGGCCTCTATGGTCTGTATCAACCGGACACCATTCGCCTGATGACCCGGAAAAACAAACTCTACATCCTCACTGCAAATGAAGGAGACGCTCGTACCCGTCCGGAAGATGACGACATCCTTCCCGGAATGGAAGAAGGAGACCTGTTCTCGGACGAGATGAAACTCAAGAAGTTCAACGTGGAAGGGACTCCTTTCGCAGAAATGACAGAAGATGAAGATCTCGGTCGTTTCAAATTCGCCGGTGATTTGGTCAAAGATCACGCCAAAGAAGACGGAACGGTCACCAAGCTGTTTGCCTTTGGCGCTCGCTCCTTCTCCATCTATGATGCGGAAAGCGGCAAGCAGGTCTTCGACAGCGGAAACGATTTCGAAAGCATCACGGCGGAGGAAGTTCCGGAACTGTTCAACATGTCCAACAGCAAGACCAAAGTTGACGACCGCAGTCGCAGCAAAGGTCCTGAGCCTGAAGGCATGGCTGTGGCCCAGATTGGCAAAAAAACCTACGCCTTTATCGGCCTGGAGCGTACGGGCGGCATTATGATCTACGACGTAACCAAAGGAAAAAAAGCCAAGTTCCTGGGTTACGAAATGAACCGGAAAGCCGTGGAGTCCCTGAAGCTGGAAGATAAGAGCCCGAACCCCGAAGCTGGCGACCTCGGACCCGAAGGCCTGATCTTCATCGCCGCAGATGAATCTCCCAATGGCAATGACCTGCTGGTCGTCTGCAACGAAGTCAGCGGCGGCACGGTCATCTACGAAATCAGCACCAAGTAAGCTGATATCCCCCCCCAAAAAAAAACCGCAGGTCTCTGCGGTTTTTT
>DIYK01000112.1:0-11400 GCA_002429005.1 Verrucomicrobia bacterium UBA6056
GTTTTTATTAAAATGCTCTAGCAGCCTGTCGGACTTTGGGATCTCCGACTGCAAATTCGCGTGATTTGGCCGAAATTCAGTCTGATTTTCGTTAAATAGCGGCGCTATTCGCCTCAAATCAGACTGAATTCCGACTCAAACACGCAAATTTTCGTTTCGAAGTCCAAAGTCCGACAGGCTGCTAGCTTAGCGGAAGGGCTGGGGTTTCCTTCCGGCTGGTTCTGGTTGATGTATTTTGCGGCTTGGGTTGCGGCCCGTGGCCTGAAGGCCGACGGCTACTCTACCCTGTCTCGTAGCCTCGAGCCGCTCAGAGCCCGAGACGGTGTTGCAGCTGGCTGAGAAACTCGTTCTCTTTAGGATTCAGTCCATCCGAACGGAGAACCCGTTTCAAGCTTTCGAGCACGAGGTTTTTTTCTGCTGCCTCTGTGAACAGCCCGGCATGTTCACTCAGGAAGGCTGTTTTCTTTTCGGCGGAGGACATGGCGTTGCGTACGGAGGCGGTTAGCTGCTGCAGAACGAGATCCCGGGAGCTCCCCGAATCCCAGGGCAAGGCTTCGATTTCTGTTCGGGCTGCGCTGGCTTCGGAGAGGGAGAGCGTTCCGTCTGCGTAGCGGGCTGCGATGATCAGGGCCATCAGGGCTTCACGTTGAGTTTGGGTGAGTGATTCCATAGGGTTTTTGTTTCCTGTGAGGGGAGGCAACTCAAGCGAAAAGCCCTTGAAGCTCAGGGTTCTTCTTCAGGGACTTAGGCCAAAAACACCAGTCCGCCCCAGGCCAGAAGCATGGAAAAGCCTGCTGCAGCCAGAATCTGACGAAGGCAGAGCCGCATGGCGTAGCGCAGGTTAAATTCTTTCGCGATGGTAAATAAGGTCACCAGACAGGGGAGTAGTACCCCGGCAAGGTATACGGCCGTTAGAATTTGAACCGGATCCTCCAAGGGGACCTTCAAAGATTCCCAGTCCGAATCCAGAAGGGCGATGGCCAGTCCATCTTTTCGGATGGATCCCAGAATCACGGAGGTGGCGGCTTCTCCCGGTAAACGGAACAGGGCCATGAGGGGAGCGGTTATTGAGCCTAACAGATCCAGAATGCCGGTCAGCTGCAACAAGGCTGCTACGAAACAAATGATCAGAAAGACGGGGATGGCCATCACGAAAAATTGGCTGACATTCTGCCAGCAGTCGAGCCAGACCCGGCGGAGCGAAGGCCATTGTAAGGGTTCATTGGCGGGCATCTGCAAGGTGTTCAGGCTATCCCGTAATTCTTTGGGCGTGGTCCAACGCACGTAGAGCAAGGTGGTTACTGCGAGCCAAGCTAAAAAGATAGGAGCTAAACCCGGCATACTGGCCGCAGCGAACACCGCAAGAGTGGCTGGCAGCTGGTAGGAGCAGGCGGAACCAAAAGAAATCGCATGGACAGTTGCCCCCCGGCTACAACTGGAGCAGGCACGGGTATTGATGACGGCCGGGACATTGCAACCAAAGCCCATGACGACACGAACAACATCCCGTCCGCTGAGGCCAATGGGGCGTAACAGGGATTCGAGCGATACCGTGAGCCGGTCCACCAGTCCGCTGCTTTTCAGCAGGGAGAGGAACAGGGCAAAAATCAATACCGTGGGCAAGGCATAGAGCAGCAGGAAGGGGAACATCGCGAAAAAGCCATAATCTCCGGCAAGCATGCTCTGGATCCAGAGCGGCCAGGAATCGAAACGGTCCAGGAGGGGAGAGAGTGCTGCATCCAGTGGGTCATACAGCGAATCTGCGAAGGCGTTGGCGGAACTGACCGCGATCCAGGCCGGGCCAAATAGCATGGAAATGGAAAGAATCTGACCTAGAACCGGGACTTGAAAGAGGTCTTTTCGAGGGCTGCGGGTTTCCAAGGAGCGGAATGCAGGAATACTCTCCGGAAGTTCTGAGGCCTCCGCTAGCTTGTCGAGGAGCGCTTGACGCTGATCTGTATCCAGATTTCGCGCATCCAAGGGGCTCACCGGGACCTGCAGTACCTTGCGCAGTTCCTGCAGAGTTTCCTCTGCTTGCGGATGGGAGGCACTGCGATCCCAATGGGTCAGGACAATTGAGACCTGTTTGTCCTTCAGCAGCGGGAACAGTTCCTGGAGCTGCTCATTCAGAAACAAAGCATTCAGTACCAGCAGAACCTGCGTGTTTTCTTCCAGACTCTCCAGGGCTTCTCTGCTGCTGACACTGTCGAGACTGCGCAGAATCCCGGGGCTATCTACGAATTCATAACCATTCCTTCGATAGCTTTCGCAGGCCAGGGTGGTGCCCCGGAAGCGCCCACTTTCCCCCGCTTTACCGGTAAGGGAGCGGACGAGCTCTGTTTTCCCAGAACTCTCCATACCGATCAGAATGGTCTTCATCTTAGTAACCCCGTTCTACAACCCGCCCGAACCAATGGATTACCTGCTTGAGGTAGGCTTCCCCGTATTTTTCGGTGAAAGCCTTCGTTGCGGGATCATCGGGGTTGCTCAGAGACTCCACCCGGGAGCGGGCAAAGTCTGCGTTGAGTTCAATCCCGCATTCGCGGGTAATGAACTCACGCCAGCTTTGTTCGTCCTGAAGAATCGCTTCGGACATTAGAGGATGGTGGGGTTGGGGGCGTCGCCGTAGACCTCTTTGGGGTCAAAAGTCTTTTCGCCTTCTAGAAAACGAAGCGGCTCGCCGGAGTCATCCCCGGTGGGAATGGCTCGATAGAAACAGCTACGGTACCCGACGTGACAACTCGCACCGGATCCGGCCACGGTGACCCGCATCCACAGGCAATCCTGGTCATCGTCAATTCGCAGCTCCCGTACGTTTTGAACCAGACCGCTGGTGGCGCCTTTATGCCACAGACATTGACGGCTGCGGCTCCAGTAGAAGGCCTCTCCGGTTTCAATGGTCTTCTGAAGAGCTTCGGGGTTCATGTAGGCGTGCATGAGCAGTTCGCCGCTGTCAAATTCGGTGGTAACCACGGGAATGAGCCCCTTGGCATCGAATTTAGGTGCGAGCTGATCGCCTTCTTCTACCTGTTCGATGGAGATGCGTTCTGCGAATGGATTTTCGAGGGTTTGTTCGGCTTCAGTCATGAGATTGCTGGCGCAGAAGTCTGCGCGAGGTGGGTTTGAATGGCATCCGCAACCCGGGGAAAGCGGGTTCGGAACTTGTAAATAAAACAGAAAATTTCGTCGGGTTGCCGGACCTGAGGTCCTACTAAAAAGAGACCGGGGTATTTTGTAGATTCGTCATTCGGGCTGAGAACAATATCCCCATCATTCCATTCCCACAGTTCGGGAATCTGTGCTGGAGCACCATAAAAGCCGAGGCAGTTAATGGGAAGACCGTCGCACTCATAAAAGCGATCGCCGGCCACCACGGCACGATATCCGTTACTCACCGCTTCGATGCTCTTCAGTTCAACACCGCTTTCCAAGAAAAGTCTACCGGAGGTCTTGGCTTTGCGAAGACGTTCCACCGTGACGGGGGACAAGGTAAGGGAGGGATCTCCTTCACAGGTTTCCCAACTGGGATCGCGATCGAGAACGATGACGACTTTCCCGCGGGAAATGAGATTGCAGGCAGAGTCGATGCCACTTTCTCCTCCGCCCAGAACCACAAATTGTTCTCCACCGCGCTGATCCCAACTGGTTACATCGGCATAATGAATGCAGTTTTCCAGTCCGGGAATGCCTTCCGTGCGCGGGCTGCCGAATTCCCCTACGGCCCAAACCACACAGCGTGCCTGAAGCAGTCCCTGCGTGGTTTCCAGTTCCCAGTGTCCTTCCTGTCGGGAGAGGGAACGTACCTGCACGGGGGCATCGACTTGAAGATCATGTTTTCGGGCCATCTCCTTGAGGTACTGAGCATATTGATGGCCATTGAGATGATCGACACCCAACATCGCCCCGGGGGAGCTTTGTAAGTCGATGGCATTGAGATCGGCACAGCCGTAGGCATGAGCCGGAAAAGAGGGCGTGATCAGGCGGGTTTCACGAGGCCAGGCTTCAAAGGCAGCACCAATCCCACGTTGGTCAACAATGCGTACCGCATCAACACCTCGTTTTTTTAATTCGAGGCCCATGCCAATACCGGCAGGGCCGGCGCCAACAATAATCAGGTTATGGATCATAAGAACACCTTGGGATAAGGACTGGGTTCCAAGCATTTCTCCAGTTTACCCATAACCTCTTTCCGGTCGAGATCTACACCAATCAGTACAATTTCCTGACGACGGTCTCCTTGGATCGGGCCGTCCCAGGCTGCACGTACAGGCGGAGGCATCTCATCCAGCTTTTCTTTTCCGGCCTGAACCAAATCAATAAACCACTTTCCAGCCCGGTCAGCGCGGAGAATGCCTCCCGCCAAGGAGAGCACCCCGCAGCTTGCGAGCTCATCGCTGGTCCAGTAAAATCCTTTTGCACGGACCAGCCCGGGAATTTCGGATGTGAGTACCCGAAACAGGTCTTGCTGGCGTGCAGGGTTCCTGGAACGGAAGACCATGGTGGTCAGCCCGTAGCTTTTGCTGGGCTTGGCCAATCCCTCATCCTCGGTGAGATCTTCAACATCCACAGGAGCGGGTCCTTCGAGTTCCAGATAGTGGTATACCCGCCCCCCTCGTTGGGTTTCGTGTAAATCAAAATGCTGGGCTTCCAGGATCTCATCCGGGTCTACTTGGCCTTCCTTGACCGGCAAAAGCCGGGCTCTGGGATTCAGATCTGAAAAAATATCCAGGACCCGTGCCTGATCCTGTTCCGAAAGTTTGTCCTGCTTATTGAGAACGAGGATGTCACAGGTTTCCACCTGATCCATAATCAGCTCTACATAGGGGTGACGGGGATCACTGAGCAGGATGCGGCGTTTACGCCTTTTATCGGCCAATGCCCGGTCCCACTCTTCCAGAAATTGCCCGCAATCGAGCACGGAGACCATGTTGGCAATGACAAACACCTCTTCCAAGCTGTGTCCCGCAAAATTTCTGGAGTAGAAGGCTTGCAACACGTTACGCGGGTTGGCCATGCCTGAGGCTTCGATGAAAATATGAGCCGGGCGGTATTCTTCCCACAAATAGACCAGGGAATCTGCCAGTTCGTTGCCAATTGAGCAACAGATGCAGCCCTGAGTCAGCTCTGTGAGTACTTCCATGCTGCTTTCCTCTTCCGGGAAATTCTGTTTGAGGTCGGCAGCATCAATATTCACATCTCCGACATCATTCACCACCACGCCGAAGCGGCCTCCGGGGCGTTCCCGCAGAAGATGTTTCAGCAGCGTGGTTTTTCCGGAACCCAAAAACCCACTCAGCAAGGTGACTTTCACGGGCTGGTGATCGGGTTTGATCTCAGGAACCCAGGTCAGAAAGGCAAAACGGCGATCTTCGGGATCGTGTGCAGGCGTCATAGTACAGATATCCCGGGGGCATGGGGTTGAAGTTGCTTGCGCAAGCTTCGCAGTTGCGTCCCTAGCTGCCGCCACAGCTGGGGCATGTCCTCTGGGGCGAGGGCAGAACAACGAAACTTCCATTGTTGAATGCAACGGGCACGATGTTCTTTTCCGAGGATGGCATTGCAGTCCTCTTCATGATCGGCAAGCCGTTCAGCTAATTGAATCAGTAAAAAGAGAATCGCATCACTTTGATCTTCATCTTCCGGACTGCGGAACAGCGGCAGTTCTTTCAATTCGAACATCGGAACTGTGGGATCCCAGTCATCGCGTCTTCGCGGGCGGAAGCCTTTGCGTTCCAACCACATGGCGCCATGTGTCAGATCCCGGGCGAGAAAGCCGAAGCCCCAGATCGAGAGGTGTCCGCCATCCGGCAACATGCCGGTGAGACGTGCGCAGCCTCGGGATTTATCCGGCCGGGCATGCAGGGTCCACCCTAATTCTTTCAGGGGAAAATGTGCTGTACGCAGATCGCAGCCCATGCACCAGAGTTGTTGATCGGTCAACCTCCGTCCGAGCCGTAGGGTCGGATAGTCTATGCGAAGGGCGCTGCGGGGCATGGTCAGCTTTCTTTCGGAACCCAGGCGGGGAAGGGATCTTGGAACACGGGCCAGCGATCCATTCCCATACTGATTTCTTCTGCCGTGAGGAGTGCAGCTTCCAGAGCCTCGCGCATTTCCTGCTGAGGCAACTTCTGGCCAATGAACACCAGCTCCTGTCGGCGGTCTCCCCAAGGTTCTTCCATGTTGCTTTTGATCCAGGCGATGGCTTCCGGATCTTCGGGCCAGTTTTCTGCCGGGGCCGCTGCCCACCAGTATCCTGCCGGAGTAAATTCGGCCATACCACCAGCTTGAGACCATACGGCGACGATCCCGGGACGACTGGCGATCCAGAAATAGCCTTTTGAACGCAGCAGGCCGGGCCAGTCCTTATGAATGAAATCCCAGAAACGCTTCGGGTGAAAGGGAGCGCGGCTGCGGAACACAAAATTGCCAATGCCATACTCCTCGGTTTCCGGGGTATGTTCAATCTGAAGCTCTTGAATCCACGCTGCGGAGTTGCTGGCTTTTTCCATGTCGAAGCGATTGGTTCCCAATACCTTATCGAGAGGAACTTCGCTGCGTACGGTGCTGATCACTTCTGCACCCGGATTCAGGGTACGCACGGTATCTTCGACCTCACGCAATTTTTCTTTGCTGACGCAATCGGATTTGTTCACCAGAATCACATCGGCAAATTCCACCTGATCCACAAACAATTCGGCCAGACCGCGTTCGTCCTCTTCATCGACAGCCATATCCATATCCAGCAGGGTGTCGGTGCCTTGGTATTGATCCAGAAAGTGCACTGCATCCACCACGGTAACCAGCGTGTCCAGGCGGGTCAGATCTTCCAGAGAGTTGCCTTCTTCGTCAATAAATGTAAATGTCTGCGCAACAGGGAGAGGTTCGGAGATGCCGGAAGACTCAATGAGCAGGTAATCATAGGCCCCTTCCTGTGCCAGTCGGGATACTTCCAGAAGAAGATCATCCCGAAGGGTGCAGCAAATACAGCCGTTCGACATCTCGACGAGTTTCTCATCGGAACGCTTCAGGGTGACACCCTGATCGCGGGTCAGCGCGGCATCGATATTCACCTCGCTCATATCATTCACGATCAGCGCAACACGTTTGCCTTCCTGATTGAGCAGGATATGATGCAGCAATGTGGTTTTGCCCGCGCCTAAAAAGCCGGAAAGCACCGTTACAGGAAGTCGTTTTTCACTCATAACGACAACATATGGTATTGATAACGCGTTATCAATAAGAAAGGCTGAACTTCTTTTTGTCTGGGTACCCCTGCTTGCGGACCCTTAAGAGGGATTCAGATTAGGGAGGAGTCAGACTCCGGAAAAAGTTCCGGATTTCGGAGGATCACCTTTAACGAATCGGCTGATTCAGAGATCTTGCGCAGTTTTTCCTCCAGACTACGAGAGCTAAGGTTCCGAAAAGGCCTCTTGAGAATGGAGCGAAGACGATCCAGTCCTCTCCTCGCTGGATTGTCGTCCTGCCGGGGCAATTCCGGCCAGGAGGAGATGCGTTCGAACAGGAATGGGAGCTCTGCACACTCAGCGAGAAGGGACTGGCGTTCCTGAGCGTAAAATTCGCAAAAATGCTTCATTACAGGACCAGGGTCTAAGCGCGAAGAAGCAAAAGCCAGAATACTGGGGTAGGGTGCCGTATCCGGGTTCAATCTATCCAGCAAGCCTGTGCAACGGGATTGGATTTCATTAAAACGCCGGGCTAGTTCCTCGGTGGTCATGGGAGCGCAGGATTCTTTTATGGCGTCTGTATGCTGAGGCATGATGATAGACTATCCCCAGATTCGTTTTCTAAGTCCAATGGAAATGCTGCATGTTCTTCTATGATGTGAGCGGACCGATGGCCCGCTTCGGATGATGTTTATCGGTTCCTAGCCCGGCGGGGGGCCTTCAGCCCACCCTTCGGACTAGGCTGGATATGGGGACGGGGCCATGGCCCGTCTACCAGCATGCTGCATGTTCTGTAAGCCTGATCGTTCCTGCAACCTGTGGACCTGTGGTCCGTCTACAGCATGACACATATTCGGCTACCTTGATCTTTCCCGTTACCCGTGGGCCAAAGGTCCACCCCCATAAACAGCCTAGTCCGAAGGGTGGGCTGAAGGCCCCCCGCCGGGCTAGGGTGGCGGTAAGGATAAAACACGCGGGCCAAGGGTCCGCGCACATTATCAGCGTCATCCCCCCTCATCCACCCGCTACCTGTAGGTCAGTCCAGGTGTGAGGACTCGTCCCAGATTATGTAGCCAGCTTGTGCTCTGCCAAGGCGCTCCGTATACAGTTCAGTTCTTCGTCTGCTAGCGCAGCCTTCGGGACCGCAATCGGGACCTGTGGGTTTTCGTATAAATAGAGAAAGCCTTTCGTTTCTTTCCACTTCAGCACCCGTTCCCAGGGAAGCTGGTGATTTCCCGAAGCTTGAGAAAGCTGAGTTCCCGATGCGTTGAATTCTGCCTGAATTTCTTCCTGAAGCGCAGCTTGCTGCTCATAGCTGCGGCGCAGAAAGCGCTTCAGCAGGAGCCGCATTGCCAAGAGAACGATCGGAATCATTAGCCCGAAGAGGAGAGTGTGTATGGGGGCATCTTCACTCGTGAAATACGAAACCAGAAACAGGAGCGCCACGGAGACGAGGACGAGCGCGGATTTTTTCCCTTTGCCTCCGATCAGCTCTTCGGACATCTGCAGGTATAGCTCTTGGGTAAATCGATACGTAGCCATAGGCATGTCTTTCCAGGATGTTTTAGGATTTCCAGAACTGCCACCAGGCTTTTTCCGGGTACCAGGCACGTCCCGTGGGGAGTTCACCTTCCCGAGTAGGATCCGTCAGCTCAGAGATCTCCTCCACGCTCAGCAAAGGTGGTTTTTCTTCGGGATTCAAAGTCATCTCACATAAGTCTTCATCTTCGCTGAGCCGTTCCATGACCTGATCTTCAGCCTCTTCCGGATTCTCCGCTTCCACGCAGAAATTTTGATAAAAGCCATGCCAGGCGGCTTTCTGTTCCAACTGAAGGAGAAATTGTTCTCCATGAATCATCACGTGGTAGCGTGTCATCCCTCTTGCCTAGCTGTTCTCGGTACAGCTTCAAGGAAAAGGTATGATGTCGGATCTGCAGATTTTTTTACATTTCGATGACGGGGCTCTGACAGAGTGAGGGCGGATTCAAGCTATGTAGTCGAGTTCAACCCTATGAGGAGAGATCTGGTCATGAAGCGCTGTATTGTTGTGTCTATGTTGTGTGTGCTGAGCTGGACGGCTCAGGCTACCGAGCTGCCTTTTCTTGCAGCGAAGGTGAAAACCCTGGTGACCTTCAAAGACGGTACGGTATTTGTCATGAAGGAGGGCAAGGTGAAGGTGGGGGCGGATGGCATGGTGGTTACAGCTCCGATTTCCAACGCGGCCTTCGGTACCGTGGGTGTCACCAGTCAAACTCCAGGGGTGACCGTGAACATGCTGACCGCATCCGCAGCGCCCGATTCCCAGCAGGCCGCCCGCTCTTTTGTCGAGGCCCGACGCAGTGCGACCGGCCGACCGGTCGAAGTGCTTCGTCGCGGAAACGACAACCTCATCCAGGGGGAATTGCTGGGACTGCATAACCCTTCCGGAATTGCCACCCAGTTGGGAATGCCGAAGGTGACCGGACAGGATGAACTCATTCTCACCATCAAACAGGCGGACGGGATGATCAGTCTGCTGCCCATGTCTGAAGTGGAGTCCTGGCGCTTTCTGGATTCGGAGGCTCTGGACCGGGATCCGGATCAGACCGGACAGCATCTGCGCATCGCTCTGGAGGGAACCCAGCCGGGTCAGGAAGTGAGTGTGGCCTATTATTATCTGTGGAAAGGCGTTCGCTGGACTCCGTCTTATGTGCTGGAACGGACGAAACAGGGGCGGGTGCAGCTGGAACTGCAAGGAGAAATTGCCAATCAGCTCCTCGACCTGAAAGGCAGTGACCTGCATCTGGTGGTGGGCGTGCCCAATTTTATGTTTCTGGATGAAGCTTCCCCCATGGTTGCCCAGAAAACCTTGCAGCAGGTGACGACGGTACTTCAGGAAACTCCGATTTTTTCCAATGACTTTGCTCGCAACGCACGCTTTACCCAGGTGACCATGAACGGCTTGGCAGCCAATGCGGCCCCCATCGAAGTGCGGCAGCCGGAGCCGGGAGCCGCACCGGCTCTGCCGGACGTGCAGAGCAGCGATGCGGGCAGTCTGCATCTGTTCCGGGTACAGGACGTCGATCTCGCCAAAGGCGAGCGTGCGATTGTGAAGCTCGCCCAGATGGATCTCGGATGCCGGGATCTGGTCACCTGGGAGATTGCTGATCAGCGGGTTCGCCGTGCCAACCACCAGCCCGGACCTCAGGACCGGGCGGCTAATCCGCTGATTCATTACTGGTTGCTCAGCGCGCAGGATACCCCGCTGACCACCGGGCCGGCACTGGTGATGAAAGACGGAGTGGCTCTGTCACAGGATCAGATCTATTACACCCCCCGGAACAGCGAAGGCCGTTTCAAGGTGGGCACAGCTGTGGGCGTGGTCGGAGTCGCGGAGGAGACCGTGCTGCTCAGAGAGCCGGGCAGCATGGAGGTAAAAGACAAGCAAAGTCACTATCATGGCAAAGCCTTCTGGCTGATGAAAGAGATCCGCTGGGTCGATGAAACCCGTGAGCTAAGTATTCAGGTCCGAAACGGTATGGCCTTTGACACGGAGCTCCAAGTCAGCCGCCAGTTTCATGGTCGCCCGGAGGATCCTCCGGAAGCCGTCAGCCTGCAAACGCTCGGAGGCATGGGCGAGACTCAGGACCAGCTCAACCGCTTGGCCTGGACCGTGAATCTCAAGCCCGGAGAGGGACAGGAACTAAAAATCCGATACAAAGTACGTGTGTTTACAAAACGCTGATCTGAGAAGAGGCTAGGCCAGCAGGTCGATGTGTTCGCCGGGATCTCTGCTCAGATCGAAACGCTGCTCCTGCTCGATGCTTCCACTCCACTGGATCCGTAGCTCTTGGTGGGTACGGGTTGCTCGACCCTGGACCTCTCCCCAATCCACCTGAAGCTTCAGGGCCTCGCGCAGTTCCTGCGTGGGATCCAGCAGCAAGGGCGCGAGGGAGTGGCCTGCAAAGGCCACCCCTGGATCGGGCAGATCCAGCAGGTCGATCAGCGTGGGAAATACATCACTCTGATCCACGAGAGCGGAGCACTGCTTGCCATGACTCTGTGGGCATCGTGGGTCAGCGAGGATGAAGGGGATATGCGTGGATTCCCGAAAGAGAAAGTTTTTAAACCAGAGACCATGTTCTCCGAGCTGGAAGCCGTGGTCTGCGGTGAGCAGAATCAGGGTGTTTTCCGCATGACCGCTGTCCTCGAGGGCGTCGAGAATACGTCCCACCTG
>DIYK01000112.1:11466-12422 GCA_002429005.1 Verrucomicrobia bacterium UBA6056
GCGTCGAGAATACGTCCCACCTGTGCATCCGCGTACATGAGCGTGGCGAGATAGGCGCGGATAGCTTCCCGCCGATCCTCCTCGGAGAGCTGCCAATGCCCGCACCATTGATTTCGAACCTGATCGGGCAGATCGGTGCTTCCGGCAGGTTCTGCGGGCAAGGGGATGTCCAGGTCGTCCAAGGCTTCGAAATAGGCTTTGGGAGCGACCAGAGGCACATGGGGACGGATAAAGCCGGCTGCCCACATCTGTGGGTGGGATCCGTCATGGGCCTGAATGGCGTCAATCACATGACTGGCCATGCGCCAATCGTGTTGTTTTTCATCCCCTTTTTCCGCCCGCAGCCAGGCAATGGCTCCACCCGTACCTGCAGTATGGCTCTCCCAAGGGGTCGCATTAACATACTGCCCGTTAGAATGTAATTCGTAGCCAGGGGGGTTGAATTTCTGATCCCAGGAATAGGGGTCATCATCCCCGTCGCCCAGAGCCACGAGGCAGTCGGGCACCCCCTTGTGATAAATTTTTCCGGCGCGCATGGTCTTCCACCCGTTCTGCCGAAGATGCTGAGGCCAGGTGAGCAGATCAGGCAGTTTACCCCGCAACTTCTGTTTCAAGGTGGTGACGCCATGCGTGTCCGGCATCAGACCGCTGAACAGTGTGGCCCGGGCGGGCGCACATATCGCACAGGGGGTATGGGCTTCAGTGAAGCTCATCGCCCGCTGCTGTAAGCGCCGAATATTCGGAATCACCCGGTCGGGAAGATCAGCCAAGCCAAAATCACCGCGTAAGTCATCAAAGGTCAATAAGAGTATATTCATAAGATAAAATCTGAGCTCCACATAACCTAGGCCAGGGAAGCCGCTCTTGCCAATCCGCTCAAAATGTATTTAACTCTTCAAAATAATCGGCTGCTCGTTTCCAGATCCTACACGGCGCCAACCGCCAACCGCCAACCG
>DIYK01000112.1:12524-40546 GCA_002429005.1 Verrucomicrobia bacterium UBA6056
ACCGCCAACCGCCAACCGCCAACGGACAACCCATACCGGCCCTCTCTTCTCTATGCCCACAGTTCCCAGAGCGATGACCCAGGCTTACGCACCCTTTTTGCTGCGTTGTTCGCGTTCGAAGACCCGAATCGATTTTCCGCTCAGCCAACCCCATCCCTGGGGCTGTTGGTTGTTGGTGCTGGTGGAGGAGGGGGTGCTGCACTGGGATAATGGCAAAACGGAAAAAGAGATCAGTGAAGGCCGGATTTTGTTGCTGCCTCCTTCTGCCAAAGGATCCTTGTGGCCGCATCGTCATTTCTGGTGCCGTTCTCTGGAGTTTGACCTGCTCTACCGGGAACGGGTGCGGAATTACAAGCAGTCCTGGCGTCCGGCGGAACCGGAGAAGCGACATCAGCAGGGATTTTACTATCTGTTTGGCAAAGGCGCTCCGCGGATCATTCCTGGGCCTTTATCCGAAACCCTGCGTCCTCTGGTGCGGAGGATAAGCAACCGCTGGTGGCGCAGCGATCTCGATTCGTTTCAATGCAATGCGCTGCTCACTCAGCTGATCAGTCAGATTCTTGAATGGCATTTACAGGAGAGTGGCGGCCGGGACGGCATGCATCCCCTGGCCGATGCGGAGGCCGCTGCCCGGGAAGGGTTCAGTCATGGCTTCACCGTGCAGGACATGGCCCGGGTGGTGGGCATGAGTCGCGAAGCCTTCAGTGTGGCCTACCGGGAATGGCGTGGTCATGGCCCGGGCGAATTCTTACGGGAGCTGCGTTATGCTCAGGCCAAAGAGCTGCTGGCCGATCCGGAGATCCAGCTCGAGCGAGTGTGCCGTTTGAGCGGCTTTCGCAGTGAACGAACCTTCAGCCGCAGTTTTGCCCAGCGGGAAGGGCTCAGCCCCGCCGCCTGGCGGAAACAGCACCTGGCAGGCTAAGTTACCACTCCATTCTGAGCAGGCCCTGAACTTCATCAAAATGTTTATCTTTACTTAGTAGGGGAAGTCCATGCTCTCTGCACAATGCCGCAATCCAAAGATCATTCGCAGGAATCGGTGTCCCAGCTTTTTTTAATTCGTGCCTTATCTGGCTGTAATGTGAAAGCGTCTCCAGTCGAGGGGCAACGAGTACTGATTGCCTCATCAGCATGTCTAACCACTGTTGTAGCAACTCTTTTTGAAAAGAACCATCAATTCCAAATCTGTACTCACCAAGAGAAATGAGATTTAAGGTTAGTTTCGGGAGCGAAGATATTGCTGAAATGATATCCGGATCCCTTTCCGCTAATGCTGAAATGGCATTCGTGTCTAAGATCATGCCCACATCTCCGGATCAATCTGGTCGAACCCGGAGTCGTTCAATGTTTGCTCCACTTCCCGCAACGCCTGCGGGGGGAGCTCCGGTAGAAGAGATAACCAATTTTCAACCTGAGGCGTTCTGTCATTCTCTAACGATTGCTCCAGACATCTCTCAACATATTTGCTTAAAGAACATCCTTCTAGAGCTGCTCTTGATTTTACCTGCCGCATTAGTTGATCAGGTAGAATGAGCGTTGTTTTCATTGTATGATTATACGGATAATCCGTATTTACGGCAAGGGTTTGCTCGTATAAACTCGAGTCGATCACTTGCGCTTTATTTATTGCTCTGCATGCAGCAGCAACACGCCCGGGTTTTCGAGAGTGAGACGTATCAGGGTCTCATCCGCCTTGTGTTCAACCTGAAACCCCCTGTGTTCAAACTCGAGCTGGTTTTGAGCACGCAGCTCCTCGGCTTCAGAGACGCGGAGAATCGCGGGAGCCCCCATCTCATCCCAGAGGGGTTTGATGTTGTGATGCTTGCGGTCGATACGGGCTACGCGGATCTGATCAGTTCCAGCTGGGAGGGAAATACAGATTTCTTTGCTATTCACCTCATCCGTGACCTGGGCCGGATAGCGGTAGGCGAGGACCGATAGCTGATCTCCCTTGCGGGTGGCCACGGCTCCTTCCAGTCCTTCTGGATCCACTTCCGCTAGCTCCACCCGTTCCCCTGCGGCCTGGTTGAGCAGCATATGGGCAAAATAGGCGGGTTTGCGCAGACCGTGCAGGCTGAGCATACCATAATTTCCTTGGAATTCCTCACGTCCGTATCCCGCCTGATCGTAGATGTCGGAAATACACCAGAAGGCAAAGATGTCCGCTTCCTGCGAAACCTCGCACATGGTTTTGGCCACATAGGCCGCTTCCAGAGGCGTTTCTTTGGCGGGGTCCGCCGGAAACCAGGAGCGACCCCATTCGTTCCAGTGCACTTCCCCTTGAAAGCCCCGTGCATCCAGCATCTTGCGGGTACCGCGCACCACTCCAGCCCCGAAGTGAGGGGAGTCTTTGACCTTGTGACTGGCAGGTCCGTCGAAGGGACTGAGCGGCTCCGCTTCAGAATCGTTGTTATAAAAGTGCGAAATCAGGTAGTCCGGAGGGCAACCCCGTTCGCCCGTCCAATCCAGAAATTCTTCGATCCACTCCCCCCGTGCCGTGGAGGGGCCTCCGAGGCGAAGGTCGGGACAGGCGGCTTTCACCCCTTCATAGGTGGCGGCCCACAGCTCGAACCACTCCGCCTGGGTCCCGCCGTAGAAACAGCCGCTGAGGTTGGCTTCGTTCCAGCACTCAAAATACCAGCTGGATACCTCCTCGAGGCCGCGGTGGGAGAGTTCATGCAGGATACCGTCTCGGACAAACTGCGTCCACTGCTTTAGGTCCTTCGGCTGGGTGGTGTTGCTGTGCTGCCAGATTTCCAGGCTGCCGGAAGCCATCGCTGATGGGGTGAAGGAGGTAGTGTAGAGTGGACGAATCCCCAGGGCCTGCAGCCGGTCAAAGACATAGTCAATCACCTGGAAGTTGAGGTAGCGTGGCCGCTGATCTCCGGGCAGACGGAAATCCCGGGGATCCTGGGTCCAGGCTTTCATTTTGTCATCAAACATGCCGCAGCCCCGGATGTATTCGACATCCAGATCCTCTTTGACCATGGCCAGTTGCTCCAGCATGTCGGCACGGACCATCCATTGAAATTGATCAGCATTCATCATGCGCGACCAGGTGGCGTCGAAGGGAGTGGTGGCGGAAGTCCAGTCAGGGCGTATGTTCATGAGATGAGGGGGTGCAGGGGCTAAGGGAGGGGAAAGAAAAGGGCGGCCTTCAGAGCGCATCAGAATCCAGCGAGTGTTCCAGTCGGTAGATGCGCTCCTGAAGGTAGAGCGTGGCTGCGCAGCCCCAGTTGTAGTACCGGAAGCCCTTGGGATCGAACACCGTGGGGTCGCTGTGCATGTTCTCACGGAAATCCCGCCGTTCCTGCCAGGCAATGATGCGGTCGGCCCCTTCGTCTGCCTCCTGGTGATAGCCTTCCCGCCACAGAGCGGAGAGGATCCAGCAGGAAATATGGGACCAGGCACGGCCGCGCCAGTACCCGCCCGCATCATACTCGCTGGAGTTGTAGGGGGCAGAGGGGAAGGGGATGGCTCCGAAGTACTGTTCGGGATCGAGGAGCTTGTCCTCAATTAAACGGCGTTTCGCCTCCCTGGGCATGGGGAGCTCTGCCCAGAGGGGCAGAAATTGGAAAAAGGTTTCAATGCGGTGGTGTTCCCGGGTGCGGTGATTGTAGTCCAGATAGGCCTGTTCCGTCTCCACCCAGAGCCATTTCTGCATGGTGGCGGCAATCCTTTCAGCACGTTGACGCCAGTGCTGTTGTTCCTCATTCAATCCCAGACTGCCGCAGAGCTTCGCCAGCTCGCGGGCGTCGCGGTAGAGAAAACTGTTGCAGGTCACCGAGGCCACGGGTGGAAGCCAGAAGCAGCCGGAATCCCCATCCGGACCGCTCATGGCCACTCGGTCCCACATTTGAGAGTTGTCGCCAATCTGCCCGGACCAGTTGTATTCCGAGAGAGCGTCTCCATCGGCATCACTGTGGTTCTGCCAGAACAGGTGGTTCGCCCGGAGCCGGGGCAGCAGATCCCGGGCAAAAGCTCGATCTGTCTCCCCGTCGTTTGCCCGCAGATACTGGTTCAGGGCCCAGCTCCCTATCGGGGACTGTGGACAGCCAATCAGGCTGTGTTGCGGACAGCTGTAATTCCATTTCCGTTCCGGCGCGGCCCCGTCAAACTCATGCTGGCGGATGAACGCCGTGGCCATGGCTCCCCGTGCCGCTTCAGGATGAAAGCGGCTGAGGGCGGTGGAGCTGAACAGGCTGTCCCAAAAAAAGGAGCAGGAAAAATCCTGGGTACCGAAGGAACAGAGCGAGGCAATCCAGGGACCGAATTCCCCGTTGTGGCCCTCGACACCATCGCAGAGCAACCCGCTGCGTGCCCGCAGGAGGTGACCCTGATCCGGAGCGAGCTTCCGGAGGCCGGACGCCTCCGCCCAGCGGCTTTCCGCATGTCGGAACGCTTCATCCCCGTTCACGGGATCTATATCCTCCCAAGGGCAGAGCGCCTCCCCGGCATTGGCGCCCCGAAACTGGATTTCGATGAGGAATTCGGTGCTGCTGCCGGCCTCCAGCATCAGAGGCTGCTCTGGTGCCAGTTCATAAAAATGTCCCTGCTCTCTGTCGGCGCCTCCCCCCCAGGGCGGTCCATCGGCGAGTCGGGCCTGTAGCTGCTTACTGAGCAGACGGAAGCGCAGCTGCGGCAGGTCAGATTCCCGGCCATTGGGATCCAGACCGCATTCCAGCCCCCCCGGACAGTGTTCTGCGATGGCCCGGCGTTCTCCTGGCCGGGCGGATGTGTAGGGGGCGAGGGCTCCACGGTTTTCCCGGTCTGCACGGAGGCAGCCCGCCCAGAACAGCTCCGGGGTGACTGCGCGTTCCCCAGGGTTTCTCAGGGTGATCCGAATCTGGGCCCGGCGGGCATCGCGAAACAGGCTTTCGGTGCGGATCTCGATGCGTTGTGCCCCTACAAACAACTCGGCTTCTTCGCGCACGCACCAGGGCAGTGATTCCAGAGCATGACGACGGATGATGTGACAGGCTCCCTCCCGACGCTGCCAGAGTTGGAGCAGGGGGCTGCACATCTCGTAGCTGGCGATGGCGGCTTTGGGGTGCAGGAAATTGGGGCCGAGGTTGTGGTCACTGAAACCCAGGGAGAACTGAGCAAAGGCATCGGTAAAGGGGCATTCCCACTCGTGAACAGGAATCAGGTTTCGGGGATTTGGGGGCATGTGTTAGAGAGTAAGAGTAAGATTAAGATGTATGGGGTAGGACAGGGAGGATGGATTACCAGAGGCAGGAGGGGGCGGGGTGTTGCCCGGGGGGAGCTGCCTCCCGTGCCAGCAGTTCTGCCAAAGCCGCCCGGCGTTCTGCGGTGTCGGGGTCGGCGGCCAGATTGTGCAACTCATAGGGATCCTCGCCGTGGCGGTAATACTCCTCTTCGCCGGTATTGGCATAGCGTACGTAGCGTTCATTTTCCGTCCGAATACTGAGAATATCTCCGGTAAGGCCCTGGTCATGCTGATGTTCCCTCCATTCGCTGATCACAAAATCACGAGGCTGTGTACAGAGCTCGAGCTCATGGGTGAGGAAGGGTTGACCATCCGTTTCGGGGATCTGTTCGATACCGGCGAGGGTGGCCAAGCTGGGGTACAGGTCCAGAGAGGAGGTGAGGGGAGATACCTCTCCTTGCTGCGTATTCCGCCTGGCTCCGTCCCACACAATCAAGGGAACCTGTAAGAGGTCGTCGCAGAGATAGGGCCCTTTGAATATTCGGCCGTGATTGCCTAGAAATTCCCCATGATCCGAGCTGAACACAATGACCGTGTTTTCCAGTTCTCCACTGGCCTCGAGTGCATCCAGCAGCCGCCCCAGGCAATCGTCGAGGTGCTGAATCATGGCGTGGTAACTGCGGATGATGGAACTCATCCAGAACGGATCGTTGTGGGTTTGATCCATCACTCCCCAGTGCGCCGGTTTTTTAGGGCAAGAGGCTGGAGGGTGATGAGGAGGCGAAACTTCACGGAAAGCCCACTCCGTGGCGTAAGGCTCCACCGGGTTCCAAGCGTGATGGGGATCAAAATAGCCCATGGAGAGAAAGAAGGGCTTGTTGTCCCCGGCCTGTTTGTTCATCCAGGCAATCGATTCCGCCGTGACCCAGGCATTGTGAGAGAGTTCTTCCGGAAGATTGTCTGCGTAGGCCTTCATGTGGCCTTCCTCCGCCATCTGGTGGTAGTGATGGAAAAAGGCGTTGGGGTTTTGTTCCCGCAGCCACAGGTTATAGTGATCGTGACTCAGCCACTGATCTCCTTCGCCCAGGCGGAAAAAGTCAAAGCCGAAATCATTCGGCTCCAGCCCCTCCGTCATGGTGGGCTCGAGATGCAGCTTTCCCACATGTCCGGTGGCGAAACCATTCTCGTTGAACAGATCGATCAGGGTGGGGCAGTCCGGCGGCAGACTACAGCCGTTGCCGTAGAGTCCATTCACCGAAGGCATGCGTCCCGACCAGATGGCCCCCCGGGATGGCGAAGACACCGGATTCACCACAAAATGCTTCTGAAAGTTCAGGCCCTCCCGGGCCAGGCGGTCCATGTTGGGGGTGAGGGCTTCGGGGCAGCCGTTGGCTTGCAGGGTCCGGAAATGCTGCTGGTCAGTCAGGAAAAAAATCAGATTTTTCATAGTGCTTCCTCCAGCATAGGCTGCCGGAGACAGACTGAACATGCAGTAGCATACTCAAAAGACTAGACGGTCTAGGCTTGTCTGGTTTGTGGTAATTCATGAGCAGACAGCCCGTTGGAGTCCCTGAGAGCAGGACGCCTTGGTGGTATCATGAAATACAATCCGAGGACATAGGGATGGATGACCCGATAGCTCCCGCGTTGCAGTGCCTCCCCGCCGCAGTTGTGTTGGGTAGCTCCATGGATAAAGCCATCCGCTGTGACCCAGAATCGAATCCCTTCGCGGCAGGCTTCGCCGGCTTTCCGAAGTTCGGAAGAACGGTGAGGCAGAAGTTCCGAAGCTCGGAAGAGGGCGGCGGCGATGGCACAGGAGCCTGAGCTTTCCGGCAGGCAGTCCGGATCATCGGCAAAACTGCGCCAGAGGCCATCCGCTGCCTGCAGGGCCAACACCAGATCCAGAGCCTGTTCCAACGCCTCAAGGGGTGGGCGTTCTTCCAGTTCCTGTAGGGTAAGGGTCTGACCCAGCAGGAACCAGCCGAGAGCCCGGGACCAGTTGGGAAAGATGCGCTGGCCATCCAGATGGCGCCGCAGCAGAATGGCACCCGGTTCGAGCAGGGCCTTCGTGCAGGCCTGCACCTGTCCTCGGGCCAGATCGGCCAGTTCGGGTTGCTGCCATATCCGGGCCATGCGGGCCAGAGGATAGGCCAGGGTGAGGCAGCTTTCTGCGACGATGCGTCCTCCTTCGAGGAAACGGCCCTGTTCATCGCGGTGCTGCATCCAGAGGGAGAGCATGTCATCCAACCAGGGATGTTCCGGGTCCAGTGAGGCGAGGCAGGCTGCGGGCAAGCTGCCCTCCAGACCCTGTTGTGCTCCATACGCAGGGATAAACTGCTGCAGGCGCTGTTGGAGGAGGGCGTCTTCTACTCCAGCGGCCTGGAGACCTTCGAGCATACAGCCTTCCATCCAGCCAATGGGGGAAACGGGTGCTTCCCGCAACCGTTGCAGGGAAGGGCGTTGAGCTGGGGAAGCTTCCAGCTCAATGCGTTCAATCGCCTGTAGAGCCCTCGGCGGATCTAGATGCAGTTCCTCCAGCTTCAGATGTTCTACATCCACACCCGCATGGAGCCGCACATCAAAGCTCTGCCCCTCTACGGCATAGCGGATGTCCACGTGACCCAGGGGATCATCCCGGCCTGTTTGAAGAAGCTGGTAGATCTGCTCTTCCTGGCGGGTTTCGGCGACACGGACCCGCAACGGATTCTGCTGTGGTGGGCTGGGTCTCACGCGTTCTCCCGGTCTACGAGGAGGGTATGCTCCATCATCCGGCGTTCTCCGGGAGCCAGTTCCAGCACTGGGAGCGTGGCGGCCATGTTCACTGGCAGGGCTCGGGACATGTCTCTCTCTTCCTCGATCATGACCCGGACCCGGGCTGGATACCCAGTGGGGTTGTGGATCCATAGCTTCCCTGCTGCATCCCATCCCGCCTCCACATGATCGAGGCAGCGAATCAGGCCGCTGTCCGGCTGCGCATAGACTCCGGGGAGATCGCACCAGGTGAGCATCATGGCGACTTCGCACCAACAGGAATAGGCGCTGATTTCGCCCAGGGCCTCTCCCCACTGAGTGACGTTGACCCGTTCACAGATCCAACCCGGAGGCAGACGCTCCACCCCGTCCCGGCCCCAGCGCAATCGCGTGGGAATCGCCTTGTCCTCCCTGCCCATGTACTGAGGAATGCTGTGGGCGATTTCGTAGAGCAGATCGAGGAAACGCAGATCGCCGCTCATCCGGAACACACGAAGGATGCCTTGTCCGGAGAGGGTGCAGATCCCGGGCACCCCGGTTTTATTTTGCACATTGGCTAGAAAGGCACCCCGGCTTTGGGCTCCAATTTCCTGGAGGGCGCTCCCTTCAGGAAATTCGTAGTCATAGGATAAGGCCCAGCTGGCGCATTGCACCACCGCATCCTGTGCGGCCTGGGCCCAGTGGCCTTCCCCCGTTTCTTCATGGAGCAGTACAAAACTTTCAATGAGTGCGGCCACGGATTCGCTGTCCGGTGCCTGAACCGCATCCCCGGGGCCACCGCAGGTGACTCCCTGAGCCAGGTCATGGCTACGGTATTGTTCGCCGATCTCGGCTGCCACCGTCACATAGTCCTCCTGCAGCAGCCGGGTGGCCAAAATCAAGGCTGCGGGTATGAGGGCTCCGGCGCTGGATCCGGCCACCTCGACCGCACCTGTATCCACATTCAGGTACTGACCCAGTTCGCCGTAGCGTTTCCAGTTTCGCACAATGCTATCTGCATTTCGTTTAAGGCAGTCCAGCCATTCGCCTTTGATGTGTTGCTCGAGACCCCGCTCCTGAAGCAGGAGCAGCGTGCGACAAATAAAGTACAGTACATCTCCGACCCGACGTACCAGGGTCCAGGGTCCGTTGACGGCGTGAATTTCGATGCGGCCCTCAGCGTTCCATGTGGCCTGAAGCTGGGACTGCCATTGCCCCTCCCAGTAAAATTCATGAAAGAAACCAGCTTGGCCCATGGCGTCAGGGAGGAAAAGATCGAGGTTGCGCAGACTACGCTGCAGCGAAACGTCATCGCCCTCCTGAACCATGGCGTAGGGGGTGATCATACCGCCACACCATCCGGACTGGAAAAGCATGGAGGGGGTATCGATCTCCGAGTTTATGCTTACTTGATACAGATCGAATTCCTCCCGCCAGTTCTCCCGGTTGTGTTTTTCGTGGAGGATGTCCCATACGGCGGAGAACGGAATCTCCTTGCGCAGGGGGCTCACATCAAAGCAGTCCTGGCGATGGGCGAAGAGCAGATCAAACAGCCCCTGAATGGAGTCACAGTCTACCCAGTGAAGCTGGAAAGGGAGTTCGATCCGATCTCCGGGCTTCAGTGTAGCCCCCCGATCCGGGGATTCCTGACAAAAGCCTCCATTGATGCTGAAGTACTGATCATGGCGCAACCCGGGGGACATGAGCCGAAGTTCAGCTTCATCCCGGGCATCGTTTTCCAGAAGTTCCAAGCCAAAGGGGCCCCAGCTATTCTGTTGGGGAGTGAGCAGGAGCAGGGCTTTCTGTTGTTCCGGGAAATAGATGCCCATGCCGGGTGTGGCGGCGTCGATGGACATCTGGTCCAGATGCGAGGGACCCTCTTCCAGGGAGAGTCTGGGCAGGTCGCCTATATAGGGCGTCCGGTCTGTACTGCTCATACTCGGACCTACTTTGGGAGGACTGTAGGGATAGGCTGTGGAGTGAAAGCGGTTTCCGGCATAGACCGCTCCGGGAATCAGCACATAGCTTGCAGGACTCCACCCCGTCAGTTTCCAGGAAAGCCCCAGAGCGATGTTCTCTACCTGCCCACTGAGCAGCTGCGCTGACAACTTGCAGGCCGGGTCCCCCGTATCGACCTGTAGCTGCCAGCTCCCCCCCAGCGCAGAAAGAGGACCCTGGGCGTCACAAGGAACGCGCTCACAGAACTCTAGCTGGGAGGCGTCGAGTTGGGTAAAGATCAGTTCACAGGGGTAGGGGAAATGCTGCATAGAGGTCTCCGACACGGGCAATGGGCCAGCCTATCGGAGAAAGGGACTTCTGTGAAGAATGCTCCCCGGTTATCGTAACCCTGACCTGGCCTGCGGGCATAAAAAACCCCTTCCGGAAGAAGGGGCTTGGTGACATACTGAGATAGAAGCTCAGTGGCGCCGTCGGCGGGCAAGGGCCAGGGCGATGCCGCTGAGCAAGAGCAGGCTCAGCGTTCCTGGTTCGGGGATCGCAGTGGCATTCAATTCCAGCTGTGTGATGTTGAGATTGAGAAAATTCGAACCAGTGGCCCGGGTATTCACATAATACACCCCGAAGGCATCCACTTGGGAGAAGCCGGGGGAGGCGGCCACTTCGGAGCTCAAGGCCACATTACTTTCTGGGTCGTACTGATACCAACTCAGTGCAGTCGGATTCGTTTGGGTGATGGTGTTCTGGGGTTGATCGATGCCACCGGAGAAGCTGGCACCGTTGTTCAATTCCGATGCGTAGTAGGTTCCGTTCTCCCGGATCACCCAACGCAGACCGGCCGTTTCCACACCGGAATCCTGTCCCCCGGTGCGTCGGGCGGTGATGGTGAAAGTACTGCTGGCGTCCAGACCGATATTTCCGCTGCTAAAGCCACTTTCAAACTGATCCTGTTCAAAGGCAAAAAACAGATACTGAGCCTCGCCGTTGGCAGAGTTCACCGAAGCAGATATGGAGTCATGATTCCCGTTGGAATTGGCATCTCCGGTACTTTCATTGATGGCCCAGGTACCAGCGGTCCCGCCGGTGAGGTCCCGCCCCCCGATAAAGGCCGGGCCTGTATAATTCGAAGTGGGACTGATTACCGAGCCACTGATGGCCGTGACATCATTCCCCCCGGTCAAATTCTGATTGCTGGTGACATAGCTATCCGACAAGCCGAAGGAAAAGACCACATCTGCCTGCAGGAAAGCAGCCGTAAGCAAACTGACCAGACCTAGGGCTGGGACTGTGTATTTCGTTTTCATCCTGTCTCCTGAACTCTCTCGGTGTTGATGGGGTTTCCCTTTCTAATTCATCTAGTGGAGCTAGTTCAAGTCATGCTTTATCTAACCCGTTAGATCCAATATACTGTCTTCATGCCCAGCCCTGTAGACTTAGCGAACTGGTTAGCGAAAGATCCTGAAAAGATCCGGAGTTTTGCGGATGCGGCTCGGGCTCTGGGGGTTTCCCCGCCCACGGTGAAACGTTGGGCGCTTGCGCAGGGCTTGGAACATCATTTCCGCAGCCGGAAAAAAGCCGTGTCTTCTCCTGCTTCGGGCAGCCCGATTACCTTACGCCGGGTTGCAGAGGCCAGTGGATACAGTACGGCCACGGTATCTTTGGCTCTGCGCAATTCGCCCAGAGTCTCCCCGGAGGCGGGGGAGGCGATCCGTCGCATGGCCCGCAATCTGGGCTATGAACCCCATCCCTACGTGCAGGCACACATGCGCGCCATCCGCCACGGTAAACCGGCCCGGGTGCGGGAGGTGATTGCCATGCTGTACCATGATGGTCGCCCGCCTCAAGAACAGCAGGATCCCACTCAAGGATTGAATGTCCGACTTCAGGCCCTGCAGCAGCGGGCCCGGGAACTGGGCTATGAGGTTACGTTGTATAATGTGGCGGCCATGTCCGGACGGGAGGCGGATGTCACCCGCCAACTGAAGCGTTCCGGGGTGGAAGGCGTCCTGCTTGATGTTCCTTCCTACGCCCTGGACTCGTTAGCCCTTCCCTATGAACGCTTCCGCATCCTGAGCTTCCGTCAGGTTCCAGGACATTCCCTGCCTTTGCTGCTCAATGATGCCTACCGGAATCAGCTGGAGGCCTTCTGCCGGCTCTGGCAGGCGGGATACCGGCGGATCTGTCGGGTCCATTTTTATCATCGCTCCCTGGAGTCTCTCTATGAAGGCAATGCGGCTTTTCTATTGGCGCAGCAGATGCTCTGTCGTGATGGTGAAGGCATCCCTATTCTCCAATATGAAACCATGACGGATGCGCTGGATCACTATGCGCAATGCGGAAGCTGGAAGGAAGCGCCCCAACATGTTCCGGGTATGACCTGGCTCCGTGCACAGCCTTGGCAACTGCTCCCGGATCAGCCCAAGAGCTGGTATCGCCAGATTCTGCTCAAAGCCTGGCACCGCACATGGAAGCCAGATGTGTACATCAGCCTGGACGACCGGATTGAACCCGCGCTGAAAGGCATGGGGTTGCGGGTTCCAGAGGATGTGGGACTGGTGCATCTGGATGCCAGCATGCAGGCCCAGCCCTGGACGGGCATTCGGGCCCGGGATGCCCTGCAGGGACGCCTTGCGGTGGAACGCCTGGTGGAGCTGCTCAACCGTTCCCCCAATGAATCAGAGGAGCAGGCCTGGAAAGTGCGTGTGCCCGGATGCTGGCAGGAGGAGGGCAGTACGTCTGCCCGGCCATCCCGTACGATGACCGGGCAGCAGCAGGCCTTTGTGGACATGATCCTCTCGGCCAGTGCCGCTACTGAAGTGGCTTCTGATTAAAGGATCACGCGGATGCGGTCGGCGGCGTCTCCTTCGATTTCCCAACGGGGGGCTTCTCCGGCTTCTTTTTCGCAGCGGATCCAGGTCCGGTAGGGGCCTGCGAGACGGAAGCGCACCGGCCAGTGATCCGGCCAGGCGGGGAGCAGCCGCAGCTGATCCCCCTGCACCTGCATGAGCATCAGCTGCAGGGCATGGGAGGCGGAACCGCCTTGGTCCTGGTCTGGCAACCAGTCAAAGCTGGGGCCCCAGAAGGCGGGGAAGCGGGCATAGGCACTGGGGGTGCTCAGACGGCTGGTCACGGAGACCCGGGCATCAGCTTCGAGGCCGAGTAGAGCAGCCTGCATGCCATCCTGGGCCCAGCCCTGATCGTGGGTGTACGCGCGTTTTCGGAAACTGGTGATACCGATCTCCACATCGTCGCTGTCGATATGGCAATGATGATAGGGGAAGATGGCATAGAGTTCCGGGTTCTCCATGTTTTTCGCAGGACCTTCCCAGCGTTCGGCCGGCGCAAATCGGGTTTCCCCCTCCAGTTCATAGGTGGGAAGTTCCGGTACTTCGCTGCGGAAGCGGGTCCAGCTATGGCGCCGGCCTTCCGGCAGTTCCGGCAGGGCCAACAGTGCATCCAGACAGGCTCGCAGGCCGGCCAGCTCGGGCATGGGGTTGTCTGCTTCCCACCATTGCTCAATCACCTGAGCGGGGGAAAGATGCAGTTTCCCTTCCTTACGGGGGAACTGGAGGTCATAGTAATCCAGCACCGCCTCTGCCAAGGGGAACAGCGTTTCCTGCAGGAAGCTCTCCTCTTCAGTGTAGCGGTGGAAGAGCAGAGCATGGTAGACCACTTCCAGACCGCTGGAGTTATGCCGGCGGATATAGCCGTTATGAGGCAGATGCCCGGCCAGACCGGCTTCCCGTTGCGGCTCCCCTCCGCCTTCTCCCCACCCGTAATTGTGTTCGAGGTAGCTCCCCCAGAAATACATGGTCTCCGTAAACATCGCTCCGGCGTGTCCACAGAATTTCCGGACCCGTTCGGTGGCCAGGGGCAGGGCCCGCCGGTACATCTCGAAGTAGGGACGCATGCTTTCGAAATCCCCTGCGCTGAGCATAGACCAGTAGGGCAAGCGGGTGTTCTGATGCCAGTAGCCCGGCCCCCAGCGGCGGTAATCCGCATCAAAGCGTTCACTGCCCATGTAGGGCGTGCCATCATAGTTCCAGTCCACGGTGAACAAGGATCCGTTGAATTTGATCGGGAATTCCCCCCGCCCGGCACAGGCATTCATAAAACGTTGCAGGCTGTAGCCCTGACTGATTTTGCGGGCCGCTTCCACGCCATCGGCTTCAATGTAGCTTTGAGCCCAGAAATCCTGCCACCAGCCTTGGTGGGCCTGCCAGGCCTCGGTATCCTTGGCGGAAGGCATCTGTGGGATGCGTTCCTGCAGCTGCTGGATCCAATCGGCGGCTGCCTCCACCTGATCACAGTCCAGAATCACGGAGGCAGCAAAGGAGGGCGCTGCCGTTCCGGATTCGAGTTTGCGACTGGAAACTTTTTTCAGGCCCTCCCCGAAGGCGATGCCTCCGAAACAGCGATGCAGTAGCGGGTCCCGTTCGGTTTCGAGCAGTGCCTCCAGACCTTGTGTCCGCAGGTTCTGCTCCCAGGTGGAGCTTTGATTAACATGGTACCAGCCAATCTGATGGCCCTCGAGATCGGGAATCTGATCCGCTTCATGGTACACCGGATAAGGTGCCCCCGTGTGTAACGAGTGCCGTTCGCCCGTGTCGGTCAGTTCCCGTTTCTCGTTCCTCCACAGATCCAGTTCCAGCGAAGCACGGATATGCTCACCTTCGGCATGAATCTGCAGGAGAGGATGATGCGCATCGATCCACACCCGGACCTTGCCCCGCTCCGTTTCGATCTGAATCGCGCCTTGTTCCAGTTTCAGCTCCCAACGGAAGCCGGGGCCACTCAACAGCGCTTCGCCCTCTGCCGTGTGCAGACGAACGCGGATGCGGCCGAGTTTGTAGAGCTGGCCGAACTCGCCCCAGCAGTCACTGCGGGCGAGATACATGCGCAGGTCACCCGAAGGCTCGACCCAGAGGTTAATGGTATTTTCTCCATTGCCCAGGGGCATGGAACCGGAAGCATCAGGGGAAGGACTGTGCCAGACGACGTTATAGGGATGTGTTTTCATGGGAAGGTTTTTGGAATTGTAAGTACTACAATTCATGCGAGCCTGCTGCCAAGGCTTATTCCATGAAGCTTCTTTTTACTGTAATCCTCCCTATGGGTTTCTGGGGGAAGAGCGAAGTTGAATCAGCGGATGCGACGCTTCCACAGCATTACCCCGAAGCCTGCCAACCCGAGCAGCAAGAGGCTGGATGGCTCCGGAATGGAGCTCACCGTGAACGTATAACCACGGCGGTCACTGGCTTCACTCCCGTTGGCATCCAGGGCAATATACAGGCTGTCCCCCTGGCTGAGGGTGAAGCTGCTGCTCACCCGCACCTGCGCACTGGCATCCACGACACTGCGGCTTTGTAGTGCCGTATCATTCAGGTAGAGCTGATAGCCGAGATCTCCTCCGCCGGAGGCGCCGAAGTTGCTGGTCAGGGTGACGGTTTCCGCTTGGGCCAGAACATCCAGGGTCAGTGCAAACACAGTCAGGGCACTGTTGGCAGTTGTGGCTTCCACGGGAGAGCTGGCCCGGGTGAAAAGCAGGTTGTTCGCGGTAGAATCCCAGGCTCCTGCGGTATTTCCAAAATCGCTGAAGTTAAATCCAGCTGACGTGAAATCGGTGGTGGAACTCTGATTGACCTGCCCCATCTGCCAGGAGTAATCCCCGGCATCCCAGCCTCCGGCTACGGCGTTGTTAAAGAGACCCCCGCTGAACCAGCCTGTACTGAATCCCGAGGGCAGGTTGGCCACATCGCTTTCAAAGTCGATGAGCAGAGCAGCGGAACTGGTGATGTTGCCAAACAGGCATAGAAAAATTCCAGAGAAGAGAAGGTGTTTCATAACAATACCGGGCTTGAGGATGTGATCTATGATGGCCGATCCGGATGTAGATTGCCTATGCGTGATAACGCAAAAGTAATTTGAAATTACGCCAAATATGATTCAGGATCCTGAAATGAGGGTTGGCCTGAATATGAACCTGATCAGTACCTTTGACCGTTTCCTCTACCGGGAGCTGATTCAGGGGGTTCGTGCCCGTGGCGGGTCGGTGGATTTCCGCTACGGTTTGCTGTATCCCATGGACGCGGTATCTCCGGAGAACCTTGACGTGTATATCACTTGGATCCGGGATCAATCTGAGTTGACCTGCCTGGAGCATTGTGGGGTTCCGGTGATCAACTTTACGTATGTGATGCCGACGGCACAGGTACATCAGGTCACCCATGATCAGGCCGCCATTGGGCAGGTGGCGGCCTCCCATATTCAGGAGCTCGGGCGTCAGCGGCCGATGTGTCTGGGGTTGAAAAACGCCTACTCTCTGGAACGGTTACGCGGCTTTCAGGTCTCCTGGAGCCGTGACCATGCCCCGGCGCAGGAACGTTATCTGGATACACATATGGAGCTGTCTCAGCTGCTTCCTGGGCTTCTGGAGGCGGATACGGATGTGGATGCCCTGTTTTGCAGTAGCGATGAACTGGTGCTGTATGCGGTGTTGTGTGTGGAGCAACTGGGGCTACGGGTTCCTCAGGATTTGGCTGTACTGGGGGTGGGCTATGAGGAAATTCATAGCCTGGCCCTGGGGAGGCGGATCAGTTCGGTGGTCACCGACTACCGGGCGCTGGCTGTGGCCCTGCTGGCCTGCCTGGACCGGGTCGCCGCCGATCCCCGGAGCCCGGCATGTCTGGAGCGGGTGGCTCCACTGGGGCTGATTCCGGGTGAGACAACGGCTCCGAGAATGCCTGCAGATCCACGCCTTCGTGCCGCACAGCAGCTGCTGCTGGGGGGGAACCTGCAGGGGATTGATTTACAGCGTTTGGCTGCAGTGGCCGGGATGTCCCGACGAAGTTTTGAACGCCACTTTCAGCAGGAATGCGGCCGGGCTCCGGGGCGGGCCATACTCGAGGCACGGATGTCCCTGGCCCGTCGCTTGCTGCCCGATCCGGAGCGCAGTGTGGAATCGATCGCGGAGCTGTGCGGCTATGCAGACCGTTATCATTTCTCGGTGCGCTTTAAAGCCGAAAGCGGGTACAGCCCTGCAGCCTACCGAAACCGGGTGCGGCATCTGCAGAGCTGAGAGAAACCGGTTTATTCCGCCGCTTCCGATTTCCAGTGTTTCTGGAGCCAGTTCCGGATGCTCTTCGCATCCTGATCTTCGGCATACATCCAGAAGTCCTGCGTCTGGGTTCCGGAGGTGGGGTTGCCGACGAGGTCGCAGAAGCTGATCCCTGCGGGCAGCTTGGGCGGGATGTCGAGTTGCCCCACCGCTTTGGGAATGAGCGACACGGCTACCGAGTTCTCCCCTTCGTAGAGATACGCGTGAAAGGTTCCGTCGAGAGGGAGGATTTCAACAAACTGTTTGTCCTCCAGATGCCAGGCCATGTTGGAGATGGCGAGCAGGTTGGGACCCAGGCTTCCGTCAGGCTGCATGAGATCATAATCCCCGCGCCAGAAACCACCCCCCATAAGTTGATACAGGAAAAAGCGTTCCACTCCGTTGGCCAGCATGCTGTTCCAGCTACGCACATGGTATTTCATGTAATGCGGTTCCAGACCGGAAACGTTGGCGATGGGAATGCTGTCGTATACGTTATGCTGGTGACCGCCACCGGGACCGCCTTCGCTGTTCATGATGCGGAAATCCCCATGACCGAACTCGGTCAGAAATTCACGTTCGATGCGCACAATCTCTTCATAGCGGTCACCGGGGTAGCCACCCAGGCTGCGCTCGTAACTGTGGTAGGTCGCGAGGTCAACGAGCTCAAACATGCCCAGTTCGGCTCCCCCGCGCTCAAACTTGCCGGCTTGCGCATAATGCACACCCATGTTCCAGGCCAGGTCGACGTCAATACCATCTTTGTCCAGTCGCTCTTTGACCGCTTTGGTCATCTTGTAGAGGCGTTCCGGTGAGGCGTGAATGGGTTTGCCGTCCTGGAAGTCCCGTATGAAAAAGCCTTCAAGGAAAGGTTCATTCCAGGTTTCATAGATCTTGATGGTGTCTTTGTAGCGGTCGGCCAGACTGGCTGCATAATCCGCCCATAAATCCAGGCGTTCGTCGGGAATGGCCATCTGGGTTTGTTTCCAGCCGGCCCCGGGAATTTTTTCCCCGTTGCTGAAGTTGGCCCACAGGGGTGGGTGACAGAAGATGCCCAGTACCTCGAGGTCATTCTCCCGGTACATATTGACCAGGGAGTCCAGAGCTTCCCAGTTGTAGGGCTCACCCGGTTTGGGCTGGATACGTGCCCAGCGCAGATCAAAACTACGTACCCAGTTAAAGCCCAGTCGTTTGGCGGTATGGATCATCCAGGGGTTGCGGGAGACATGGACGCCAAAGGGAGAATTCGGAGCCTGCTCGCCCCAGTGACGGGGACGGCGGATGCGGTGCAGCATGCTTTCATGCAGCCGGGAAAGGGGCGAGCCGTCCTGATTCAGCACCCGGGTCTGTACGTAAAAGCTGCCGAAGGCTGGCCAGGTTTTGGCCTCCGGGAAGGAGAGGGTCAGGATGGGTAGATTGTGAGCGGTGAGTGGGAGCTTCCGGGTCTGCTCCGAAGCTTCTGCTCCAAACACCGAGGTGGTGACTTCAAGCATGGCGCCTTCGGGTACCTCACCAAAGAGTCCGCAGTTGATGCGCATCTCCTCGTCCGGGAAAAAGACGTTGTGATGATGCTCATCGGAAACGGGCATCAGCGTGACTTCCACAGGATCCGCGCGTTGAAACTCGGAAGCTTCGTCCCCGACCTCGACCATCAGACCGTCCAGCCAGACCACTTCGTTGTGGCGGAAATAGATCTGCAGCTCGTAGAAGCCATCCGCATGGAAGGGCAGGAAAGTGGTGTTGGTCACCCGGGTCCATTCTGTACCCACCGAGGCCACGGCTTCCCAATCGCCGGTCCACAGTTTTTCACTGGGAGGTCCGATGCGGGGATGAATGCTGGTGGGTTTCGAGCTTTTTACCCAGAAACTGACGGTATGATTGTGTCCGGGTTTGCCGCGGAAAGGGACACGGGCGAACTGGTGAACCCCGGTACCGAGAATTTTCAAGGCGGGAGCTCCGCTGGGACCGATGTTGCTCATGTCTGCACGGTGCTCAAAGCCGCGGGATTCGCCCATATTTCCGCGCCAGGGGCGGTGGAATCCAAAAGGAAAGGAACTGTGTGGGAGCAGATTGCCCTCGACTACCTGAGAGGCTTCCACCTGCTCTTTGGGCATGGAAATGATTTCCAGGTCATCGATTTCGATCAGGCCCGGTTGTTTGAGGAAGAGGATAAACTGGGCTTCGCGGTCATCCGGCAGGGGAGGGACGAGAAATTCGCGTACGCCCCATTCCGGAGAGCCACCGGTGATGGTGGACCAGTAGGCCTTGAAGGGAATCTTGCGTTCACGGATGCCCAGATGCAGCGAGGTATTGGTTGGAGTACGTACGGCAAGGCGGACTTTCAGGTAGGCATCTGAGGAGGCCGGGAAAGGGTCCAGCATGATCTGGGAATAGCCGTTCCGCACCTGCTTCAGCTCCCAGCGCAGAGCGCCTTCCCCCTGGCTGGCGTTATTGATGCGGGAGAAGCTGACGTCCACATCGGCCCAGTGACTGTCTTCGCTGAAGGCCTCGGGAAGGGCACCTTCAATACTGGATTTGGTATCTTCGGGAGGCCTGAGGGCCTTGAAGGGCTTTTCCATATCCAGACTGAACAGCGTGGTTTCCTCGACTTCCAGCTCAACCGCGGATCCGGCGTAGAGTTTCAGAGAGTGAATCTGGATGCTCTGGGCTTTTTCTGCGGCAAAGAGCACGAAGCCGAATTCCCCTGTGGCAAAATCACGGGGCGCAGCCAGCACCACCTCATAGTCCCGGGCATCCGGGGTCAAGGCCTGGTTGGTCCAGGTGTAATTGGGCCAGGGTTTTTCGTTGGGCTGGGTTTTGACCCAGAGCTGGGCAGCGGAGCCGTCTTTTGCGGTTCCGGAAGCCCGGAGAATAATGCGGATGGGGTCGTCTTTGGCTATGGGGTCCCGGTTCTGTACCGAGAGGCCGACCTGCATCATGTTTTTTCCGGCGCTGGGGACTTCGATGTGCCAGACGCTCTCTTTTTCTTCGAAGCTGGAGCCTTCCACCAGCAGGGTGGCGCCAAGGGCGGCTGCCTGTTCTGATCCATCGAAGGGAGCAGGGTCGGCCTGTACGGGGAGGCAGAGGGAATACAGTAGGGAACAGAATGCGAAGTATCGAAACATCAGAAATCTCCTCAAAGCAGAATGGGAATGATTCAATCTAGAGCTTGCCCCCGATCTGAATAAAGCATCTTCCCACCCTCGTTTAGGTTACAGTAACTCCTTGGGGAGGCTTTGTCGCTGCGTTGCCTTCCTTTCCGCAACCCTCCGGGATAGCAGCTGGCAACCTGGGATCCGAGTCCGGTAGCTGCAGTTTAACATCCTGAGCCTCGCTGAGTCAGGAACGTAACGCTGTATTCTACACAACTCTTCCCTGGATGGCGGCCCGGAGGGTCGCAGGAATCTAGGCCAGGGTGCAACCCTGGTGTTGAAATTAAAACAAGAATCAGCGTCCCGGAGGGCTGCGGGGATCTATGTCGGGTTATCCGACACTCCGTAACCTACCCGCACCCCACCGGGGCGCATTTGTGTTTCTTGCGGATTTACCGGGGTTGTCACCCCGGCCTAGACTCCTGCACCCCTTCGGGGCAGCAGGTGACAACCTGGGATCCGGGTCCGGTACCTGCAATTCAACATCCAGAGCCTCGCTGAGTCAGGAACGCAACGCTCTATCCAATACAACACTTCTCTGAATTGCGGCCCGGAGGGTCGCAGGAATCTAGGCCAGGGCGTAGCCCTGGTATTGAAATCAAAACAAGAATCAGCGCCCCGGAGGGCTGCGGGGATGTATGTCAGGTTATCCGACTTTCCGTAACCTACCCGCAGCCCTTCGGGGTTGATGGGCTAGGTTTTTTTCGGCAGGCTGTGCCGGATTACGTTTTGATTTCAAGTGGCTTAGCGATCATTCCTAAACGACTTCCGTAGGGCAGAGGCGCTGATGTGGTGGTACTGTGAAAAGGCCCGTGAGAATACCGCAGGGTTTTCATAGCCGATGGCGAATCCGATTTCCTGTAAAGGTTGCCGGGTCTCGATCACTTGCCTTCTGGCCCAATGCATGCGTTCCCGCATGAGAAATTGATGGGGAGCCAGTTGAGTTTGTTTGCGAAAGAGCTGACGAAAATTGCTGTAGGACATGCTGCGTTTTTTCGCCCAGGCTTCAAAGTCCACAGGCTGAAGGGGGAATTGCCGTATGGCCTCGATCACATCCCCGATGCGGGTATCCCCCGTAGTCTCCTGGGCTTGTTGGTCCTGCTCCTTTTTTAGATCCAAATAGATATTTTCCAGGATGAGCATCGCCTCCTCCGCGGCGTAACGTTGGTTTTGTTGAAAACTATTTACGATGCGGTCAAAGGCATGGATGGCGTAATCCGGATTGCTGAGCCGCACAAAGGAGGGCCTGCCCAAGCTCATAAAGCCTTCCTCCATGAGCTTCCGGGCCCGTTCTCCACTGAAGGCGGCGTAGCAGTGTGACCAGGCTTCACCGGCATGCTGATGCCCGTAGCGGTAGTGATGATCAGGGTGGTTCCAGAACAGAAAGGGAGGGTCCAGGTGATGGATCTTTCCCGCATCCATCTGATACCGCATCCTCCCCTCCAGGGCCAAGAGGAAGCTGTAATGATCATAACCGGACCAGTTCGCCTGAAAACGGTGCCGGGTCATGCGCCGCGCGTGTATGAACTGCACATCAAAGTAATCGCTTTCCATGTAGTAGCATTGTCAGAAATGCAAAGGTCTTTGTCAATAGGGTCATTCACAGATGAAATACCGCAGGGTAGGTTTAGCGAAATTGCAAGGTAGTACCTTTTACCACAAGGAGCTTCTATGGACACCCGACCGAATATTCTGCTGATTCATACCGATCAACAACGGGGCGACTGCCTCGGGGTGGATGGCCATCCGGTCTTGGAAACCCCGGTCATGGATTCTATGGCCACCCGTGGAATGCGCTTTCGCCGGGGCTATTCCGAATGCCCCACCTGTATTCCGGCACGGCATACCCTGCTGACGGGAATGGACCCGCAGGCTACGGGCGTGGTGGGTTTTGAAATGAAGGCACGCATCGCCCGTCCCGAGGCCACGTTGCCCCAATTATTGAAAAACTCCGGCTATCAAACCGCTCATGTCGGCCGCGGCTGGCATCAGTATCCTGGTCACGCCTACTACGGTTTTGAAATCCGTGAGGGCAATCCCTTCAATGAGCACTACTCCCGATACCATGAGCTGAGTTTTCCCGGGCACATGGACCGGAAGATGTTGTGTTATCCGCATCTGGCCACCCATGGTTTGTTGTACAACGATACCGACGCCCGGCCCTGGCCCTACGATGAGGAGTTTCATGAAACCAATTTCTCCTCCAACAAAGCCCTCGAGTTTCTCAACAAACGGGATGGCGAACGACCCTTTTTCCTGTCTGTAGGTTACACGGCTCCTCACCCCCCGCTGGTGCCTCCGCAGGCCTTCTATGACCGATACATTCATGAGGATCTGGATAAACCCCATATTGGAGACTGGGCCACGCCCAATGATCAGCGTGTCTATGGCTTCAGTAAAGGCTGGTCAGGGGATCCAAGCACAGGAAAGCCAAACTTTACCCCGAAACTCCTACAACGCACAAAAGCCGGGTATTACGGATTGATCAGCCATGTGGACAGTCAGTTGCGACTGCTCATGCATACGATCACCATGCGTTATCCGAATACCTATGTGTTTTTTATCTCGGATCATGGCGAAATGCTGGGCGATCACTATCTGTGGAGGAAATCACTGCCTTACGAAGCCTCGGCCCGCGTGCCCTTTCTGTTGAGTGGACCGGATATTCCGGAGCAGGGCGTCTGTAGCCGGCCGGTGGGTCTGCAGGATATTCTGCCCACCTGTTGTGATATTGCCGGGCTGGATGTGCCGGATCATGTTACTGGACAGAGTCTGATGCCCTTAGCCTGCGGGGATGAGTCCGCTCCCTGGCGGGAGTTTCTTCACGGGGAACATTCCCGCATGGAGGATCAGCACGAGGGAATGCAGTACCTCTGCGATGGCCACATGAAGTACATCTGGTTCGGGGATGGGGAAGAGCAGTTGTTTGACCTGGATGCGGATCCTCAGGAATGCCGCAATCTGGCTCTACAGCCCGAACGAAAGGAAGAGTTGCTGCTGTGGCGGAATCGTTTGGTGGACATTCTGCAGGATCGCCCGGAGGGTTTTGTTCTGGATGGGAGCCTGCAGCCCTGCGAGTGGGGGACCTACAATGAACGGGCTTTGGTTGACGAAAGCTGAGTCAGCTCAGCCAACCCTGCTCTTGCGGTAGAGGCTCAGGCCCAGGAAGGACAGGATCAGCAGACTCAGGGTTCCCGGTTCGGGAACCGCGGCAATGCTGAAGGAATCGAAACTCGCGTCGAGAGGCTGACTGCTGTCGATGCGTAGAAGATGTCCGCCGGAACCACCCACGCCTTTGACAAAGGAGACATCCGTGCGGGTATCCCCGGTGTCGGAACGGGAGGCGCTGTAAGTCCCCGTGCCCCAGTTCACGGTCAGGGAAACGGTCAGGGGGGTATTCGTCGGCACCACCGCGAGGCCACCCAGGCCCCGGTCATTCCCGCTGAGGACTCCATCCTCGATGAAAATGCGTCCGTCATCGCGGAAATTTACAGCCAGATCGAGTTGGGTGCCGTTGAAAATCGAATCGCCAATGCCCCAGGCAATTCCGCCAAAGGTGGGGCTGCTGCTAATCGTGTTGTACTCCAAAACAAACTCGTACGCGATGATGGAGGCGTTGGCGTCGAAGCTGGCTCCGACCTCTCCGTCGCTGAAGCTGCGGCGGATCGCACCGCCGCTGTTGCTCTGGACCAGGCTTCCGCTGCCGCCCGTATCCACAGACATGAGAGGCTCGTTCCCAAAAACCCGGCTCCAGCCCTGTTGATTTTTCACATCCCCATCCACATAACCCTCTGCGGCGCTGAAATCGACGAGCAGGGCCTGCAGGGGCAGGGTCAGCAGGCTACAACAGAAAAACAGGGAAAGAGGTATTTTCATCGGAACTCCAGCGGGTGATGGGCCATGTTAATTCAACAGAGGGGTTGATGAAAAGGGCTGTGCAGGTTTACTGTCAATCTATGAAGAAACGCATTACCATGCAGAGCATCGCGGACGCCTGCGGGGTTTCCCGGAATGCCGTGTCCATTGCCTTGCGCGGCGGAGAGAAGGGGGTTTCCCAGGCCACGGCCAAACGGATCCGGGACAAGGCAGAGGAACTGGGTTATGTGCCTGATCCGGAACTGAGCCGCCTGGCGAAGCGCCTTGGGGAGCGGAAACGGAAGGAGGGGATCCGGGGAGAGCTGGCTTATCTGGTTCCCTTAATTGAGGGGAAAGAACGCGGGGAGGGCATGATGTACCAGGAGATCTGTCAGGAACAGGCCCGCCGTCTTGGTTATCGCCTGGTGCCGTATTATTGTGGCCTGGGACAGGCGACCCCCCAGCAGCTGCAACAGGTGTGGCAGAACCGAGGTGTTCAGGGGGTGATGGTGTTTTCCCCCTTTTTACGCGAGCTGACCGGGGAGAATACCTTTGACTGGGACGCCTTTTCCTGGGTGGCCTGCAGTGACTCCCTTCAGTCCCCTCTTCTGCACCGCTTCAACTGGGACTTCCGGGAAGCGGTTACGCTCTGCTACGAGAAGCTGTTCGAAAACGGCTACCGGCGCATTGGACTGGTGATGAACGATACTTATGACCGCCTGGTGGGCTATGCCGGTACCGGCGCTCATGCCTTGTATCAGGCCCGCTGTCCGAAACAGGATCAGATTCCCCGTCTGGCGGCGGTCGAGATGGGGAACCCCGCTATGAGACTAGAGCTCTTTCAAGGCTGGTTAGAGGCCTGGACGCCGGATGCGGTGATTGGCTTGTCTGATACGGAAGAAGATCTGCGCAGTCTGGGCTACCGTATTCCTGAGGATATCGCCTATGCGACCTTCCGGCTCCGAACTCATGAACTGGGCAAGATCGCGGGGGTTTTGCCCGGCTTTGAAACGCTGGCAAAAACGGCGATCGAACTGCTGGTGTCCCAGGTGGATCACCAGGTCAAAGGCCTGCCTCAGCATCCTTTACGCACGTTGGTGGAAGGAGAATGGCGGGATGGATCCAGCGTGCTTCAGGGGTCACGGTAGTCGGAATCCAGCAAGCTGTGTGCGAGTTCGGCCGGAGGCTGATAATGCGGGTTGGGCCGATCCAGATGGGCCAGGTTGGGCCGGAACAGAGGCAGCGGACCTTCCTCCAGCAGGTAGTCCGACTGGGTGCTCATCCAGCCTTGCAGTTCATGGTGTAAGTGCTGTTTCCGCTCGCCATGTTCTTCCAGGTGGGCGAGGTTTTTCTGCTCATGAGGATCGGCTTGCAGGTCGTAGAGTTCTTCGACGGGAAGATGACGGAACTTTTCGGCTCCGGCTCGGATAAAGGCATCGATACGTGGGGTTCCACTGAGGTTCTGCTCGTGGATTTCGTAGGCATTGAAGTTGCGGATATATTTCCAACGGCCATCGCAAATCATGCGGGAGGGAAATACAGAGGGCATGAGAATGTTTTGATGTTCAGCAATTCCGTAGCAGTAATCCCGATGGGATGGCACGCCATCCGCTAAAGACGACGCAAAGCTGCGGCCATCCACCCAGTCCGGAATCTCTGCACCACTAAGTTCCAACAGACTGGGAAAAAGATCCGTAAAAGAAATCAGGGCGTCGCTGCGGACTCCAGCCGGGATCTGCCCGGGCCAGCGCATGACCAGAGCCACATTCAGTCCTCCGTCATAGAGAGTGTATTTTTTCGAGGCACCATGATCGGCACTGTAGATAAACAGCACCTGTTCCGGATCGGGGGAATCGTCTACCGCCTGGAGGACCTGTTCCAATTGTTCATTGTCCCGGCGGATATTTTCATAATACCCCGCCAGCTTCTGGACACAGGCCGGGTCGCTGGGATCCTCTCCGGGATCGAAGTGAAGCTCCTCGGCCCGCGGCGCTGGCATCTGTGGATAGGGAGGGTGAGGCAGAGAGGAGCAGATCATGATACAGAGCGGTTCCGGGCTTTCCTGTAGCGCTGTTCGGATCTTTTCGATGGGCAGGCGTCCTGAAGTTCCTCCGAATTCGGGTGTACTGTCCTCGTTTTGCCACCAGGCATCCCAGGGAAAGGCTTCGTCCGGTCCTACATGACTTTTTCCGGCAAGAATCACCCGGTATCCATGCTGTTGCAGCGTGGGGATCAAGCTCTGCTGTCCCTTCCGCAGCGGGCGGTGATTCATATACACCCCATTTTTTAAAGGGTGGCATCCAGTAAACAGAATGCTTCGGCTGGGAGCGCAAATGGCCTGGCCGGTGTAACAGCGGGTGAAGCGCAGGCCTTCCCGGCTCAGCCGGTCCACGGCCGGGCTGTGGACCTTGTCATTTCCATAACATCCGTAGTCATCCCGGTCCTGGTCATCGACCAGGTAGAACAGAATATGGGGGTGCTTCCTCTGGTTCATGCAGAGTCTTTGCCACAGATCGTGGTGAAAGGCGACCTTGCGGGAAGGGTACTGTCACTCTCTTCAGAGTAGAGTGGGGAGCTGTTGACGCAGCAAGCTGGCTAGCTTGGCTCCCATACGGGCATGTCCTTCGTGAGAAGGATGCACTAGATCGCCTACCAGCCAGGTGCAGTCGCTGAGGATCTCTTCACCTTCAAAGAGTTTCACCTGTTCCGGTGCTGCTGCGGCAGCTGCACGCAGGATTTCCCCATAGTGGTTCTGTCTGCGGCTGGCTTCCGGATTTCCCAGGCCCAGATGCACATCGTTCAGAAAGGGGGTAATGAGAAAGACCGGTTTTCCTGTGGCGACGAAGTGTTCCAAACTCTGTTCGACCCGTTGTTCAAAGATTTCCGGTTCCAGGGATCCACGCAGATTGACGCCCCATTCCAGCGTAGCGAAATCCCAGTCACAGGCCTGACAGAGCCAGGTTGCGGTTTCCGCTTCGACGCCACAGCTGCCACTCATTCCTTTGTTTTCCACATCGACTCCCAGGTCGAGCGCAGCCTGATGTACGTAGCCTTTGTTGTCTGCCTGCGTGATAGAGGAACCCCAGGCCAGCCAGCGTGTGGCGGGGCATTCCCCGCGGGTAGGAGGGCGGAGCCCGGCTCCATATCCATCCACGTTATGGAGGACAACAGATCCGCCCTGAACCAGCATGCGCACCACATTCGGGGAGAAGCTCTGTTGCGCTTTGGCCGACTCGGGAAGCTTACTCAGGTTTTCCAGTAGTTGCAGTGGGATTTCGGTGATGCAGCCGGGTTTCAATTCGACCACGTTACGCCAGAAGTTTCCTTGGAAGAGGTGTACATGTGCGGTTCCCCCCGGGCTGCTGACGGTGAACAGAACTTCATTTTCCGGAACGCAGCGGATCTCACATCCCGTGGAGAGGCGGGTAACCCGCTTGCCCATAGGCAGCTTGTAGAGGGGCTCCAGGTGGCGGGGAAAGCGGTTCAGACGGTAAGCGCCGGTCCCTTCCACGGGAACCAGTTCGCCCACATTGTGTGTGGAGAAATGTTCGGTGTTCATCATAGATGCAGGGAATATAAGCTAGAGGAGGAGTTCGTGAAAGAACTTCCCTGATTTTAATCACTCCCACAGGCGGAAATCGATTGGGGCAGAACGGTACGATGTAAGGACATGGGTTACAGATAATGCAATGACATGGGTTACACGTTAACAAGGGCGAATGCCCTGGAAAAACGTGACCCCAATGGAAGAAAGAACTCGTATGGCCATCCTGGCTGAAGAAGGAACCTACACCGTGAGTGAGCTGGCGAATCAATTCGGCATCTCGCGGAAAACCGCTCATAAATGGATCTCTCGTTACCAGCAGGGAGGCGTGGGCGCGATGGGGGATCGAAGTCGAGCGCCCCTTTCTGTACCGGGTAAAAGGGTCAGCCCTAGATAATTTAGGTAAAAGGGTCAGCCCTAGATAATTAATGTTTGACGGCTTCGATGGGTTTTTCTACGAGGACTTCATGTCGCGTTCAGTACGAGTTGAATACCTTGGGGCTCATTATCATGTCATGT
>DIYK01000008.1 GCA_002429005.1 Verrucomicrobia bacterium UBA6056
CCCGGAGGGCTGCGGGATTCTAGCCCGGGGCGGCAACCCCGGCACAGCAAAACCCAACTCTGATACGAGCCCCAGAGGGCTGCGGGATTCTAGGCCGGGGTCACAACCCCGGCATACCAAACCCAACTCACATATGCGCCCCGTAGGGCTGCGGGATTCTAGGCCGGGGTGGCAACCCCGGCATACCAAACCCAACTCACATATGCGCCCCGTAGGGGTGCGGGATTCTAGGCCGGGGTGAAGACCCCGGCATAGCAAAACCCAACTCAGATACGCGACCCGGAGGGCTGCGGGATTCTAGGCCGGGGTGGCAACCCCGGCATAGCAAAACCCAACTCAGATATGCGCCCCGAAGGGCTGCGGGATTCTAGGCCGGGGTGACAACCCCGGCATACCAAACCCAACTCACACATGCGCCCCGAAGGGGTGCGGGATTCTAGGCTGGACGAACACGCTGGTCTATTGAGAATTTCCACCTGAGCGCTTTTCATCGACAGATTCACTCTTGTTCATATGATCTACTCTTATGAGCGAATCCAAGACCTCCGGATATCAATTCGGCACTTTTCAGGGCGTATTCACCCCGAGTATCCTCACCATTCTTGGTGTGATCATGTTCCTGCGCTTCGGCTGGGTGCTGGGCAATGTGGGCCTGGGTCTGACGCTTTTGATTGTCACGCTAGCCACCTCGATCACCTTGCTCACCGGCCTGAGCCTGTCCGCAACGGCCACCAATATGAAGGTGGGAAAAGGAGGCGCATACTACATTATCTCCCGCTCACTTGGTTTAGAGATCGGTGCAGCGATTGGCCTACCCCTCTTCCTGGCTCAAGCCCTTGGCATTGCGTTTTACATCTCGGGTTTTTCGGAATCTGTACTGGCATCCGTTGACATCACCCCTTGGCTGGAATGGATTCCCTTTGAGCTTTCCCCTGCCCGGGCCCTCTCGATTCTCACCCTGCTGGCATTAACCCTGTTGGCATTGATCTCGGCGGACCTTGCGCTGAAAGCCCAATTTTTTATTTTGGCCACCATTGCAGCATCGCTGCTCTCCTTTTTTATCGGTCCGGGTGCCCCTGAAGCCTCCGCCCCCACGGCGGTCTTTGAGAAGATGTCCTTCTGGGCCGTATTTGCGGTATTCTTTCCCGCGGTAACCGGAATTGAGGCCGGGATCGCCATGTCCGGTGATCTGAAAGAACCCTCCAAATCTCTGCCCCGGGGAACGCTGGCGGCGGTGCTCACCGGGTATGTGGTGTATATGGCCATCCCCGTTTTTCTGGTCCTTCGGGGGGCTTCCCCGGCGGTACTGATGGAACGCCCGCTGATTTTGGCGGACATGGCCCGCTGGCCGCTGCTGATTCTTGCCGGGGTCTGGGCGGCCACCTTGTCCAGTGCCTTGGGAGCCTTATTGGGTGCCCCCCGCACCTTGCAGGCCTTGGCCCAGGACGGCATTCTGCCCCGCAGTCTGGGCAGAGGTTTTGGCAAAAAACAGGATCCGCGTTTGGCCACCGCCTGCTCCTTTGCCGTCGCCCTGCTCGCCGTCATTCTGGGGGATCTAAACCTGATTGCCCCGGTACTCTCCATGTTCTTCCTCACCTCCTACGGCCTGATTAATCTCTCTGCCGGATTGGAAGGACTCATTGAAAGCCCGAATTGGCGTCCACGTTTTAAATTTCCTTGCTGGGGCTCCCTCCTGGGCGCGGCGGCCTGTTTTGGCACCATGCTTATGATCAACAGCGGTGCAACCATGATCGCCCTGGGCATCACCGCAGCCCTCTATTTTCTGGTGAAACGTCGGGAACTGAACGCCCACTGGGGGGACATGCGCTATGGCTTACTCATGCTGACCCACCGCTTTGCCTTGGAAGGCTTAATGAACCATCCTCCAGATGCCCGCAGCTGGAGGCCCAATGTCCTCGCGTTCAGCGGTTCACCGCAAAGCCGCTGGAATCTGGTCGAACTAGCCGCTGCCCTGGCCCGGGGCGGCTCGATGCTCACGCTGGCCTCGGTGCTTTCGACCGATAAATGGAATGGCAAACGAGTGGCTTCCCTGCGCAAGAGCATCCTCGACTTCCTGGCCAAACGGGATCTGCAGGCCATGGTAAAAATTTTCCCGGCCGACGACATGATCAGCGGTGCAGAAGCCCTGGTGAAGGGCTACGGCTTTGGTCCGGTACAGCCCAATACCATTGTCATTGGCGAGAGCCGGAATGAAGAACGCTTCGCTGACTTTGCCGGCTTAGTGCAACTGGTTCATCGCATGGAACGCAATCTGGTAATCGTGCGTGAGAAAGAGGAACAATCTCCGGGCGAACGAGCCTCCCCGGGTCGGATTGATCTGTGGTGGCGGGGACAGACTCAGAACATTGGCCTGATGCTGACCTTGGCCATCCAATTGAAACGCAGCGGCAGCAACCCCCTCTCCCGCATCGTACTCAAACGCATGGTCGACACAGAAGAGGAAGTGGCTGAACGGCAGGAAATTCTCGAACGCTACGTCAAAGAGCAGCGATTGGATTTGGACGTAGAGGTGATGGCACGAAACAAACGAAGTCCTTTTGATGTGATGCGTGGCGAGTCCGGAGACGCCGATCTGGTGCTGCTCGGATTACGTCCCTGTGCGGAGGATGAAGAAAAAACACGCTATGCGGCCTACCTGGACTCGGTGTTTAAAGAAAGTGATCCCCTGCTCTGCGCTTTTGTCTTAAGTGCCGATGACGTCGACTTCAGCGAGATTCTAGCGGAGTAAGGTCGTCCGGCAGTCTCTGCCGGATATAGATCAAAGCGTAGTCCGGCAGTCCCTGCCGGATATAGATCAAAGCGTAGTCCGGCAGTCTCTGCCGGAAATGTTCTTTCCCGCGGAGACCGCGGGACTACGTTCATTCTTTTCCCGCGGGGACCGCGGGACTACGCTGACTTTCCCGCGGGGACCGCGGGACTACAAATCCCCACAGGCACAGCCCCAGGTTGGGGGCGGATCCTGATCCGCAGCCCGGCGTGCAGGAGGACCCAGAAATGGGGTTAGTTTCGTTTCCAGTACGTACAGCAATTCCGCCTGCATAAAGTCGTATTCATCCGGCACATCCAGACACGTGATCCGTTTGCCTTTCAGATAGCCCCCATACTTCTCATTGAGCTTACGCTGATGCTGTACTTCCATGACAAAAATCCATTCCGCCCACTCTAACAACTCCGCTCCGACCCGATGCTGTGCATCCCGGCTTAGGCCGGCAGAAGCCACTTCGATCCCGGGGCTATCTGCATAGAGTTGCTCCGCGCTGGGACTGCGGAGGCGATTGCGGGAACAGAGGAAAAGAACCTGTTTCATAGTAACTCCGTCTCCTTCCGGACACGCTGGCGTAACAAATAGATGCCCCAGGTGGCCAGTGGAATGAAATACAGCGTCAGGCAGAGCAACACAATTTGAATGACCGAAGGAATCATCTTCAACTCCGCAGCACGAAGGTTGAGGATTGTAGTTAGCAACATCGTTGTTCCTAAAACCAGGTAAACGGAAAGCATCAGGATCAATGAGAAGGACATCTCCTGGTTCCGATGAAATAACGCATACACGGTGATCGAACCCAGCAGGCACAAGATACAAAAACACAGCAGCAAGGCTGTATATATTTTTTCTCCCAGGCTCATGCCTCCCTTTGATGCCGTAGAATGCGTTTATTCAAGGTGAATGTGGTAGAAGGTAGCTCAACGTTGGCGCACTGAAGAGAGTACGACTTGGGGAACAAATCACACAACCGAATTAAATAGAAGGCACATCCAAACAGATAGCCATTGTAGACGAGTCGTAATCTTGGCTTGTCTCAAAAGGGATCATGGTACCCGTTTTGTTGCTTTCGGGCCGTAGGTCCGCGAAGATCATCGTTTCAATGCTACAGCCAGACAGGCTGCTTGGGGTTGAATTCCCTTCCGTTGGCTTTAAATAGAGCACATGAGCAGTATCAGCACCAAACGCGGGGATTCGGGAAAAACCTACACCTACTCGGGCGAACAGGTTTCGAAATCGGATAGTATTCCCAGGGCCCTGGGCGCCTTGGATGAAGTCGTTTCCGTACTGGGCATCGTGCGCAGTCAGTCAGAGGATCTGGTCCTCAAGGAGCTTCTTCTGGATATCCAGCGTGCCTGTTTTGTGCTCGGCTCTGAGATGGCCACGCATCCTGATAAATGTGATCGCCTTCAGGTCCGGGTAGATGAGTCCTTTATGAGCTTGTGGGAAACGCGGCGGGATGAGTTGGAAGCTCGGGTTGAGATGCCAAAAGATTTTATCCTCCCCGGAGAAGACCCGCTGGCGGCCTATTTGGATTTAGCACGTTGTGTGATGCGTCGTTGCGAACGGGAGGCGGTGCAGCTGGTAGATGAAGGGCATCTGCAAAATCCTCTTGTACTGGCCTGGTTAAACCGGATGTCCGATTTCCTCTGGTTGCTGGGGCGGGACATCGAAGGCGAAAACATGAAACGGGTCAGCGACAGGCCGCTTCCCAGTTCCGACGCTTCAGCGTAAACGCGTGCTCCGCGCCCTGTCGCCAGGCTTTCTTCCCCTGTTTGACATACCAGGGAGAAACCGTTTTTACGGCGACGCTTTTTCCATCGGGATGAAACTCCAGCATACGTAACCAGCCCTCCCCTCCCATGGGAGCCCACTGGGCGTTGAACAACATCTGATGCACAAGCCCGCCGCCAGGCAGTTCATCGCAACGGTAGCCCGTGGCAATATCATCGACCCGCTGCAGTTCACCATCCACACGCTCCACCGCACGGTAATGACCATTGAAGATGAATTCGACTTGCGGGTGATGCCGGACCAGTTTGTCCCAGACCTCTTCCCCACAGTTCACCCCGCCGGCTGCAGCAGCCAATCCATAGTGATACGGAGCGTTCATATCCTCCGGAGTACTGCGCAGGCAAAACAGGTCGTCCCGATCCACGGAGCTTTCCTGAAGCAGGCACTCATGCGTCAGGATCATACTACGGTGATGGGGATGAGCCAGCAGAACGCCATTGGCCCAGCTCAACACCTCATCGCGGGGACCAAACTCGAGGCTGAGCACCAGAAAGTCTTCCTCATTGGCCTCAAACAGGGAGTAACTGTTTTCCACGCCGGCATCCCGGAAGCGGCCAGCCAGTGGAGCTAAATCCCGGGGAAAGATATATTCATTCAGCAAGGTACTGCGGTCAGAACCCACCGATTCCGCACCGAAGTCGTGATTCCCAGCTGTCAACATGCAGGGAAGATGCCCTCGAAGCCTTTGCATCGCACGTTGTGCTCGCTCCCAGTGCTCCGGGCGGTTGTGATTCACTAAGTCTCCCTCATGTAATACCATGCGGATATTACGCTCTTCCCGATGTGTGATCAACCAGTCCATCATGCACTGCCAAATGGCCAGGCGTTCTTCATCTTCTGTATAAAATTGTGTATCCGGGAGCACGGCCAATGACCAGGCACCAGAGAGCATCGGAGAATCCACGTCACAACAAATTTCAGCCATGTATCCGTACTATGACGAAAGGGTTATGCTAGGATGTGCATTGGGTTACGATCCTGTGCGATTCTTTATTCTGCCTTCGCAAGGCATTTTATAATTCGGACAAGAATTCACCTGATTTTCCCTTCCCTCTCGTTATAAAACCCTAGTCATGCAATCGGATCCTTCCCAAGAAGAGATCGCACACAAGCGCTTCACCCGACTGAGTCTCCTCCGCTGGAGCTATGTACTCCTGTTGGTGTGGGGACTGCTCAGCGGCGTCCGCCTGATTGGCTCCGGCTTTCAAGTAGCAGGATCCGGGAACGTCCTGACCCTGTTTGTGCTCGCGGGCAATCCCTTTTCGGGCCTGATGATCGGCATCCTGGCCACGGCTTTGCTGCAGAGTTCTTCCACGGTCACCTCCATCATTGTCGGTCTGGTGGCCGGGGGTCTGCCGGTTCCGATTGCGATTCCTATGATCATGGGCGCCAACATTGGCACAACCATCACCAACACCCTGGTGGCGTTAGGACATCTTCGCAATCAGGAAGAGTTCCGCAGAGCCTTTGCTGCGGCTACCGTTCACGATCAGTTTAACCTGCTCTGTGTGGCGATTTTTCTGCCCTTGGAACTCCTGTTCCATCCACTGGAAAGGCTGAGCGGCACTCTAGCCGGATTCATAGCGGGTGGCCAGGGGCTGGAGTGGACTCCTTTTGACAGCATCAATCGGGTGACCAGCCTCCCCGTGCGTCTGCTTCAATCCTGGCTGGACGGTATGGAAGTAGCGACACAAGGATTGATAAAAAGTGGTATTGGCGCCCTATTGATCCTGCTCGTTATCACCCTGTTGGGTCGCCTGCTCCGCATCATGATGATTGGACGGGCTAAGCGATATGTCCACAACGCCATAGGCCGGAGTCCCTGGCGGGGCATTGGCACCGGCACGCTCGTAACCATGCTGCTGCAGTCCAGCTCCACCACGACCTCCCTACTGGTTCCCCTCGTGGGCTCAGGCGTATTTACCACCCGACAGATCTACCCCTTCACGCTAGGCGCCAATATCGGCACCTGTGTCACCAGTCTTCTGGCCGCTTTTGCCATCCGGGACGGCAATGCCATTCTGGCCATGCAGATTGCGCTTGTACATGTACTGTTTAATTGCAGTGGCGTTCTGCTCGTGCAGTGTCTTGCGCCACTGCGGATGCTTCCATTGAAACTCAGCGCCAAACTCGCCACGGTTACGGAACGAAGTACGGTCTACGCCGCGCTCTACATCCTTGGGGTCTTTTTTCTCATCCCCATGCTGCTCATCCGCTTTAGTACCTTTGTGGATCCTCCTGACCAAATCCAATCACATCTCCCAGTACACTCCATCGGGGTTTCTCCTCCTCCGTTGGACGGGGTTGGCCCATAAACCAAATTTCGTAGAGCCGATCGAGCACCCCCTGAGATTTTTGCAGGCGAAGCCAATCATCGATCACCTCCAGAAACTTTTTATGATCCGGGGAGCTCATCAGTACCAATTCTTTGGTCATGGGATCACTGCGTAACACCCGAGCCCGATAGCCGGGATAACGCATGTTCCAGGCGGAACCCACTTCCATGGTGGTGAGCAGTGCATCGTAATGTCCGGCCTCGGCCTCGTAAAATTGCCTCGGCGAATTGACCAGCACGATTTCAGAATTTGGCAACATGGCCCGGAAGCGCTGCTCCTGAGGATTACCCTGCTCAATCGCCATACGGAATTCCTGCTCGAGCAGCTTTCGGGGATCTTTCCGCTCCAACTCCCGGTACCGTTCTTCGGTTAACACCATGCCCAGGGTCAGCGATTGATAGGGAACGGTCGTACCCAGGTTGCGGATCAGCTCATTGGTGAAGCCCCTGCCGCTCAGCATCAAATCCAGACGCTTCTCCTTGAGAAGTTCCTCAATCTCATCCGATTGGACAGGATGGAGCACGATATCCAGATTCAGCTCTTTGGCCATGCGGCAAATGAGTTCAATATCATGCCCCGTCAGTTCTCCGGATTCATTGGTAAAACTGAAAGGCAGATCATCCGGAAGATAGCCCACATGATATTTCCGCACCGGGGTCTCATCCTCATCTGCGAGCAGGGAGAATTCATAGCCGACCGGATTTTTCGGTGGCGGGCTGCTCACCGCATCGCGACTCAAGTCGATCTCCGTGGGCACCTGCATGCTCATCAGCCGTTTCGCCTGGTCATCCGCAGTCGGCACCATCTGTTCGAGGCTCAGTCGCATGAGCACCAATAACAGGAGTGCCGATGCCAGGGAAATGCCAATGCTGCCAAGGAAGCGAAACAGGGGAAAGCCCTTCTTACTCTTCATGCCCAACCAGCGGCTGGTGATGAGCGTAATCGAGATCAGCTCCACACAGGCCAGCAGGGTGGCAAAGCGGCCGTTGATGACCCCACTCACCGAATAGATCTGAAAGAGATCGGCCGGCAGATTCATCATCGAAAGCATAAAGGGCAACGCGAGATCAATGCCCCCGAAAAAGGTCACCCAACCGGTAACGATGAAATTGGGGTATTGGGAGGGGGAAATGGGCGAACCCACAAACCAAGCCCCAAAGAGCACAAACACCAGCGCGATCAATTTGCCCATATTGGGAAAGTTAAACGCCACCGGCACCAAGACATCAATGAGCTCCGCCTCCTTCTCCCGACCCTCTTCTTTGAGCAGCTCATGGCTTTGAGAAATCAGCAGGGGAAGAGCCACAAACAAATTCCCGGTGGTGAAGGCCATAATCAACACCGCCTTGTACTGATGCAGGAGCCGGAAAGGTTTGTAAGGGGTAAACACCGACACCAGCAGAGGAAACACCACGAAGGAGAGCAACAGACAGCCTCCAATGTAACTGGTGAAGTAAACCTGCAGACGGGCAAACTCAGCCAGCTCCATGGTTCCTGCAGCTTCGGCTGTCATCGCGAACACCCCGATCGGGGTCAATTTTACCACCATCATGGTCACCCGGGTGAGTGCAGTGGTCACCAACTGCAAGGGCCCGAGAATACGCTGTTTGCCCTCCAGCTCCATCAGGGCCACTCCAAATAGGATGCTGAACAGCACCACCGCGGGAATGGTCCCGCTGGAGAGGGCCTGAAAGGGATTGGCGGGAATAAACAAATCCACCAAACGAGGTTGTTCCACCACCTCAAGAATCGAGGGGTTGAAAAAAGAGGCCGACTCACGGTTGGGGAAGGCAAAGGGCGTAAGGAGCACCCAGGTCAGGCCAACCAGCCAGAACATGAGCATAACCAGAGCCAGACGCGGGGCCACCCGGCTGGCCAGTTCCTTGGACAGCCCTCCGAAGCCCTGCACCAGAGAAACCATAATGTAAGGCAGAATGGTCATCTGCAGCAGGCGGACATAGGCCACCCCCAGAACGCCGACATCGGCAATGCGCTCTCCGAAAAACAGCCCGACAGCAATACCGAGCAGCACACTCAGCACCACCTGGGTGGTGAAGCTCAGAGAACGCAGCGACTTCATCCTGCTCCGGAGAGTTCGGGGATGAGCGCATCCAGGGAAATTTCTTTCTGGGTTCTGGCGGCCATGTCTTTCAACTGCAGGGTGCCCGTCTCCAGTTCACTGTCGCCGACAACCCCGACATAGGCCGCATCCAGCCGCGCTGCGGCTTTCATTTGCGCTTTTAAGCTGCGGCCGCCGAGGTCCATACGAACCCGCAGTCCCGCATCCCGACACTGAGCCGCCACAGGCATCAAACGATCCCGGGCGGCGTCACTCATGGAAACCAGAATCAAGAGCGGAGCTTCCTTGCGGCGTACCCGGGCAGCAGCCTCCTCCGAAAGAGCCAGAATCACCCGTTCCATGCCAATCCCGAAGCCCACCCCTTCCAGCTGCTGCTTGCCCATCTTCATGACATAGCGTCCGCCGCCGGCTACCGCGTCCTGCGCTCCCAGACCGGAACAGGTCACCTCCCAGATGGTATGTTGGTAGTAATCCAGGCCACGTACCAGCAGCGGATTCACTTCAAAATCCACACCCAGATTCCGCAAACAGGCCTGTACCTTTTCGAAATAGCTTAGGGATTCAGGCGCCATCCAACGGGTAATGGGCGGAAGGGCTTGAACGCAGTCTTTACAGTGCTCCACTTTGCAATCGAGTACACGCAATACGTTATCCTGCAAACGACGTTGGCAATCCTCACAGAGTGCATCCCGTTGCGGTTCCAATTCAGCCCGCAAGCCCGCAAGCACCTTCGGAAAGTCTTCAAGACTCCCGCGGGTGTTCAGTTGGAAGCGCACATTGTTTAGCCCCCAGGACTTGAGCAGGGCTGCCTGCATCTGCAGGACTTCCGCATCCTGTTCTGCGGAGGCTTCTCCGATGCATTCCACCCCTAACTGATGAAACTGACGTTTCCGTCCAGCCTGGGGTTGCTCCGCACGGAACATCGGGCCGATGTAGTACAGTCGGGCCTGCTGGTTATCCTGCAGGTTGCCGCCCACATAGCGCATCACCCCGGCAGTCCCTTCCGGGCGGAGGCAGAAGGTTTCTTTGCTACGCTCAAAGCTGTACATCTGCTTTTCAACCACTTCACTGGCTTCTCCCAGAGAGTGCGTGAACACCGATACGTTCTCTACGATGGGCGTGCGCACTTCATGAAAGTCGTAGCAGGCCAACAGGCCACGGGCAGAAGCTTCCAGGCCCTGCCAGAGTTCAACTTCCGGGCTATGGATATCAGACATGCCCTTTACGGGCTTAAACGAAACAGCAGACATGCGCACTCCTATGCCGTAGCGATGAGGGGGTGGCAAGTTCGGGTTCGAGTTTTCGAAGCTTCATGTCCCAGCGTCAGCAGATCCAACTGTGTTCAAAAAAGTGCCTTTGGACTTTTCTTTTTGCTTCAACTCGGTTGGTAGAGAGCACTCAACCCCCTGAACCTGCACTCTTTTCTGGAGCGCCCTACGCTTATGACCTCTCCCGACCTGATCCGCCGCGCCGCCGACCAACTTGAAGCCTCCAGCCCCGATGCCTCCGTGCTCATTGGTTTTGACGGGTTTATTGATGAAATCATCCGCCTCGTCGACACGCGTCATTCCGTGGACAGCTATGACCCCATTCCCTCCATTGCCGCGTTCGGAAAACGGATTCTTGCCGCCTCCGGACTCAGCGCCAACATCGAAATGGTTCCGGAACAAGTAAAACTGGGCGGAAACGGCCCGATTATGGCCAACAACCTGGTGGAACAGGGCTACCGCGTCAATTACTGCGGGGCTTTGGGTGCGGACGGCGTAGTAGATCCGGTATTTGCGGAGTTTGCAGAACGTTGTGAACAGGTCATCAGTCTCTCAGCCCCTGGTCATACCGATGCGGTAGAATTTGATGACGGAAAAATCATGTTGGGGAAAATGAATTCCCTGCCCCAGGTCAACTGGGATAGCCTGCTGGCGCAGATTTCGGAAGAGGATCTGCTGGCCAAACTGAACAGCATGAAACTCATCGGCTGTGTAAACTGGACCATGCTGCCGGAAATGAACAGCATTCTCACGGGGCTGGGTAGCCTGCTCGCACGCTGTGATGAAGCCCCCACCCTGTTTATTGACCTGACGGACCCAGCCAAGCGCTCCACGGAAGATCTTCTCGGCGTGCTGGAGATTCTCAGTAGCATTCAGAAGCACTGCAACGTGGTCCTGGGGCTCAATGAAAACGAATCCCGTCAGGTATCAGCTGCTCTGTTCAAATACGAGGGAGATGACCTCACCACCCGTGCCGAAGAAATTCGCAGCAAGTTGGGACTGACTCAGGTCTTGGTTCACCCCACCCGCAGTGCCGGCGTAGCCACTGCGGAAGGCAGTGCCTATGTGGAAGGCCCTTATTGCCAGAAACCTAAGCTGACCACCGGAGCTGGAGACAACTTTAATGCCGGCTACTGTAATGGTCTGCTCAGCGGCCTGGAACCTGAACTCTGCCTGATTTGCGGAGTCTGCAGCTCCGGCTTTTACGTGCGCAACTGTCGTTCCGCCACCCGCCCGGAAATGATCGCATTCATGCGTCAGTGGGCAGAGGCAGATGGCGCAGAACTTCCCTGAGGCCCAACATGAAACGAATTGCCCTTGCCTCGGATCACGCCGGCTTTGCTCTGAAAAGCTACCTCATCGAAGAACTCTCTCAACGCAACTACGACTGTGTAGATTGCGGAACCTTTTCTGCTGAATCGGTCGATTATCCGGACAGCATTCCCCCTGCCCCCATTCGGGTCGTACAGGGCGACTGCGATGCGGGAATTGTGCTCGGAGGCAGCGGCAATGGAGAAGCGATGGCCGCGAACAAGATCCAGGGAGCTCGCTGCGCCCTGGTCTGGAACGAAGAATCCGCCCGCCTGGCCCGTCAGCATAACAATGCCAATCTGATTGCGATGGGCGAGCGCCTACTCGACCGCGAAGAAGCCTTGCGCCTGACCCTGATTTGGCTGGAAGAGAGCTTTGAAGGTGGGCGGCATGTACGGCGTATCGAGAAGCTCAATCAGATGGGCCAGCCCATTTCCTAACAGGAGATGCGGCCTGAATCTGCGCGGATCTTTGGCCCGCGTCTTTTGGGGGCTCGCCAGAGTGGATGGGAAAACAAGCGCGGACGCCACGGCCCCATACCCATCTAAGGCTGAAGATCTGTGGAGAGGCTTCGAAATCAAAAACGATATCAGCAAAAAAACCCATGCATCAGGTGCCTGGGTCCGCGTTGTCCGCGTTGTCCGCGGTTGATCCCATCCACAAAGATGTAGATGAACCATAAGCCACCGTTTGGCGATGTTCCTTTTTTGGGGAGGGGCGGGTTC
>DIYK01000006.1:0-2626 GCA_002429005.1 Verrucomicrobia bacterium UBA6056
TCAGGTTCTGCAGATTATAGTCAAATGGAGGGTGTTTTATCGCGAAGAGGTTTGAGGAACTTGATAGGCTTGGGCTCCGGTTCGGGTTCCGCAGGTTGAGTTCTGATCGTGAATATTTTTATCACGAAGGGCACGAAGAGCGCGAAGGGTGGGAAAGGTGATTGGGTGGTTTTTGGGGATCCTTCAGATCCCTTTCAGCAAGATTGCCTATCTGTAAGGCGGGCTACACTCGGAGTGAGTCAGCTTATTTCGCCACAATATCATGCATGCGCAGGAGGCCGCTGAGTTGGCCTTCGCGGTTCAGCACGGGGAGTACATAGACTTTCCGCTCCCCTTTTTCCATCCGGTCGAGGGCTTTGCCCAGCGGATCCTCTTCGGCAATATGCATGGGATCCGTGCTCATGGCTTCGCGTACGGGACTCATCGAATCCCGGCCCTGCAGATAGAGCCGGCGAACATCTCCTTCGGTGATGATGCCGAGCAGGTTTCCGGATTCATCGGCAATGCACACGGCGCCGAGTGCTTTGCGGGCCAATTCTTCGACCGCCTCTCGCAAGCTGTGTTCCGGGCTTACCCTGGGCAGGGCATCACCGGAGTGCATCACATCCTTGACCTTGTAGAGCAAACGTCGACCCAACTCCCCTCCCGGGTGATACACCGCAAATTCATCGGGGGAGAAATTTCGTCTCCGCATCAAGGCAATGGCCAAGGCATCCCCGGCAACCATGGATACGGTGCAACTGGTAGTAGGCGCGAGATGCAGAGGACAGGCCTCCTCTTCTACGGATACATCCAGTAATACATCGCAGGCTGTAGCCAAAGGGCTATCCAGGCGACCAAAGAGGCCAATCAGTTTAGCCCCGATATTACGAATCGAGGGCAGCATCACCAGCAACTCCGGCGTGTTCGCACTTTTGGAAAGCATGATGACCACATCATCGGAGGTCACCATGCCCAAATCCCCGTGCAGGGCCTCGCCTGCATTGAGAAACACCGCCGGAGATCCGGTGCTGGCCAAGGTGGCCGCAATTTTATGAGCCACAATGCCGGATTTGCCAATTCCGGCCACGATCAGTTTCCCCTGACAGCCGGCCATCAATTCCACAGCCTGCTCAAAGGAATCTCCTAATCGGCGACCGACATCAAGCAGGGCCCGGGCCTCCTGTTCAAACACCTCATTCATCTGCGATTCTTTTTGCAGGTTGGCCGGGGAGTTTCCAGTAGGAAGTTGGCCTTTATTATAGAAATGGGCTCGGGGAGACATACAGAATTCCTTGTTGATCCGAACTACACGCGCTTGCGCTCTGCGAGCAGCCGGCCCGCCTTCCGTCCCTCACGGATGGCGTAGTTGGTGCCCCGGTCCTCGGGATAGATCTGGGCCATGCTACAGAGCTTCAGCTCCGGAATGGGTGTATCAAAAGCAGGAATGCGTTCAGAATAGTTCTTCTGCACCACGGGTTGCGAATAGGGCGCTTTCCAGAGTTTGGCCTCCAGAATCCAGTCTGGGTCAAAATCGGGAAACATTCGCTGCAGGTGCGGAATGGAAAAAGCCAAAGCCTCGGCCTCGTCCATCTGATAGAGGGCATCCTCCCGGGGGAGATATTTGGACAGGTAAACAATATGTTTCCCGCCATAGCTGCCTGTGGGCTCCAGATTGGTGTGTTCGATAATCCCCACATAAGGAAAACCGGGGTCATTCACGTTCATCCAGTAGAGCTCAGACAAACTTTGCTTCAACACCAACACCAGACACACATTACCTAAATAGGGAATGGCTTCCAATTGCTGCAGATAGGCAGGGTCCGTATCCGACGGGAGCATCTTCTGAAACTGAGGCAGATGGGTTGTACAGAGTACCCGCTGTCCCCGGTAGCGTTTTCCCTGACTGCGAACAGCGACCGCCCTGCCCTCCTCCACGAGAATCTCTTCCACCGGAGAGGAGAGATGCAGCGTGCCGCCCAGGTCCTGAATACGTTTGGCCATGGCCTCTGCCAGTGCGGCAAAGCCCCCTTCAAAGTAGGCCAGCTGCTCCTCGCCTTTGTCCCCCCGGCTTCCTCCCCGCAGTTTCAGTTTATTCCAGAACCACACCGCGGAGACCTCGTCCGCATAGGGGCCAAACTTGCCCTGCAGTAATGGCTCCCACACGACCTCAAACACCTTGGCTCCGCCAAGTTCCAACAACCACTCCCGGGCGCTTTTGCTCTCCAAAGCTTTCCAGTCTTTTACCCCTCTGGCTCGCAGGGTGAGCAGGCCCAGGCGAATACGATCGATCAGGGGCAAGGCGGAGAACCTGAGCAGATCCAACGGAGAACTAAGACGGTGAAAGCGGTTGGCGTAATACATGCCGGTGCGGGAGGGGCGCAGTAGGATACGCTCTTCCAATCCCAATTCCCGGATCAAGCCCATGACATGTTCATCATTGGTGAACCAGTGATGGTAGAATTTTTCCAGCGGAGTGCCGTCGAGGTCAAAACTTCCGGCCAGTCCGCCTACTTCCGCATCCGCTTCAAACATCTCCACCGGGATCCCGGCCTCTACGAGTTCCAGAGCGGCGGAAAGCCCGGTAAACCCGGCGCCAATGATGAGAATGGGATCGGAAGACATAGTCAGAAGTCAGGAGTCAGGA
>DIYK01000006.1:2762-86488 GCA_002429005.1 Verrucomicrobia bacterium UBA6056
GTCAGGAGTCAGGAGTCAGGAAAGGGATGGATGACATCCTTGGGAAAGCAAGGGCTTAGGTGAATTACCCCTTATCGGAAGCAAAGCCTTGGGATTCTTCGACAATGTAGAGGGGTCGCCCTTTGACTTCGCGGTAAATGCGACCGACATATTCGCCAATAATGCCCAGAGAGAAGAGCTGAACCCCACTAAAAAACAGCAAGGTAATGACCAGGAAGGTCCAGCCCGGCACCCAAATGCTGGTGAGCAGCCTCATAAACAGAGCGTATAGAATCCCAAGCATACTCAGCCCAATACTGGCAAAGCCCAGGTTGGTGGCAAAGCGCAGGGGTGCAATGGAAAAGGAGCTGATGCCGTCCAGAGCAAAGCGGATCATACTGAACAGCGGATATTTACTCTCTCCTGCCTGACGAGCTTGCCGTTCATAGGCCACAGCGCATTGGTTAAAACCAACCCAAGGCACCATGCCCCGGAAGAAACGATCCTGTTCGGGCATACGTTTCAATTCCTCCACCACCTTGCGATCGATCAAACGAAAATCTCCGGTATCCCGGGGGATCGGAATTTCGGAGAGCAGATTGAGGCAACGGTAAAACCACTCCGCACTCTTGCGTTTGAAGCCACTCTCCCCGAGGCGACGACTCCGCTGGCCATAGACCACATGCATCCCTTCCCGCCATCGTTCAATAAAACTGAGTACGGTTTCCGGAGGATCCTGTAAATCCGCATCCATGACCACCACGGCATCCCCTCCGGCATAAGCCAACCCAGCTGCAAGCGCATTCTGATGGCCGAAATTCCGGGAAAAGGAAACAAATCGCACCCGTTCATCCTGTTCACGCAATTGCTTGAGCAGCTCCAGCGTTCGATCTGCAGAACCATCATTCACAAAAAGGATTTCCAGCTCCCAGTCCTGTTCCTCACGCCCCAACACCTCCACCAGACGGGTGTAGGTCTGTTCGAGAACGGCTTCTTCGTTGTAGCAAGGAAGCACCAAACTGATGCAGGGAAGAGACATGCCTCCCTCTATAGCCTCTCCAGTCCAGTACACACAAGAGCAGAGGCACTCTCATCGAAATGAAACAGAAATTCAGTTGCGAAACAGCCTCTGAATGGCGATATCCTCTGTACATGATCAACCTCCTTTTTCTCTGCACTGGAAACTCCTGCCGCAGCCAAATGGCCGAAGGCTGGACCCGCGCCCTTAAATCCGATCAGATTCAGGCCTTTAGCGCCGGGATTGAAACTCACGGGCTTAACCCCAATGCGGTCAAGGTCATGGCGGAAGCTGGCGTGGATATTACCGGGCAGGTTTCCCAGCACATCGACGAATTCAAAGACACGAAACTCGATGTCGTGGTGACGGTATGTGATCATGCCCATGAACATTGCCCCTGGTTTCCGGGAGACTGCAAGATTGTGCATGTGGGCTTTGAAGATCCCCCCCGTTTGGCCCGCGAACTCGCAGCTCAAGGAGCTTCCGAAGAGGAACAGCTTGAACCTTACCGCCGCGTGCGCGACGAAATCAAAGCCTTCGTAGAAGGGCTTCCGGAATCTCTTCCCGCAGAATGAGCTTGGAACTTCGTTTCCCTCCTCTACGGAACGATTCCTCCGAAATAGAGCGCCTGGCCAGCTTGGCCCGGGAGATTTGGACCCAACACTACACTCCGGTGATCGGTGCGAATCAAGTCGACTACATGCTCCGTCATTTCCATGGCCCTGAGCAGATTTCGGCTCAACTGGCTGAGGGCACCCTGTATTTCTGGCTTCAGGTGGATGGGAAGGAGGTGGGCTACATGGCCTTGGACCCCGTGCCGGACCCCGCTTATCTCTCTAAATTTTACCTGCTGGAAACGCTTCGGGGGAAAGGCCTGGCCCGCAGGGGCCTGGACTACCTCTGCAGTCTGGTTCCCGGAAAAGATCTTCAGCTGACCGTGCACAAACATAATGTGGACAGTATTGCCGCATATCAGGCTCTGGGCTTTGTCATCGAGAAACCCATTATAACCGATATTGGCAACGGCTTCGTCATGGATGACTACCAGATGCGAAAACCCGCATCATCCCGCACTTGATTGTGGGCTAGATTTGATCATAAGACTGCAGGAGTCCACACACTGATGCAGAATGATTTTCAGCCCGATAGCGCCAATGCCTGGCAGCTGCGTTTATACAAAAAAAACCGACCGATGCAGGATCGCCTCAAAGAGGTGGAGATGTTGCTCCCGGTTCAGGCCCCTTCGCAAGCACTAAGCCTGGGGGGAGGCATTGGTTTTCAATCCTGGGCGCTTCAGCGCCATGGTGGACGGTGGATGCATGGTGATGCCAGAGAAACGGCTCTGGGTGCGCTGCAGGATCTCTTTGGCGAAGAGCAGGCCTTCACGCTGGATGAACAGGCTTTGCCCTTTGAAGACGACAGCTTGGACCTGATCGTGATTCTGGAAGGCCTGGAGGGCACCCGGGATGACGCCGCTTTTCTCAAAGAATGCCACCGCTGTTTGAAAGAAAAAGGGGAGTTAATCCTCTGCGTGCAGCATGTAAAGAAACACTCCATGATCGCCTGGTTCCGTCGTCAATTCGGGCTGGCTCCGGAACAGAAAGGCATGCGTCGCGGAGGTTACAAACTCCGGGACCTCTATGAAATTTCCAAAGACGGCTATGATATTGTGGAGAGCCGCTTCTTTAGTGGCGTCTTCAGTGAGTGGAATGAACTCTGGCGGGAACTGGCCTGCGGACGCAGTCCTGAAGAGGAAGTGACCGGAGAGCAGGTTCCCGATCAGCCGGAATTGCGTCGACTTGCCGGACGCTATCGCTTGCAGAGCCTGTTCTACGCGCTCGGCGCTTTATCCAAACTCTTTGATAAACTCCTTCCCTTTACCCGCAACCATCAACTGGTGATCAAAGCCAGGCCCCGTCCCTGGATCGAACGCAAGGCGGTCAAATTACGGGACGGACGCTCCATTGCAGAAGCAGCCATTCAAACCAAAATCGGTTCTGCGGCCGATATGATGAACCCCTGATGATGTCAGGTATTTCCTCAATGGATATCCGTTGTCCGGGAGTTGCACTCTGCCTCAGGCCACGTATTCTGATTTCACAACACCCTTCAAGGAACCTCCTATGTCTCCGAGCCTTTCCCTACAGCATGGATCTGATGCCCCCCGCCTGCCCGATGTCCGGGTGGAAGCCAACCTCAGCATGGTTATTTTCGGCGGTACCGGAGACCTGACCCGACGTAAGTTGCTACCGGCGATCTATGCCCTCAGTCTGGAGCAGCGCATGCCGGAAACATTCCGCATCGTGGCCTTTGGTCGTCGCGATTATACCCAGGAGAGTTTCCGCGAAGAAATGACGGAAGAAATTCGTCGTTTCCGCCGTGAAGAAGGTTCGGAAGAGCATCTGCAGGATTTTGTTTCCCGTATTGATTATTTCAAGGGGGAGCTGGATAAAAGCGAGTCCTTCGTGGAGCTGGAAGCCTCTCTCAGTAATCCGGATGTCTACCCTCAGAACCGGGTTTTCTATTTGAGCACAGCCCCATCGTTCTTTGAACCCATCACGAAGGAGCTCAAGAAAGCCAAATTAACCTACAAGATTGGTGATCCGAGCTGGAGCCGGGTGGTCATCGAAAAACCCTTTGGGCATGATTTGGAATCCGCTCTTAAGCTCAACCAGGACATCCTTCGCACCCTGGATGAGTCCCAAGTGTACCGTATTGACCATTACCTGGGTAAAGAAACGGTACAAAACATCCTCTCTTTCCGGTTTGCCAATACCATTTTCGAACCGGTGTTCAACAATCGCTTTGTCGACCACATTCAGGTTACGGCCAGCGAAACCGTGGGCATGGAATCCGGTCGAGGCGGTTACTTCGATCGCGCCGGTGCTCTCCGGGACATGATGCAGAATCACCTGACACAGTTGCTCTGTCTGGTCACCATGGAACCCCCCAGCAACTTCTCCTCCGACGCCGTGCGTAATGAAAAGGTGAAAGTACTTCAGTCCATTCGTATCCCGACCATTGATGAGGTGCGTCAAAATACCGTGCGCGCCCAGTATGTGGCCGGTCAAGTGGATGGGGAGAATACGCCGGCCTATGTGAATGAAGACCGCGTGCCTGGAGACAGCCGTACTGAAACTTTTGCGGCGGCCAAATTCTTCATCGATAACTGGCGCTGGTCCGGGGTCCCCATTTTCCTGCGTACCGGAAAACGCATGGCGACCAAACAGACCAGCATCACGGTGCAGTTCAAACAGCCTCCGATGCAGCTCTTCCAAACCGTTCAGTGTGAGAATGACATCTGCGATCTCACCGAAAGCCGGCCCAATCTGCTCACCTTCCGTATCCAGCCGGATGAAGGAATCTCCCTGCACTTTGCCACCAAACGCCCCTCCATGCACATGGTTGTTGAGGATTCCTCTCTCGATTTCGGCTACCGGGAAAACTACCGTAAAACGCTTCCCGAAGCTTATGAGCGCTTGCTGATGGATGTCATGCGCGGGGACAGCACCCTGTTCACCCGTTCGGACGAGGTAGAAGCGGCATGGCGTGTGATGGATCCTATCCTGAAGGCCTGGCAACAACGCGACCGCCGCATTCCGCTGCATTTCTATTCTCCCGGCACCTGGGGTCCCCTCGCCTCCGACGAACTGTTCGACGGCCATGCCGGCTTGTGGCGGAACGAAGATTCCCTTGCCTGAGCCCGGCCCGGAGCATAAGAGAGCCGTATGAGTGAAGAGAAGTCCCTGCCAGAATCCCTCCTGCTGTCTGTCGCCTGCCTGCGCGAGCGTCTAGCGGAAGATATCCGGGTCTTATACCTTGGCGATATTTCCACGGTAGCAGATTATTTTGTCATCGCCACGGGTACCAGCAACCCGCATCTGCGAGCCCTCTCTGAGGATTTGGATATTCGTCGCAAAGAAGCCCGACTGAAATCCACCCGCAAAGGCGGCGATCCACAGAGTGGCTGGGTCATTCTCGATTTCGGAGATGTTGTGGTTCATATCATGACCCCTTCCCTACGCGATTTCTACGCCCTCGAGCAGCTGTGGAGCGACGCCAAAACGGTAGACGTTCCTCATGAAGACTGAAAGCCTCCCCCCCGTCTCTCGGCAGGTTCGAGTCCTCATTAATCCAAACTCCGGATTAGGGGTATCTCTTCGCAGCCTGCTCACCCGCTTTGCCGAGGTGTGGGATGTGGATGGCTGTGTACTCACCCATCAAATCAGCAAATCGGCAGAAGATGGACGATTGAAAGCCCGTCGTGCCGTAGCGGACGGCGTGGATGTACTCATTGCTGTGGGTGGGGACGGCATGATCAACACCATCGGCGGAGAACTTCTGGGCAGTGATGTAGCTCTGGGAGTGATCCCCACTGGAAGCGGGAATGGCTTCGCCCGCCATTTTGATATTCCTCTTATTCCTGGACGAGCCATCGAACGTCTCGCCGAAGCCACCCCCCGTCGCATTGACGTGGGCACCGCGAATGGCAGGCCCTTCTTTGTGACCTGTTCTTTGGCCTGGGATGCGGCCTTGGTGCGCAGCTTCGAAAAATCGCCTGTGCGTGGCATTCTTCCCTATGTACTCGCCGGGGCCTATGGCCTTTTTGAATACCGTCCGGAAACCTTCGACATCCGGATTGATGGCGGAGAAATTCAGCGCATTGATGACCCCATGCTGTTTACCGCAGCCAACCTCACCCAGTTTGGCGGCGGGGCACAAATCGCTCCCAGAGCCTTGGCCGACGACGGACGCCTCTGGTTAACCTGGGCTTTGCAGAAGGATATCCCCAGACTGCTCCCCAATCTACACAAGCTCTTTGACGGCAGTATTGACCAAATCCCGGAAATACAGCTTCGGCCTCTTCGTTCATTGGACGTCATTCGCGAAAGCCCTCAACCCATTCAGGTGGATGGAGAACTCATGGACTGTGGGCCAGAGGTACAGATCCGAATTCGCGAAAAAGCGCTTCGGGTTTTGGTCCCGAACTGAGCCCTACATTTTGCTGACGGAACCGGAAGTCTTTGCTCCGCTGAGCAGCAAGTCCAGCCCCTTGATCCATTTCCAGATTCCAAAGAGGGCCAGGGTGAGAAAGAGACCCATCACTCGAGTCATCAGCCCAGGGAACATCCAAAGGTGGAGGAAAATGAATCCTGCTCCGACCAGACTACAGCAGATTCCAATAACCAGATCACGCAAACCAAGGCGGCGAACCTCGCGACCTCTTTCCGCCAAGCAAATCTGAAGCACCCGATCCGCCTGATCCGCATCCAGACCGGATTCCTGCAGATAGATCCTCACCTGCTCAGGCGCTTCTCCCCAGATGATTTTCGCCCGGGCTTCCGTCACCTGCTGCTCTAAAGCCTTGTCCATACTTCAGCGCTCTTTCGCTTCTTTCCAAGGCCCCAGGATCACCACGAACTCACCTTTCACACTGTGGGTTTCAAGAAAGGCATCCAACTCCTCCGCAGTGCCTTCCTGAATCGTTTCAAATTTCTTGGTCAATTCCCGGGCAAAGAGAATGGGGCGTTCCCCAAAAATCTCAGCCGCGTCTTTGAGAAATTTGCGGATGCGATGGGTACTTTCATAAAGGGCCACCGGACGGGGTTCATGTTTCAAGGCCTCCAACAACCTTTTTCGCCCGGCACTTTTGTTGGGAGCAAAACCTGCGAAGACAAAACCCTCCCCGCCCCAACCACTGAGGGGCAGCGCCGTGGTTAACGCAGTGGGTCCAGGTATTGCGGTCACTTCGGCCCCCGCTTCGCGAGCTGCACGGACGATTCGTGATCCAGGGTCTGAGATCAAGGGCATTCCCGCATCACTCACCAAACCGATCTGTTGACCTTCGGCCAGCTTAGCCAACACGGCTTCTACCCGGGATGCTTCATTAAACTCATGACAGGACCACATGGGAACCTTGAGTTCATAACGCTGTAACAGGATTCCCGTTTTGCGGGTATCTTCGGCAAGCAGTAAATCAACTTCCCCAAGTATGCGTAAAGCCCGCAGGGTAATATCCTCCAGGTTTCCGATGGGAGTTCCAATAACATAGAGAGTACCGCTCATGGACGCCATCCTACCCATCCCGAAGCGAGAAACCAGTACAAAGCAAAACGCCCCGGAATTCCCGGGGCGTCTTGAAAAGAGCCCGAAGGCTCTGTCTGCTTTCCAAGCTTAACGTTTGGAGAACTGGAAGCGTTTGCGGGCGCCGGGCTGACCGGGCTTTTTACGCTCTTTCATGCGGCCGTCACGAGTCAGACAGCCCTGAGCTTTGAGAACTTCGCGGTACTCAGGATTCACTTCGACCAGCGCACGGGAGATTCCGTGACGGAACGCTCCGGCCTGACCGGAGAGGCCACCACCATCAAGGCGGGCCTGGATGTCGAATTTCTCTTTGCCGTCGATAAAGCCAAGAGGCTGTTCGATATAGGCGCGGAGAGCTTCATCGGGGAAGTACTGAGTGAACTCTTTTCCGTTCACAAACACTTTGCCCACACCAGGGCGGATCCGTACGCGGGCGACCGCAGTTTTGCGGCGTCCGGTTGCAGTGGTTACATCATTCACAGTCGGCATCAGTCGTGTCTCCCTTAGCAGGACAGTTCAAAAGGTTGGGGCTGCTGGGCCTGGTGCTGGTGTTCGGAACCAGCATAGACCTTGAGGCGGCGGATGACCTGACGACCCTGACGGGTGCGGGGGATCATTCCCCAAACAGCCTGGCGCACGATCCGCTCAGGGTTGCGCTCACGAACGAAAGAAGCTTTGTATTCTTTCAGACCGTTGGCGTACCCGGTGTAGTGCTTGTAAATTTTCTTTTCTTCTTTGCTGCCGGAGAGGTAGACCTTCTCGGCATTGATCACGATCACGAAGTCTCCGTTGTCCACATGGGGAGCGTAGGTGGGCTTGTGTTTACCACGCAGCACATCGGCTACTTCAGCGGCCAAACGACCGACGGGTTTTCCGGCTGCATCCACCACATGCCATGCACGTTGGATCTCCGATTCTTTCAGAAAGGTTGTACTCATAATGGTTCCTCGAAAATTCTGGCAGCCCGAGTGCTGCAGGGTGGGAGAACATAATGATCTGCAGAGTCACTGTCAACGATGGAATCGGGCAAAATCCTCCAGAAACGAAAGTCCTTCTCAGTCCTGCCTTGCGGTCGTTGCCTATGCAAGGTAAACAGATTAACACTGCCCCGGTAGCTCATCAGGACAGAGCGCAGGATTCCTAATCCTGAGGCAGCGGGTTCGAGCCCCGCCCGGGGTACCAGTTTGTAATCATGAACGATGTAGTTTTCGACGCTCTCGACTCTCTGGACTGCCCGAATTGCGGGTGCAATTTGCTTGGTCTGGCACCGGAGCCATTCTCACAGCTCACCTGCCCGGAATGTGGTCAGGTCGTGAATGTTCCAGCACGTTTTGGGTCTTATTTGCTGGAACAAAAAGTCACCGACTCGGTGATCAGTTCCGTGTTCAGTGGCTATGATCCGAAACTGGACCGCTTTATCGGCCTGAAGATTCTTAACTCCGTTTTGAGTAAGAATCCCGATCTGGTGGAGGCCTTTAAACGCGAAGGCCTGGCTGCCGCAGCCCTGAACTCTCAGCAGGTGCTCCGGGTTTATGAATTCGGAGTACACAACAATCAGCCCTTTATGGTGATGGAGCAGATTGAGGGCAACTTCCTAAATGAGCTCATCCATTACCGCCCTCTGGAGTTAGATTCGGTCGTCCGAATTCTGGAAGATTTGATTCAAGGGTTGAAGGACACCTACGCCGAAGGGATTCTGCACGGTGAACTCAATCCGCGGAATATTCTGCTCACCCCGGACGGAACGGCCAAACTGGCTGACTTCGGTCTCGCCCACTTTGAAGATCAGGACAGTAGTTTCCTCAAAAGCTGGTCCTCGCCCTATTACATGCCACCGGAGCGGGCTCAGGGCTTACCCGAAGACTTACGCAGTGAGTTTTATGGTCTCGGGGTGGTTGCATATGAAATGCTCACCGGGCAGCTACCCTTCTTTGATATTGAAGATGAAGTCGTGCTCACGCGGAAATGTCAGGAAGTCCCCCCGGATCCCAGAGAGCTGCGACCTGACACGCCTTCTGTCCTGGTCGAGTTTACCCAAAAGCTTCTCGATCCGGACGCAGATCAACGCTACCAGAATTTCGATGAGTTAGAGGAAGCACTCGCGGTCCTTCAAATGGGGGAAACCATCCAAATTGAGGAGTTGCCTCCCGCCGGATCTCCCATTCGCTTAAAGGGCCCAAAGAACAACAAAGGCTTTCCCACCGGACTGGTCTTGATCGTGATCGGTTTGATGGGTGCCGCGATTGTGGCCTGGTGGCAAAACCGGGAGCCGGTGGAAGTGATCCCAGAACCCACAGCAACTCCAGTTGCGGAGCCTACAGTCACAGCAACCCCCGAGGCGACCGCAACGCCAGCACCCACCCCCACCCCGTTTCCTACGCCGACGGTCACCCCAACGCCTTTACCTACCCCCACCCCGTTACCCACGGCAACCCCGACTCCGCATCTCCTTCAACGGAACTTGTTCTTTTCCCTGAGCCCCTCCCTTGCTCAGCGCGGAAATGATGGAGGCGTCGTGGAATGGAGCCCACGCCGGGGCATCGGTAAAAACTTCACGCAACTCGATTCACGGCGGCAGCCAAGATTTGAGGAACGAGGCTTGGCAGGTGGCCCGGGTCTTCGCTTTGCGGGCAGCGAACTGGTCTCCACCATTACCCCTCACAAACTCAACGAGTTGAGCATGCTGGTTAGGGTCTATCCCGAAGAGGCGGGCGGCCGCTCGCCTCAGGTGATTGCCGGAGTCGACCCGGATGCGGATACCGAGCGCTGGTTTCTCATTCAACGGGACCCTGCCCTTCCCTGGACTTTCACCTTCGAAACCGAACGGGGCTTCACCCGCTTTAGTATTCCTCGGGAAAGCCGAAATCAGCCCGTCTTACTCGCTTTAGTCCGTAATGAAACGGAAGATAAGGCCTATGTAAATGACATGAGCAGCCCCTTGACCGACCGTTCCACCATCCGAGCCCAACGCAAAGAAGAAATCCTGAGCTCCCTACAGCTTGGCGGACTCAGCGGGCGCAGTGCCGGCTTTGTAGGCAGCATCTCTCATGTGCTTTTCTATGAACGGGATCTATCCGATCGGGATATCGGGATGTTGTTTGAGTTTCTTTCAGGTCCGCGGCGTCCGGAATGAAGCATCTCGAACACGTCGAAAGCGAATTTAATGATGTGGATGTCTGGCAAATGGCAGACGGACGCATTGATTTTGATGTCACGGGTGCCACCCATGCAACCTGGCACCCGGAACTGCTGATGACCGGACATGCTTGGGATGCCATCACGGCAGCTTGCCTTTTCCACCCCGGCCGACCTCAGTCCTTATGTATGTTGGGGCTGGGAGGTGCCACCGTGCTCCGGCAATTGCGCCACTTCCTTCCTGAGTGCCGCATGCTGGCGATTGAAATTGACGGAGATATGATCCGGCTCGCCCGGGACTACATGGATCTGGACGCCCTACACATCGAAGTACGTCATCAGGATGCGGCGGAGTTTCTCGACCACAATGAAGAAGGGTTCGATCTGCTCATTGACGATTTGTACGGGGCAACCGGGAATGATGTGGAACGTCCCTGGCCGATCACAGCCGAACTCATTCAGCGACATGCCAGGCAGCTGAATCCTCAGGGCTGCCTGGCGATGAATTTCGTCATCGGCAAGGGACATCAGAAAGTGCATCAAGGAGCCAGACGCTGTCTGGCAGATCACTTCGGCAGCCTTCGAGCCGTCCGCCCTCCTCATAGCCATAATGAAGTACTCGTGGCCTCACAGCGTCCAAAAAGCCTCCGTCTTCCTAAAGAAATCCGCGCTCAGGGAGGCTCCCTGAAAGCGGCAGAAGACCGTCAACTCTGGGAAGAGCTGCGCACTTTGAAGTTGCTTTAACTCTGGGCAACACATAGCTGATATTTTCTACCTATGGGCCTCGCTGCCCCAACCTGACTGGAACAGACTCCATGAGCGATACCGCGATTTTTATTCTTCTTTCATCTGACGACCTGAAAGCCAGTGGCTCTCTACCCGGCGAACTGCGCAGCCTTAAAGTGGCCTGTGGAGATGAGGCCCGTATCACCCAGATTGAGGTGATTAGCGACGGCAGCCTTCCCGGTAAAACGCTGCAGGCCCTCTGTGATGCCGGGGTACGCTGTACCTTGCTTCCCTCCGCGGGTCCCCGGGAAAGTAACCTTTGTTCCGGTCTGATGGGCCGCCTGCATGAAACGCTCTGTGCCTATGCCCATTTGGATGCCTTTTTACTGGCAGGCACTGAGGTGGAACTCATGGTTCCTGCTGCACGCTTTCTGCGTCAGTCCGGTTATGCCGTAACGCTGGCCTCCACTGAGAGTGAATCCTTGGAGGAATGGCGCAGTGCAGCAGATGAGTGTGTGGTTTGGTCTTCACGTGGTGGAAATGCCTCTTCCGGTAACCGCAGCGAGAAAAACAAACAGGACCCCTACGAAATTCTGGTCGATGAAATCACCAAAAGCCGCGAAAAAGGGAACCGGGTTCTACTCACCTCGTTGAAACAGCGCATGCGTCGTCGCATCCGTCGTTTTGATGAAACCCGCCTGAAAGACTCTGAAGGCCGTCCCATGCGGAAGTTCAAAGATTTCGTCGTGGATGCGGCCAATCGTGGATTGATTCAGTTGGTTGAGCGTGGCAATGCCAGCCAAATCCTGCTTCCTGGAGAAGACATTCCCGAGGAGGATGAGGAAGAAATCCGCGAAGAAGAGAACAACAACAACACCGAGAACAGTCCGAAAAAGAAAAAATCGGATCCCTTGCTCGAATCCGTGGATTCTGCGGAAGGGGAAGATCAGTCTCCTGCGGAAATTGACCCCGAACTGGCTGCCGGAGATCCCAGCAACTCGGATGAAGATGTGCAGGAGCAGGCCGCTCCCATCGAAGAAGAGGAAGCGGAAGAGGAGCAGCCACAGCCCCTGCAGGAAGGCGATTTCGTTGTAAACAAAGTACGCGAAGAAGCTGCAGCTCCGCCCAAAGCCTTCATGGAATTTCTAGACAACATGATGAACGGCAGCCCCAAAACCCTGGCTGAGATTGTGGACACCCTGAACAAAGCTCAGGAATCCGGAGATTTGGATCTGAGTTATCAGGAATTGGGCGATGCCCTGCAGAATGCCCTGTACAATGAATTGCTTGAATCCGATGCGGAGGAAATGAATGGTCCTCTTCTGGTAGTGGATGACTGGCGCCGCATCATCGACTTTCTGTAATGTTGGAGGGTGTCGCCCCTGAACCTTGCGGCCGTTCCTTGGAGCATGAACATGAAAAAAACGATCCCTGTTCTTTCCCTGCTTACCAGCCTGTTACTCCCTCTCGGTGCTCAGGATGGGACCCAAGTGCTCAACGAATTACCCAAACGGGGCGAAAAACTCCCGGACCGGGTCAAAATCGCGCTCCCTGCAGTCGAAGAGGGCTTGCAGAACCGGAAGAATAAACTGAACAAGGAAGAGAAAGCCGCTCTGGCGGCCCTGACCTTAGCTTCGAACGCACGAGGCTATGTGCCCGAGGAAATGGGCTCGATCATGAAACAGGGCATGGAAATGGCCCTGACCGTTCGGGTAAATGGCGAAGTGGAGATCACCACCGAGGCACAACGCATCAATGCCTCAGGCGAAATCAGTGCTCCTTTGGTTGGATCGGTCACGGTAGCGAACTTTAGCCTGGAGCAAATCGAGCAGCGCATGACCAGTGCCTACCAGGAATACTTCCGGGACCCGGTGGTGAATGTAGTCTTTGCCGGTGACGAAAGCAATCCGCACAGCAGCCCCTGGGGCTACGTCACCGTGATTGGCTCCGTGGAATCTTCCGGCCCGCTGGCCATGCCCTCGACCCGCATTCTTAGCATTACCGGCGCAATCAAGCTGGCAGAGGGTTTTACGGATGTTGCGAACAAGGATGGGATCCGGATTTTCCGACCAATCCCCGAGGAAAATTCAGTGGAACGTATCAAAGTGAACATTGATATGCTCGGGAAACGAGGCAATCAGGCAGAGGATATCCTCTTGCGTCCCGGAGACGTGGTATTCGTTCCGGAACGCATTTTCTAAGCGCATTACAGCTTCTCGAGGACCCAGCCCTCTTTGCTGTCCTTCACTTGCCAGCCTGCCTCAGCTAAGGCATCACGCAGCCGGTCGGATTCGGCCCAGTTCTTCTCCTGACGGGCCTGAGCCCGGGCTTCAGCCAACTCCTGAATCTCAGCAGGTGCTTCGGTAGCGGCCTCTAATTCCGGCAGCACAAGGCCCGTTGCCCGCAACACACAGGCCAGGCCCATGGCATCCGCTTCCGTTGCCGATTCCGGATTTTTTTCGATTTCTCCCGCCACGCGAAAGACTTCCCCCAGACATTTGGGTACGTTGAGGTTATCCTCCAGAGCCTCCCAGGCTCCTTGGAAACGACCCGTTCCTTTTGACGCCAGCGGCTCCCCTTCCACGGCAGGGAGGCGTTCCTGTAGCCGGGCAAGGCGTTGCAGATTTCCACGAGCCGCATCCAGGGTGCTGAACTGAAAGTTCAGATGTTTACGGTAGTGTCCAGCGATCAACGCGTAGCGGCACTCTGCGGCAGAGTAGCCCCGTTCAGCCAAATCATCCAAGGTGTAGAGATTGTCGAGGCTTTTGCTCATCTTCTGACCATCCACCATCAGGTGAACCACATGTAGCCAAAGCCGGGCAAACACTTGGCCGGTGCTACATTCACTTTGAGCAATCTCATTCTCATGGTGAGGGAAAACGAGATCAATCCCACCGGAGTGCAGATCAAAACTGGGTCCTAAATATTTTACCGCCATGGCGGAACATTCGATGTGCCAGCCAGGGCGCCCCGGCCCCCAGGGACTCTCCCAGACATTCTCGCCATCTTCCGCTTTCGCAGCTTTCCACATAGCAAAATCCGCCATGGATTCCCGGTCCGGTTCATCTGCATCTGTCGGTGCTGAATCGGTTGTCAGTTCGCGTTCCTTCACGCGGGAAAGACGTCCATATTCCGGAAAACTCTCCACACGAAAATACACAGAACCTTCGTCAGAGCGGTAGGCAAAGCCTTTCTCAACCAAGCTGGCAATCATCTCAATCTGTTCCGGAATATGCGCCACCGCGCCCGGTTCGATGTGTGGAGGTAGGAGATTCAGTGCCTCGCAATCCCGATGGAATTTATCTGCCCAGAAGTCCGTGAACTCAGACAGACTTTTGCCACTTCGAATGGATTCCCGGATGGTCTTGTCGTCCACATCGGTGATATTGCGGACATGCATGGTGGGTATTCCCCCCACCTCCAGCACCCGGCGAAACACATCCTGAACCACAAAGGTTCGGAAGTTACCGATATGTGCGGCTGCATACACGGTGGGGCCACAGCAATAGAAACGGAAGCGTTTGCCATCCTGGGCTTCAACGGGTTGCAGGCTGTCCGATAGGGTATCGTGAATTTTCAGGGTCATGGTTTTATTTTCTATGATGGCAGTTCCAGCCACAGACCACACCATTCGTGGTCGGCATTACAAAGTTTTTCCCGGCAGCCCAAACGGGCAAAGACGTCGGAGACCATCTCCCCTTCCATCGCGCGGATACCGGAAAGGACAAGATCTCCCCGACAACTATCCACCAAGCGGGGCGCGAGGTCCATAAGCAGAGAACCGTACATGTTGGCCATCAACAGGGGGAATTTCCCTTGCGGCCATTCCTGGGTCAGGTCCATGCATTGAAGGCGGACCTCTCCAGCCGGCACCTGATTCCGCTCCAGATTTTCCGCGGCCTGTTCCACAGCAACCGCATCAATATCCACAGCAAGGAAATCACGCCACCCCAGCTTCCATGCGGCGACACTCAGAATGGCCGAGCCACAGCCTGCGTCAAAAACAGGCCCCTGTTGTTTTCCTTCGGCTGCCAATCGGTCCAGTATTTCCAGACAGAATTGCGTCGTAAAATGATCCCCCGTACCAAAGCTAAGCCCGGGCTCGATGTACACGGTTTCCCGTCCCGCTTCCTCCTCAAGTTCCTCACGCATCCATTCGGGAACAATGCGAATCCGCTTTCCAATGTTACGGGGTTTAAAATGGTGGCGCCAAAAGGTACTCCAGTCCTCTGCCGGGCAGTGACGGAAGGCAAGTGGAAGCTCTGGAAAGGCCTTTTCCAAAGCACTCTGAGCCAAGCGGGCTTCCATTTCGGAATCGAAGTACCCCTCCAGCCACAGTTGACGCTGCCCCGGGGTTTCCATTTCCACCAAAGGATGCGGAGACAACGCGGTGAGTTGTTCAGCCAGGTCTCCCTGTGCATCATTCACGGCCGCACTGACCACCCAGAATTCCTGTGCATCACTCATTTTCCAAACAGCTCCTTCGGCAAATTTTTCGGTTCCCACTGTGGATTATCCAGGGTCCCGGTCAGCTTGATTTCAATTAGTTTCCGGATGGGCCAGAGCAGGACATTCAGCGCATCAGACAACACGCCGCCATTCAACAACTGTACCCGGATAGTTACACTGAAGGTATCGCCGATCTTATAGCGACCATCTCCGACAATGGAAACAAGATTACCTTTGAGAAAGAGGTTCTCCGAGCGAATCACCCCGTCACGGATATTAAAATCCGCGCTGAAGTCTGTCTGGGCAGCATAGCCAAAGCCTTTCATCACTTTGCTGAGAATGCTACTCAGACCCAGAAGAAGAGGAATCCGAAACAGGGTACCGTCACGAATCTCTACGGAACCCTCCCCATTCAGGCTGGCATTCCGTGGCGCTTCCTCGCTGTTCAGAATCAGACCACTGAGGGTAACTTTTTGGGTCAGACTCCCACTGTAGGGAGTATCTTCCGTATCCGTTGCCCCAGTGATGACCTTAAACAAATCGACATTCTCCAGAACGAGATCGAGAAAGAAACGGCCGTCCGGTTTCAGAAAATCCTCCAGTTCAACCTCCCCTTCTAAGCTTCCCTGTTCAAAGCCTCCCTGAATCTCCGTGACCTGCAGATAGTCATTCTCCAGATTAAATTTTCCAGAGAGTTGATCGAAGCCCAACCATTTCCAAATGAGATCCTCCAGCAACAGTTCGCCCTGGAGAAGATGAGCTCCCTGACCGGACAAGTCTACTACACCCTGTATCCGACCCTCCGTGATTCCCTGTAAGCGAAACACAGACCAACGGGTGGCTAAGCTGGGAAAGAGAATCGAAAGGAGATCTTTGAGGTGGAGTTGATTCCGAATATCCAGATGAAGTTCCTGAGTATCCCTCCGTTGTTCCAGACTCCCCAGAAGTTGTTTATCTCCCTGCCGGGCTTCCAGGTGTCGGATACGGAGAAACTCCGGAGCCATGAGTAAATCCATATCGACGGAACTAAGATAAAATCCCCGCACCCACACATCCGTACCTTGCACATCCAGTTCCAGATCCGGCAGAACACCCCGCTCGGGCAATTCCAGTTTCAAGGCGATCTGTGGAGCTGCCTTCGGGAAATCAACATCACGTAGAATACTCTCAATGCTTGGTCCCACCAAAGACATCACGGATTCCGGATATGCCGATCCCTTCAGCTCCAACTGCAGTGCACCCGTTTTCGGGGCAACCATCAATTCGCCCTGTATGTGCCCTTCCCTTCCCTTGCTACCAATTTTGGCATCCATATCGCTCAATCGGAGCACCTTGTCTTCCAGATGGAGAGTCAACGAAGCTTCAGAAAAGCGAGTATCTTTGTAAAAGGCCTCTTTCCCGGTTACCTTTCCTGTTAGCAGCTTGGCCGGGTCTTGAATCGGGCTGGGTCCCATTTGAAAATCGAATTCCAAGTCCCCCTCTACTCTGAGAGAGAGTCGTTCCAACAAACCGGATAAGGGAATCGGTGACAAGGCCTCCAACCCATAACGGGGCAGCGTATTGAAGAGGCGGAGATCCAACTGTTGCTCACGCAGATCCACTTGTCCCTGAGCCAGAAACTCCCCTTCTTGGGCCTGAACGTGCAATTCACGTAGCTGCATCAGGCCTCGTTCCACGGAGGCATGAAATTGCAAGGCCTGGAAAGGGAAGCCTTTGTGAAGGGCCTCTCCTTCATAAGACATATCGAGAGACACTCTGACCGGGACCTCGTCCGTCACCTGCTCTTCGAGTTTCACACGAACCACAGGAGCCTGTTCAAAACGAAACTCCTCCAGGAAGCCCACAATGGGTGCCATGGTCACCGCAATTCGTTGAATCACTTCCTCCAGAGGAACCGGCTCCACCGATGGCGTTAGAGATTTCTTTAGGGGCAGAGAACCTTTCACTTCTAATTGGTGACCAGCAAAGAACCCCTCGCCGTCCAGGAGTTCCACCCGCCCGGGGCTAACCCGTACGGTGCCGGCTCCGTTTTCAATCAGAAAGGGTTGATGGGTTTTCAGGTCATCCACCCACATGCCTAATTCGGTTTCCACCCGTCCGTTCTCAAGATGGAGATCCAGGTACAATTCCCCTTGCTGAATCCATTCAGGGAGCTTGCACTGAATCAGCAGAGAATCGGCTGTAAACCAAGGGGTCACCCGGTCTTTCCAGGAATAGAGCTCAAGGGCTTCACAAGCGAGCCCTTCTCCGGGTTGCCAGATCAGCCGCTTCATTTCTACGCCTAACTTATCCGGAACAACCCGATTCAGAAGCGGTTGCAACCAGACCCCGGGGATACCAAACTGGTATAAGCCAAACAACAGGACGACCACGAGCAGTAGCAGCCCCAGAAAGGCCCGCAGCACACGTCGCCACCAGGGTTTACGGGTCTTGGGCCGGCGGGGCATCCTCGACTCCAGGTTCCTGCGTCTCCATGCGTGTAGCCTGACTGAGCTCAGCGGCCAAAATCTTCAAGGTTTCTTCTGACATGGCAAAAACCAAATCTCCGCCCTGCAACATGGCCGGGGACTCCCCTTCCATGTCCGCAATCAGCAGAGTTCGGTTCCCCGGAGAAGATCCCCCTAATCCCAAAGAAAGACGAAGTCGCGGTTGATCCAAGCCAAAGGCCTCGAGACTTTCCGGGCGCCAGGCAAGCAGGCGTAACGCCTGTAACGATGCGCAGCGTTTCAACAAGGCATCGACGGCTTCGACATTGGGTTCCAACCCTTCCGAACCCTCAACTTCCCATTCAGTTTCCCTACGAAGGAGGAGGCTTTGTACCTCCTCACGCAACTGACGGATGCGAATGACGGAATCCGGATCCACCTGCATCACATTTCTGGATAGATAGGGCAAAGGATCTGTTGGGCTGAAGCGAAGTAAATCCGGAAGCACTTGGAGGACTTCTTCTGAACCCTGTTTTCGCACCCAACTACGTCCTCCGGGCACTTCGCCCTCCAGAATCTCAAATTGTTCCGTACTCCCGTCAGCGTAGCGCAGCTCCACCACCCGCACAGGTTGAAGGCCTTCATTCTTTTCCAGGAAGCGTTCAACAGAGGCTTTTTCCCAAAGATCCAGCATTCGGGTAACCCGGGATTCGGACAGCGGCGCGCCTTCTGCAGGTTCAAGCATGCTCCACCCCGCATCTCGTTTTTCCAGGAGAAGCTGCTGAGCATCGCCTTTCACGTTCCAGCGTTGCACTTCTGTCACCGCCTGACTCAGCAAGCGGCGTTCGCGCAAGGCGTCCACTTCGGTATCGGCAATACTCTTCAGGCCCGGCGAAACCAGATAGAGGCCTTCCTGATCCATTCCCCGAGCCAGAATCATACCCGGATCTGATGGAGCCAAGGCACCCAATTGCAGTTCAATGGGCAATTCCAGCCCTCGAAGATACAAACGGATAAAGCGATTTCCATCCCGTTCCATGGCCTGAAGCTCCGAGGTCTCCGGCTGGTTAAGAAACCCATCCACCTGGGCGGACTTCAATTTGGCAAATAACGCCTCCACCCGCTGGGCATCGAGGCTACTCTGCAACGGTTCAACCATAACCCAATTGTTATTATCGCGACGCTCCAAGCGAATCCGTTTGTCCGGAGAAGCCAACTCCAGGGCCTCCAGCTCTTCAAAGGGTACGGCAAAGAGACGAGGATCGCGAAAGAGATCCGGGGAGGCCGGAAGCAGGTCCAGCAAATCCGAGCTGACTAACATCACGTTCTGGGTGTTCCGTTCTTTGATGTAAAGCTGAGAGCCTAAGGGGTCCGGATCGCCGACATCATAAGTTTTACTTCCCCGGCTATCCGTCATCTCAATCACCGCCTGAGGCACCGCCAAGCCAAAATCGGCCAAACGCTGCCCCCGTTGCTTCATATCCGCTGCAGTAATCAATTCGCCCCGGTCCAGAACCCGCAGGCGGGAGAGCAACTGCATGACTTTGGCCTGCTGAGCCACAGCGCCCTGGGGATGTTCAAACATCCAACGTTCACCTTCGAGATTCAGGGTCACGTCATAGTCCGGATGCCGAATCCGAAGAGCTGTGAGGCTTTCCGGATCCATACGGAAGACCTTGCGATTTTCCTGCTCTTCCTCCACTCCGGATTTCTGATGCCGTTCCACCATATAGATCCAGCCGCCAAGCCCCAGCACGGCAAGGAGTAACACCACAGTCCGTCCGGCTTTCATATCAACTGCGCCTCCGCCATGCAACCAGAGCCCCCAGAAGCATCGCCGCTCCCGGGAGCAGGAGCACCAATTGGGTAAACAGGCGGTTCAGGGCAGGCTGATCCATTTCCAAGCGAATTTCGTCTACCGTTTTCTGTGGTATCGCCAGGAGTTCGGAACGATCCAACAGCCAGTTGACGGAATTCTGGAAGAACAGCATTCCGCCTCCATTGCGTAGAAGGTTCCCCGCAAATTCAGAATCACCTACCACCACCAAACGGGACTCGCTGCTCAGCGGATCCTCTACCCCAGGTACGGCCCATTCAATGGCCGCGGCGACGGGGATAGGCCCACGTTGATCGACATTCGCATTGAATTGAATGGGCTCGGCCTGCAGATCCAACTCCGCCCAGCCTTGATCTGTGGACGAAGCCAAGGCGGTGTATCGAGGTTCATCCTTGGTGGGATCGGGAGGAGCCAGGGGCAGGATCGAGCGTGGACGCAGAAAAATGCTGCGGATTTTCCCTAAGCTTCGAGTAACAGGGTGTACTCCATACTCGGTCACATGCACGTCGGCGCCACGCAAGGTGCGGGAAGGATCTACGACCATATCCCGCAGGAGACGAATCCCCCAGTCTTCAAGCAGAGGGGCTAATCCGGCATCCTGGAGCATATCCACCAGCACCATCATCCGCCCGTTTCGCTCGAGATAACGGCGAAGCAAATCCAACTCCGGTTGAGAAATACGGCTCCGTGGACCCGCAATGACGATGGCCGCCGCATCAGCTGGAACGCCTCGGGACTCTTCTAAGTTCAAAGGGCGAACGTCGATATTATCCAGCTCAAGACGTTCACGAATGTTCGAGTAGGCACCCTGAACCTGTTCAAAATTCTCAATGTCCTGTTCACCATGACCGGTCAGAAAATAGAGGACGGGACGCTCCTGAGGCGAGAGCTGCAACAAGGCGGAACTGATATAGGTTTCCCCCTGGAAGCCAATGACTTTGGGAGCTTGTCCCATGGGGCGGTCTTCATCCTCCTCGTAGACCAGAAACTCTTCGAGCGGTAGGACCACATGCCGCTCTCCGGAAACCATCAGCAGCTGATCCGGTTCGGTGATCTGATACTTCAGATTCAATTCCTTCGCTTCTGCAATATCCCGTGCAGGATCCACCCAGCTCAGCTTTAATAATGAATTCCGGTCCTGATATTCACGCAAGAGGTCATCCAGTTCATCACGGCCTTTGTACTCTTTGCCGCTCATCACGGTGATCTCCACCTCCTGAACGATCCCTCCCAGGACCTGATCGGTTTTTTCAGACAAATCCGTCAATTGCTGGCGGCTCCAATCCTCACGCAAATACCGACGTTGCGCCAAGTAGTTCACCATGCCCCAGAGGGCCAGTAACAACAGTAGACCAATGCCGGCATGAGCACCGGAGAGAACTTTGCGAAAGCGGGTACGGGTTACACCAGTGGAACTCATGAGCGCCACCTCCGGGATTCCAAGGAGCGGGTGCAGGCGGACAGCATCCACACCGTGCTGCTCAGGTACAGAATGACCGGGCGGCTATCCAAAATTCCCCTGGAAAAATCGAGCATATGCAACACCACGGAAAAGGGGCGGCTGGCTTCCTGAATAAAGGGAACCGGGCTGATTTCCGGAAGAAATCCGGCAAGAAAAATCAGCATAAGCACGGCAAAGGTGGCCATGGCTGCCACAATCAAATTCCGGGTCAGTGAAGACAAGAACAGTCCCACAGAAAGAAAGAACGCACCAATGAGCGCCAAACCGAGATAGGTGGCAGCCAAGGCCCCACGGTCGAAGGGGAGTTCGCCCCCGTTCAGGCGGTTCAGCATGGGAAAGTACAACAAGGTGGGGAGCCAGAAGAGCATATAGAGTGTGAACACTCCGGCAAATTTAGCCAACACCACCTGCCAATCGGATACCGGGGCAGTCAGGAGAGTTTCCAAGGTGCCACTACGTTTTTCTTCGGCAAAACTGCGCATGGTCAATACCGGCACCACCATGAGCACAGCGACCCAGGCGACGCCCCCATACAGGGCACGGAATAAATCATACACAGCAGCACCGGTGATCAAACGGGCACTGGCAATGTACCAAAAGCCCAAGCCCATCACCGCCAAAAAAAAGGAGGCGAGAATATAAGCAACTGCCGATGAAAAATAGGCCCCAAGCTCCCGGCGCCATAAGGTTAAAAATCGAATCATTCCTGGCCTCCACCGGTCAGTTCCACAAAAACATCCTCCAAGCTGCGTCCTTCACGATGCAACTCACGAAGAGACCAGCCCCGGTCATGGATCCGTTCAGCAAGTTCTTCACGGGGATCCCGACTGTCCTCCATACAGAGTTCAGCCCGGCAAAACTCTTTCAGGGTCTCAATCTGAAGGCTTTCCACCCCTTCCAGAGCCTGAAGTTCCTGCCGCAACTCTTCTTCGCCGGCACGCACCTCCACCTTCACCCGGCACTGACCGGCCCAGCGTTTTTCCAGTTCCGAGAGTTTACCGGATTCCACAATCTTTCCTTCATTCAGCATAAGCACCCGGTCACAGGTGGCCTCCACTTCACTCAGGATATGGGTTGAAATCAAAATAGTGTGCTCCGAGGCCAAATCCCGGATTAAGGCACGAATCTGCCGCATCTGGTTGGGGTCCAATCCAATCGTAGGTTCATCCAGAATCAGCAGATCCGGGTTGTGAACCAATGCGTCGGCAATCCCAACCCGTTGACGAAATCCTTTGGACAATTTCCCCAGGCTGCGTTTTCGTACGGCTTCCAAATCACACAATCCCATGACATGGGTAACCCGTTTTTTTAAATGACGGGCAGCTACTCCTTTGAGCTCTGCACGGTAGCGCAAGTACTCCCCTACCCGCATCTCAGGATAGAGGGGGCAACTTTCAGGGAGATAACCCAAACGTTTCCGTACCCCCAGGCTGTCTTTGGTCACATCCAGGCCACAGACCTCCACCCGACCGCCTGAGGGAGAAATAAAGCCTGAAAGAATCCGCATGGTGGTTGATTTCCCAGCACCATTCGGCCCAAGAAACCCAACCACATCCCCTTTTCCCACGGAAAAAGTCACATCCCGAACGGCTTTGACCCCACCGCTGTAGGTTTTTACCAAATTCTCCACATCAATCATAGGCCCCCCTCCCTACCGCAGATTGAGGGGATGAGCAATGCGAAAGGCATAGAGGCAGAAGGTGGAAATGACCTGTTTTCGCCTAAAAACACTTTGTTTTTCGGCAAAAGTGGCCTCCAAATCTCTGCCGGCTTCAGGGCAGGATCTGGGCATAGCCCCCTCATCACTAGGGGGATACCCCCCTAATTTAGGGGATAGGTGTATTTTGAATAGTCATGCTAACAGATTCGTATGTTATACGAAGCGACTCCTTTCAGTTCGACCAAGTCCTATGAGACCGTGTCCTGTGACAGTGCAGAGCTGCGGATTCTCATTCTGGAACCCTTTAGTGTGCTGCGACTCGGCATGAAACAACTTCTGGAAGAGCGGCGGGAGCCTCTCGATGTGGAAGAAGCCGTCTCCACACGGGACGCGCTCCCCAAACTTCGGCAGGAGCGTGTCGAACTGATTATCTGGTCCCTTCCCCTTTCAGAGCGGTTGCGGCGGGAAGAGTTGCAGGCATTGCGGGCTGCCTGCCCCGGCGCGGCAATACTCGTACAAGCTCATTTACATCAGCTTCCCGACATTGAAGCCATTCTTCAGGCCGGAGAGCTTGACGCCCTCTTGGATCCAGCTTGTCCCGTCCGGGATTTTCGTCGAACGGTCGAAGAGCTGCTTCAGGGCGGGAAACGACTGCCCCGCAGCCTTCTGGCCCGGTATAGCCGAGGCAGCTTGCCTGCCCGGGATGAGCAGGGACGCGTTCGTATGAAACGGCTTTCTGACCGGGAATGCCAGGTCTTTCAGCTCATTGGTTGCGGTTTGATCAACCATGAAATTGCCGCGGTCCTCTCCCTCAGCGTGAAAACGATTGAAACCTACCGCGAACACCTCAAAGAGAAATTCTGCCTGGCGAACGCCAAAGAATTGAAAGAATCTGCCATGTTATGGGTTCAACAGGGACGCCTGCCACCGGAAAATGTAACTGCGGCCTTGCGTGGAACCGGACGCCAGGCCCTCTACACCCCCATTGGGTATAGCCGCTAGCCCACGTTCACTCCGCCGCGGAGAACAACGCCATCACTTCAGCCTGAGAATGAACATTCAGGCGGGCATACAAGGAACGGATATATTCGTTAATGGTATGAATGGAGAGCCCCATGACCTCAGCAATTTGCTTTCGCGGCAAGCCTTGCAGGAGATGATTCAGCACTTCCTGCTGACGGGGACTTAATCCAATCATGGCCTCATGATGCTGTCGCCAAGAGAGTTTCTGAGCCTGTTCATCTTCTTCCAAACTGAGAATATGTCGGAAGGCAATTACCAGATGCTCCAAGGCCAATTCTGCCATCATCCGCTGCTCTTCGCTAAGAGATGGCTCCCCTTTCCGGGTAAGGTTGGGCCTCAGATCCGGTTCCGCATACAGATCATCGTACATTCCCTGAAGCGTATCCAGATGAACTGTGGCTTCCCGATACACATGAGAGAGGTCGAGATGCTGTTCACTCACCAACTCACAGGCCTGGTTAATCCGTTGCAACGAGTCATGAGGAAGCGGCATGAGTGCGTTTTTCTCAGAACAGGATCCATTCACAGGAGGGCTTGATACCGCGTCCAGAATCCGCACATCTGATACATTCTCTTCTACTACGTCTACATCCACATAAGGGTAATGTTCATTCATTTCGGTCCATCCGACCCAGGACAAACCCAAAAGATGGGGCAGCTCCTCCAGACAGAAGGTAAAAAAATGCTCTCTGGATCTGTCAGCATTCAGATCCAGCACAAAACGGTTCAGGCGAGACCATTGCTCATGCGTCAGTTTGTTACTCAAAACATCCCTTATTTAGGAATAATCCAGTCTAAAGCTTTTCGATAATGCAACCCCACAAAAGCACCGATATACGTTACAGGGAACGTCACAATCTTTAGCTTAGAAGCTTGAGGCTGAATGAGATCCCTCGCCCTAAAACTAAGGGACACTCCCCGATAGCCATTTGCTTACACTATGATAGGTGAGGCAATCTATGAAATCCGTCATCCTCATAGACGACCATCCGATCTTACGACTGGGACTCCGAACCCTTCTGGAGGCCGAGGAAGGCTACTGGGTCGCGGCAGAGGCTGAATCCAGGCGCAACGCCCTTTCGATCCTACAGCGGGTCAAAGCGGATCTCGCCATTCTGGACCTGATGTTAGGTCAGGATGACGGCTTGGAGTTGATCAAAGACTTAAAGCAACTCTACCCTTACATGCGGATTCTGGTCCTCACCATGCAGAATCCCGGCACCTACATCCAGAGAGCCCGCCGCGCAGGTGCAGATGGATTTTTAACGAAACAAGAGGCGCAGGAAAAACTCTCTGAGGCCTTGAAAGGCATCTCAAAAGGCCAAGGATACTTTCCTGAAAGCATGGAGAATGCAGAGCAAGAAGAGCTGGAGGAGACTTCCATCCAAGGCCTGTCTGAACTATCCGACCGGGAACTGCATGTTTTCCAAATGGTGGGCTTTGGGGTCAGCAATAAAGATATGGCCAAAAACCTGTCTCTCAGCCCGAAGACCATTGAAACCTATAAAGAGAACATCAAACGAAAGTTGAAGCTCGCTTCGGTTTCAGAACTCCGCCAGCTTTCCGAGGATTGGATCTCTAAGCAAGCATAAGCCCCCTCTCCAGCGCCCATCGGGACTTCAGGACGCTTGGAACTGGCCATTTTCCGTGAGGCCTTTAGAGAGGAGACTATGACTGAAATCCTCTTTCTTTGTTCCGGCAATTACTATCGCAGTCGCATGGCCGAAAGTATGTGGGTACAGGAGGCCAGGCAACGCGGCCTGAACATCCAGGCTTCCAGCGCAGGACTCTGCAGAGACTTGAACAGCTTTGGGAATCCTGGACCGCTGTCTCCGATTGCATTGCGCCTCCTGAAGGAACACGGCTACAACCCGCATCGGGCGGAAGAAGTTCCACAGGTGCTGGATCAAAACAAGCTTGGGAACGAGTTGCGGCTGATCGCTTTGTCTGAACGAGAGCATCGCCCCTTGGTGGAGAAAGAATGGCCGGAGTTGGCAGAGCGCATCGAGTATTGGGAAGTTGGCGATATTGGTGTGGATGTGCCGGAGAGCGCCTATCGAAAAATACATCAGGGTATTCAGGCTCTTTTGCTGGAAGCACTGGACGCGCAATCTGAGCAGGCCCAGGTTCCCATGCAATGGATTGGACCTATGACCCTGATCGAAGAAGGAGGAGAAGCCGAAGAATGTGAGGTACCACTGGCTACCTATGAAAGCCCCCTCTGGCCCAGCACACGTCGCGGAGCCCGGGTGTGCAGCCGAGCAGGAGGGATTCGCTGTACTCTGCTGGACGCCCGCATGACCCGCTCCGTTATTCTGGAAGCGAAGGATGCCTCTTCCGCATTAAAGCTGGCTCATTACTGCCAATTGCATCAGGAAAAACTACAGAGCTGGGTGGCCGCATCCTCCCGATTCGCACGATTGCTCGAAGTGAGTCACCAGATCGTTGGCAACCTCTTGTACCTGCGTTTTGCATTCTTTACCGGCGATGCCTCGGGACATAACATGGCAACTCTGGCTGCTGAATCCATTTTGAACGGTCTCTTGTCAGAACACCCGGAGTTTGCATACGTATCCCTAAGTGGAAACCTGTGTACGGATAAAAAGGTCTCAGCAGTCAATGGCATCCTCGGCCGGGGACGTTCCGTGGTAGCCGAATGCCTCATTTCTGAGAAACTACTCAAACGCTTTCTCCGTTGTAGCGCCGCGGATCTGGTGGCGTTGAATCTCCGGAAAAATCTGATGGGCAGCCTGCTCGCAGGTTCCCTGCGAAGCGCCAATGCTCATGTCGCGAACATCCTTCTCGCCTTCTATTTGGCCACAGGACAAGACGCGGCAAATATCGTAGAAGGAAGTCAGGCACAGCTTCTATGTGAGGATCGAGATGGGGATCTGTATGTGAGCCTGACCCTGCCCCATTTGATCGTGGGTAGCATCGGCAACGGAAAAGGACTGCCCTTTGTGGAGGAAAACCTTCGCCGCCTGGGATGCCGCGAAGATCGTGATCCCGGAGAGAATGCGAACCGCCTTGCCCGAATCTGCGCAGCCGCCTGTCTCTGTGGGGAACTTTCCCTCATGGCAGCCTTGTGCAATCAAGGCGAGTTAATGGAGGCTCATCAACGGCTGGAGCGCTAAAACAGTCATAATCTATCAGTTCCTTCCGTTGATCACACCTAGTAGCTAATACCCTATCCCGATTATCCATATTGGAACCAATTCTCCCTTTTTACACTTGTTCCCCCACTAGTGGCATCGTAAAGGTTTTGCGCTTTTATTAGACAACTAGTCATTGAGGGCACATATGGACGATCAACACTCAGATAGCAGACAGCCAAGCCGGCTGAATTCAGGAATCCGCAGCCGCCACACCATGGAAGACCCCATGGAAATGAAAATTTTCGGGGTGAATGCATGCCGGGCTTTCTTCGAACACCGTCCGGAACAGATTATCCGGGCCTACTTTGCCGAGGATGTCGCCTACCGCTTCGGATACATCATGAAAGCCTGTGCTCAGGCACGCAAAGCGTACCGGATCGTAGACACCTACGAATTGGATAAAATTTCCGAAACCCGTAATCACCAGGGCGTTTGCTTTCTGGTGAAGAAGACCATCCCTTTCAGTATCAAAGAATATCTGGATGCATCCCAGGGCCTGGGCACAGATTGCCTGGTTGCGCTGGAGCGGTTGGGCAATCCCCACAATGTAGGCTCCATCCTTCGTACCTGCGCCCACTTTGGCGTTGAGGGTCTGTTGGTTAACGATGCGGTCGTAGCCCAAAGCGGTGCCGCCTTGCGGAGCGCAGAGGGCGGCGCGGAGTTTGTGCAGTTTGTCGAAGGCGGACGCATCAGCGAAACCCTCCCCGTATTCAAAGCTGCCGGATATACCGTAGTTGCCACCAGCAGCCACGAAGGTGAGAATTTATACAGCGCTCAGCTTCCTGAAAAAATGTTACTCATGATGGGGCCGGAATCCAGTGGCCTGAGTAACTTCCTGATCGAAGATGCAGACATGATCCTGAACATTCCCGGTTCGGAAAACGTGGAAAGCCTGAACGTCGCCACAGCTACCGGCATTCTGCTCGGTGAATACTGGAGACAACAGGAATTTGAACCTGGCCAGTCTCTGTCCCCCTACAAAGCCGATCCGGACTATCCGGAAGCGGAAGATGATGATGCCGTGGACATGCTGGAAGGGTATGATGATTAAGCGTTCAGGAGTCGCAGCTTAATGGATCTCCTTCTTCCGGCAGCAGCTCTGTTCGGGGGCCTCTGGCTCCTCATCTGGAGTGCGGATCGTTTTGTAGAAGGCTCTGCGATCACGGCCCGCCTTCTAGGGCTCTCGCCCTTATTAATCGGGATGCTGGTCGTCGGCTTTGGAACCTCCGCTCCGGAAATGCTGGTTTCCGCCCTGTCAGCGATGAAGGGCAATACCGGATTAGCTCTCGGAAATGCTTACGGATCCAACATTTCCAACCTGGCCCTGATTCTTGGGTTCACAGCCGTAGTTTTGCCCATTACGGTTCACTCTCAGTTGTTGAAACGGGAACTCCCCCTCCTCACCTTCATGACCCTGGTGTCTTGGATTCTCCTGAGCGACGGCGAACTAAGCCGCCTGGATGGATTTCTGATGCTGGGACTCTTTGCCGCCTCAATGAGTTGGACGGTGTGGATGGGTGTAAAACATCCGGACGACAAGATGTTGAAAGAAGTTCAGAACGAACTTCCCGACACCGAGATGAACCAAGGGAAGGCACTGTGGATTTTGATTTCCGGCCTGTTGCTGCTGGTGGCCAGTTCCCGAGCATTGGTCTGGGGGGCCGTGAAAATTGCAGAATCCATGGGCATCAGCGATTTAATCATCGGTCTGACCGTGGTTGCCGTAGGCACCTCATTGCCTGAACTTACGTCAACACTTGCGGCGGTAAAAAAAGGAGAAGATGATCTCGCCATCGGCAATGTCATTGGCTCCAACATGTTTAATACCTTGGCCGTGGTTGGCATCGCAGGAAGCATCAGCCCACTCGACATGAGCCGCTACCCGGAAGTGCTCAAACGAGACATCCCCCTCATGACCGTGTTAACGCTTTCCATGTTTATCTTCGGGTACGGCATCAAAGGAAAAGGTCGTATCGACCGGCTCGAAGGCGGTATATTGCTCGGAGCCTGGTGTATATACACCGGAATTCTGGTTTGGACCGCCTTGGTCTAAACTGCCCTACTCGAGCTTCTTGAGACCAGCTCCCAGCTTTCCCCGTAAACGCAAAAAAACCCCCGCAGATCTGCGGGGGCAGGCAATCAAAGATTGGCCAAAAACTTAGGCTTTTGCAGCGGCAAAGTTTTCAGCAACCTTGGACCAATTTACCACATTCCAGAAACCGGCGATGTAGTCAGGGCGACGGTTCTGGTAGTTCAGGTAATAAGCGTGTTCCCACACGTCCAGTCCGAGGATAGGAGTGCATTCCACATCGACAAAGCCACTCATCAGAGGATTGTCCTGGTTCGGGGTGGACGTAACCACCAGACCACCTTCGGCGGTCACACCCAACCAGGCCCAACCGGAACCAAAGCGGGTAGCTGCAGCATTGGCGAACTGTTCTTTGAACGCATCCAGAGAACCGAAAGCAGCGTCAATCGCAGCGGCGAGTTCACCTTCAGGAGCGGAGGATCCTGCGCCCAGCACTTCCCAGAAGAGACTATGATTCGCATGGCCACCGGCATTATTGCGCAGAGCACCACGAACATCTTCGGGAACGGAAGCGAGGTCGGAAATCAATTCGGTGACCGTTTTTTCAGCCAGTTCCGGATATTTCTCCAGAGCGGCGTTCGCCTTGGTCACGTAGGCATTGTGGTGTTTGCCATGGTGAATTTCCATGGTCTTGGCGTCGATATGGGGTTCGAGCGCGTCAGCAGCGTAAGGCAGGGCGGGAAGGGTGTAAGCCATGTGTGTTCCTCCAAAGGTTAGGGTGTACACCCATAGCTAATCCCAATCCCGGGACTGTCCAGCATCCGATCGAAAAAAAATCAGCTGATCCGGCAAGCTTGCATAGCCCGCAGCATTTCCGCGACCGCCTCTTCCATACCGACAAACACGGACCGAGCCACGATGCTATGCCCAATATTAAGAGTGTGGAGATAAGGACAAGGTGCCAAATCAGCAAGGTTGTCCAAATTGAGTCCATGGCCGGCGTTCACCTGGATCCCAAATTGATGAGCCATAACCGCGCCTTCTGTAAGTTGACGAAGACACTCTAAGCGGGCATCCCCTTCTTCTTCACAGAAGGTTCCGGTATGAAGTTCAATCAGGGGAACCTCCAACTCGGCAGCAGCCCGGACCTGATCCGGGTCTGGATCAATAAACAGGCTGACCTTGATCCCTGCGTCATGAAAGCGTTTGCATAAGGGCTCGAGTTTACCCATCTGCCCACAAACATCTAAGCCACCTTCCGTGGTCAATTCTTCACGCTTTTCCGGAACCAGGCAGACTTCGTCCGGGATGACCTCAAAGGCCAGCTCAACGATATCCGGGGCAATGCCCATTTCCAGGTTCAGCGGGAGCTCCTGCTCACGACGCATCTCCCAGACATCCGTATCCTGGATATGACGGCGGTCTTCCCGTAAATGGATGGTAATGCCTTCCGCCCCACCTTTGGCAGCCAAACGAGCTGCCTCCAATGGAGAGGGATAGGCGGTACCCCGCGCTTGGCGAAGGGTCGCAACGTGATCGACATTAACGCCCAGCGCGAGCATATCAGGCGTCCTGATTAGGCTTCGAGGCCACGAAGTTTTTCCGCACCCCGGGTTTTGTTACGGATCGCGGTATTCTTTTTAATCACGCCGGTCTTGGCAGCTTTGTCCAATGTGGAGCAGAACGTCGCATAGCTCACTTTGGCCTGATCCAAGTCTTTGGCTTCTACGGCAGCAAGGAATTTTTTACGGCTACTGCGGATGCGGCTCTTCGCAGCGGAGTTACGCTTAGCGGAGCGTTCGTTCTGGAGCAGACGTTTTTTGGCACTTTTGATCTGGGGCATGGTGAAATCCTGTAGGTGGGGTTCAGATGCGCTCGCATCTGTAAAAACATAAGGCTGGGCACTCTATACGAAAAACATCCTCTTGGTCAACAGGAAGTTTCAATCGTTTTGAACGAACCCGTGCTTGTGATGCTCCACCTAACTTGTTTAATACAGCAGAAGTATGTCTATGCGCAGTTTGATCGGTTTTCTTATACATTCGGAGGGCGTGTCCCCCCTGGGGGAAGTTGTCCCGGATAAACAGTCCCCGGCGAAGGGTACATCCAAGAACGAATCTGAGGAACTTTCCGAGTCTTCAAACGTATCGGACAACTGGATCAGCTTCGATCAGGAGCTTCCCGCGGAATGGCTGAAACCCTTTCAGACCAAAAGTCCCCCTGAAGTGCTGCTGAGCTCTGAGAACCTCCTCTTCCAAAATGTGACGCTCCCCTCCAAGGACCGCTCTGAACTGCAGGATATGATCGAGCTACAGGCAGAAACGCTGTCGCCCTACCCTGCTGAACAGAGTCTGTTGGCCTGGGAACTATTGAAGCAAGAAGGGGATCACAGTGACGTTCTGGTGATTCTGGGCGGTCGACAACATGTGGATAAGTTGAAACCCCAACTTAAAAAGAAACAACTACTCCCGACCCGGATGGATGCCTCCCCCTGCGCCTGGCTGGAAGGCTTACGGCAACGGGGCCATATTCCGAAGCAGGGAGCCTTTGCTTTATGGCTGCTTCCCGAAGGGGAATCTCCCTGCCTCATCCTTGGCGAAGATCAACAGCCGTTGCTCATTCGCTCTCCCGGTCTGGAACCACAGCCTCCTCTGAGTTTGTTGGAACAGGAATTGGAACAAGCCCTCCAGGACTTTGAACTGGAACAAGGACCTCTCTCCTCCGGTCCACTCCTCATCATGTTGCCGAAAGACTCTCCACTGGAGGTCTCAGAGCATGCGGAGCGACTGGATGCGGATCCGGAAATTCTCCTCTCCGGCCTGAAAGAACGAGTGGATCGAACGGAAACGCTCAACCTCTGTCCACCGGACTGGCTCAAAGAACGACAGCAGGAATTGCAACTCAAGGGACGGCTCCGCAGTTTGATCAGTTTGGCTGCAGTATGGGTGCTATGCATGGGCCTATTAATGGGCAGCACGCAGCTTCAGAAAAACCAGCTAGATGCCATGAAGGGTGAGCTGCGCATCCTGCAACCCCAGTTGGAGGAACTTGCACAACTCCAGGAAACCTTGCGGGACTTGGAAACGTTCAGCAACCGGGACCGCAGTTCTCTGCAAATGATGAAATATATTGCAGAACGGATTCCCTCGGATGGCAACCTTCATATTTTAGATTTTCTGTACCAAAAAAGTAAAGGCCTGAGCTTCAGCGGCCAATTAGATCGGAATCAGGAACCCTTCTTCCGGCTGGTTGAAGCTCTGGCAGAACATCCGGATCTGGACGTGGAAGATTATAACCTTAAACAACAACGAGGAATCACCCTCTTCCAAATCGACAGTCCCTGGGCCTGGATCAAAGACGAAGAGGCATCCGATTCATGAAACTTTCGTCACGAGAACTTCGTTTATTGATGATCACCATTACCATTTCTCTCTTGGGATTGGGTTGGTGGATTGTGGATTCCCAGCTCGCATTGCGCAAAGAACTGAAGCAGGAGATAAACCGCTCTGAGCTGCAATTACTGCGGGCGAAAAAAGATTTAAGAGAACGTACGGCAGCCCAAACGGATATGGAGCGCTTGCGTGCCCAGCTTCCACGGCACGAACTCAACCGGGATTTAAATGCGGATTTATCCAGACAGGTAAAAGCTCTTGCCGCCGAATCCGGCCTGCGTCTTACCGGTCTCACTCCGGAGCCGGAAGAGGAGTTAACCAACCTGGGATTACATCAAAGCGCCCTTCGCTGCTCTTGGACCGGAGCTCCCGGAAACCTGCTGGGCTTTTTACTCCGCCTGGAACAGCTGGGTGCGGTTGCCGATGTACGTGAACTTCGCATACGGGCTGGTCGGCCCGGAGAAGATCTTAAGGGATCCTTTATGCTCGATTTTGCTTACACCCGCGTGGAGGAAAGCTCCGCCTCCCCTGCTGAACTGAATACTATTGCCTTATGAAGCGTTCCCCCGTTCTCCTTCTCGTCTGCAGTCTGCCCTTGCTGGCTCAGGATCTGCCTCCCACACCCGCCGCTCCGGCTTCGCCTGTTCCCGCTGGCGTCCGCTCCGCTGCACCGGGAGCTCCAGCGGCTCCCGCGATGCCAGCGCTGCCTGCAGCACCAGGTGCTCCCGCAGCTCCACCTGCAGCCGTAATCCCCGCTCCGCCGGCCATGCAGGCTCCCACGGAGAATGAATCCGGCGACGAGCTGGGCCTGAAAGCTTTGACCCCGGACAAACGCTTCCTCCCTCAATACCGGAATTCGAGCGTCGATCTGATGCTTCAAGAAATCAGTCTGCTCACCGGCCGCACCCTCCTGAGGGACCCCGGCCTGCCTGCAGTCAGTGTCACCTTGGAGTCGCGTGCCGAGATGTCCCACCAGGATTTTTTGATTGCGGCAGAATCCCTGTTGGCCATGAACAATATCGCGCTGGTCCCCTTCCGGAATAACTTCATCAAAGTTGTCCCCAAAGATGCGGTCGCCCGTTCCGGAGTCGAACTTAGTTTGGATCTGGACCTGCCTCAAGTCGAAGAAGATGCCGTCATCTCCCAACTTGTTCAGCTCAAACATCTGGAACTCGCCGAAGTTCAGGCACTGATTACAGAACGTCTGAGCCCGACAGCGAAACTGCAACCGGTAGAGCGTAGCAATGCCTTCCTGCTCACCGATAACCGCAACAACATTAAACGGGTCCTGGATATTCTGAACCTGATTGATCGCCCAGCTGATGTCCGTGAAGAAGTCCGGATCTACGAAATTCGTCATGCCGTCGCCTCGGAAGTCAAATCCAGGCTGGAAGAATTGATTCAAGAGAGTCAGCAGAATCAAAGTGCCCGTCCCCGGACACCAACCATTCGTACCCAGCCCGGTAATGGCAATAACCGGAACATCATTCGAGCCACCGTTACTCAACAAAGTAACGAGGCGGGTCCCAGTCCGGGTCTGATCCGGGGCCAGGTACAGATCGTCGCGGATGAACGCACCAATTTACTCCTCATCATCAGCCGCCCAGAAAATGACACGTTTTTTGAGGACATGATCAGCACGCTGGACCGGGAAATGGATCCGGAAATCACCGTCCGAATTTATAACCTGCAGTTTGCCGATGCCGAAGAAGCCTCCACGACTCTGAATGAACTCATTGGCGCTGCTTCGGAAAACAACAACGAAACTCCGAACAATCCTAACGCGGATCCGGCTGCCCCGGGCGATCGGGGCCAAAGCATCCGCGATTTTCTGAACAACCGCTCGGCTACGAATCAGAATACCAGCAGCAGTACCAACCCGACAGAAACGGGTGGAGGTTCGATTGGACAGATTGCGGAGAACACCCGGATTCTGGCCGATCTGCGTACAAACTCCCTGATCCTTATGGGACGAAATAGCGACTTGGATGTCCTCGAGGGGGTAATTGCCCAGCTGGACATCATGCTCGCACAAGTGCTGGTTCGCGCCGTTATCATGGAAGTAAACCTGAATGACCAATTGGCCTACGGCATCGATTGGCTGCAGCGCTCCTTGATTGTGAACGACGTAAACAACATCAACGGTACAGACATTCGGGAACCGGTCTTTTCCTTTGGCGGAGCCCAGAATTTAAGTCCTACCAGCACGGAATTCCGTGACGGTGCCAATGTGGGCCGGGATATTGATTTCTCACCGGGGGCCCTCTCCTATTTTGCTACACTCTATGATTTCAACCTGGATGCGGTGCTGCGTCTGGCTCAGAGTAACAGTGATGTAAAGGTGGTAGCCACTCCGATCATCCTCACAACCGACAACACGGAAGCCTCGATCGTTGTCGGGGAACGGCGAGCGATCCCCACCACCACGGCAACCACCATTGGTGGCTCCATTCAGTCCTCCTTCGAATATGAGAATATCGGATTGGATTTGCTGGTGACTCCCCGCATTAACCCGCAGGGAATTGTCATCATGGAAGTAGAACAGTCTGCTGAAAACGTAGGGGGAACCACGGTCATTGATGGCAACGAAGTTCCAATCATTACTACCCGGCAATTGAATGCATCTGTAGCCATCCGGGACGGAGGCACACTGGTTCTGGGAGGATTAGTGCGGGAAGATGAACGAGAAAGTCAGACCAAGGTTCCCTTCCTGGGTAACATTCCTATTTTCGGACATCTCTTCCGAAGCAAGAGTACCGAGAATGTTCGCACCGAGCTCCTGGTGCTGCTCAGCCCCGAAGTGCTCATGAGCACAGAAGAAGCTGAAAAGCTGACCGAACAATTAAAAGAAGCCACCGAGTTGGGGGATAACACCTGGTACCGCGGTTGGCATCCCGATAAAGATGTGGATGCGGAGCGCAAACCGAAAAAACCCGACTGGATGCGTTAATCAGACTGCCATAAGAATTGACCATGACGCATTATGGGGTTATAACGTCGCCCTTTCTTTTCCCATCCTTTCTGGAGAAAACACATGGCAGTCATCAATTTCGGCGGCGTTGAAGAAGAAGTCGTCACCCGCAAAGAATTTAACAAAACCAAAGCCAAAGCGGCTCTGAAAAAAGAGACCATCGCGGTGATCGGGTATGGTGTACAGGCTCCGGCCCAGGCACTGAACCTGAAAGACAACGGATTCAACGTGATCGTTGGTGCCCGTTCTCACGACCGTGCGAAAAAAGACGGCTGGAAAGTCGGCGTGGATCTCTTCTCCATCGAAGAAGCCGCTGAAAAAGGCAGCATCATTCTGTTCCTCGTCTCCGATGCCGGACAGAAACAGCTGTGGCCCAAACTGAAAAAATATCTGACCCCCGGTAAAGCTCTGGTCTTCTCTCACGGTTTCGGTCTGGTGTACAACGACCTCACCAAAATCAACCCTCCCGAAGACATCGACGTTCTGCTCGTAGCACCTAAAGGTTCCGGCCTGAACGTTCGCCGTAACTTCCTCAGCGGCGCTGGCATCAACAGCTCCTTCGCCGTGCATCAGGATGCGACCGGGAATGCTGAAAAACGTTGCATGGCTCTCGGCATCGGCATTGGCTCCGGCTTCCTGTTCCCCACGACCTTCGAAAAAGAAGTGACCTCCGACCTCACCGGCGAACGCGGCATTCTCATGGGCGCCCTCTGCGGTGTAATGGAAGCTCAGTACGACGTTCTGCGTAAAAACGGTCACAGCCCCTCCGAAGCTTTCAACGAAACCGTTGAAGAACTGACTCAGTCTTTGATTCGTCTGGTCGACGAAAACGGCATGGACTGGATGTACGCCAACTGCTCCGTAACCGCTCAGCGCGGTGCTCTGGACTGGCGTCCGAAGTTCAAAAAAGCTACCTTGCCCGTGTTCAAGGAACTATATCAGTCCGTGAAAACCGGAAAAGAAGCCGCTCGCACGCTGCGCATGGGCAGCCGCAAAGATTACAAAGAGATCCTCGAGAAGGAACTCGGCACCATGGCCGAAAGCGAAATGTGGTCCGCGGGTCGCGAAGTCCGCAAACTGCGCCCGAAGGGCAAAGCGGTAGACAGCAAACGCGGCATCGGTGGCCGTGGTATCAACCAGGGCTAAGCTCCCCGGTTTCTACGTCAAAACGCCCGCTGAAAAGCGGGCGTTTTTTTTAGTGAAAGCTTCGTCAGGTCCCCTGCTGCAGCCTTCCTTGCCGGATACTCCATCATCGAGCTGTTACGCTCAGGAAGACAGTTGCGAATTAATCCGAAGCATCGGCAACAGAATCGCCAAAGCCACCACCAGAATCATCACACCAACGCCAACAATCAGCAAAGGTTCGATTAAGGAAAGACTCCGTTTGACCCCGCGATCCCAGGCACGCTCCTCGGCCCGAGCTGCATGCAGCAACAATTCATGCAGGGTCCCCGTCTGTTCCCCCGCTTTCATCCAGCCACTTAGCTCTGTCCCCAGCACCGGCACATCCTGAAGCCCTTCTCCAATACGTGCCCCCTGCCGAATCCGCTCTGCCAGTGCGTTTGCTAAATCCGTAAGCCAAGGAGAACCCGTGGCACGCCCGGAAATTTCCACAGCCTCAGGCAAGCGCACGCCTCCTTCCAGCAAAAGCGACAAAGTCCGGGCGAAACGGGCTCGGGACATGGCGGCAAACAAGCCTCCTAAAAATGGAAGGCTAAATCGTTTTCTAGGCAGGATCTGCTCCGGTTCCCGGATCAGTTTCCAAATCAGCCAAGCCAGCCCTGCCAACGGAAGCATGGCCAGGGTAAAGCCAAGCGGATGGCGAAGCGCACGACCAAAGGAGAGGACCGCTTCCGTGAGCAGGGGCAGATCTTTCCCCAAGCCTCCCAACAATTTTTCATAGACCGGCAGCAAAAACCCGACAACCAACGCCAGAACACCCCCCGCCAACACACAGACCAACAAAGGATAGGTCAGCGCACTTTTCAGCTGTTCCCCCACTTCGGATTCCCGTTCCAACAAATCGGCCAGAGACACACACACCTTAGCCAAGGTCCCCGAGCTTTCCCCTGCCAGAAGCACAGCTTCTTCATCCCCACGGATCCCCATGGCACTTTCCTTCAAGGCCTGACTCAACCGACGCCCCTCGCGAACTTCATCGCGCACCCGTGCCAAAGGCTCTGCAGCGGCCTCCACGGCGGCTCCTTCGGCCAGCAACTGCAAGGATCGATCCAAGGGAATCCCTGCATCCAACAGGGCGGCTAACTCCCGGTAGAGCAAGGCCCGCTGTGCAGCGGAAAGTCGGCTCCCCCCTCCGACGGCATGCAGTTCACGTGGATACAGACCTTCAGCCAGGAGCTGCTCCCGGAGAGCTTTCGCGGTGGGAGCTTCCCGTCGTCCACGGCGGGATTGCCCGGCTGCAGTATAAGCCTGAAAACGATAGGTGGGCATGGATTAATCTCCACTTCCCAACAGGGGCCCAATTTCACTGAGGTCGGTTTCTCCCGCCACTAATTTATCCCCGGCATCCTGCCATAAATTGCGGAAGCCCCGGGCCTGGGCGATCTGCTCCAATTCATTCCGGGGAAGTGAGCGCCGAAGACCTTCCCGTAAACTGTCATCCAGTTCCAGGAATTCATACAAACCGATACGGCCCCGGTAGCCTTCCCGGCACTGATCACAGCCCTCAGCCTGATAAAGAGCCCGACCTTCCAGGTGAGCCAACTGCCGGGGTAGACTTTGTGCAGGAGCGCTTTCGCGGCAATGGGGGCAAAGGCGGCGAATCAGTCGTTGTGCCATCGCCCCCCGGGTCGCCTCTGCAACCAGATAGGCCTCCACCCCCATATCGGTCAATCGCATGGACGCAGCGAGAGCATCATTGGCATGCAAGGTACTTAAAACCAAGTGGCCTGTGAGTGACGCCCGCACCACAATTTCAGCAGTTTCTTCGTCACGGGTTTCTCCAACCAGAATCACATCCGGGTCTTGACGAAGCAGAGAGCGGAGCCCGGCCGCAAAGGTCAAACCGATACGACTCTGCACCCCCACCTGACCAATTTCCTGCAACTGATATTCCACGGGATCTTCAATGGTCAACACGTTCCGACGACGGGTATCCAACTCCTGAAGTGCCGCGTAAAGCGTGGTGGTTTTCCCGCTACCCGTGGGACCGGTTACCCACAACACGCCATTGGGACTGGACAGGATACGACGGAAAGGCTGCAATACCGGTTCAGGCATTCCCAGCTGTTCCAGACTGTAGCGCATCTGTTGACGTCCCAACAAACGCAGCACCACCCGTTCCCCATCCGCCACCGGGAGGGTCGAGACTCGGATATCCAGCTCTTCTTCCCCAACCCGTACCCGGGCGTTGCCATCCTGGGGCAAACGACGTTCAGACACATCCAGGCGGGACATAATTTTTAAACGGGAGACAATCGCCTCCTCCATACCACGTGGCAAATCCGGCTGCTGATACAGGACCCCATCCAAGCGGAAGCGAAGTTGCAAACCATTCTCACGGGGCTCCAAGTGGATATCCGAGGCCCCCTGTTCCATGGCTTCCAACAACAAGCGGCTGACACGTGCAGCCACAGGAGCATCTTCGGACTGCTGCAACAAATCTTCGCGGCCGGTCTCTTCACTACTCTCCGTTTCCTCGCTGTCTTCATCTCCAGACTCATTCAAGGACTGGGCAAAACAACGGTCAATCGCCTGACGCACCACCGCGCGTTCCGCCAACACCGGCTCCACTTCTCCGCCTAGAAGCATGGCCAGTTCAGGAAAGCGTACTTCAACCGTGGGGTCATCAGTCAACAACACGCGCTCTCCTTCCAACAGGATCGGCAGCATGGGACCATTCCGTAGAAAATCTACGGGGACACCTTTGACCAAATCCCGTTGCAGGCAGGCATCCGGCACCTCTTCCAGAATACGGCAGGCATACTTCTCCGCCAGCGCGTGTAGCTCCTTGTTACTCATGCAATCTACGTGACAGGTTCTGACCAGAGATCAAGTCAAGGGATCGGAACATCCTCTACCTGCAGCTGAAAAAAGCTGGGGCTCCCCACTTCGCTGAGGGGGATGTTTATCTGAATGTTTATGGCACCATCCTCTAGGCCCAGTTCGGATTCCGTAATCACAGATCCATCGACGATAAGTTCTGTCCAACTGGGGCTGGTTAAGGACGCACTGCTTCGAAATCGGTATTGAATGGTATCGGCATCCGGATTTTTTCGATATTCCAACTGAATCGCTGTAGCGCTGTGCTGGATACGTGGAAGCGCTTGCGTGGCCACCTGCAATGGGGACACCACGAATGCGAAGGCCTCTAAATTGGTCACGTCATCGCCATTCGCATCTCCCGTCGGACTGGAATCGGCGCCTGCCCAGGCAATCGTACTTGCCCAGACCTCATAACTGAGCGGAAGCGTCACTTGTTGCCACTCCCCGGGGGAACTGCCGTTCACCGCCCGAACCCGGTAATACCATTTATCCGCTGAGGCGCTTGTATCTGTATAGCTTTCTGAATCTGGAGCCAAGCTGACCAACTGCGTCCAGGGCCCTTCTCCTGAAGGAGCCCGTTCGATTTCATATCCAGTTTCCAATGCCGAGAGATCTGTCCAGCTCAGCTCCACCTCGAGACCGGAGCCCCACTGCACGTCCAGATTCTCAGGTGCAAGCGGCATGTAGATCTGGCCGTGAGTTTGGATCACATTCTGGATGCTCGCCGCATAATCTCCTACTGCCGTGAAACCGGTAATGTCATTCGCTCCATCCATGATGGAAGGGCGAATATACCAAGCAATGCCCACGACCGTAAGGCTGCCGTTGTTTTCGATATGCAGGAGCGGTGCGGAGGAATCTCCTCCCTGAGCCATGGTCTCGTCCTGAAGAAAGTTAGGGTCTCCAGACAGATCCCGTTTACATTCCACCGTATTTCCGGTTTGGCCTCCAACCGTGAGTTCAATCTGCCGATCATCCAGAATGTTTTGCCCCAGAGCCATATCCAGCTCTGTAGAAAAGGAACCCGGAGAACGACCCACGTGAAGATGGCTGCGGCCAACATATGGATAATTCAGGCCCCAATCTTCCGTACTGGGCAACGCTTGCGTGGCAAACGCATAAACGGCAACATTCTCCGTAACTGCGGCATCTAATACACAGATAAAGAGATCACTGCCTGCCGCCTGAAAGCGCTGGGTCACGGTTCGTTGAACCCGTGGAGCATCCGGGGCATTTCCCAACCGAAAAGGAATGACCTGCCCAACGGCCACGGGGTAATGCACCGCACTCAGAATGACATTCGGGTGGACCAAGGTCGCAAAACGACCATTATCCGTGAGCGCTACCCCAGAGAGATCATATGCCGATGCGATGAAGGCTGGATTGTTGCTGTAGCGATCATGCTGATCTGTATCGTACTCGTGGATCTGCAGGGCCGGAAGCCGCAGAAAGAGGGAAGTAATCAGGAGAAAAACAACACGATGCACAATTCATCATTCTACCCCGAAAGCCGGCGACCGTAAAGGAGATCAGGGCGCTTCTGGCGCCTCAGCTTCTTCATCAGAAGCCTCACGAATCCCGGTACGCTCACGCCACCGAGCTTCAGCCTCAGCATTTTCTGCTGCATCGTTTACCAGATAGGGGGTCACAAAAATGAGCAAATTGGTTTTCTGTTTACGTTCAGAAGTATTGCGGAAGAAAAAGCCAACAACAGGCAGGCTCCCCAAGAGGGGCACTTTACGCACTTCTTCGATCACATCCTCACGCATCAGTCCACTGATTACTACAGTGGCTCGTTCCGGCATGGTCAGCGTGCTTTCCACTTCACGTCGTGCAATGGTCGGTGTCAGCGGGGTGTCTGCAGAAGCCTGCTGCTGAATAATGGCTTCAATGGCCGGGTTCAGCTTCAGGGTGATCTCCCGGTTAGGATTGACCTGAGGCCGTACGGTCAGTTTAATCCCTACATCGATTCGCTCAATATTCTGAATCACATCCCGGTCTGAGCCGGTGCCGCCTTCAATGACCGAAGTCAAAATCGGGATATTGTCCACCACAGATACGGTGGCTTCGGCATTGTTTTGAGTGCGCAAGGGCACATGGGAGAGAATATTTACATCCCGCTTCCCTTGCAAGGCTTCCACCAGAAAGGGAATGCTGGGCACCACCGTACCATCCGGGAGAGTAATACTGCCACGGGAGAGGGCGAAGGTGAACCCCTGCGGGAACGCCTGGTTCGTTACGAAATCCTGAACCGCGGATACTTCACCAGGACTACTGCGACCGACAATCACGGTAGAGTCGTTGTTGGGTTGTTCAACCGTAGCCAGTTCAACCCCCAGATCCAGAGAGTCCGTTTCCGCAACTTCCACAATCATCACTTCAACCAGGACTTGCTGAGGTGGAAGATCCAGTTTTTCCAACAGGCTCCGTACTTCAGCAAAGGCCAAGGGACCCGCATCCACAATGATGGCATTATTCGGAATATCGGCGGTGACCGCAATAGGATCCTGACCCGCCTCCGGTTTGCGCTTATCCAACAGAGCGGTCAGCTGTTCAGCTGCGCGTTCGGCCGACACGTAATTCAGGAACACCGCATTGAGGCGCCCCGAAGAGCTGGAACCGGCAGGGACATCCAACTGCATGACCATGTCCCGAATCTGTTGAAGCTGCAAAGGCTCCGCAGACACAATCAAGGCATTTGCCTGTTCGGCTGCAACCAAAGAAAAGCCGAGCGGCACCGTTCCCCCACCCTGAACCACGCTTTGCACACGACGGCTGACCTGGCTGTTGCCAGACTCCGCTCCACGCAAGGCAGCAGAAATCTGTTCTGCGAGTTCCCGAGCTGGAGCGTGCTTCAGGGGGATTACGCTTAAATTGGTAGATTGACCGGGTTTATCCAACTCCGCCAGCAGAGATTCTACGCGGGCAATGTTCGAGGCGGTATCTGTAACAATGAGATGGTTTGTGGGGGCAAAAGCCGAGAGGCTTCCTTTATCCGATAAACGCACCATGGGTTCCAACAGCGGTTTAACATCTACAGCCCGCACATGCTGAAGTTTAATCACCCGAGTGAGCATGCCCACACCGGTGAGGGGCATATCCGCACCCACAACGGGAGCTTGAAGCGTATCCTCCCCGACCAAGGCACGAATGTAATACACGCCTTCCCGTTCCACCACAGTGTACCCACTGCCTTCCAACGCAGCGACAAAGAGGGGAAACACTTCATCCTGTGGAATTTTCTCACGGGTGATGATCGAGACCCGGCCTTCGATATCCCCATCGAGAACGAAACGTTTTCCCGTTTGCTCCCCGACCAGTGTGACCAGATTTCGGATTTCCACCTGTTCGAAGTTAAAGTGGACGTATGAGCCGTTTTCCGGAGCCTGCCCTACGAGGCGCAGCGTCACAAAAGCCGCCAGCAGCAGCAGGGAGAAGGTTTTCATCGGGTAATGCCCCGTTCGGTGTTTTCGAGGAATTCGCACAAATGATTGAGACGGGGCAGATCCGCCAATTCACTACGCATCGAGGCTACCGCCTCTTTCAAGCCCAGCTGTTTCCGGTAGATGGTCCGATACGCTTCTTTCATCGCACGAACTTCATCCGCATCCGCGCCATGCCGCTCGAGTCCAATTTTATTGATCCCTCGAATCGCCAGGGGCGTTCCATCTGCCATCATGTAGGGCGGCACATCCATGACCACTTTGGAGCAACCTCCGGTGATACTGAGTTCGCCGATTTTCACAAATTGATGGATCCCGCAGAGACCACCGATGATCGCCTGATCTTCCACGATCACATGTCCAGCCAGGGTCGCCGCATTTGCCATGATCACTTCATTGCCGACAATGCAGTCGTGCGCCACATGACAATACGCCATGATATGACAGCCATCTCCGATCACGGTCAGGTCACCGTCAAAGGTTGCCGCATTCACCGTTACGTACTCACGCAAGGTCGTCCGGGCACCAATACGAACCCCAGGGTTCCCCCCCTTATATTTCAAATCCTGCGTTTGCGCTCCGACCGAGGCAAAGGGCCAAACCACACATCCGGCTCCCAGTTCCGTGTTGCCTTCGATGCTAATATGAGATTTGAGCACGCAACCGTCACCCAGCTTCACGCCGGCCCCGACGACACAGAAAGGTCCAATTTCCACATCTTCCCCAAGCTCTGCCTGAGGATCGACAACGGCACGCGGATCAATCCGACTCATGCCACCCATCAACGTTCAACGTGAAACATGAGATCTCCTTCAGAGACCACGTTGCCGTCCACCCGCGCCACAGCTTTCACCTTGGCCAGGTTCAAACGGGCTTTGACCAGTGTGACTTCCATATTCAGGGCATCTCCAGGCCGCACCACTTTACGGAACCGGGCATTGTCGATGGAGCTGAAATACGCAATTTGCCCATCACGCTTATTGCGTTTGTTCAACAGAATACCTGCCACCTGGGCCAGGGCCTCCATCTGCAACACGCCGGGCATGACCGGGTTTCCTGGAAAATGGCCCTGAAAGTAGGGCTCGTTCATGGTGATGTTCTTCAGTCCAACGATACGGGTATCCCAATCACTTTCGAGAATACGGTCTACCAACAGAAAAGGGTAGCGGTGAGGCAGGGTTTGCAGAACTTGATCAATCTCAAAAGCTTCCATGAAATCATCCGGTTGGGTCTGAGACCCGGGCTAAAAAAGAAAGGCCTTAGTAACCACAGGCTGGGGGAAAGGTCAAATCAAAATCAGTCCAGCCCCCCGGCAGCAATCCAGTCTTTCCAAGCCTGATCCATGGCCCCGAAGGAAGGGTAGCCCAAGACGCCGGCGACCTGTTCGGCATCGAGCTCTTCCCGCATCAAACGGGTCAACAACACTTCAAATTTTTTCACCTGATCACGACTCGACATCAGGAAGGCCGAAAAGGCCAAGGAAGCCGCCATCTCCCTCTCTTCCAGAACTCCGGGCTCCAAGCCCAGCAGCTCCTGTAATGGAGGGAGCTTACCCTGGGCCAGATCCTCCTGAATCAGCGGAGCCCAGTTTTGGGTACGGGTGTAGCGTTTCGGTTCCCCGGCAAGATACAACACCGTACAACGATCATACAAGCTGTGTTCTGCGTAGAGGCCGCAACCGACCTGCAACCAGAATGGGGCTTTTTTGCCTCCTCCGGCCAGCGAGCCAAATTCAAAGCCAAGCGCATGCGCGATTTGCCCGGACATGTCCCGTTCGGAATTGCGGAGCATCACATAAAAACGACTGTTGAAGTCACGAAAATCCCCCGTGATGGGGGCCCGCTCCAAAATCCACTCCTTCAGATCATCTTCCCGCAACCATCCGGCATACACCTTGGTCATGGCCTCAAACTGCTCGGGGCTGTGAATGACATACAAATCGATGGGCACCCTTCCGCGTTCAAAGCGTCCCCACAATCCAGGCATGCGGGGGGTGAACAGGTTATACACCCGTTCCGCCACCACATCAGCGGGGCGAATGGAGTCCCCATCCGTAAAAATGCGGTAATGCGGCAATTCCCGTTCCTCAAACTCCATGGGAAATTTAAAAGGTTTTCGGCGTTGCCGGGCCTTTCCTGTTTTCCCCGTACTTTCGTTCTTTTGGAATTGTTCCCAGGTTCGAACTTGCTCCAAACTTGCCGGAGAGAGCCGGCTCAACGGCAGGGTAAAGGTATTTCCATTCCGAAGTTCAGCACTGAACTCCTCTTGGTCAACAGCCAAGACCCGAACCTCGATCACCCGACCTTGAACATCAGAGAGTTTCATAAAGGCTGCGGGTTCCACAGGTTCCTGAGCCTGGCCAACGAACGCGAAGAACAACATCCACAAAGCCCAGCGCATCAACTTGTCTCCCCTGGAAACATGGAACCTGTAGCGTCTATCGGCCCCTGCCCTTCCAGATCCGTTTGCACCACCCGCACGGGCAGACGCAACGGAACCCCTTCTTCTTCCAGGATACGGAGGAACAAGAGGTTAATGTTTTGGTTAAAGGTCAGGTAATCCCAGTATTTGGGCGGTCCATACCAGTAGATGATTCGAATAACATAGGCATCATCCGAATAATCAAAAAAGAACACGCGGGGAGGAAAGCCCTCAGGCATCCCTTCATGGTCCTGAAGCCCCGCCTCCAGTTTAGAGACCACCCGTTCGGTCCGATCAGATGGAGTGTTTAACGGGAGTTTCAAATCCAGAATACGACGAATAAAAGGCCGACGACTGATATTTTCGATACGGGTTTGCGCCACTTTTTCGTTGGGGATGGTAGCTCCGTGTCCGGTCATCAATTCCAGTTTGGTGCTTCGGAGACCAATCTCCTTCACCACCCCGTCAAAGCCTTCAACCAAAATGCGGTCACCAACATCAAAAGGCTTGTCCAGTACCAGCATCAAGGAACCCAGGATATTTTTGAGGGAATCCTGGGCCGCCATGGCCACGGCAAATCCACCGATACCCGCACCAGCCACCAAAGTGGTCACCGGGATCCCCAGACGTTTCCCTCCCTCCAGAAAGACCACCATCACGGCCAAGACCGTAATCACCCGACCCGCAAGGCGCAACATCTGCATATCCAACTGATGCTCTTCCAAACCCCGATGATTAATCACCACCGCCAAAATACGGTTACCAATGGCCCAAACCAAACGCATGATCCCTAAGAGAATCAATACCCCAAGCAGGAAATCCATCACCGTCAACAGGGTGCCGTGTAAGTTCAAATAGTTACGGATAATCGCTTTCAGGCCTAAAGGAATGAGCACAGCCACCAAGGGAAAGGTCAGCGTGATCATGTATCGCCAGATATGCCCCTCCTGAAAATGTTCTGCCCGTTTCCGACCAACACGATAAACCAGTCGCATCAACAGGAGACCCGAAATTGTGCTGATGACTAAGCCGACCCACTGCCACAACGCATGCCCTCCCCCATTGCGGGAGCGGAGGAATTCAGGGGTATGCCTCAGCAGGCGGTTCATGAACGGCGACTGAGGTTCCGTGCGATGCCATTCCAGTAAGCCTTCGGTCCGGTAAGGACCATCCGTGCGGTAGGGCAATTGGCGTGCGGATTTGTACATATCTTCAATTTCCGCAACCGTTTGAGCGGAAAAACAGAACTCCCCTGCAAAGTGCCCTTCTTGAATGCGTTCAATGACAATATCGGATCCAGGGAGGCGCCATCGATCGGGGAGCTCTTCATCCTCAGCTCCTGGCACCTCTCCAATGGGGGGAATTTCGATGCGGTCGAGGATTTCCTTCAGCTGAAGGGCTGTATCCACAGCAGCCTGGCCACGGATATGGTCCGGAACTTCGCTCAGGTCCAGATAGCGTCGAATTCTTCGGTTGATCACCAAGCGCTTACTGCCGTCCAAGTTTCCACGCCCTAGCTGTCGTACCATATCCGCGAAGCGGTTCGTATCGGCAATAAATCCGTACAAGGTACTGCGGGGACTGGAGGTATCCGGTGGCTGAAGGGGGTGGGACAACTCGTCCGCGGCATGAGGGTCCAGATCCTGTGCAGCAACAGGAACCTGAAGCAGGAACAATAGGGTCAGGAAAGAAAGCATCACATATTTCATGTCAGTACCTGTGTCATGGGCTCATCAACCGACCAACTCCGTACAGGGAGCACTTCCCGCAGTAAACGCTGAAGCTGATCCATTTGAAAGGGTTTATGAATAAAACCCTGCACTTCTTCTTTCTCAAAAAATGCCAGGCTTTCGTTCTCGTCAAATCCGCTCATGATCACCACCCGAATCGCAGGGTGACGTTTCCGCAGCTCCCGGAGGGTTTCCGGCCCATTCATCCCCGGCATACTCACATCCAGTAGCACCAATAAGGGGGCCGTTTCCTGAAGCTCAATCGCCTGCACTGCCACACCTCCTTCCGTGGAGGTACGGGCTTCAAAACCCCAGCCATGCAGAATACGTTCCACGGTTTGACAGATAAGGGGTTCATCATCCACCACCCAGATGCAGCCTCTACCCCGGAACTGCGGGGATACTTCGGAGGAATCTTTCCCGCGTGTGGCGTTTTCGTCCAGCAACTCAGGGAACAACAGCTCAAAGGTACTCCCCTCACCCACAGTGCTGGAGACGCGAATCCCAGCCTGAAAATTCTGAACCCAGCCTTGTACCGCGGCCAGGCCCAGCCCCCGGCCAGGGAATTTGGTCGAGTAAAAGGGTTCAAAAATCCGGCTGAGTTGCTCGGCATCCATTCCGGGGCCGCTGTCTACAATGGAAATCAAAATATACGAGCCCGGTGCCCGCTCCCGGTCGGGAAGAAACACGTCAAGTTCCTCGATATCCAGATCCCGACGCCGGGCCTGAACACGAATAAGCCCCTGATCCTTCACGGCCTCGACTGAATTTTTGAGAAGCTGCATCATCATTTCCCGAAAGGCGGGAACGTTCACAGAGATCCGCAACCCTTCGTCTTCCAGCTCCACCTGAAAGCGACACTCATCCGGTATCAACTCCTGAAGAGGGAGACGAAGTTCCTGAAACAAGGCTCCCAGCGAATGCGGTGCCATTTCCACCGCCTTGCGCCCGGAATAGATCAACATATGTTCACAAAGCAGTGAAGCTCTACGGCCACTTTCCTGAATATCCTGAAAATACTGTTTCAGCGAATCTTCTTCCGCAGCCAAGCGTTGCCCCAGGTAGGCACTCCCCATCATTCCCTGCAGGATGTTATTAAACTCATGGGCGAACCCGCCGGCCAGATCCGCAATCGAACGGAATTTCTGCACCTCGTTCAGACGTTCCCGCAGTCGTTCCGCTTCAGCAGTGGCTTGTTTTTCGGTCGTGATGTCCCGGGCAAATCCTTCAATGTGTCCGCCATCTTCATCCTGAACCCAGCGGGCAAAGAGACTGATTAAAGCGAGCTCCCCATCCAAGCGTCGTAACATCACCTGATGTTGCTCCACATGCCCTACACTCCGCAAGGCCTGCAGCAGCTCATCCCGCTGAGCAGGATTTACGTAGAAGTCCCGTATTCGCATGAGCCGGGCATCCACGACTTCAGAAGACTGCCCCCTCAACAGTTGATCCATACGCGGGTTGAGAAAAACAATTTTCCCTTGAGCTGAGGTTACAAAGATCCCGACAGGCGCTCCATCTGTGAGGGTTTGCAAGCGGGCATTCCGTTCACGTGAAATCCGGTGAGCCCGAATCCGGGAGAGCCCCTGCCCCAATTCCCCACAAAAATCCTGGAGCAAAGCCGATTGCTCCAGGCTGTGCATCGCAGCCCCCTTCCCAAACAGCATCAGCAAGCCCAGGATCTGGCCCTGTTGAGCGAAGCGAGAAATAAGTACTCGGCTTCCCCCCCTCAGATCTGGAAGATAGGGAAGAAAGGCCTCTTCATGTCCCGGGGTAAAACTGTGTACGCCCTCCCGCTCGGTCCAACGAGCCAACAAGGCTGTGCCTGAGAGATCCATTAATCGGGCTTCGAGAGCATCCCTGCTCCGGCCTAATCCATCGGAAGCACAGCCCTGAACCTTCTGCATCTCCCCCTCCTCCAACAAGAGAACCCAACAGGATTCTGCTTCGAAGCTGTTCCGGATAATGGGCGCAGCTCGACGAATCATCCGCATCTCTTCCTGCTCATCGACGATCGCGCTCAATAATCTACGGAACCCTTCCAAAAGCTTCGCGTTCTTCCGGGATTGGGATTCACTTTCTTCTAAGCGGGACATGAGCCGTCCTGCCAGCAGTCCGAACAGCGTAAACAGAATCACCACCAGCGCGCGGACATAATAGGTACGGACCGAATCGTACTCAAAGAGCAGCTCCGAAAACGTTCTACCCGGGAAAAACCACCACGTGATGAGTGCATCCAACACCCAGGCCAGGAGGCCCATGAGTATCCCCAGCGTCAGGGTTTGGTGCGACTGTTTCATCCTGCGGCACCTGTAGCGGGGTGCTCAGAGAACTGCAAGAGCGGAAAAGTCCCCCGAAAGAGAGTTGCCCAACAGCGTCGCTTCTGCTTAGAACGGGACCCATGAGCGAAAGCCCCTCCCCCCGTCCCCGCCGCATTCTCCTGAAGCTCAGCGGCGAGACGCTGCACAATCGTGAAAGCGGCGACAATCTCGACGCTGATGTTATCCGGAATGTCGCCCAGCAATTAAAGGCCGTTCAAGAGCAGGGTATCGAGATTGCTCTGGTCGTTGGCGGAGGGAATATTTACCGAGGCCTGGCCGGTTCCAGAAAAGGCTTTAATCGCTCTCAGGGGGATTACATGGGTATGCTGGCTACGGTGATCAATTCGCTGGCCCTGCAATCCATCTTGGAAGAGGACGGCGTTGAGACCCGGGTCATGACTGCGATCACCATGCCCCGAGTGGCCGAACCCTTTATTGTCCGACGTGCCATTCGACATTTACAGAAGGGCCGCATCGTGCTCTTCGCCGCCGGGACCGGCAACCCTTTCTTCACCACAGATTCTGCGGCCGCACTCCGCGCCTCTGAAATCCAGGCCGACTGCCTGATGAAGGGTACGAAAGTAGACGGGATTTATGATAAGGACCCGGTTCAGTTTGCAGATGCAGTCCGCTACGACGCTCTCAGCTATCAGGAGGCCATCTCCAAACAGTTGCGCGTAATGGATACCGCGGCCTTTTCACTCTGCCAGGAAAACCACATCCCGATCGTGGTATTCAATTTCTTTAAAGACGGTGAATTACAGCGTGTCATTGACGGAGAAAACGTCGGCACCCGCATTCACGAATAACCCCTATCCCACGGAAGCTCCCCCATGGACGAAGTTGAAATGTTGAATCTGGATGCCGAAGAGAAAATGCAGAAGGCTGTTGCCTTTCTGCAACAGGAATTCTCCGGCCTGAACACAGGTAAAGCCACCCCTGCGATGGTGGAGAATATCACTGTAGACTATTATGGAAGCCCGACCCGCGTGCAGCAACTGGGGAACATCTCCATTCCGGAACCGCGCCTGCTGGTCATCAGCCCCTTCGATCCTTCGGTATTGCCGGAATTGAATAAGGCCATTCTTGCCGCGAACTTGGGGGTCACGCCCATGAACGATGGTCGGGTCATCCGTATTCCCGTTCCGGAACCCTCGGAAGAGCGACGCAAAGAGATGGTGAAAATTGCCAGTCGCTCTGCAGAAGAACAGCGCGTAGCCATCCGTAACGTCCGCCGGGAAGCCAACGACCAGATCAAAGCTCTGGAAAAAGACGGCTCCATTACAGAGGATGACCGCAAGGGCTCTTTGGATGAGATCCAGAAAGTAACCGACACCTACATTAAGCAGGTAGACGAAGCCTTGAGCACCAAAGAAAAAGATATCCTGGAGTCCTGAGCTCCAGCTCGGTTTAAGATCAGGCAAACGCGGAAGGCTCTCCTTCCGCGTTTTTGCGTGTCCAAGACAATAATTTCAGCCGTCTCCCGTTCCCTTCCCTATGAAGTATTCCCGTTTTCGAGATGTGACCTTACTCCTCTGTCTGCTCTGCCTCGCTCCGCTCAGCGCAGACTATGATCCCTTGAAGCTCCCGGAAGATTTCGAAGCACAGACTCTGGATATAACCCTCCATGATGAAAAGCGGAAACGGGATATCCCAATCCGGATTTGGTTGCCTCCGGAACAAAGGCCCGCACCCGTGATCCTGTTCAGCCATGGACTCGGCGGCTCCAGGGAAAACAATCCTTACCTGGGCACTCATTGGTCGGCACGGGGCTATGTCGTCATTTTTCTCCAACATGCGGGAAGTGATGCCGAAGTCTGGAAACAAGCCCCAATCCGCGAAAGACGAGAACGCCTGCAACAGGCAGCATCTCCAACACAATATCTGGCACGGGTTCAGGACGTGAGTAGCCTGCTCAACCTTTTGCCTGAACTGGAAGCCCTCCAAGGTCGCATCGACATGAATCGAATCGGCATGTCCGGACATTCCTTTGGCGGGGGCACCACGCAAGGAGTCAGCGGACAGAAAAAAGGGCGCTTTGATTTCAGCGATAAGCGCCTCCGTGCGGCCTTGATCATGAGCCCCTCCTTGCCGAAACGCGGAAACGCGGAAACGATGTTCAATCAGGTGAGCATCCCCTGGTTTTTAATGACAGGCACAAAAGATGGGTCTCCACTGGATCCAAACATGGATCCCGCAACCCGGGCAGAGCTGTTTGATTATCTTCCGGATGGGGATCACCTGCTCCTGATTTTGGATGCTGCCGAACATCATGCCTTCGGAGATGGGACCCGTCGAAAACGGAAACGTATCGCCCATCATCACACTGCGATTTTGGCTCTGAGCACCGCATTCTGGGATACGCATTTATCCGAAAAGGAAGAAGCCAAACACTGGTTAAACAGTGAGGCCGCCCGCACGCCCCTACACGAAGCCGATGTTCTAAAACGAAAGAATGCGGTGAGCTCAACGGATCTTCCGAAGTCCGGAAAAACTCAGCCCTGAAGCTTCCGAGCTTCGGAAAACGCTTTCGCCTACTTACGAAATGGCACAATAGGTTTCGAAGGCCTTTACCCGGACCAAGCGTCGCTCTGGAAGCACCAAGGCTGTGAGGGAACCCCCGTACACACAGCCGGTATCCAGACCGATAATGTTTGGGCGATCCAATCCGCCCAAGGCCGCCCAATGGCCGAAGACCAGTAACTTCGTACCCTCGTAAAAATCGAACCAGGGAGGGTTGCTTTCGTTTTGAAGATCTTCCCCTTTTCCGTCCCAGGTACGGATACAGGTGAGGGCCCAGGGATCGGTGGCATCCGGATGCTTCCCGGGGATTAGGCCTGCATGCACCATCATCAGGTCCCGATCCTCCATCCAAAGAGGCCAACTGCGCACATCTTGCAGAAAAGAGTCAAACTGAGGGCCAAAGTCTTTCTTGAGTTTCTTGAAATACTTTTCGTGTTTATGAGGGCGACCAGAGGCCACCTCCAGAAAGCTTAGTTCATGATTTCCCAGAATCGCCTGCCCCTGACTCTGGCGATATAACTCCCATACCGCCCTCGAGCTGGGGCCCTTATTAATCAAATCCCCGACAAACCACACACGGTCTTCGCCCGGCACCAGCTTTAGCTTTTCGAGCAAAGCTTCGAGCTCACGATGACAGCCGTGCACGTCGCCAATCAGAATGGTTCGTTGATCCATGACAGGCCCCCTAGCAGAGCTGGCCCCTCTCTGCAATGCAGGGTTGCAGGAAGCGATCGGGACGGAAATACAGCATAGGAAATCCTAAATCGGGATTCTTTTGCAAAGTCCGTATAGCTTCTCTATAAGTCTCCGCATGGAAAATCGAATCGACGCCTCCCTCGAACAACTGCTTTTACCCGAAAATGGAGAGATCCCTATCGTACACCGTTACGAGGGTCTGCGTGACGGGGGCGGACACGAGGTCGAGAAAGAAGCCCTACGCCTCAAAGATGTTCGCAGTGAACGCTGTGGCAACGGAATTAACATCACCTTTGAACGGGATGGTGGGCAACTGGAAGCCGATGCAACCCACTTGAAGTTCCCGAACAGTTGGGAAACGGTACTCTCTCTCCATGCCGTGGTAGTGAATGGATCCCAGCCGATCATCTTTGAAATGAGTACCCTGGGGGCTCGCGGACGTTTTATTGAACGCAAGGAACTGGCTCCTGGAGAACGGGCTGAAATCCGTTTGGATCTGCCGGATCTGCCGCTGGGGCAAGCCAGTCAACCTGCATGGCAATCCGGCTTCATTCGGTTTATGGCTCAATGGGGGCAAAGCTGGCCCACGGAAGGAGCCCTCTGCGAAGTGGAAGGAGCTTGGGGACCCACCATGGGAAATCAGGCGGCCAGCGTGGAGATTCGCGAACTATGGTTGGAGTGTGGGGAAGCCGGTTCTCAGCTTCCCATTGTGGACCGCTTCGGGCAGCGGGTGCATGCGGAATGGTCTGGAAAGATTCGCAGTGAGCAGGATTTACAGCGCAACCGGGAACAGGAAGTTCTACAAGAGCCGGCGATCCCCAAAGAGCAGCTCACCCGCTTCGGAGGAGACAAACATCTTCCACGTCATGTCGCCAGTGGCTTTTTCCGCGTAGAGCAGGATCCGGATGGGCGTTGGTGGTTTATTGATCCAGAAGGCTACCGGTTCTGGTCCATTGGCACCACCGGAGTCCGCTTGATGGATAGCACCATCGTAGAAGGGCGGGAATCCTTCTTCGAAGCCTTGCCGGAAGCTCGGGGTGCTTATGCATCCGTAGTCAATCCGGAGATTAATTCTCCCGCCAATGATCCCAAAGGACGGAAGGCCGTTGCTTTTTACGGTTGGAATGTCCTGCGTAAATATGGATCTCCTTATGTCTGGCGGGATCAGGTGATCTCCCGTTTTCAGTCCTGGGGCTTCAATACACTCGGCAACTGGTCTGAGTTGAAATATTTTGCGGATGGCGGATTCCCCTTTACCGTCAGCTTGAGCACACGACGTCCAGGGTTCCCGCGTCTCAAAGGTAATCTCCCGGATCTGGACGCTCCGGGTTGGGAAGCTGCGTTTACCGAACACGTGGAAGAGACGATGGCTCCATTGCGTAGCAACCCCTTCGTTCTCGGGATGTTTGTAGATAATGAAATGGGATGGAGAGGACTTTCCGGAGATCAACTGGATTCCTATTCGGAGCAATACTTCTCCCAGGTCTCGAGCATCCTGAAAAAACACGCGCCAAACCATTTGTACCTGGGCTGCCGATTTGTGCGGCGCATGCCCGATGCGATTGTGGCCAAGAACGCCGGACGTTATTGTGATGTGGTTACCGTGAACTCCTATGATCTGTGGCCCCGCGAACCTGAATTCCGGGAATGGTACAAACACGCCCAGCGTCCCATCCTGATTGGCGAGCATCACACTCCACTTCACTGCACTCGTCAGGCTCCTCCCTTGTACGCAGCCTTCACCGAAGAAGAACGCGAACGCTTGTACCAGGAACTCGTCGAAAAATGGGCACGCCAACCCTGGGCCGTGGGCTGTCATTGGTATCAACACGCGGATCAGCATCCCACAGGCCGCCCCCTTGACGGAGAAAATCAGCCAGTGGGCTTTGTCGATATTACCGACACACCGCACCCCGATATGGTTGCCGCTGCACGTGCGGCCACCCCAAACACACGAAAATGGCACATGGCCGCACCGAATTGTCCCCGCGTCACTTGACAGCTTGACAGTCATCGTTAAAGAGTCGGCACCCACTTTGGAGACGGGAGACCCCTCCCCCTTCGTATAACCACGACCCACACCCCCATAGGAATATGGCTAGTAAAGAGAAAAAACAGTACGTATATTTTTACGGCTTCGGCAAGGAGCACACCGAAGGCGATAGCAGCTACCGCGCAATTCTTGGTGGCAAAGGCGCCAACCTCGCTGAAATGGCTAACGCCGACCTGCCGGTACCTCCCGGATTCACCGTTTCCACCGAGGCCTGCGCTTACTACAGCTCTCACAACAGCCAGTATCCTACCGGTCTGGAAAAACAGATCAAAGACAAGCTCAAGAAGCTTGAAAAACTGATGGGCAAAAAGCTCGGTGATCCGGCTGACCCCCTGCTGGTTTCCGTTCGTTCCGGCGCAGCCGTCTCCATGCCCGGCATGATGGACACCGTGCTGAACCTGGGTCTGACTGACAAGTCTGTGCAGGGCTTCATCAAACAGACCGGCAACGAGCGTGCCGGCTGGGACTGCTACCGTCGCTTTATCGACATGTTCGGTGACGTGGTCATGGGCCCCACCAGCGGCCTGACTCACGAAGACTTCGAGCACGAACTCGTCGCGATCAAAAACAAATACGGCGCTGCGGAAGACACCGATCTGACGGCAGAACAGCTCAAAGAGCTGGTCGACAAATACAAGCTCGTCTACAAGAGCAAAGTGAAAAAAGCCTTTCCTCAGGATCCCTGGGAACAGCTGAACCTCTCCATCCAGGCTGTGTTTAACTCCTGGAACTCTGAACGTGCTGCCAAATACCGGATCATCAACAAGATTGATGGCCTTCTGGGTACCGCAGTGAACATCTGCACCATGGTTTTCGGTAACCTCGGTGAAGATTCTGGTACGGGCGTAGCCTTTACTCGTGACGGCGCAAGCGGCAAAGCCGTAGCCATGGGCGAATACCTCATCAACGCCCAGGGCGAAGACGTGGTTGCCGGTATCCGTACTCCGAAGAACCTCGAGGAAATGCCCAGCGAAGAAGTGAACAACGCCATCTGGGTAAAAGCTTCCAAAGAGCTGAACCGGATCATGAAGAAACTGGAGCGCCACTACAAATACCCGCAGGACGTGGAATTCACCGTTCAGCAGGGTCAGCTGTGGATGCTGCAGACCCGTAACGCCAAACGGACCGGTCTGGCCGGAATCCGCTGGGCTGTGGAGATGGCCACGGGCGTGGATGTGGAAACCGGGGAGAAACTTCCCAAACTTCTGACCGCCAAGAAAGCGCTGAAAACCATCACCGGCAGCGACATCGAGCAGCTTCTCTTCCCCATCTTCGATGCGGATGAGGAAGCCAAAGTAGAGCCTCTGCTGAACGCCTTGCCCGCCGGCCCCGGTGCCGCTGTGGGTAAAATTGTGTTCAACGCCAAAGATGCGGAAGCCCTGGTTGAAGCCAACCCCGCGGACGAGCTGATCCTGGTTCGTCAGGACACCAGCCCCGAGGACGTGGGTGGTATGTGGGCCGCCAAAGGCATCCTGACCTCCACCGGTGGCATGACCTCTCACGCAGCTGTGGTTGCACGTGGTTGGGGTAAATGCTGCATCTGCGGCGCAGGCTCCCTGAAAATCGACGAAGCCAAAAAAGAAGTCTCTGTGGACGGCAAAGTCTATAAAGAAGGTGACTGGCTGTCTCTGAACGGCTCCACCGGTAACGTGTATGCCGGCCAGATTCCCACCATGTCCTCCCCCGTGGTTGCGGCGATGAACGGCAAAGCAGCTGAAGCCAAAAAAGCCAAAAAGCACCCCATCTACCTAATGTACAAAGAGGTGTCTGACTGGGCCGACCAGTATCGCAGCATTAACGTGCGTGCCAACGCGGACTCTCCCAAGGATGCCGAAACCGCACGTGCCTTTGGTGCCGAAGGAATCGGCCTCTGCCGTACCGAGCATATGTTCTTCGAAGGCGATCGCATCTGGGACATCCGTTCCTTCATTCTCGCACAGAGTGAGAAAGAGCGCGAAGCTGCTCTGAAGAAACTGCTGCCGCATCAGCGCAAGGACTTCGAAGGCCTGTTCAAAGCCATGGCTGGACTGCCCGTTACCGTGCGTCTGCTGGATCCCCCGCTGCACGAATTCCTGCCTCACAGCGAAGCGGACCAAGTCGTCATGGCCGAACACATGGGCGTGGACCTGGAACTGGTCAAGTCCCGCGTGAGCGAGCTGCATGAAGCGAACCCCATGCTGGGTCACCGCGGTTGCCGTCTCTCCATCACCTACCCCGAGCTCTGCGTCATGCAGACCCGTGCGATCATCGAGGCTGCCTGCAATGTGGCCAAGCTGAAGAAACAGGTGATTGCTGAGCCGGAAATCATGATTCCACTGGTCGGCACCCGCGCCGAGTTGGATCTGCTGGAAGCTGTCGTTCGCAAGACGGCCGAAGAAGTGCTGGAGAAACGCGGCATGAAGGTCGACTACAAGGTCGGCACCATGATCGAAATTCCCCGCGCCGCTCTGACGGCAGACGACATTGCCGAAACGGCTGAATTCTTCAGCTTCGGTACCAACGACCTCACTCAGATGACCTACGGCTACAGCCGTGACGACATCGGTTCCTTCCTGCCCGACTACCTCGAGCAGAAAGTCCTGAGCGTGGACCCCTTCCAGAGTCTCGACCAGACCGGCGTTGGCCAGTTGGTGGAAATGGGCGTCAAAAAAGGCCGTTCCACCCGTCCCGACCTGAAATGCGGCATTTGCGGCGAACACGGGGGTGACCCCGAGTCCGTGAAATTCTGTGTGAAGACCGGATTGAACTACGTGAGTTGCTCCCCCTACCGGGTGCCCGTAGCACGTATTGCTGCCGCGCAAGCTGTGATCTAATTCAGATCCAACGCGGATAGACCCGGCCCCCTGTTTGTTGTGAACAGGGGGCTTTTTTGTGGGGAAACGCCTTGCCGAAATCAAACAATTGGCCTATGTTCCGCGGCACGGAAGCGTAGCTCAGTTGGTAGAGCAGGTGACTCTTAATTTGTAAAAGGTTATAAAATATTAGTTTTGTTTAGGTGTTTACACCTTTAAACACTGGATTTATAGTCTCTCTTAGTGTCAATGAGTATCAGGTGTATTCACCCTCGTTGTCTACGAATTGTCATTTGAAGGAGAGGCCAAATGAGGCATAAAGCAACTATACGTCAGCTTCCAAATGGAAACTGGCAGCTCGACACGATGGTCGACCGCGTCCGCCATCGAGCCGTAATTGGATCAGGAAGCAAGCGCTGGGCTCAAATGGAAGCCGACCGTATCCTGACGGAACGACTCAACGATGGTATAGTCGTGCCTCCGGTGGCGCTGCTGAAGACCCTGCATGATGCTTACAAGATCTATGGCGAATCAGGTCAGGCAAAGAATGGCAGGCTGCAGGATGAGACAATCACGCATTGCCAGAACTCTTTCCTTCGCGTGGCTCAGGCTGGTGGAGGATTGGATGAGATGTCCAAACTCAGAGCCTACACACCTGCTGTAGTCCGGAATTGGCACAGGAAGAAGTACAAGGAGAAGCTGGGTCTCGTAGGAGATGAAGACGACTACATTGATGAGGAAGAGGAAGCCCGGGCTCTGTACTCGTTGTATTCGACCTGGAACCAGGCAAAATCTGTATTTGGTAAACGGGCAATCGTTTACTACAAGGATCGTGGCATTGTCGGCCTGGAATCCTGGGCAGAGTCTTTACGTGAAATCATCATTCCCCGGGGTGAAGTGCCCGCCTACCAGCTCCCGCCTGCAGACTTAATCCGTCTGACTGAGGCTGAAGGAAATAAGCTGAAGGAAACGAACCCGGAATTCTATATCATCTTCAAGTTGGCAATTAATTGCGGGCTACGTGCGGGAGAAATAGCACACATGAAGCCTGAATGGGTAGAAGACTACAAAGGTGGGAAAGCCGTAGCCATCATACGACGTCCATACTTCAAACCCAAAGGACGGCCGCACAGGACGCCGATTGATCCGAAGATGTGGGCAGAGATCCAGGAACTTTCTACCGGGGATAAATATTTGCTGCCTGGCACATCAAATAATCGAAAACAGTTAGTTCATAGACGTTTTTCGAAATGGATGAACGATATAGGCTGGGAAGGTTATGGTAAAAGTGCCCATGAACTACGTAAATTATATGGCTCTCGGATTTATTCAGAACTTGGAGCCGAATATGCGAAAGAGTATCTAGGCCACGTTTCCATTACAACAACCTGTAAATTTTATGCCACTATAGACAAACCATTAGCTATGGTGTCAGTACGATAGGAGAAGCAATCTATGAGCCCAAATAGTCCTTCGAAGGATAAGAAGCTGGTTTCAGTACGTCTGGACCTGGAGCTGTATGACAAACTAGAACAGCTGAGATATGAAAACGGAGATGAAAATATCGGGGACGCATTAAAACGTGTAGTCCGTGAAGCAGAGGAACCAACCCACAGGTTTAAGTACGCCTCCCCTAGGAAGAAGAAGGGGAAATAATACTTTCCTAACATTAACGTTCTAACGTGACGCACCTTTTTAGAGATGCGCGATAGCTCGCACCTAAATTCCGGGGAAATTAACCCGAGGTAATAAAGAGAGAGAACCCCCAAAACCCCCAAAGGACCCCATGAAAAAGGAAATCTTCATAGAGGAGCAATTGCTTGAAGAATTGCAAAAGCACCAACAACAAGGTGAAGATATAAATGCAACCCTTAGTCGATTACTGAGGGAACGCGCCGCGAAAGGTGTAAACACTAAGACGAAAATGTACACCATTAACGAAGCGATCAATCTATTGGGCTGTAGCCGGAGTACTATTTTCCGGAAGATCAAGACCTTTCAGGATACAGGCGGGCGGCAAGGTCTAGGCCCTGTATGCAGAACTGGGCAGAAAACGCTCTTTATCCCAGAATCTACAATCTCTCACTACCTCAAGGTGCATACTGGTTATTGATCCAGATCTTCCAGGGCATCCCGGAGAACGTTTAGAAATGCTGTGGAGGGCTTCACCCTACCCTTCCGGTAATGATCAAGTACACGTTCGCTTATGCCTGTCAGCTTCGCAGCTGCAGTCCGGTCCAGCCCCAGCTGATCCATAACACGATCAATCCCCCAGAGCGGATCAACTACCCGCTCCCGCTCATCCAGGATGACTGGATGTCCAAACTTACTTTTTGGGTGTCGGGTGGTGATCCTCATTTCGTCTCCATGGCGAATACTAGAGCAAGGGCTTCTGACGCAGTCTCGTTCCTGATTTCCAGCCACCTGGTAAAGCTTTTCGATGACATGTGAAACTGCCGCCCTTTTATTTTGCGAGCCCTCAGCACCCGCTGTAGGGCTTTATTCATGATCTGGTAATCCTTGTAGGAATACCGCTCATAGTCGCCCAGGCATAATTCAAAATCTATCTCCGATTCAAAACGAAGTAAGGGCACAGACTTCACGTCCCCACCCTCGAAGTTTTTAGCGAATAGAATAAGCTCATCCGCCCGGGTTTCCGCTTCCTGCAGTGCTTCCTGCCACTTCATATCTTGCCTGTCTTTTTCGATGTGTATTCATGTAGCTATGCCTTTGCAGCTGGCAGGCCTCACCAGGTTGATGTGTCCCCCTCTGCTTTTTCCCGGGCTTGGGACCGGCACCCGTAAGGGTGGCAGCATTAGGACCCGGCCCGAAGGCCGGTAGAATGATCAATGGTAGGATGACGTGTAAAGAGATGAGCCGGTCCATTTGGATCCGCAGCCATGGTCAAAGCTGATGTAGCCATCCTTTCCCACCACCTTGCGAATGATTTTATCGCTTTTGTAGTCACCGCGCCGAGGCTGAGTGCGGCCGCCTGTAGGACCTCCCAGGGAATCGCTGCTGTTCTGCCAGATCTCGCGAACCCATACGCATTTTTTACTGACACGGACCACTTCGAAGAAGTCGACGTTGGTCTGATCATATCCCCAGGAATAGGACATAACGTCTCCCACCTGCCAGTGGTCAGAAGCGTCAACATTTACACGCGTTTTGTTGCTGCTCTGCCGCTCGCCCATTCTTTTAAGAGTGGCTTCTGCGAATTCCTGCCGGGCTTTGGAGGTCCGGAAGCTGTGGAAGATGTCGGTATTGCAGGCAGAGCCTCTGTAGATCTTCAGATAGAAGCGCTGATGCCCTACTGTCTGATCCTTCCAGCACACCACAGCATCTGCCACGGTTGATTTTGCTGTGATCCATCCATCCTTGCGCATCCGATCGAGTTCGTAGGCGCGGTATTCCAGGCGTTCTTTTTTGGTTCTGGGTGAGCGGAACATGTTTTTGTGCCGTTTTTAGGGCCCTGGCGCCGGGCTGTTTTAGGTTTGAACCCCTCTCCGTGTGGTGAGGTTGATCGGAATATAAACCAGAGTTCCGCTTAGTGTCAAATATTTTGTAAAGATTTTTACACTCTATCTTCTATCTAACTATATTACATATGTTTACAGATTCTATTTTAATACTGGTACGACCCTGTATTTTGACTATTTTTCCCAAATCGGCTATAAACGCGCCCATGAATGACCCAGACAACGACCTTTCCCCGATAGAGAGGCAGCCGCATCTTTTTTCGGATGAGGAGCTGAATAACACTCAGGCAGAGGAGCCGAGCCCTCAGCAGGCTGGACGGTTTACCGCGGCCGCTTTTTTACATAGGTATCCTCATAAATACCAGATGGCTATTGAGCTGCTTGGAGCTGGACACCCGAAGATTCAGATTGCTCGGCTGCTTCAGTGCTCAGTTCACACCCTGCTTGCCATCGAAGATCAGAACCCTCAGCCGATAGCACAGGCTAAGGCAAAACAGCTGCAGCGCCTGGTTGCTGGTTCGGGACTTGTCTTGGAATCGATCCTGGAAGACTTCGCGGATCCCGAGAAGCGGGAGAAGATACCAACCGGCACAAAGGGAGTCATCTACGGTATCCTGCATGACAAGATGCAGCTGGGAAGCGGTCAGCCTACTCAGATCGTGCAGCACCTGGAGTCACGGCCCAGCCATGCCGACGCTGCCGCATACGCTGAAGCAATGGAAGAAGCGGAAACGGTTGAAGAGTCCTCCGCTCCCTATGATGCGGAAGAAATGGATTTACCTCAGGAAGACCGCCCGCCCAAAAGGGCTGACGATGAGGAGGAACCAGACTGATGCAGATGTATAGTAAATGCAGTACAGTTGATAGTACATCACCTGTCAAACACACGAATACCCCTGTAAATGCTGGGGTAAATGCTGGTCGATTGACAATTTGCAGACAATCCCCTGCACATCGAGCTGTAAAAGGAGCCCTCCCCTCCCCATGCAGGCCACCAGGGGGGGAGGGGGTCTCGAGTCGCGCCGGGCTCGATATATATAAATGCATCCGCCCCAAATTTGAAATCCCACAAAAGGACTCATTATGAACGTATTCGATGAACAGAACGTCTCCGACATGATCGGATTAACCCGTGAAGACGTCAGGGACGCCCGAGAGCTGCTGCAGGAGGGCCTGCACTGGCAACGCGTCGGGAATGTAATCACCCTGACAGAAATGGGCGTCAGGCTCGTCCTGAGAGCCTTTGAGCTGGATCACCAGCTGATTCCTACCGGGTTCTGGCCCGATCTCCAAAAAAATGCGCGGCGCGGCAAAGCCTTCCAGACGGTTGCCACCTTCTACAGAGCTGGACGGAATCCTCGAGTCTGCGAAGGCCTCATCGAAAAAGAACGGGTCCGGATCCAGGTGCACCATACGAAAAACTTCGTCCTGGGCATGGAGATCCCCGTAGAACACGTCGAAGGCGACCTGTACCGGATTACTCGGACAGCACCACGGTATCGGGGGCGGTGGTGATCAACCGTAGTTCCACAACAAATGAGTGATGCATAAAGCACCAATAAAAGCAAAAATCAGGGCCATATGAAAAGATTCTCTGGTCACATTACTATCCATTTTGGCCTTCATAGAGAACATCCTGTACACACAATATGCTGTAGCCAAAGAAAAAATAACCGCCCCTGGCCAGGCCAGAACAGCGAGAAAAATTTCAAAAAAACCCATATCAAGACTCCCTTAAATGCCTTCAAGAAGAGCTAACGCAGCAATCGTAAAAAGAGCAGTAAGCACTGCATAGACGATTACCACCCCCACAAGAGTGACAGCATCAGTTACCTGCCTATTTGCGATGAAGTAAATCAATCCACAAATAGAAAAAATCAACCATCCAGCCTTCGTCAGCGCTGCAGGTATGACCAAGAGCAAAAGATAAACTCTCCAAAAAATATCGAACATGAAAACCTCCCAAATCATGCAAACCACAACCCTTTATCCCTTGTCCAGCAGAAACTTAAACGCCTCGGGTGTCAACACCCATACAGGTTTGTCACCAAAAGGAGCCAAATGAACCAACAACAAAAACTGATTGACATTCAACTCCGAGGTATGGGAGTTTGTGGGCAGTCTCCGACAAGACTGCCATCTCAAACACCCTGGACTCAACTCCCCCTTTTGGGCCTATGTCTGTTGCCCCCCCGTGGGCACGGTGTTTGTGCGCCGTCTTGTCGGAGCGGACATAGGCCCGCTTTTGTATCTGGACCGACAACCAGAGGGCGGGCTTTGGACAACTCACAAAAGGAGTCCGCCATGCAGAAGCACGCCCCCAGTGTGTCTACGGCTTACAAGGTCGTCGACATTCCCGAAGAACTCGCACAGCGAGTAGAGGCCCTGAGCCTCCCTGGTGAAACCCTCGAAGCCTGCATTGCCCGTCTGATGGACGCACACGAGCAGGAGAAGCAAGGGGGTTCCTAATGACCTTCACTACCGTTCAGAACATCTATGCATCTGGGGGAACAGCATGATTGTTCAGCCAGATTTCCTAGACCACTGGAAAACCCACATGCTCATCGATCTGCTTAAGGATGAGTTAGCGCCCATCTATCTAATCCGATTATGGGCTTACTGCCAAAACAGAAAGACAAACACCTTCAGCCGAACGAATCCGGCAATGCTGAAGCACATTTGCCAGGCCTCCCAAGACGCATCTCACTTTGAAAAGTGTATGATCGAATCAGGATTCGTTGAACTAATTGATGATCAATTAGTTGCGCACGACTGGGACGAAGTAAATGCATCCTTAATTGCTTCCTGGAAAAACGGAAAAACAGGTGGCCGAAAACGGAAACAATCTAAAACCCAACAGAAACCCACGGGTTACCCACAGGATAACCCAACGGAAACCCATGGGTTACCCAGCGAAAACCCATCGGCTGCCCAGGCGGAAGCGATTAGATTAGATAAGAGAAGAGAAGAGAAGAGAAGAGATAATACCCCCCTAGCCCCCCAAGGGGGGGATGAGGAAGGGTTTGAATTGGATGAACCCACATCATCGGGACCTCCAAAACGGAAAACCTGGAACCGTAAGCAGCTCGCTGCTGAGAGCTACACCCAATACCCGCATTTCCTCACCTGGTGGGCAGCGTACCCCAGGAAGGACGGGAAGAGGAAAGCCTTCGAAACCTGGATCCAGCTGGAACTGGAATTCCTAGACCAGGAACCCCTGCTGAAAATCCTTAAAGCCCAATCTGTGCAGGATCAGTGGGTCAAGGATGGCGGGCAATTCGCACCCATGGCCTCCACCTACCTCAACCAACGCAGGTTCGAGGATGAAGCTCCGGAAAAAAATACACAGCCCGCCACTGATTTCACCACCAGTCCGTCTTCGTTTGGAGCCGGATGAACCACAAACCCAAAGCACCAAAAATGAATGAAGAGAATAATCCCCTGATTGACGATCGCATCGAAAAAGCAACTCTTGGACTTCTGCTCGCAAACAGCGAGATGTCCACCGGAGCCGTCGTTGATTTTGGTTTAGCTCCTGAATGGTTCTATTACCCGATCCATCAAAGCATTTGCCGGCAGATCCTGGAATATGCAGCCGAGAACAAAGGCATCGTTGACGGCCTGTTGCTGAACAACCGTCTCCGCCAGCTGGGAATCGATAAAGATCTCCCCTCCCCCATGTACCTGATGGATATGGCTGAATCCGCCCCCTTCCATCTCCAAGCCCCATCTTACTTCGAAAAATTACGAGCCATGTACAACAGGCGGCTGGTGATTAAGACGGCGGAAATGGTGATCAAGGATGCGGAGGAAAGCACAGACAATGATTTCCTGATGACCGTCCCCCAGAAATTTCACAACCTGATCCCCCGGGCCAAGGAAGAGCACGACATGGGAGCGGTGATGCGTGAGAGCATTAAAAAATTCCGAGATATTCAATCCGGCGAACGGAAAATGAAAGGCCTCTCCACAGGCATTGCTGACCTGGATAAAAAGATTGGTGGAATTCGACCAGGGAGTTTCTACGTCATCGCCGCCAGGCCCTCTGCAGGCAAAACCACCTTAGCCGGTCAGATCGCCCAGCACTTTCTAGACGAGGAACGGCCGGTTGGCTGGGTAAATATGGATATGCCCTACGAGGACCTGTACGAGCGAAACATGTCTCGCTTTGCTGAAGTCAGTTTGGCGAAGCTCTCCGCTCCTGAAAACTACGGGGTCAAATACTCCGGAGAAAAGGACTTCAACAAGCTGGAAGAAGCCGTGGACGAAATGGAGAAACAACCCATTCATTGGCTGCATGGCGAATTCAACGTGGACAAGATTTGCAGCTGGGCACGGATCCAGAAGCAGCGTCACGGTATTCAGCTGCTGGTAGTGGACTTCATTCAAAAATGCAAAGCTCCAGCAACCAACAGCTCCGAAGCCGTGCGCGTAATCGGATACGCCAGTGCAGCCATCAAAGAAATGTGCCAGCAGGAAGGCCTGGCTGTTCTGGTACTGGCCCAGCTCTCCCGTGGAAACGTGAAGGACAAACGTGCTCCTACCCTGGCAGACATCAAAGCCTGTGGAAACCTGGAAGAAGATGCGCAGTGCGTGATCCTCCTCTACAAGGAAGAACGTTTCGACTACGACACCGCAGGCGTAAACGAGAAGAAGGAACGAGCTATCTGGCTCGATGTTGCCAAGCAACAGAATGGTGGAACCGGCCGCGACCCGTACTGGCTGTACGCGCCATATTTTAAAATGTCTAGGGCTCAAGAACACTGGGGCCACACAGAAGCGCTACCCCAATGAACATCGACGACCTCTGGGCAATCCAGCTCCATCCGAAAGGCTGGAGCCGCTACAAGCAACTGAAGGACCTTCTCCCCCGGGCATGCACCAAATATGCCCGGGGAGAAGCATCCGAGTGGGTAACCCTGGGGGTCGCCCCTGATTTAAATTCGGCCAAAAAGCAAACGCCGAAACTCCGGAAACGTATCCGGGAACTACAACAAACCAACGAAGAAAGAATAGAAGATGAATGACAACAACACAACAGGAATCATGACTGGGTGTAAAGAGTTCTCAGACCTAGTTGAGCATCTGATCGAAAATGGAAATGACTACATCTATCCTGAAGTTGCCCGTACACGGAGTACCGACTGGATGGCTCACATCCGAGATCACCATGATCATGGAAATAAGCTGGCCACTGGTCAAGGGGCCACCATGGAAGAGGCCTGTAAAGGCTGTGTTGAAAATTACCATGAATGCAAACGAGTCGAAGACCGAAAACAGGAACTGCTGAAAATACCTGAGGTCCAGGAAGCGTTGGGACTGTTCAGACATTCCCCGATGGGACTTGGAGGGAATTACAGATGAAACTCATCATCGCAGGCGGAAGAAACTACGTCTTCACTGAAGACGACATCGCCTTCCTGAACAGCCTCCCCTCTGTGGGGGAAGTCGTCAGCGGAGGAGCATCCGGAGCGGATAAACATGGTGAAGCATGGGCGAAGGCGAACGGAATCCCTGTGAAGAGCTTCCCTGCCCTGTGGCAAGAGTACGGCAAATTCGCTGGACCCAAACGCAACAATGAGATGGCCCGCTATGCAGATGCCGTTGTGCTCTTCCCTGGAGGAGCTGGAACGAAAAGCATGGCCAGGTTCGCAACCCGAGAAGGCCTGATGATCTACGACCGTCGAACGAAAGCAGGTGAGTCATGAACCCCAAAACCACCAAAGACCTGAAACTAATCACACAGCAATTGAAATGCGTGCAGGCGCTCTGCCAGGAGCTGTCGAATTTGGCAGCCACTCATGAGCAAATGCTTCCCACCTATGCCGAGAAGTTTAAATTCTTTCTCACGAAATCCGGAGAATGGTCCTTTGAAGTGATGGATCGACTTGCGGAAATTCTTAATGAAGCAGATGCCATATCCGAAGAAATGCTAGAAGAGTGGAATCCGATCTTTGAAGCTGCGCTGAAGCGATGGGATACTCCAGTCACCACCCCGAAACCCATGCAGCCAGGCTGGTATCTCGTTGAGATCTTTGAACGCCGTCAGGTAGCCTACTGGACGGATGATTGCTTCGAGGTCACTCAATGCTTGGATCAGCCATCGAATTGGTATGAGTTTGACGGGGATGGTAACGTCGTTGTCATTGCAATGCTGGCCGATGAAAAGGGCACCATCCGCCCCCTACCCAACGAAAGCCGCTGCAAATGGAACAAGGATATATGGCCGGGTGGTGGTTGCGCAATCTGCGAGACTTGCGGGGCAGATCGCCACTTGGACTCGTTGGACCTGCCTTGTGAAGCCGAGGGGAAAGGCGGGGAGGCGGATGGGTCTTTTCTTGCAGGCAACGAAAACGATAGCCGGACGAGTGAAGCGAGTTCGGGTGAGCGGGTGGTTGTAACCGATTCTTCGGATGGTGCATCATGACCAACTACAGAACAGACCTACTCGACCTACACCTTGGAGACTGCATGGACCTAATGCGAAATGCACCGGACAATCATTGGGACCTTGCTATTGTAGACCCTCCATACGGTCGAAACGAAGGCGGCGGAAACGACCGTTGCGGTTTTGTGCGCCAGTCCAATGGTACTAAACTGCCTGTCGTGGATGGCCAGTACGTGAAAAAAGACTGGGACAGGGAGCCGGCACCTCCTGAGTATTTTGAAGAGCTTCAGCGAGTGTCGAAGCATCAAATAATTTGGGGGGTGAATTACTACCACATAATGCGCTCAGGCGGTCGCATCGTATGGGATAAAGTTAACGATGGCGCCCACCAGTCTGGCGCTGAAATCGCATATTGCAGTCTGAACAATCGGGTTGATCTGGTGCGGTACATGTGGCGCGGAATGATGCAGGGCGTATCAATTACTCGAGGGATGGAGGCTCAGGGAAACAAGAAGCTGAACGAGCGTCGGATCCATCCAACTCAAAAACCGGTAAAGCTGTATGAGTGGCTATTGAGCAAATACGCCAAGGATGGGGATTCAATTTTAGACACTCATATGGGTAGCGGTAGCGTGGCCCTGGCGTGTCATAAGCGTGGGTGTCATTTAACAGCAGTGGAGCTGGATCCGGACTACTTTCAAGCAGCCGTGGAGCGTATCAAGCGCGAGACAGCGCAGACAGAGCTATTCGGACACAACGCCCCGGACGCCGGACGGAGTTCCGGCCAAGCCGAGGGGAAAGGCGGTGAGGGATGAACGAAAAGACTCAAGCCCTTGTTATGGCGAATGCCAGGCGTCTGATTTTGAAGAGCCGGGCGACTACAAATGTAAAGCTGTACATGAGCCTGTTTGCCGTTGGCATGAGGACAGGCTTGCAGCGTTGTAAAGAATTAGGATTGGAGCCCAATGGCAATGAAACCAATTTCATGAAAATGATGGATCACATTGAGTTGAAAGAACGTGTTGAGTACACGATGGCTTGGGTTCGCGTTCAGCCGGAAGAGATACGCCGGAAAATTCTTGATAATATCGCCAACGAAATCGCCAAAACCGATGATAAAGGCGGTGAGGGATGAACACGTTCGAACTCAACGACCGAGTTACGCTAATCGCCATTCAAACTGAAGGTTTCATAGATGGCATAATGCATGAAGCCAAGGGTACTTCATACCGGGTTGTATATTGGGATAACTGCGAAAGATACTCCGAATGGTGTTACTCCCACGAAATTGAGAAGAAAGTGGGTGAGGAATGAAATCCCACTATCTACAATTTGTGTCGGCTAAAGTAAGCCATGCCTGGATGGTGTGTCGCGACGATATTTGCCAATCATTTGGAGTATCCCCTGCATTAGCAACTAACATCATCCGAGAGTACCGCAGAGAATATCCCGGTACATTGGAGTACAGCGTAATAGAAAAGCGTTGGATGCTAGCAGACACTGAAAGTCCACCAATGGATTACAAACAGGCTATTGAATACCTGCATGCCGTTTCCGTGGTGTTCGGACGCAACTTCCATACCGACGGGAAAGGCGCTGAGTGATGCACCCCGCAAATAAACTCTGCAACTTACGACGGCGGGTTGATCGGGCAGCTAAGCCGCATGTCACCTGCCCAGCTTCACGTCATGTAGACATGATGGCCGATGCGCTGTCAAAAGGTGAACAGTGGTGGTCCATTCATGAAACCCCAGAATATGGTGCAAGGGCGATGTGGAGTGTGGTGGAAAGTCTTTGGAAGGCCCGGGCTCGCATCCATAAACTTGAAGCCAAAATAGTACGGCTAGAAAAGAAAGCAGGTATATCATGAGCGAAGAAGGCGTGCTGAAGCCGAATTACAAGAAGCATCCGGTCATGGTGCTGCCGTCGAAGGAGGCGGCGCGCCGGGATCCGGAGGGATTCGCGAAGGCGATTGAATCTCGAACTCTGGCCATCCACAATGAAAAGGATGACCCGCTGATGCATGGCTGGGAATCTCCTATCTGGAAAGTGGTGGATGCTCTGTATGGCTATGACTGCTTTGACCTGGCTTTCCTGGATGAAATCAAACGGGAGTTCGGGGAGGATTGGGATTGGGAGCGCTGGTCTTCTGAAATGCGGAAGTGTCTGGGCTTTCCTAAGCCGGTGACTACCGTCCTGGTGCTGGGGGGGAACCGTGCGGGCAAGTCTCAGTATGCAGCCAAGCGAACGGTTCAACGGGTGTACCGCGAGAAGCGTCAGAATGTGGACTGCTACATCTCGAACCAGAAACGGAGCATCAACGTCCAGCAGGAATACATCAACAGCCACATGCCTAAGGAGAAGCGGGACGCGAAGATTAAAGCTGGACGACCCGAGTATATCAACTTCTCCCCACAGAACGGATATACAGGCCTTAAATTTACGACGCACAACCGAAGCTTCTGCAACTTCAAATACTACACCATGGACAAAGACGACGCGGTGGAAGGTGAAGAACAGGATTGGATCTGGGATGACGAGTTGGTTCCTTCCGATTGGGTCGAAACTCAGCAGTTGCGTGTAGCCAGTCGTGACGGTCAAATCCTGGTCACCTTCACTCCGGTTCAGGGCTACTCGGAAACTGTGCGCATGATGGTGGAAGGCGCAACCACCGTCCGGCATTCCCTTGCCTTCCTCTGCCCCAACGATACCGGGGAGCCCCTGGAATATGCTGCACTGGGATTCAACAGCATGGAGGAGGCGAAACGGGCCAAGGTCTACGGACCGAACAGCCGCCCGGAAAACGTGCATCACTGGATCAAAGGCAGCCCGAGTCAACCGGTTCCCCCCAAAGGACGGAAGTTCAAGAAGGTGCCCCGGGTGCAACGTGCGGTAGGCGTGCTCCGCGACGGCCGCATGGAATACAAAACCGCTATCGTGTATTTTCATACCAGCGATGGCCCCTACGGCAATCCATCCGGGGTGCTGGAGAAGATCGCCGGGAAATCGCAGGCGTTCATCCGTGAACGTTTCTACGGGCTGGCCAACAAGACTCAGGCCTCCCGCTTTCCGAAGTTCAACGACCAGGTGCATGTCATCCCCGACGACAAGGTACCCAAGGGCGGCAGCAATTACTGTTTCTGCGATCCGTCCAACGGCCGGAATTTTGTGTTCGTGTGGTTCCGGGTGCTGGGGGATACGGTGTATGTCTACCGGGAGTGGCCCGGGGGCTACGAGATCCCCGGACTGGGGATGCCCGGGGCCTGGGCAGAGGTCGACGGGAAGAAGAAGGATGGCAAGAAGGGTCCCGCACAAGCCCCATTCGGCTGGGGACTGCTGGACTACAAAGCCGAGCTGGCCCGGGTGGAGGGCTGGAGCGATGAGGAAGACTGGTACCGCTGGAAATCCAATCCGAAGATCGAAGAAAAGCTGAGGGACCTGGAGCCAGACCGCAAGGCCGAGGAGCCCATTATCGACCGCTACATCGACGCCCGTGCAGCTGAGAGCAGCAACGCTACGGAGGAAGGCCAGATGACCCTGCTGGACCAGCTCTCCGATGTGGGGCTTGATTTCGTCCCGGTACACCTGGGGCCTGCTGGCAGCCTGAGCATAGGCAACACCCAGAGCGCCGTACACTTGATCAACAATGCTCTGAACTACGACGAGGAAGTGGAGCTGGGATTGAACAACCGCCCCAAGCTCTATTTTGCTGAGAGCTGCGTGAACACCATCTTTGCCATGAAGATTTGGACGGGTGAGGATGGAAACAAGGGAGCCTGTAAAGACTTCGTGGACATGGTGCGCTACTTCTACGCCCAAGACCTGGAAGATGAAGGCGACCGCAGCAACTACGGCACCGTGGGAGGGACTACGTATTGAAAGCTTCGCTCCTCTACCCCGAGAAACGCCTCTGCACCTGCCCCCGCTGTCGAGGCTGTGAAATCTACCGGCATTACTGCCCTGTGTGCAAGGGATCCGGTTTAATATTAAAACCTGTCACCAATAACACCCCCACCCCAAAACAATCATGAAGAACAGTATCCTGATGAAACGAACCGACATCGAGCAAGAGCACGATGTGACCCGATACCAGATCGAGAAAGCCGTGAAGGCTGGACAGATCAAGATCTACACCGGACCCGCAGCCGGGCAGAATAAACACTACTTCCGGGTGACCGTGGATGAGTGGGCAAAGACCCTTCCGCCCCGGGAAGAGCGTGAACCGGAAGAAGAAAGCGAAGATCCTGACGAGGAAGAAGACGCAAAAACCCCTGATTCTACAGGCTCAAATCCACCTAATGAAAATTAATTTCTTTTTTCACTTGCAGGTGTTTACACCCTAAATCTATTTTAAACGCCAGGAGCGCGAATGAAATCGAAAGCAACCGACAAACCAAATATGGAGTCTCAACCCGGCCAGGGCCAGCCTAAAACGGTCAGTGATGAGATGTTCTTGGAAATCCTGGAAGGATTGAAATCCATCCGGGCTCATGAGAACCTGAATGTTTGGACTCGTCGGGCTTACTCAGATCGCACCCGCTACTGCATCTGGCCCAACCAGAGCCCGGACGGCAAAAAGCGTAAGGCCCATGAATGGGACCGCGAGCCAGAACCCTTCAACGGTGCCAGTGACGCCCGGGTTCGTCTGGTGGATCTGGTGATCAATATCCAGGTTGCCATGCTCATGGCAGCAACCAAGGCCTCCAATCTCCGTATCAACTCCATTCACGTCGGTGATCCAAAAGTAGCCGGGTACATGCAGACCTACTGCAGCTGGCTTCTAAACTCCAAGATCATTGGCGAATGGGAACTGGAAACAGAACGCCTGGCCAACTACGGGCTGGGTGACTCCCCTGCTGTCGCTCTGATGCATGTGTACTGGGAGCAGGAAGCCGGGGTCCACATGGTGGAATTCAGCCAGGAAGAATTCATGGCTGAAGTCGCTAAGCTGGACATGGAACTTGATGAAGAAATGCTGGCAGATGTCGAAGGACTTTTTGCCAACCCAGAACGTAGCGAAGAACTTTTATCGGTCCTCCGGACGCGGTTTCCCCATTTGAAGCTTCCGATGCTTCGCGCCTCCCTCGGGGAACTGCAGACGGAGGGCCGTGCTTCTTTCCCTGAACCCTACCTGCTTCGCAATGAACCCTGTGTTGAGGCCATGCGGATTCTGGAGGATGTCTATGTCCCCACGGGGACGAAGAGCCCCCGCCGCTGCCGCCGCCTGTACCGCCGTGAATGGTACAGCCGGGCTGAGTTGGAAAACATGGTGACCACAGGGGAGCTGGATCGGGAATTTGTGGATTTGCTGCTGGAACATGGGGATGGAAAGAGCAGCTACCCCCAGCATGTGGATGGATGGAGCAACACCACCGGGGAAGACCATATCCGCTACCACAACCCAGCCGAATACAAAGGGCTGTATGAAGTCATCTATGCCTATATCCGGGCACACAACGATGATGGGCACATTGGGGAATACATCCTCCCCTTCTCAGAATTTGTTAAGGATCGTCCCGGAAGCAAAATGAGGCTGATGGACTATCCTGACGGGAAGAAACCTTTCGTCTGGTATGTTCGCGAGGCCACCACTCGCCGCCTGTTGGATGCCCGGGGATGGAGTGAATTGCTGATCAGTGACCAGGCTTTCCTGAAAACTCTCCGGGACCTGAGCAGTGATCATGCCTGCATCTCCGGCCTCCCCCCCTTCCTCACGGATGCCGGCATCACGGAACAGGATTACAGCTGGAAGTCCCTGGGATTTATCCGGAAGCGCCGGAACCAGCGAATGGACCCGGTGAAGTTCAATGATCTGCCCCGAAGCATCCAGGAACAGAAGCAGGAAATTCGTCAGATGGTCAGCCTCTATACGGGCACTCCGTTGGAGGACATCAACGAATTGATCATGGGCCTTCTGCAGCAGAGTGCTGTGGATCGTTGGCTGGGAGTGATCAAACAGATCATCTTGAAAATTCTGCAGATGGCCGTGGTCTACGACCCCGAGGGTTTTGTGCGCATCTCCGGGGCTGAGGGTGACCTGGACATGGACGCTCTGAAGCGTAGCGTCCAGGACCTCCCCGATGTGGAGATTGATTTCAATGTGGACCGCTTCAATCTGGAGTACATCAAATCGGTCGGCACCATCATAAAAGACATCCTGCTGGCCATGGATACGGATCAGACCATTATCCGGTCTGAAGCGGTTGCGTTCCTGGCTCAGGAGCTGAGCCCCCGCTTTGCTCAGGCGGTTACCCGCCCGGTTGAAGGCGCTGCTGAGGCTGAAGTCAAAGATGAGCAGATGAATTTCGCCCTGATCATGTCCGGCGTGGAACCCCAGATGAAAGAGAGCGGTCAGAACTACCGCCTCCGTCTGGAAACCCTTCAGAACATCGTTCAGGAGAACCCTTCCGTCCTGCAGCAGATGACTCCTGAATCCCAGCGGTATTTCCAGGCCCGCGTGGACCATCTGCAGAATCAGATCCAGCAAGAAGAAAACGCACAAATCGGCCGCACCATGGGCCAGAGAGTACAGGATAGCGACGATCCACCAGTTTCCGGGTGATGACACCCCTACATAAACGAAGCTCAACAAAAGGAGAAGCGATGAGCGACGCCCCACCCCAACAACAACCAGAAGAAGTGACGTCTTCCCCTGTGCCAAAACCACAGGGGAAGCCCTTGGGAGACATCCTACTCGATCTCCCGACCATTCATCTGTTGATGACCACCAAGCCCAAGAAGGATGTCTACGCTGACCTCCGTGGGAAACTGAGAGACCGCTGTTTCCAGGCCTGTATCGATTACATCCGCTACTGCCGGGAAGAAGCCCTCTCAGATGTTTTGCGGGAGCCGGGTGCAGAGTTCAACGAATACCAGAGAGCCTATGCTTCCGGGATGGCAGAAGGCCTTTCCCGAATTGAAGTTGGACTGATCCAGGTAGCAGCCGGTGAGGAGCTTGCGAGCGATGTCTGAGCAAACTCACAAAATGGACCTACGCATGCAGAAGGCCACTGCGAAGGAGCAGGAAGACGCCTTTAAACTGGCTCGGCTCTGCGAAAGTGTATGTGACCCAGGCCACTGGGTGCTGCCCCGGTTCCCAGATACCGAAGAGGAACCCGGTGAAATCTTTGACGAAGACAACTTCGACGACCTGAAGCAGTTCTACGAGATGGTGAAAGCCCTCTGTCCCGGACTGATGCGGGTTGCCTGGGGCTACCAGGTTTTGGTGGATAACGTGTGTGACCCTGAAAAGAGTTACCTCGAATACAAACCGGAACTCTTAGCCACGGCACAGGGATGATCTCTCAGCAGGCCAGTCTTCCGGATGAACCCATCGCCTATGTCGAATATGTGGTGGATTGGTCCGATGGGCGCCAGGCTTTCTATGAAGACTACCTCCGCGCAGGGCGGGCCGTGCGGTACCGGCAAAGGATGTTTGGCTTTCACAGCTTTGTCATCACAGCCTGGTACAGCACTCCCGCCGAAGAGTGGAATGTCCTCTGGGACCTGGAATGGACTGCTGCAGACATGCACTTGACCCTCCCTGATTATGAAGCCCTCTACCGGCAACGCGTCCCCCTGAAGCTGCTCGATCAGCTGTTCAAGCACCCGGGACTTCACCCTGATTTGTTCCGTGAGGAACGAAACACCCCTGTCGTACCTGCCTGAAGGTCCGGCAGATTTCCCCCGCCCCCTAAACCAACCCGAAAGGTTCATCATGCCTCAAGCAGATGTAGTACCAGGACAACGCTTCAGCGACTTCCTGGAAGAACTCGAACGCGGTGAATTCGCCCACGACTGCAGCGTCCAGCTGGCCAAAGTCGTGCGTGAAGTTCAGCGTACCGGCAAAGCCGGCTCCCTCACCCTCAAGTTCAAACTCAAACCCACCGACCGTAGCGGTAAACAGGTGGAGATTGACAAGGACCTGGGTGTCACCCTGCCGAAGTACCCCCGGCAGAAGTCCCTCGCCTATCCTCAGGAAGACGGAAGTCTGCTCCGCGAGGATCCCCGCCAAACCACGATCCAGGAGTTTGACAGTGTTTAATCTCGCTTCGATCTTTGACGAAATCGGCAACCGTCTCCGCAAAGGGGAACGCTATGTCGATACCGACGAAAGCCGCCCGGTTGCAGTGCTTCGTGAGAATGAACGCCTGGAAGACCTGGAGAAATACCAGGAAGCCCCCAGTGCAGTCCGCAGGGTTGTTCAGCATAAAGACTTCCTGAGTTTCATGCAGTACCTTGGGGATTTCAAGCAGCCCGGCACCCGTGTCTACCTCTCAGATACTGGCTTCGTTGCCATCATCGACCATCCCGATGAAGTAGGAAATGCTGAGTGGGAATGCCACCTGAGCAAGTTTCCTCTGACTTACACTCCCGAAGCGGAGATGTGGCTGGCCCACATCAACTCAAAGGGCAGTATTGCTGTCGATCAGGGAGGACTCGCTCTTCTCTTTGACCGGAGACATCAAGACATCCTTGAGCCCTCTCCAACCACCATGCAGGAAATCGCCCTCACCCTGGAAGCACATCCCAAGGTATCCTGGAAGAGCGCGATGAATTTGCAGAATGGGAGCATTCAGTTCCTTTACGAGCATCAGACCGAAGCACGTGCTGGAGAAAAGGGTAACATCGAAATTCCTGAAACCTTCAGCATCAACCTGAAGCTCTACGAAGGTGGCCCATCCGTGAAGTTCGATGTAAAACTCCGTTATCGCAGCAAAGAAGGCAAGATCAGCTTTCATATGGAGTGGGTCGACTTCGAGGATGGGAAGAAAGAAACCCTGAACCGCATGCGCGACAACATCATCGAAGCCGCACAGGTACCCTGTCACTTGGCAGAGGTTACGACGAACTACCCATCTGCGGGCAGCTTGCTTCACACGACAATCACCAGTTGTCACTAACCCCCCCCTGCCCCCCAGGGTTTTGTCCCTGGGGGCATCCAATTTAAGGAGAAGCATCTTATGAAACCTGAAGTGATGATCGACATCGAAACGCTGGGCCTGCCCGAGAATTTACCGGGTAATGCCGTGATCGCTGTGGTGGAAATCGCGGCCATCAAATTTGATGGAAACGGTATTTTGGACCAGCTGCATATGTTCCCTTCAGAGGGCAACGGATCTATCGACGAGAATACCGTCGCCTGGTGGATCAAACAGTGCCGAATCCCGGCCTGGGTGGATGCCCGGGACCGTGGACTGGACAAACCGATTGTGGATTGTTTGTCCAGCCTCTCTGAATTCTGCCAGGGAGCGGAATCCATCTGGACGCGAAAGCCCTTCGACCTCGATGTGCTCAAGAACCAATATCTCATCCGCCAGATGTACCAACCCTGGAGCCACAAGACCCGGAGAGACCTGTACACCCTGGCCGAAGAAGTGGGTGCCCCGAAACTTCACAATGAGAACCCGCATGATGCCATGCCGGATTGCGCCGTCCAGGTGAACCAGCTGATTGAATGCCGGAAGATACTGCGAGGTGCAGCATGATCTCCGAACTACTCAATATGTTTATGCCTGGACCTCCCCTCAAGGGAGGACGAAGGAAAACCACATCCAAGCCCAAACCCATTCCTCCCAGCCGTTGCGTGAGACTCCCCCGGAAGAAAGGCCCGTACCGGATCATGTCGGACAACACGGTCTATCGGGTGACACCCAAAGGCTGGGTTCGAGAGGGCATTGCCCCTGGAGGTAAACGATGAACTTCCTGAGCCTTCAGAAACCATACGATGAGCCCGAGCCCTGCAACTGGAAACTCTGGGCCTTCGTGATCGCAGGTCTGTTAATCATCTTCGGATGTTACAGCTGTGTTGAGAACAACCAGCGTGAGGCCGACGAGGCCTTTGCGAGGATTGAGGAGCAGAGTAATGGATAATGATTCTGTGTTAAACCCGATGCGCGAAACTCCCTATGGTTACCAGGGGGTTGCGTGCGCTTTATTAAAACATGACACCTACTTCTTAGTAATCGCCCCCGATACTGAATCCCTGAAACAGATACTGGCAGAATCAGTATATGTGTTGGAACTGGATGACAGCCTGTTCAAGGAAGTGCATGTTTCAAAAGCAGATCTGGGGGGGGTGAGCGAAAATCTATTGAGAGCCCTGAAGGATGTCAGATCTACGTTCAGGGATGATGATGTTGAAGTGAAGATTACTCAGGAACGTGTGGAAGCCTGGGAACAGGCCATTGAAGAGGCAGAAAGTTTCTTGCAAAAACCTAAAGAAATAAACTGTGACCCGGAGGAGGAAACGTCATGATCCCATCCATCCAAATTTCAAACGGATCATATTTCAACTTTGAGCTTCTAAATGAGAATATCTTTGGAATTGAAGATATTGCCCATGCATTATCCCAGATCTGCAGGTTCACGGGCCATACCCGGGAGTTCTACTCTGTTGCGCAGCACAGTGTCCTAGTCAGTAAAATCGTTCCTGAGAAATACCAGCTCGTAGGTCTTCTTCACGATGCTGCGGAGGCCTTTCTTGGAGATGTTTCCGCACCACTAAAGACATTGCTCCCTGACTACCGGGAAGTCGAACGTAGAGTTGAATCTGCGGTACTGTGGCAATACGGGATTATGCAGATCCCGGAATGCGTAAAGAAGGCTGACCTCACCCTGCTGCTGACGGAACAGAGAGATCTCATGCCCCGCACCGAGTTAAAGTGGGACGGCCATGGTACAACCCAACTTCTTGAAGAGAAGATAGTCCCGCTTCCTCCGGAAGAGGCGAGAAGACTGTTCCTTCGTCGTTTCTATCACCTGGCTGATGGTGACCCGGAATGAAACTCAACGACCGATCCCCCATGCCTTTCGGCAAACACCATGGTGAACCCATGGAAGAGGTTCCCGTGAACTATCTGCACTGGCTCTGGAATGACCGGTTGCACAAATTCCCCAGACACCCTGTGCATCAGTACATTGCAGACAGCATGGGTGCTCTGGAAATCGAAAACCCTGATCTGATCTGGAAGCAGGCGGAGGAAGCATCATGAAGCGTTGCCTCTTCTGCAAGCATTTCGAGATAAACCACATGGATTCAGAACCATACCTATGGGACGGCCGCTGCCGCTTACAGCCCCCTCAGTATGATCGACATTACAATAGTTACGTCACTCCGAAAGTCTATGCGCTGGGAGACTGGTGCAGTCACTTTGAAGGAGCCCAAGAGGAGCACCCATTCTTTGAACAGGGCTCAGGGATATGAGCCCGGAGGAGGAACGCATGCAGCAGTTGGAGGAGCTGGCGAAGGATCAGACCCGCCTGCTGCAGAAGGCCTATTGCGTCCTCATGGAAACCTATGACGTGGCCGACATGCCGCAAGGGCTGGACACTGCGGCCGGCCAGATGGCCCAAGAGATAGAAAGCTTCCTGAACCCCACCGAAATAAGCCCTTGAACCTGAACAAAATGCGTGTGACGTGAAATAACGAGTGATTTGTCATATACCTCTATCAGTAAACACCTTGCAAATAATACACCACATTCAATGTGATGCATATAGGCGCTCCTGAAGGTAAATCTTTGTTGAAATTGACGATGAAACAGTGATACAGTGCAGGCATGAACGGGCAGGTGAATGACTTTTCAGCGTATAAGGTTGATGGGTCCTCTACGAATTATAAGAGCCCCCGGTGCTGTAACACCGAGGGCTCTCTGGCCGTTCCGGAAACCATCTGGACTGCTAAATTCCATTAGACGGTTACGATTTAAGCGCCTACAGCTGACCAAACCTGTAGGCTCATGTATGGAGGGGGCATAACAACCTCCTTTGTTGCGTCAGCCCGGTTCATCCGGGCTTTCGTTTTGTAAGGTAACAAAGGATTGGGCTTCATGTCAACCTATACCCCTACATAGTGTGGTTAATTTTCATTTTTGACTGAAAATTAATTTCCAGGCAGGTCGGTAAAACTCCGTTTTCCTCAATGTTTACAGGGATTTCCACCCACTTTGACAGAAGCAATGTACCTGTGATATAAACTAGGTGTATACACCCGTACTATATTGTACGTCCCAACCGTGTCAGGGTACAAAAGACATGTCTAGCCTACTACAGATGATTAAAAGTGTTGCCAAGAAGGACCCGGTGTTCGCAGATGCCGAGGAAGCGTCCTCTCAGGAGGATGAGCAACAACAGACTGCGTCAACGGATGAATCCTCCCAAGAGGAAACTGCATCTGTGACGGATGAATCGTCTCATGAAGATGAGATAGAAGAGTCCACATCCCAGGACCTCCCCGACGATGAATCTGAAGAGGATGATTCGGAGGAAGACCACACCGAGGATGACTCGGAGGATGAACAGGAGCTGGAAGACGAAACCGACCAGGAAGACGAGGACTCCGATAAACGGAATCGTCGCCGGAAAGATCGGCAGAGTCAGAAGGTCCTTAAGGAAATCGCGCAGCGCAAAGAAGCCGAGAAGAAAGCTGATCGACTTCAAGCGCGAGTGAATGAGCTGGAAGCCCGTCTGCCGGACACGGAGACTGGGTTGAACTTTAGCACTCAGGAAGAGATCGATGCACGTCATCTCGAACTTCGCCAGTTTATCCGAAACCTGGATGATGCCATCGCGGATGATGGCTTTGTCGGGAAAGACGAGAAGACCGGGGAAGACATCGAGATCGATACCAAATCTCTTCGACAGATGAAACGCGCCGCAGAAGATGAGCGGGACTATACCCTGCCCAAAGCGGAGAAGCGGATCCTGGAGCGGAAACGGATTGAACAGGATGTGGTGGCCAAGGCCTACCCCGACTTGTTGGATGACGATTCCGAACTGAGTGCAGAAGCTACCAAGCTGTTCAACGAGATTCCTGGCCTCAAGTCCCATCCCCAGGCGCTGGTATTAGCTGGTGACCTTCTCCGGGGCCGCAAAGCGCGGACCACGAAGAAGACTGCCTCCAAAGCCAAGCCCAAACCGAAGGTGAGCAAACCGCCCAAGGAACCGGGTCGGGGTGCCAACACAGGGTCCAGTGTCGGTACCACCACGCAGACAAACGATCAGCTCCTGATGCAGAAAGTTGCGCAGAAGGTGATCGGCCAAAACCCTCATTACTAATCATTTTTGGAGAAATCCCATGCCTCAGGTAAATGAAAGCACCCAGGTCGGAGTTGTCGATTCTTGGGAACCCGTGCTCGCCAATGTGGACTCCGGGAACACCCCGTTTATTTCCATGTTGCCGAAGGTCAAAAAGACCTCAACTGATCGTATCACCCACTCTCAGGTGGAACAGTACCCCCACCCTTCCACCGAAGGTGTTCCGGATAGCAAGGACGCCACCGAACCGGAATCCAACGGTCGGGACACGGTTGATTCGGTGATGCAGAAATCCTGGCATCAGCCGGCCACCTCTGACATCAGCCAGGAAATGGATGTGCATGCAGTCACCGACGAGCAGGCACACCAGATCGCCACCTGGATGACCGTACTCAAACGCAGCATGGAAGCTTCATGTCTGTCCGACCATGAAGCCCGGGACTACGACAACATTGGGAACGACGAGGGTTACAAAACCCGTGGTGCCTACAAGTGGCTCGAATCCGCTGCACAGACCATTCGGCCGGTGCCAGAAGACTTCCGTCCGGGCGGACGCTACACCGGAACGCTCGCGGACTTCGACCAGGGGGAACTGAAATCCCTCATGGAAACCGCTGCTCTGGAACGCAAAGGCAAAGCCGACATGATCGGTCTGGTGGGTCTCAAGCTGAAAGGCAAGATCGCCACCTTCCTCCGCTACCAGGATGATGTGGCCTCCCGTCACGGCATCATGACCACCAACATCGATGCGTCTGCCAAGACCTACATCGAATGCGTAGATCGCATCGAAACCGATGGGGCCACCATCGACCTGATGGTCAGCTACTTCATGCGCTACAGCCAGGCCAAGAAAGCGATTCCGACTAACGGAACCGACCTCTCCGGTCTTTTCCTGGTCAAGGACATGTGGGGTCTCGACTACATCCGCGCTCCCCGCGTGTGGAAGAAACCCTATATGGGCGGTGGTCACCAGGCCGTGGTCGACGTGATCTTCATGCTCCGCTGTAAGAACCCCTTGGGTCACGCCAGCGCAGTCATCGACTCCTGATCGCCGGGGAAGGGCAGCCGGGAATCCGGCTGCTCTCCCCTCTCCCAACACCTTTACCTTTTCCTGAATCTCAACTCAGAACCAAGAGACTTGCCATGCAAAGCATCTTCCTTAGCGCCTGTGAGGCTGCTGTTAAGAACGCCAACGTGCTGATCGTGATTGAACCCAAAGATCTCACCGAGCTAGCCACAGATACCACTCAGAAAATCAGACTGTTTACCGCAGGAGCTGGACGAGTGGTTAAATTTGTGAGCCATGAATTGGACCCTGCCTTTAAGGATTCCGCTGACAACACCTTCAATACCACTACCGGTATCATTGGCGACTCCGGCGACACGGATCGCCATATGGTCAGCACGGAATTCAACGAGAACGGAACGGAAATCCTTCGCAGCCTGAGCAATCTGGATAGCTACCGCTATGCTGCTGCCACGGATGTGGACCTGATCCTTAGTGCCATGGCTGACAAAGCTCTGGCTTCGATCAATACCGGACGTCTGTTCCTGTATTTCAACGTTGTGTAATCGCTCGGGGAGTCGGGACCCGAAGGCATCGCTTCTCCGCTTCATGTCAGGTGTCTGGAAACCACCTTTGAGGGTCCCGACTCCCCCCCTTTTATTTTACCGCTGGGTAGAGCAGTCAGGTAGCTCGTCGGTCTCATAATCCGAAATGCGTCGGTTCGAATCCGACCCCAGCCACCAATTTAACCACCCCCTTCCGGATGAATCCATGGACCTGCTCAACTTCTTTCCCAACGACGAGGAAGCCGCTCAAAAGGTGATGCGGCTGGTCCACGAACGTGAACAGCTGCAGCTGCAACGGGAGAAGAAAGCCGTCCAGGGGTGGAGCTTAAACGGACGAAGAGCCGTTCGTATGCCGGATGGTACCCACGCGCAATTCACCATCCCCACCTACAGCTATCACATGTGGGGCAAGAAACTCGGTTACGAGTGCTGGAAGGATGCGGGCTTCGTCCATGAGTTTCTGCGCGACAATCCCCAGTGTCGTATCAACAGCGTCGCGGAGCGGGCCATGAGCGGATGGACCCCGGCCAGCAGCTACGCGCAGGGCTACCGCAAGACGCAGGTGCAGGCCACCTTTGCCCGGGAGCAGCGTAAACAAGAGGCTATCCGGAACCCGGGACTGGTGGTGCTGAAATGACCTTCCTGCAGGTATACAACAATGTGCTCCGCAAGATGTCCCGGGATCCGGCCACCTGGGATGGGGACGAGGCCGCCCAGGAAGAGATTGCGGATATGATTGCATGGGCACTTCACCAGGTCTGGCAGCATACCATGTGGTCTCAGCTGCTGCAGCTCAGCGAAGAGACAGTCACCGTAGCCGATAACAAAAGCAGTGTGGCCTGGGACAACGAACGGCATATCTACACGGTGTGGCCCCAGCATCCCTACAAGACCCGGACCGGGGACCTTCCCTTCGTCCTGGGTCCCAGCGAAATCATCTTCTCCTATGGAACCCGACTGGGGACTACGGTCTTCGTGGAGTACCGGCCGATCGCTCCGGAGTTTACACGGGTAGCCTATAACGCATCGACAACCTACAGCATCGGAGATGTGGTTTACGATTCAGCAACAGGCCAGTGTTTCCGGAGCCTAGTAAACAGCAACACCGGAAATTCGCTCACCAGCACCGCACACTGGGAACTACAGCAGATTCCCGACTTCATGGTGCAGTACGTTGTGCGGCAAACCCTCAGCGAACTCTTCAGCAACGATGGGCAGAGTGACCGGTCCTACGCGGAGCAGGCCCGGGCCAACAATGAGCTGGAACGCATTTTAGTGGTGGAGGAAGCGCAGCAGCGCCAGCATCGCCGCCTTCGAGTCACAGGAAAATAATTAAACGGAGCACGGTCATGTCCAACGCAGTCATTCAAAGCAATTACTTCCCGAACATGAAACCCAAAGGGGTTGCAATTACCAAAGATATCAGTGACGACGAAGCCAGCTTTGCGGCAACAGATTTTGAAGGTGCTGAACAGGTATTCATCCAGGTCCTGGGTGAGGATATGTATTACACACTCGATGGCAGCGAAGCCGATGGCTCCGACGATGAATTCATTTACCGCGAGGATGAGCGGGATGTCTTGAGTGTCCAAGCTATACGCAAGATGCGGCTGCATCGAAGAAGCGGGTCCGGAGGCACCGGCAAACTCCGCGCAATTGGATTGATCGCCATCTGAGGGTGCCATGCTTCGCCATACTACCAAACGAAAGGGAGGGCAGGTTCTAGCCCTCCCTTATTCAAATCAAGCCCTGTATAACCTCAAGGGTGATGTAGGCCCCGTAGAGGTCCAAGACCGTAGCCCCCGGGACAACGACGCGGTTTTAAAGATGGGGCGTGCAGTGAACCACAACGGGAGCGGGGACTTAATCCCATTCGATCCTACGGAAGCATCTGAACTTGCGGGTAAGACTCGGACCAT
>DIYK01000007.1 GCA_002429005.1 Verrucomicrobia bacterium UBA6056
TCGGAGGTTCCAAAGTCCGACAGGCTGCTAGTATTATCTGACAAGAAAATGGGGTGCGGCTCCACCCCATCAGGATTCCCAGGACTTGAAATCTTCCGCCAGCCGGTTGGGCAGGGTCACCTCAAGATGAACCCCGTCATCTTCGTAACCCACATGATGTACCCGGGCCTGATCATGTAAGCGCGCCACCAGATCTCCACGTTCATGAGGAATAAGCAGGCGGAGTTGGGTGACCTGATCGGCCAATTGATCCGCCATGCGCTGTTGCAGTTTCTCCAGGCCTTCCCCACTGTGGGTCGAAATAAACAGCGCATCCGGATGTTTGGCACGAACACTCGCTAAAGCGGCCCGGTTTTCCACCAGATCAATTTTATTAAATACGGTGATAATGCGTTTTTGATCGGCCCCCAGCTCTTTGAGCACATCCAAGGTGGTTTGATGAAAGGCCTCCACTTGTGGGGCATTCACATCGAGCACGTGGAGGAGAAAATCGGCCAGAATGGCTTCTTCCAGGGTCGCTTTGAAGGCTTCGACCAGGCGGTGGGGCAGACTGCGGACGAAGCCGACCGTATCTGTGAGCAGCAGCGGGCGGCCATTGGGAAGATCAACGCGGCGTGTACTGGTATCGAGAGTCGCGAACAGTTTGTCGGCCACATAAATATCGGATCCACTGAGCGCATGCAGCAGGGAGCTTTTCCCGGCGTTGGTGTATCCCACGATGGCTGCGCCGGGCAGGGGAACCCGGCTACGCTGGGTTCGTTGCGTATTTCGCTGGGCCCGGACCTGGGCCAGATCCTCTTTCAGTGCAGCAATACGGGTACGCACCATGCGGCGGTCCAGTTCGATCTGCTGTTCCCCTTCACCACGGTTGGCGCCGCCGCCCCCGCCGCCTCCACCGCCGCCACCCTGGCGGCCAAGGTGACTCCAGGCTTTTTTCAAGCGGGGCAAATTGTATTCCATGCGGGCCAATTCAACCTGAAGCTTGGCCTCCCGGGTTTGTGCCCGCTCGCCAAAGATATCGAGAATGACTTCCTGACGGTCGATGCAGGTGCAGCCGGTGAAAGCCTCCCAGTTCCGTTGTTGGGCCGGACTCAGTTCGTTGTCGAACACCAGGCAGTCGGCTTCCAGCTCCTTCATGGCTTCCCGCAGGTCTTCCCCTTTGCCGGTCCCCATGAGCAGGCGGGCTTGGAATTCACGGACCTCAATACGCTGTTCACCCACGATGCCAATGCCCAGCGTTGTAACCAGTTCACGGAGTTCACGCAACAAATCCTCCGCCTCCTCAGCGGGGCGGTCACGCCGGTGTACGGCTACTAAATAGGCCCGTTCCACCATGCGGGGCCTTTCCTTGACATCAATCATCGTTCAATCACCATTGCAAAATCGGCCAACCCTTATACTGTTTACTTACTCTTTTGACAATCTCATTGAAGGAAACCGTCATGTCTGATCTGCTCAACGCTCAGGAAACTCCTGTCATTACCAAAACCAAAGAACTGTGTACGGCCCTGCTCGAACAGGAAAGTTACAAACAGCTCAAAGCAAAGCTGGACGCCTTTATCGCTGACAGCGAAGCCCAGGCTATGTACCAGGCCCTCAGCGATAAACAGAGCCAGCTCGTCCGGAAGCAGGAAGAAACGGGTAACCTGAGCGAAGAAGAAGTCCGCGACTTCGAAGATCAGCGCGAACGTATGCTCATGCATCCCGTTGCCGGTGGTTTCGTGGAAGCCCAGCAGGGTTTTGAAGAACTTCGTGATACCGTGACCCGCTACGTCACCAAGACCTTCGAGCTGGGTCGTCTGCCCACCGAAGATGAAGTCACACCCAAGTCCGGTTGCTGTGGCGGTGGCTGCGGCGGCGGTGGCGGTGGATGTGGTGGCGGCAGCTGCGGCAGCTAATCCGTGAATGACCAGATCCTGATTCGCGGGTTGGAGGTGCAGTGCATCGTCGGGATTTTTCCCGAGGAGCGCCAGCGCCGCCAGCCCGTTAAAATCGACCTCGAGGTAGAGGTCGACTCCCATTTGCCTGCATCCAATTCGGATAACTTCGAAGATGCCGTGGACTACAAAAGCCTACACGATGACGTGTATGACTTGATCGACGGGAGTCGCTTTCACCTCATCGAAACCCTGTCTCAGCGCATTGCCGACCGGGTGCTTGAACATCCTCGAGTCCAAGCGGTCACTGTCACCTTGGACAAGCCCCAAGCCCTCAACCGGGCTGAATCCGTAGCCATCAAGATTCGTCGGGAACGTCCGTCGGAATCTGCGGGGTAAAGGCTTCCGCCGTATCTGAACCTGCCCAGGCTTCGAGCCAGCTACGTTCATCTGCAGGAAGCTGATCCACAGGGAGGAACACCCAGCCGGAAGCCTGGGTTTTCAAAAGGAACAGCCCCTGTTGTTCCTGTGAAGCGATAAACAGCTTTCGCGGGAATTCCTGCTTTATTCCTTTCTGCCCTTCCACGATCACCCGATCGGGATAAAAACGCAGCTGATCCTCTTGGGTCTCCTCCTCACCGAGCTCCTCTTGCAGGAGGGTCATTCGTTTGTTCATTTGGAGTTGATGAAGAACAAACATAAAGAAGCCGCCGAGAATAAAGCCGACTGCGACCATGTGCAGTTGAAAGGAAAGCTGTTCCAAGAGCAGAAGACCTGCCATGAGCATAATGGCGCCCACTAACAGGAGCACGGCCCGGCTGAAGTGGGGCTGCAGCAGTTGAGCCTGTTCACGTTCTTCCCGTTCCGCCAGAATCATCTGACTGGAAGAGATCCGTTGTTCCGGGCTGATGTGTACCGTTTTCTGAAAAAGAGGCGTTTGCGATTCAGACATCATGATCTTTCGAAAGGGGGGAAAGGCCGGAATTCATGGTGGAAAGACTTACAGGAATCCGCTTTTTCCAGCTAGCACAACCTTTAAGGCTTTTTTTCCTGCGAAAGCGCTCTGCAATCGCCTCAATACGGTTGACCCTGAGGCCAAGGCTGGGCTATTCCTTAAGGGAATGAAAACACTGGGAGAACGTGCATGACGGATGCGGTGGAACTGAACACATGGGTCGAGGAAGTTCAACAACGATGCCAGCCGGATTCGGTCATCTGGTGTGACGGTTCGGCAGAAGAGTATAAACGATTAGCCGAGCAGATGGTGGCAGCCGGTTCTGCACAATGGCTGGATCCGGCGAAGCGACCGAATTCGTTGCTGGTGCGCTCGGATCCTGCGGATGTGGCCCGGGTGGAGGATCGCACCTTTATTTGCTCCCGGGAGGAGATCGATGCCGGTCCCACCAACAACTGGGCCTCTCCTCAGGTGATGCGGGATACGCTGGCTCCCCTCTATGAAGGTTGCATGCGTGGTCGGACGATGTACGTGATTCCCTACTGCATGGGCCCCCTAGGCAGTCCCATATCGAAATTGGGGGTCGAAATCAGTGATAGCCCCTACGTGGTTCTCAATATGCACCTCATGGCCCGGGTGGGCACGCCGGTGCTGGAACAACTCAAGGCCGGTGCGGGCTTCATTCGTGGCCTGCATTCGGTCGGAGCCCCTCTGCTTTCAGAAAAACAGCCGGATGTACCTTGGCCCTGCAATGCGGATAACAAATACATCTGCCACTTCCCCGAGGATCGTGAAATTCTTTCTTTCGGTTCCGGCTACGGCGGAAATGCCCTCCTGGGCAAAAAATGTCATGCCTTGCGTATTGCTTCCGCTCAGGCTCGGGATGAGGGTTGGATGGCAGAACATATGTTGATTTTGAAACTGACCTCACCTGAAGGCGTGGTCAAATTTATCGCTGCGGCCTTTCCCAGTGCCTGTGGAAAAACCAACCTGGCGATGTTGACGCCCACTCTGCCGGACTGGAAGGTGGAAACGGTTGGGGACGATATTGCCTGGATGAAGTTTGGGGAAGATGGGCGTTTGTATGCGATCAATCCGGAGGCAGGCTTCTTTGGCGTCGCACCCGGGACCAGCCTGGACTCTAATCCCAACGCCATGGGTAGTATTGAGCAGAATGCCATCTTCACCAACTGTGCGCAGACGGATGATGGGGATGTGTGGTGGGAGGATATGAGTGAAGCCCCCGCGGCCTTGACCGACTGGCTTCGCCGTCGCTGGGCTCCGGGAAGCAGCCGTCGTGCCGCCCACCCCAATGCCCGTTTTACAGCCCCGGCCAAACAATGCCCGGTGATTGCCCCGGAATGGGAAGATCCCAACGGGGTACCGATTTCTGCCATTTTGTTTGGCGGGCGACGCGCTGGTCTTCAGCCTCTGGTCACTGAAGCCCTGAGCTGGCAGCATGGCTGTTTCCTGGGAGCCTGCATGGCTTCCGAAAAAACCGCGGCTGCCGCCGGTGTGGTCGGAGAATTGCGCCGGGACCCCATGGCGATGTTGCCCTTCTGCGGCTATCATATGGGAGATTATTTCCAGCACTGGCTCGATATGGGCGAGCAGGGTGGCGAACAAATGCCCCGTATCTTCTATGTGAACTGGTTCCGCAAGAGTGACGATGGCCGTTGGCTTTGGCCTGGCTTCGGCGAGAACATCCGCGTGCTAAAATGGGCCTTCGAACGCTGTGAAGGGAAACATGAAGCGGAACATACGCCCCTGGGTCTGCAACCGAACTTCGAAGATTTCGATATCAGTGGCTTGGGCATGGATGAAGATGATGTGGATGAACTGTTTGAAGTACGATTGAGTGACTGGCAGGAAGAACTGCCCCGTATCGAAAGTCATCTCGATCTATTTGGGGACAAACTCCCGGCAGAGCTTCGGGAAGAATTTGTTCAATTAAAACAACGACTCTCTTCATAAAAAAAGACCCTCTACAGAGGCCTTCGTTGGCTTCCCCGAGAAAAACCTCAAGGATGCTTTGTCTTTGAGGTTTTTTGTATCCTGTTTCCATTGAACAGCTTATTGAAGATGCGTGCCCTTGTATACAGTAACAGTACCACCGGGTTTCCGGGAATTTTGATAAGCAATACCACTTGTTTGGCAGGCAAAACGATGGGCAGGAACTATCAAGCATCTGTTAAGGTTTCTTTGCATTTGATTTATATAAAACATTATAAATCAACAACTTATGTAAATTTATCTCTTGAAAAAACTCCAGGAGTCAGGGTATCGTTGTAGTGTACTTTGAACCTAGGAGTGAAACATGTCCTTCCTGATCACCGATAAATGTACTGCCTGTGACGCCTGCCGCACCGCCTGCCCGGTGAAAGCGGTCAGCAAAGATGAACCCATCTTCAGCATCGATTCCGCCATCTGTAATGATTGCTCCGACGTCGTCGGTGGCCCTCGTTGCCTTCCTGTTTGTCCGGAAGCCGGCGCGATCATTCACCTGCCGACTGCGTAAGCGCCACGCGCTCACGATACGAAAAAGCCCCCGTTTCGGGGGCTTTTTTTTGACCTGAACAGGATTCAGACGAGAGCGTGTTCGTCATCCCGTTCGGGAATCACATGTTTCCGTGCTTGCTGATTCAGGCAGGGTTTTTGCTCTCCTTCATTGCCGGAGGCAGAGGTATTACAGAGTTTTTGGCGCTGCAGGAAGCGTTCGCATTGCCGAGTTCGGTCATAGCCCAACATGATACCCAGCATGAAGTCCTGTTCCGGACTCAGGTAGCAGTGTTGGCAGCCATTGAAACTGCGGATCACATCCACACAGGCCTTGTGGCCGAAGTAGACATTGACCCGACCATCCTCAATGGGACGAAATAGATAATCCACCTGTTCCTGTTTCAGTTCGTGTTCCACCCGTTCCTGTTGTTCAGGTTGGATGGTGTAGAGCGCCAAATCACGCAAACCGCGGCTGTGTTCGTATAAAAGGTGAAAGAAGACGTCCATAGTGCTGCTCCTGATGTTATACATATAAATCGGTTTGTAGGATGGCAAATCGTTTTTTTTGCTTTTTCTGCTCTCTCCCCCTGTTGGGCTTGGGATCCTCGACCAGATAACCGTGTGTCTGATTCGAAGTTCAAGCTCTGACAAACAGGGAGCTCTCGCCCCAGGAATGAACAAAACTGTCCGAAAAACGACATAGGCTTTTCCTGCAAATTACTCATAATCAGTAGGCTAGCAGGATGCAGGCCTTTTAGGTTCTTTCTGCAGCTTGCATGGTAGGAATCCTCGTCGCTCGATGAACTCGCCGGGAATGCCCGCTCGTATAGAGCAGGTTTTCCCATAGGAATGCATGAATATGTAAATATATGATTGGCATATAAAACAAGTGAATGTATAGGATGATTATCTGTGCAAGACCTTTGAGGTAGTTGATTCTTATGAGCACTCTAGCCCCATCCCCTTTACAAAATTACTTAAGCCCTCTTCGTGAAAAATGGTTGGCCTCTCCTTCGCGGATCCGAAAGATGGATCAGGTGGATGTCGCCCGATCTCTTGGCGTAACGGAAGGGGAGTGGGTGGATGATTCTGTGGGCTGGGAAAGCCTGGCCCTACGCGCAGACCCGGAAGCTTTTCTAAAGTTGCTGCCAAGCCTGGGAGCTGTGGAGCTTCGCTGCGGACAACGCGTTTCATCCATGTCCTGTGTGGGAGAAGTGGCTCCCTTCTCCTCCCGGAATGAGCCTCTCTCCGTTCATGGAGAAGGGGTCAGCTTCTCCCTTCAGGTTGATCTTCATCCCTGGCATCGGTTCTATGCGGTGTGTCGGGAAAAAGAAGGGCTCCCGCAACACAGTCTTCAGGTGTTCGATGCCTATGGGCATTCCATTCTTCAGGTCATGATGACCGAATACACTTCCCGAATTGCCTGGCTGGATGCTGTACACAGTTTACGTGACGACGAGCAGGCTCCTTTTCAGGTACAAGCCCCTCGTCCCAGGACGCAGGTCCGCGCGGATGAAAAGAGACGCGAACGTTTTCGAGAAGCTTGGGATGCGATGAAGGACGAAAAAGACTGGGCTCGCCTCTTAAAGAAATTCCGTTTGCCGCATGTAGACGCCCTGTGTTTGGCGGGATGGACCCGAGCACGGATTGTCCCTCATAACTCCGTAGATCAGTTATTGGAAAAGGTTGCCGTGGAAGAGTGGCCCATTCGTCTGCGTTGTGGACATTCCGGGAGTCAGCTCCACGTTGTGGCTCAGAATCTAAGCTTGTTGCGTACCCGTAGCGTCTTGCAGCTCAGCGGAACGCAGTTCAATCTGTCTCTGCGTAAAGATCAGATCGCTGGTGCTTGGGTGCTTCGTCGACCCATAGACGGGGAATGGCAGAATAGCTTGGAACTCTACGATATTCATGGTGACTTGATGCTGGCCTGTTCTTCCGCACCCGGAAGCGATACCGCAGCATGGCATGAGGCTTTGGATGTCCTGCAACTTGGTGCATAACTTCTTTGTGTCTGATCTTTGGACCATGGGCTTGCCCATGTGAATTCTGCGTGAGCTTGCGTGCGTTCAATGCCATCGGCGTCAAGATGACGCCGCTCCACAGGTTTAGGTGATCCCTTACTCAGAATGCAAGCACAGGGCTACGGGTCGGCGTCATCTTGACGCCGACCTTCAGAGCTTGAGCTCCCCCAAAAAAAACTCGAGCCACGGGCCTCTCCTCGAATTCAGGTTTCGGCCTGCAGGATCTCAGTCTCTGAGCAGGGGATCCTGCTGATAATATTCTTTTAAAACCCGATACAGGTTCGGCGCCTGCTGCTGCATGCGTCGGGGTTGTTCGAAAAACTGCTCGGTGGCCACCGCAAAAAATTCAGCCGCATTGGTGGAGGCATATTCATCAAGAAAAGAGCGCTGGCCGCGGGAGAGTTCCGCCTGCAGGCGTTGGAACTCTTCCTGGCAGGTATGGATGTAATCCTGATACTCCTCCCGGTCGCGCAGGGGAGGGGTCCCATCCACGGAGCCGTCGAGCATATCCAGTTTGTGTGCGAATTCGTGGTAGATGACATTGTGCCCACTGTGGGGATGGCGGCTGTCCCGTAGGGCCGCATCCCACACCAGTATGACCGGACCGTGTTGAATGGCCTGACCGAGAATGGGGACCTCCGCCTCTACGGGCTGTGTACTCGGATCAAAGGAACTGCGCTCCCGCCGTGGGGCGATCACCGTACTGGGATACACCAGAACGGAGCGCACGTTACGGTAGTATTCATGAGGAATTCCCAACAGAAGCAGACAAGCCTGGGCGGCAATGGTCACCTGAATCTCCTCTGTGATTTTCAGACCACGGAGGCCTTCAAAATTCTTCTCCGCCAGAAAGACCTGAATCAGTCCGGAGAGCCGTTGCTGTTCCTCCTCGCTGAGCCCTTTCCAAGGGCCGACATTTTCTTCCAGGATAGGGATCCACCGCTCCGGTAGAGGCTGTACCTGCAGGCGTTTGCGCTTTTGCTTTCTAAACAACATAGGGTCTCTCTTTTCTGGAATAGGCTCCGTGATGTTCTTTGCATGGTTCAACCTAAATACGCAAAGCTAGAAGAGATGATTGTTCCTAAACGAAGACGAGCTGACCGCTGAGAAGTATGGCTTTCCTAATGTACATAGTATTGGCACGGAAGCTTGGCACATGAGGGTTGAGGGGAAGCGCTTCAGCGCCTTCCTCATGCTTGCAGGACATGCCTGGGAGCCCCGGCTGCCAGCCGGGCTGGAGCCACAATGGACCGCGTGCATCCTGCACGCGATGCAAAGCCTATCCGCTATGGCAGACCTACAGCCTGCCCTTCTTTTTTTCACCCTATACCCAGCCCAGCTCGGGCCTTCGGCCCTACGCAGGACTGGGCAGGTATTGGCACGGGACCTTCGGCCCGTGAGGGGTGAGGGGAAGCTCTTTCAAAACCTTCCTCATGCCTACAGAACAGAGGCCCGCTGCCTGGGAGCCCCGGCTGTCAGCCGGGCCGGAGCCACAATGGACCGCGTGCATCCTGCACGCGATGCAAAGCCTATCCGCTATGGCAGACCTACAGCCTGCCCTTCTTTTTTTTCACCCTATACCCAGCCCAGCTCGGGCCTTTGGCCCTACGCAGGACTGGGCTGGTATTGGCACGGGACCTTCGGCCCGTGAGACTTGAGGGGATGTTCTTTCAGACCCCTCCTTTGTTTACAACACAAAGGCCCGCTGCCTGGGAGCCCCGGCTGCCAGCCGGGCAGAAGCCCCCGTGAGTGTTTAGGGAAAGTGCTTCAGAACCTTCCTCATGCTTACAGCACAAAGACCCTCTGCCTGGGAACCCCGGCTGCCAGCCGGGCCGAAGCCACAATGGACCGCGTGCATCCTGCACGCGATGCAAAGCCTACCGGGCCTGGCAGACATACACACGATCCAGAACCCATCCTCGCTGAATACGAACTCCGTCGCTCTCTTTCGCGGGCTGAAAGATCCGCGCCGATCTTCCTAGTCCCACACATACCGTTCATCCAGGGGAAGCTCATGGTTGGCACACAGTGCTCTGAATTCCTCATGCTTACAGCACAAAACTCTCTCTCAGGGCAGGACCTGCAGCGCGAGGGCATTGAGGATAAATGCCTCCCCATCAGATCCCGCGGCCACCTGGGCTTTCACCCGTACTTTGCTGAGTTTTTCGAGGCCGTTCACGCCTTCCAGCCCCTGGGGAATCACCTGGCCCTGCTCATCCAGCACCTGCACCGTGGCCGTCCCTTGGATGCGAAGCTCTTTGGGATCACAGCAGGCATCCCAGGGCGTATCGCAGTGACTGGGGTCCGGCATATCGATACAGGGCGTCACCGTCTCCATATCCCCGAGCACAAACATGGCATGGCCATCCACAAATAGATCCATTGCGCCCATGATGCGGCCTTCCAGCACAAGCTCATCTTTAACCGAGTGGCTATGCCGCGCTTCGGGAATCTTCGCGAGCTTTTCGGCAGAGATCTCCATAAACAGCGCATCGATGCGGGGATCGATTTCCGGGGCTGCGGAAGAGGGCGGGGCGGAGGCCTCTTTGCCACAGGCGGCGAGCAACAGGGCTGCAAGTACGGGGAGGATGGTTTTGGTTTTCATAGGATGTGCTCCGGAGTTGGGGGGGCTGTGGTCGAATTTATCCCGCACTGCGGAGGGCTGCGGGAAGAGGGGGAACGAGACAGCGCAGGGCCGGGGGCAGCGTGCCCAACACACCCAGGAATAAACCGGTCAACAGGCCGGCCAGCACCACACCGGGACTCATGTCCAGCTGGAAGCTGCCCATGCTGAAGCTGACCGTGAGGCCATCGAGAAACTGCAGGGCCAGAGTCAGTGCCAGCAGACTGCCCAGCAAACAAGCCATCAGCGCCTCTTGGATCAGTGACAGCAGGATGGCGGCCCGGGAGTAGCCTAGGGTTTGCAGGGTGGCCAGTTCGGCAATGCGGGAGGCAAAGGCGGCATAGAGCGTGTTCAACCCTCCGGCAAGCGCGCCGACGCCGATGAGCAGCGCGGTGACCCAGGTCATGCCTCGAATGGGCGCATAAAAGTGGGCCAGGCCCGCGTAGTATTCCTGTTCAGGAACCACCGAAAGTTCCAGATTGCGTCGACGGGTACTGAATAGCTTCACCTCACGGTGATCCGGGGACTGCATGCGCAGGGTCACCCCGCTGAGACTGTCCCGTTGGGTGAGCGTACGTAGATCATTCAGGTCGGCCCAGATTTCAGATTCCATGACCGTTCCCGGGGCGGCAAAAATCCCGGAGACCCGGAAGCTCTGCCCTTCAAACTCCAGCAGCATGCCGGGCTTCAGATCTTCCTGAGGGATGCCCAGGCTTTTCCAGGCCATGCGGCCGGGCATGAGCTCCCCCGCACGCGGGAAACGCCCTTCCAGCAGGCTGAGTTCCGGATAGACCATGAGCGCCTCTGCCTTCACTCCGCGTAGCAGGATCTGCACCCGCTCCGCATCGGGGGCCTGAAGGTAGCCCATGAAATGAAGTTCCGGTGAAACGGCAGAACGGCCCGCCCGTTCCTGAATGCCGGGAATGGTAGAGGCCGCGATTCCCGCGGCTTTATCCGGTATTTCACTGCGCTGGAGACTCTCCTCGCTGCCGGCCCCGAGCAGAATCACGTTCAGGGGATCTCCACTGGCGGAAAGCATGCGGGTCATGCCTTGATTAAAGGCGCCCGCGCCCATCACCAGCAGGGTGACCAATAGAGAACCCAGTAGCGTCTGCAGCAGTCGCATTGGATCCCGGAAGAGGTTGCGGATAGCGTAGCGGAACGGCAGCATGATCAGCTCCTCAAACTTTCCACGACGGGGCGTTTCATGGCGATCCAGGCCGGCCACAGGGAGGCGAACAGACCCAGACCCAGAGCCAGCAGCAGGCCGCTGATGAGAATCCGTGGATCACTTTCCACGGTCAAAGCAATGCCCTCCGTACCCATGCTGATCCGCCGCCACTGCAGCATGAACATGGCACCGAGCACGCCGCTCAGTCCCCCGCTCAGTCCGAGCAGGGCCCCTTCGGAAAGCACCAGCCAGAGAATGGCCGGAGCCGGGTAGCCCAGGGTGCGCAGGACGGCGTTTTCTTTCACCCGTCCCCGCTGCACCATAAGCAGGGTGTTGCCTAACAACGCGAATACCGCCAGCACCGCGCCCAGACCGATCCAGCGGGTAAAGGCGGCCAGACTGAGCAGCTCTCCGGCGGTGTTGGCAATGAAGGCTTTTTCCGGCTGGGTATAGGTGGGTTCCGACTCGGCGCGGAAACGTTGGTCAATGGCTTTGGCCACCCGCTCCAGATCTTCCGGCGCTTCCACGCGCACATTGAACTGGGTGACCGTGCCCAGACCGGAACTGGAGTTCTGCTGCAGGAAGGGCAACTGTACATAGGCCACATTGTTATCCTGGGGCTCGGGGGAATCGAGGATGCCGGACACCTGCACCTTGAGCCCGGCAGCTTCAAAGGCATCGCCAACGGCCAAGCCCCGCCGGGAGGCAAAGTATTTGCCCAGCAGAGCACCGTCACTGCGGGCCTGCCAGTCAGAGAGCGATCCATCGATGATCTCCAGTTCGGGCGCAAAGCGGGCCAGCTGATCCGGGGGCACGCCTCGGAAACTGATTACGTCCAGACTGGCGTTGCAGTTGTTGACCGTGATCTGAATGGGAATGACTTCACGCACCCCGGGGATTGCGCGTATTTCCTCTTCATAAAATTCCGGCAGCCGGCTGGTGGACGGGCAGAAGCGGTTTTCCCGATAGACCACCAGGGTGCTGTCCGTGGCCTCCAGGCGGGTAGCCTTGTCGAGAGAGCGCTGCAGGGAGGATACGGCGGTGAATAGAAACAGGCCTGCGGCTACGCCAAACAGGGTAAGCAGACTGCGCAGGCGATGCCGCAGCAACTGTTTCCCCGCCAGGCGGCTGAGACGAAGGGCTTGGCTGATCATGCGGGCAACGCCTCGCTCTCCAGCAGTTTGCCTTTTTCCAGATGCAGCAGTCGGTCGGCCGCTTCCGCTGCTTTGGGGTCATGGGTGACCATCACAATGGTTTTGCCATGTTCGCGGGACAGTTCCTGCAGCAACTGTAGCACGGAGGCGGCGGCATCCCGGTCCAGATCCCCGGTCGGTTCGTCGGCCACCAGCAGGGGCGGATCTGCCACCAGAGCACGGGCAATGGCTACCCGCTGCTCTTGTCCCCCGGAAAGTTCTTTGGGTTTGTGATGCATGCGATCCTCCAGACCCACCAGACGGAGGGCCAGCTCCACCCGCTCCCGCCGTTCCCGGCCGGAAAAGGAATCCAGGAGCAGGGGCAGTTCCACATTTTCATAGGCACTGAGCACCGGAATGAGATGGTAGAGCTGGAAAATGTAGCCCACATGCTGTGCACGCCAGCGGCTGAGTTTGCCCCGGGAGAGCTGACTGATGTCCTGTCCGTCGATGATCAGTTCCCCCTCACTGGGGGAATCAATACCGGCAATCAGATTCAGCAGCGTGGTTTTTCCGGAGCCGGAGGGACCCATGAGCGCCAGAAATTCCCCGCGGGGCACCTTCAAATCCAGGGCCTGCAGCGGAGTGACCTGCTGCTTCCCCTTGCGGTAGTGCTTGGTCAGGTGATGACAGTGAATGAGAGGGGAGGCGTTCATAAATCTGAGGGGGTGTTGTGTTCGCGGATCCGGACGCGGACCCCGGCATGCAGGGGGCGTTCGGGGTTGAGCAGTAACTGTTCGTTCGCCCGTAGGCCCTGGAGCACCTGCCGGTAGCCTTCGCGACGCTGTGTGCCCAGGCGGATGTTGCGGAGTTGGGCTTTGCGGGTGATCGGATCCAGCACCCAGAGCTCGGTCTGGGTCTGGGAAGCATCGACCAGAGCTTCGGGAATCCAGAGAGCCTCCTCCGATTCGTTCAGGGAGACAGCCGACTCCCCGGCGCCGTAAAAGGCCACCCGGCAGAGCAGTTCCGGGCGTAGGCGCGGATCCGGGTTGAGGATGGCCACCTTGGCCTGAAGGGTGTTGCGGTTCAGGTCGGCCTGGCCGACAATATGGGTCACCCGCCCCTCCAGTTCCAACCCGGGAAGTAGGGAAGAGCTGATCACGCAGCGCTGCTCCAGCTGCAGTTTTCCGGCTTCCGCCAGAGGAACATCTACCCGCACCTGCAGCTTTTCCGGATCATAGAGCCAGGCCACCGAACTGGAATCCGGATCATCCATGCCGCGCATGCGTTTGGAGCCCGGGTGAACCAGGCGGCGCTGAATGCGGCCCCGGAAGGGCGCGTGAATGCTCAGGCGACTGAGTTCCAGTTGCAAAGTGGACCGTTCGGTTTCCGACGCGCTTAGTGCGGCAGCACGGACCTCCAGCTGCAGCTGCTGCTGTTCAAGACGGCTTTCGGCCCGGGCCACCCCCAGTTCAGCCTCTTTCCGATCCGCCTGACGCTGCCGGAAGCGCTGTTCGGCCTGCACCGTTTCGGCTTCGGTCAGGACCTGCTCCCCCTCCAGATCCTGGACCCGCTGCCAGGTGTCCGCCGCTTCCTCCATGGCTGCCTGGGCGCTGTCCAGTCGGGCCCGGGCGGCCTCCAGATTCAGTTTGGCCTCCTGCAAGGCTGCGGCGGCGCTGTTCTGTTGCAGCCGCTGCTGTCGAAGCTGCTGTTCCTGGTGGGCCAGCTTAAGCTTCACATCCTCATCAATCAGGCGCACCAGCAGCTGATCTTTTTCCACCAGATCTCCCTCCTGAAAATGCACCGATTCGACGATGCCGTCGGCCAGGGCGGGGACACGCACAAACCAGGGATCAGGCTCCACCCAACCCGAGGATTGGAACAACATGCTGCTGACGGCTTCGGTGGCAGGAGCTGCGGCAGAGTTCTGTTCAGGCAACAGCAGCACAGCCTGGCTGTCCACGGCGATGGCAGGCTGCAACTGTTCCCCAAAGAGCTGAAGCGTAATCAACAGCATCAGAATCAGAAAACAGAGGGTCAGGGCCAGGGGTTTCCACTGAAAGCGGGCACGCGTGGCCGAATCCCGTTTGAGTCGGGACAGGCCCGGGCGTTCCGGGGCGGTACTATAAGAAGAGGGCATGGGTCATCACATTCGAATCAAGGAATCAGAGCTTTTCCGGCAGGCTGCTAGGAAAAGACAGGGAGTGAGGCAGGGGAGAGCCTGCCTGACTCAGATTCGAAGGATGTGGATCTGTTCCTGGGGAAACAGGGAGTCCGGGGGCCGCTGGCGTTGCAGCCGTTCCAGATGAGCCAGCGAAGGCTCGGGTATGGGTAGGAGGAAAAGATCTTCCGGGCTGAGCAGCGCGGGAGGCGCCTGCAGCATGCGGGAGGAAAGTTGCGTGGAAGGCAACTGAGCCAATTCCAGCTCCACACAATCGTTACAGGCCGAAACCAGCTCACAACTGGGGACGTCGCTGGTTAGCGTCTCTACAAGAGCCTCCGTGCCCGCACAGCAGTTGCCCGGAACAGAGACCTCCTCTTCAAGCCCGTGGCTAAAGCTGAGTTCCTCGGCGCAACTGCCACAGAGGCAAAGATGCAGGGGCCCCAGTGCCACAAACAACCACAGTGCCGCCAGGATCAGGGATCCGGCGCGGAGGAAGCTGTGGCTGGAAAGAGGTAATTTCACCAAACCACCATACTCCGAAACCAGGAAAGGGTCAATGCACGGCAGAAGGGACCCGCTCATTCGGAGGGCAGTAGAGCTTCCCCTGTGATCGCTTCCAAGCTGCCCACCCGCGGATCGGAGAGCAGCCGTTCCGGAGCTACTTGCTGGGCTAATGCGGGTTGATGACTCACCGGAACCCCGTCATAAACCCGGTCCCAGCTGTGCCAAAACAAAACATAGCCGCAATCCGGCATGTCGTTGGCGCAGAATTCCAGGATCTGCATGGGATCAAAGCTGCCATCCATCTGCTGATGATCCGGGCCTGCTTCACTCAGGACGATGGGTTTTCCCTTCGCACGCAGCCGATCGATGGCCTGCCGATGATTTAGATTTTCCCAGGTCCAGTTGCTGGTATAGGCATCGATCCCCACCACATCCACCCAGTCATCTCCTGGATAGTAGGCATCTGTGGTCAGTCCGGATGCGTTCGGGGTGGCTGCCGCAGAGTAGACCCAGAGGAGCTGATCCAGTCCCCGAACTTCTGTGAAATAGTGGTGCATGTGCTGCCAAAGCCTGCGGAAAGACTCTGCAGAGGTCCAGGCTTCTCCGGAGGGATCCCCGGTCGCATGTGCCCACCAGAACCAGCCTCCATTACTTTCATGAAAGGGCCGCCATAGGACCACCACTCCGGCATCCTGAAGTTGGGCCAAGGCATCAGCCGTCCGTTCAAGATTCTCCATCCAGGCCTCATGGACTTCGCTTCCAGGCTGGGTCAGCAGGCGGAGATCATGGGAGCTCAGTTCTTTGGTATGTCCTCTAGTAAAGGGATTGCCGATATGCAGGCTTACCGAAACCAGCCCTCCGCGCTGCCAATGCGAAATCAGTCGTTGATTCACTTTGCGGAGTTCATCCGCAGGAGGAACAAATTGCCAGCCGTAGTCCACCCCCATCAGTGCGACGGAACGAGGTTGCAGAGCCCGGATCAGTCGTGCGTAGCCATCTTCCGGATCCTCGCTGCTATCTGCGGTGCCGATATTTTGACCCAAAAGCAAAAACAGCCGATGCCGTTCCACATCGCGCTCCAGCAGCCGGAGGACCTCTTTCCGTGAACGAGGCCTCGTCTCTTGCCAGAGCTCTTCTGCGGGGGAGGGTAGATTCGCGTTTGATGGAAACAGAAAGTTTCTCCGCAACAGCCAGCCCCCCAGAAGCACTAGCAGAGCCATTAGGCCCAGGAAACACACTCGAAGCGAGCGCATCCGCCCCAACCCAGTTTTTTTAGCACCTGTCATGCGAACGACCTCATGGAGGGATCTTACAAAGCGTAAACCCAGAACACCATGCAGAACCTACAGGCAACTCCCTCCAAAAACGCCTCATGACATCAAACTACAGAAATGGGGTGGATGTTCCGCAGCTGGATCTGTGTACATCTGTGAGATCCCTGGCCGCAGCACGGGGCTATCCTAGGAGCCCTGGCTGAACCCAAGCGAAGGGAGGCCGAGTCCGCAAGAGCATCGCTTTCAGCACATCCATTGAATGGATATCCAGGACTTATGCCGATCGGACTTTCAGGATCTCTGGATCGAAGTCCAAGGGACTTTGACGTTCGCGAAAGGTACGTGTGGGCACAGTCTGCAAATAGATCATGGTGGTTTTGATATCGGCATGGCCCATGAGATCCTGCACCGTCCGCAAATCCACCCCGGCCAGTACCAGATGGCTGGCAAAAGAATGCCTCATGGTGTGGGCGCCGACTTTTTTGCTGATATCCGCCTTCCGCATCGCTTGAAAAGGCCTTGCTTATAACGCCTATTTTGAGAATATTGTCGGATATCAAAACAAAGATTTAACTTAAAAATACAAATCACAATCTGTATCTGATTCGATGTCTACCCAAAAGGGGTGGATATCAGAAAATCTGAGCGTCACTTGATCTAGAGAACAAATGGATTCCTAAATTATAATCCTAAATGAGGAGGAATGGGATAGATTCTGCGATGAGTGCTTCTCGAAGCGCTTCTTTAAAAACGAAGAAGAGGAAGAAGTTTATCGTGTAGAAACATTCCGACTGCAGAACCTAATACGTGATCGACTCGGAAAAAAATGGAAAGACCCTGACGATTTCGAAGTCGGATACAACTGGAACCACTATACTCACTACTACAACTGTGGGGGAATCTACAGTGAAAGGGTCTTCTGTTGGGACTACGTAAAGATAATCATGACGGCCTTGGAATCAGCAAAATATCCAAGTCTCACGTCGTTTCACACAGTTTGTGAAATCATAGTATATCCTGATGGAAAAACCGCAGGAGAAGTGATGGAAGATTGGGGTGAATTTTACATCATGAACGGGAAGCTCTTAATCAAAGAAGAAATGGCTCAAGAATATATTAATAGACTTACAGATAAGAACAGAGGATCGTTACTTGGATCCATTAAACGAGCTCTAAGGCTGCAAGGGTAGATCCAGACGATCGTATCAATTCCGTTACGGCTTCTCCTCCACTCCATCGATACATCTTCACGTTTTTATCCTATGAATAGAGCCAATACCATTCGAAGAATGTCAATGGAGCAGGCGACTAAAGCCGCTTCGGATCTAGCGCGTAAGTTCATTTCGTTAGAAGACACGAAAGGATGGAATTGGGAACTTGGGCGCGCAACCCCAGATGCCATGAGAACTGAAACATTTGGGAAAACTCCAAGGCACTGGATCAGTTTAGTGAGATACAGTTTGGATGATTCGATCATCGATGGTCCAGAAAGTATAGAAATTGACCTATTAACAGATGACGTAAAATGGTCTTAGAGTTTTGGCTGCAGTAACTATGAACCGACACCATCATAACCAGACCACCCGCAAGAGCTCGCTAACACGAGTCCGGCCAACATAAAAGTTATTCGAGAACAGCAATGCCGCTAATGGATGAAAACGCGCGCCGCGCTATAGAAGAAGTCACTAAATCTGTGAATGGATTTGAAGCCATTGTCCAATCGTTCAGTTCAGGCTTTCAAGTGCTTAAGCTCAGTTTCGTTCCGCCAGATGACTCTCCAGTTGATGAAATCTGTTACGTCGAATTATTGCAATCTATGGGAATTCGTTGGGATTGTGAGTGCTGGGTCGTGAAAAACCTACAGCTGGAAACAGTGAACAAGGGGCGGTACAGATTGTTTCAAGGTTCAGAATTTTCAGTAGTCTTTGGCGACGCAAATGTGGAATGGCGATGACCACTGATACATGATGAAATCTAACCATAACAGAACAATCACCCGAACTCGCTACGCTCGCCGCACACCTCAGGCGTTATCCTTCATGACTAACGAAACAGAAAATTTCATTGCCGACCTATCAGGTGTCGAACCTGAGGTTCTCGCTCTGCATGAATTCGTCAAGAAATTTGATGGGATTGATGTTTGCGACGCTGCTGGTTCGATATTCGAATATATAGAGAAGCACTCAGACGAAGACCTAGGGACGCCAGGTCCTCTAGTGCATTTGGTTGAGACAATCTTCCCGAAATACATTGGTGAACTTAAAAATTCTGTAGCGAGAAAGCCCACCCAGCTAACTGTTTGGATGCTAAACAGAGTGCTAAATGCCGAAATCGAACCATTCCTTAGAGACGATTTGCTCAAGGTAATGAATTCTATATCGGAACACCCGCGCGCTGATAAACCAACTGTCGAGGAAGCGCAGAGGTTTTTGGAGCACCAACGCAATGCAGACTCCTCATAGCCACACCAACCACCCGAACTCGCTGACGCTAGTCCGGCTATCATAAAACGTTATCATGGCAAAACTGAATCTAGATCCCGAAAGGCATCCATCAGCTGTTTCTAATGAGATAAGTCGCTTAGTGGCGCAAGGGAGACGTGATGAATCCTTATCATTATATTCCGCTTACCTGCTCATGAAGGAATCAGTAAGAATCAACCGGCTGAGCTATCTTCAACCTGCCTGGAATGGGAGTGTGTCGATATCGGATATAACAAGGATACTGATGCTACGCCTTACGGCATTTGCATTTAGGGATACTACCGGTTCAGAACAAACCCAAGAATGGCTTTTAGAGGATTTCCCAAATTTAGCTGAGTTGCGCAACCATTACCTGATCGATCAAGGAACAGAACTTCTGAAGGCATCACCCTCAAACGACTTTTTGGAAGAACTTTCCCAAACGCGCAAAGACTATGAATCTCTGGATTATGATGACGGTCCGTTCCATTGCGAAGAATTTCCTTACGAAACCGTATCACCAGAAGATCACTTGCTCGGGCTTATCTCTGAAGTGTTTACTTCAAAGATAGTTGATGCCGAAACTGAATCAGTTCTTGTAGATATCGGAGTCAGTGATTGGGGTTAACCATACTAACCGCCGGACTCAGCTTTCGCTGATCCCGCCATCTTAATCTATTGTCCGTAACATGACCTTAAGAATCCTATCAGGCCCGATACTATTTGAAACGACTGCGGAAGAATCCCCGGAAGAGTTCAAGGCTGCTGTTGAGTCTGAAATTTTGGAAAAATGCTATTCGGAAATTCCGGAATGGCTGGAATTTGTTGTCAGCGAACAGCAAAGTTGGAACGGTAGAATTTTCAGAGCGATGGAGTGTCCTGCAGGTAGCGTGTACGCCAAATTAATTCTCCTGGCTACATCGAAACAGGGGCTTCCTAGAGCGATGCTCAGTGCACATGAAACCGGAGGCAGGTACCTTTTGACCTTAATCGAAGAAGGTGTTGAAAAGGTAGTTGATGGTGAAATCGAAATTTACAACTAGATCGCCCGCCCGAATCAGCTAACGCTGATCCGGCTATCGTAATCGTTATCCTAAAGCCAGAATCCAACCAAGACGTGAAACAGATTTCGAAGAGCTTCAGAGTGAATGACAAATGGTTCTTCGGTCCCGTTTGGGCATCGCCGACATCAATGGTAATGGTGGTGAATAGAGTTCGGGGTCGGGCCGTCACGGCGAAGACTTCGGCGGCCTTTGCTGCGGGTATCGGGTTAACAGTTGCGAACCCAATCGCGGGTCTTGCCATGCTGTCCGTCTACGACGACAACGCTGATATTCCACAGGCACTGTTCACAGCAACGCTGGGAGAATTACCGCCGAGCGTAGTTGAAGACCCGACCTGGCCAAAACAACTTAACCGCAAACATCATCGAAATGCGATCTTTGTGCTGAAGCCATCCGCTTCCAGCATGAGACTATCCATTCTCTCTGGGCTCAGATTTAGCGTGGGAGACAGCCAGATTCATATGGAGATCAATCCGATTGGTTGCAGAGGAGTCCGAAATTTCTTAACAGCTGAAGGGTGGCTCGACGGACTCAGATAACAAAAGTACGGCACCGAACCCTTCGGGTCCGGTGCGCTGATCGTTAGCCGACCACTATGAACCAATCGCCTACAGCCAAAGAAATTATGGAATTTCGCGCTGCTACAGGGTGCGGAGTGATGGAATCCAAGAAGTACTTGCAGACGTGGGGCGAGGAACTCGTATCCCGGATTCTGGAAGCGGCCCGAAACGGTGGCAGACTTCCGCCGTTGGATTCTCTAGGCAAACAGCCCACAGAACTTCAGGACAAGATACTCGAAGCGTCGAGAGTTCCTTCGGAATGGAACTTTTTACGCGACCCAATCGAAAACGATTCTGAGGTCGGGCCATTGGTGAAGGGAGTCCTGCAAGATGAAGAAGCCCGAATACGCTCAGAGAACCCAGATCATTGGCCACTTGGTAGCTGCCATTTGATCTGGAAACGAACTAAAACCAGGCTCCTCGAAGACCACAATATCACCTGGTATAGCCCAGCAGAAATGAACCCAGGCAGTGCCTTTGACTGATTATAACACTTAAGGCTGTCGCGAATCCGAGCGAAGCGAGGCATTCGTCGATAGCCGATGGTTGAACAAGCCCGGAGCGCCGGAGCATCTCCTCTATGAGGGTTGTGTTGTTGCCGTTTCCCTCTGATTCAATAGCTGGCACCTAAGGTAAAGTCTAATGGCGGGTCTTGTAGGGAGATCTTCCGACTGTTTCGGGGTCTGATACCTATATTTGGACCCCACATCCTGAGCTGGGGACGCTTTTTCCGGGGGGATGCAGGCTGTAGGCAAGCAAAGCCCTGGGCCTCGTTCCTGGGGGGGGAGAAGCAGATGCGTTTTTGTTCGATTTCGGGAGGCGCACGGACATGGGAATCAGGGTGGGCCCCGGATTTTTCGTTTCCATCTGGGGAGGAAGAGCTTCATCACCTGTACTTCGCCCTGACAATGAGGACAGCGGATGGGCTTGCGGCGGGGCCGCGGGGGGCTGCGGGGATGCCGCAGCTCAAATACTCCCTCCCTTCGCTGTACTTCCAAGAAAGGGGTCTATACACTTTCCTGGAAACCATGTACCCACGTGAACAACATCAACCCGAGAACCGCCGTGATACGGACCCGTATGTCCGGTGGTGTGAGAGCTGGGGGGCGTGAGCACCCTGGCTACTCGATTACCCTCCATCATGAATAATCTGCAAGTAGGAAAGGTTCTTTGGTTCTGCGGAACGGACGATGGTAGGGCCAGCGACTGCGTCGAATGGGCAGAAAGGGCTCTGATCGAAGGACTCGATAGCCATAACCTTAGAATCTTGGCAGGACTTGAGGCTCCGCTTAATCATTTTGAAGTCCGCGAATATGCGGAGAAGGCCTTGAAAGATCTCCAGATTGAGCTCCGACATGGTGAACCCGCCGTGATTCTTTACGCGAAAGATTTGGCGGCTGAGATTATCTCTAGCCCGGAAAAGCTTAGAAAAAATCTGAATCAGCTTTTCATTCTATGCCATTCAAACGATTATATCTCAGAGCTGTATGACTTCTATCTCCTTGAATGTGCCTATACCGATTTCGACTACTCTGATGTTCAGTGGTATTGGAAAGGTGCTACCAAAGAAAATATCGACTCCATCGTTCTCGAAGAATGCCGGAAATTTCTGAATCCATCATAACCAGACCACCTGTCCGAACTCGATAAAGCGAGTCCGGCCAGCGTAAAAGTTCGCCTTAAGGAAATGAACAAGACAATACGCATCTTCAAACGTGGCAAAGGCACTTTCTGTGAATGGAGCTTTGCCTCCGGCGAGGGCCGTGGCCGCATCCTGAATGAAGGTGACGGATTGTTTCTTGATGAGACATTCCGGACGATTGATGAAGCCAAGGAGTTCTGCCGTGTCGAGATCCGTTCAGATGCTTCGCTCGTTTTCGAAGTCATGAGCGATGACGAGATCTTGGAGACAGTTCTCGATGCCGAGTGGCATCGAGCCAAAGAGCGCCGCTCCGGCCTTATCTACGCCATTGAATCATCTGCCGTCATGGCGCTAATCGCGTGCGGCATTTCCATCGCCGCTCTTCGGTTCGATGCGGTGTGGGCACATGGACTCTTTGTTACCGGTATGATTGCCCTGTATGTCCTCCTTCTAGCCATTTACGGCACTGGAAATATTGAAGGAGCGGTGGCGATGATAATCATCCTGATTCTCATCACCGTAATAGCCCCAAAGATCATGAACACAATGAAGGCGAACAAAGCCCTGCAAGGTAGCACTGACAACCGCGCGAACGCAGCTGCCAGCGTCCCGTGAGGGCGGACGTTATCCGCATGAAGATCATAATTAGAATTCATCATGAATCTAAGAAGCCAGAGAACGCAGAATCTGCAGTTCGACATATGCTTTCTCACTGCGGATCGGAGATAACCGTAGACAAAATCGAGCCGTATTTAGACAAGGGATCTCTCGCAGAATGCCACATCGAGATTGAAGCAAACACATGGGAAGAGTTATCTTTCAAAGTGCTTTCGAATGCCCAGAAATTCGGAATAGGCTGGGTAGTAAGCGGTAGCGTGGAAGAGGAAATAGATCTTACCACCTCCAGTTTCCACGCAGGGAATGGTGTAACCATAGCAAGCATTCATTTTTCTAGGAACGAATATGAAACACCATAACCAGACCACCCTTCGGTCGCTACCGTTATCCCCATGCACATAGAGGACTTAGAACATAGAGGTTATTCTGATCCATCTGTTTATGATGGCCTCAATGTCCGTGCTGTTGGATGGCTGGGAAAACGTGTCCCGAATAAACCAAAATTCGGATTTCTGAAACGAGATAGCCACTTTCCCAGCGACCTACTTGATGCTCTTCACCATTATTCTGAGACAAATTTTCATGATGACGGTGATCTAGGGCTCCATGAGTGTGCGATATGCGGAAAAATCGAATCAAGAGGAGAATTTTGGATTCAATGTGAAGAAATTACCTATGTGCTTCCGATGATGGTCCTTCACTACATTGAAGACCATGAATACACTCCGCCTCCAGAGTTCACAGAAGCCCTGCGAAAGCAGTGGCAAATAGATCGTCAGCCGAACCTGGCAAAGAATCAAACTTGAAACCGAAACCTCATAACCACACCAACCGGCCGAACTCGCTGAAGCGAGTCCGGTCAGCGTAAAAGTTGGACCAATGACTGAAACTGAAATGTTCATATACAGCGGTCTCTTGTTTGCCGCTGGGTTGATAGGCGGGATTCCTCTCGCCCGTTGCGAATCATTCTTAGAATGGGTATTTTCACTCTCTTTGATTACTACGGCCGTGCCATTTACTTTGTTTATGATACCTCCATTATTAAAAAGTGACGGCTCTGTACTGGCTTCCGTAATAGCAGCAATGTTTTTGTATGGGCCTGGCTTCTTGCTGTTTTTTGGTTTGCCTTTAGGGGTGGGCCTAGTGCTAAGCAGAACAGTTACCAAGAAGGTATGCAAAAGGTGTTCAGTCTAGGCGTTGAGATGCATAACACGAAATCCGAGTCCAACCAAAGGCGCCTGCGAACCCTCATACTTCGGGTCCGCAGCGCCTAAACGTTATCACGCAAAGAATGAAAAA
>DIYK01000009.1:0-16916 GCA_002429005.1 Verrucomicrobia bacterium UBA6056
TCAGGGGTCAGGGGTCAGGAGTAGCTTGCTATCGGTTGCGTAAACGACAAGCCCGCACGACAGGCCACTCACAAGCCATAAGCTTGCTATCGGTTGCGTGGTCGACACCCCCAGTAACTCCTGACTTCTGACTCCTGACTTCTAACTCACCTAAAACCGCCAGCCTTTGCTGAGGCCGAAGGCGGAGGGGTGATGTCGAATCACTGGACTTCCTTTTCCTGGTGCCCCGATGACTTCAACAATATCAAAACGTAAGGCCTCGGGTCGCGGAGTCAGGCGTTTGGCATAACGTGTCCCTGCACGGGTGAGGTTGCGTTTTTTCTCTTTATGCACCGCTTTACGGGGGGCATGCATGCCTTCCTGACTGCGGGTCTTTACCTCGACAACCACCAGGACATTGCCATCGCGGGCCAGTAAATCAATTTCGTCATGAGCTCCCACCCGCACCCGGCGACCCAGCATTTTTAAGCCCTTATGCTTCAGAAAATGCTCCGCCTGTTGCTCGCCCCATTTGCCCAGGCGAAGATGGGCGGCCTCGCTTTTGGTCCAAAGCTGCCTCAGAAAGTTCATGGCAGTTCCCTTCCAGCTGCGAGATACAACTCGTACCACTCTTTCCGGCTGAGCTCCACCTCTGGCGCCTTCGCCATCTCCCGGACCCGTTGCGGGTTCATACTGCCCAGGATGGGTTGAACCGATCCCGGAATCCGTAAGAGCCAGCCCAGGGCCACGGCAGCCGGGCTCAGCCCCTGCTCCAGAGCAATGCGATCCAAGACCGCATTTAAGGCGGCGTAATCCGGATCTCCAAGAAAGACTCCGCCAAAAAAGCCTTTCTGCAGAGTGGACCAGGGCTGAATGCAGATCTGCTTGCGCCGGCAGTATTCCAGCAGCCCGCCATCCCGGTTCAGGCCGGCATCGCGCTGCAGGTTTACATTCAATCCAAAATCAATCATCGGGGCATGGGCGATACTCAACTGAAGCTGATTGGCCACCAACGGCATGCTCAGTGCATCCTGCAGGAGCTCGATCTGCCCGGGATGCATATTGCTCACTCCAAAATGCCGTACTTTTCCAGACGCCTTCAACGCGTCAAAGGCCTCGGCAACCTCCTCCGGCTCCATGAGGACATCAGGCCGATGCAGCAACAAGGCATCCAGATACTCCGTATCCAATCGCTCCAATATGCCGTCTACAGAGGAAAGGATGTGCTCTTTGGAAAAATCAAAGAACCCCTTTCGGATGCCGCATTTCGATTGCAGGAAAAGTTGTTCACGAGGGAGCTTGAGCTCCGCGCAGGCTCTGGCGAACACACGTTCTGACGAACCGCCACCGTAGATGTCGGCATGATCAAACATGTGAATCCCCGTTTCCATACAGACCTGCAGGAGCTCTTGAGCCTCCTGCGATGCGAGCGGTGCCATGCGCATACAGCCCAAGGCCAACACAGGAAGCTCTGGCCCTGTTTTCCCTAGCTTGAGGCGTTTCATACAATTTCCCCCGCAGGGGCTAGGCAAGGGCTCGTACACTTCATCGTCTGCATCTGTCTCCATTCACGGGAAAACCCGGATTGGAAGGCTTCGTAAGCTTTACCCCGAATCATGTCAAGGGAGCGAATTCAGCAGCCCTGGAACCGAGCGCAGAGCGCCGCGGGCAAGCTAAGATGCAGTTGCCAAAAATGGATAACTCGATATGGTTTGAGAGCAGCACAGAATTTTAAAGTAAAAATAACCTAAAAAAATTAACTCACATCCGCTTAAAGCGTTAAAGAGATGACGAATATGAACGTATATCAAGAATATCTGCAGGAGATTGAAGAGCGTAAAGAGCAGGGTCTGCACCCCAAGCCGATCGATGATGCTGTTCTCCTGAGTGCGATCATCGAACACATCAAAGCCGAAGGCGATGAGCACCGTGAAGACTGTCTTCAGTTCTTCATCTATAACAGCCTGCCGGGGACAACCAGTGCCGCGGGAGTGAAAGCTGCATTCTTGAAGGAAATCATTCTCGGCGAAGTGAGCGTAGCCGAAATCAGCCCTGCTTTTGCTCTGGAACAGTTAGGGCACATGAAGGGAGGTCCTTCGATTGAAGTGCTGCTCGATCTGGCCCTTGCTGAAGATGCGGATCTCGCCAAGCAGGCTGCCGACGTGCTGAAAACGCAGGTGTTCCTCTATGAAGCCGATACGGCCCGTCTGGAAAAAGCCTTCAAAGCCGGCAATGCCATCGCCAAAGAGCTGATTGAAAGCTACGCAGCAGCCGAATTTTTCACCAAACTCCCGGACATTGATGAGGAAATCAAGGTAGTCACCTACATTGCCGGAGTCGGGGATATTTCCACCGACCTGCTCTCCCCGGGTTCGGAAGCCCACTCCCGCTCGGACCGCGAGTTGCATGGCAAATGTCTGATCAGCCCGGAAGCCCAGCAGGAACTGGTGGAACTGCAGAAAGAGCACCCTGACAAACGCGTCATGCTCATTGCCGAAAAAGGCACCATGGGTGTGGGTTCCTCCCGCATGTCCGGGGTAAACAACGTGGCACTGTGGATCGGAAAACAAGCCAGCCCCTACGTTCCCTTCATCAACATCGCCCCCGTGGTGGCCGGAACGAATGGCATTTCCCCGATTTTCCTCACCACCGTCGGCGTAACCGGTGGCATCGGCATCGACCTGAAAAACTGGGTCAAGAAACTGGATGCTGAAGGCAATCCGATGCGTGACGAGGATGGTGAATTCATTCTCGAACAAGCCTACTCCGTCGACACCGGCACGGTGCTGACCATCAACACCAAAGAGAAGAAACTCTACAAGGGGGACGAAGAGCTGATCGACATCTCCAGCTCCCTGACTCCGCAGAAAGTGGAGTTCATGAAAGCCGGGGGTTCCTACGCCATTGTCTTCGGTAAAAAACTGCAGACCTTTGCGGCCAAGACCCTGGGCATCGACATTCCTCAGGTGTTTGCGCCCTCCAAAGAAGTATCTCACGAAGGTCAGGGCCTCACCGCCGTTGAAAAAATCTTTAACCGCAATGCCGTGGGCACCACTCCGGGCAAGGTGCTGCACGCCGGATCCGACGTGCGCGTAGAAGTGAATATTGTCGGCTCCCAGGACACCACCGGTCTGATGACCTCCCAGGAACTGGAAATGATGGCCGCAACCATCATTTCCCCCATTGTGGACGGCGCCTACCAGTCTGGCTGCCATACGGCTTCGGTGTGGGACGCCAAGGCTCAGCGCAACATTCCGAAACTGATGAAGTTTATGAATGATTTCGGTCTGATCACCGCACGTGACCCCAAAGGTCAGTATCATTCCATGACCGACGTGATTCACAAGGTGCTCAACGACCTCACCGTCGATGACCGCGCAATCATTATCGGTGGCGACTCCCACACCCGTATGTCCAAAGGCGTGGCCTTCGGAGCGGACTCCGGCACCGTGGCCCTCGCCCTGGCCACCGGGGAAGCCTCCATGCCTATTCCCGAATCCGTGAAGGTCACCTTCACCGGGGAAATGCAGGAACACATGGACTTCCGTGACGTGGTGCACGCCACCCAGCTCCAGATGCTGGAGCACTTCGACGGAGACAACGTCTTCCAGGGTCGGGTGATCGAAGTTCATATTGGCACCCTTCCCTCCGACCAGGCCTTTACCTTCACGGACTGGACGGCGGAAATGAAAGCGAAAGCCTCCATCTGTATCTCAGAAGATGAGACCCTGATCAAATCCCTCGAAATCGCCAAGAGCCGGATTCAGGTTATGATCAACAAGGGCATGGATAACGAGAAGCAGGTGCTACAGGGATTGATCAATCGCGCCGACCAACGGATCGCAGATATTCAGTCCGGCGAAAGCTCCGCGCTGAAACCCGATGATAACGCGAAGTACTTTGCGGAATTTGAAGTGGACCTCAGCATCATTGCCGAACCCATGATCGCCGACCCCGACGTCAACAACGAAGACGTCTCCAAGCGTTACACTCACGACACCATTCGCCCCCTCTCCTACTATGCTGGAGACAAGAAGGTGGATCTGGGCTTTGTGGGCTCCTGCATGGTGCACAAAGGAGACCTCAAGATTCTAGCCAAGATGCTGAAAAACCTGGAGAAGGACAGCGGCAAGGTGAAATTCGGCGCTCCGCTGGTCGTAGCGGCCCCCACCTACAACATCATTGATGAGCTCAAAGAAGAAGGCGACTGGGATGTACTCCAGAAGTATTCCGGTTTTGAATTCGATGACGATGCACCCAAAGGCGTGGCCCGTACCGAATACGAAAACATGATGTATTTGGAGCGTCCAGGCTGCAACCTCTGCATGGGCAACCAGGAAAAAGCCGCCAAAGGCGACACCGTGCTCGCCACCTCCACCCGTCTCTTCCAAGGCCGCGTGGTTGCGGACTCCGAGCGGAAAAAAGGTGAATCCCTGCTCGCATCCACTCCGGTGGTGGTGCTCTCCGCCATTCTCGGCCGCACTCCGACCCTGGGCGAATACGAGCATGCCGTGGAAGGCATCAACCTGACCAAGTTCGCTCCTCCGGTGAAACGCCTGAGCATCACCCCGCTCCCCAACCACCTGCTGAACTTCTAAGATCAGCAGGATCTGAACAGACAACGGGCCGGGATCATCCCGGCCCTTTTTGCGTTACGGGTGAAAAGACAAATGCCCGCAATAACAGGAGGCGGGCTCACCCAGCCCGGTGCTAGGTCTATGTGTTCTATGATGATTGGCACTAACTTAAGGCTCATTGCACCCAACCAAATTTGCCCCAACGGGGCTATGCATCCCAGCCCGGGGTGCAAGCCCGGGTTAGGGTTTCCAAACAATGCGCGGTCTGTAGGTGCGCCGCATCTCCAGTTTTTATGCGGTGTTCCTTCAGAACACACCCGTATACGAAACGGGGGAACCCAGGGTTGCACCCTGGGCTAAAATGCAACGCCCCTTCAGGGCGACTTTCTTCGCAATGACTTGAAAACTGCCTTTCGTTAGCACCATTCACTCTATGATGCTGGCACGGCAGAGTCGCTTTGGACTGCGGCAGCAACGCTTCCACTTTCCAGAACCCAGGCAAAAATTCAGGAGCCCCCATAAATCCACTCCCCCTACTTTCACCATCCCCCACGATACATCAAAAAGAAAGTTCAGCCACCAGCCCTGCCACAAACACATCATCATATGCTTCTTTGGCCAAGGTCTGACCTTTGCGATCCTCCAGCTTCAGCTCGCCTTCGAATTGATACCCGGCAAAGAAATTGACCGAGCTAAAGGGAGAGAGCGCATAATCTACATGAGCGTAGAGGGCATAATGTGAATCTTCGCCCACCCCATCCGGAGCGGTAGCTTCATCATCCAGACGGAACCGGAACAAGGACCACCTGCCGAGTAGGCCCGTAGACCAGGAATCCGAAAGATCATACATCAAGCCAAGTCCCGGCCCCAGGGTGGCCGCAAAGCCCTCGCCATTCTCTAAACGCAGGCGTTCCGTGATCTGCCAGGTGATGATGGGAAAGGGGAAAAATTCAGCATCCTCCTCCACCTGACCAGCCCAACCCAAGCCCAGACCCAGGGATAGATTTTCACTAAAGCGGTAGGAACTCCCCAACACCAAACCTGCGGTGAGCGAATCCTCGAAATCCGCACCCGCTTCCTGATAGGCACTGATCCCCGGAAATACAAAAAAGCTCCATGGAGGACTGGCAAGCCACATCAGCGACAGCCCCAATTCATAGCGACGAATATCCTGCCAGGGATCGGATGAGCTTAACTCGGTGCTCCCCGAAAAGTCATAATTTTTCTGACCATAGCCAAAGGAAATCCCGGCGTTCACCCCGGGGGCGATCATGCGGCCATAGGTAAAATCCGCATACATATCCGTGGTGGAAAACGAGGCCCCGCCTTCCAAATCCGCATCCACCTGGCTGGCAATCCCCACCTGGATCCTTTTAAAACTCGTTGGCATCCCTCCCGGAGCTCCACCTGGCCGGCCAGCGGCCGCTTCGGGAGGACCGCCCCCTTCCTGAGCGAACAGGCTCGCGGCGAAGAGAGATGCCAAAAACAACAGGGGAAACGCTTTCATCATGGAGAGGGGCTTGGGTTCGGTATGAATCCCGAACAGGGTACGGCCTGCCGAAACGGCATTCAACCTTCATATCGCTGTAAAACAAGGTCTCTAACCGTGAGGCCATCTTGCGCAGATCCTGTTCTCAGGCCGGAGGCCCAAGCTCCTTTCCAAAAAAGGAGGATAGCCCTCCGGGCTGTCATCTGCAGCAGCATGTTCTCAGGCCGGAGGCCTAAGCTCCTTTCATCTGCGCAGGCCTTCAGATGCGGAGACCATGGTGGCGCACAAGCTCACCAGCATTTTCAGGTTGACCTGCAGATACTGTCACTATATAAGCAACACTATGTCGCAACCCGTTCAACCCAACCAAAGTCTGCTGGAGGGCATCGAGATTCTTTTGGAAGTCGCCCGGCGCGACGAAGCGGTGCGGGTTCGTCCCCTGGCCCGGGAACTGGGACTCACGCCAACCCGTCTACAGCGTTATCTGGGCACCCTGGCTCATGCCGGCCTGCTGAAACAGAACGAAGACAGCTCCTATGGGGTGGGCCCGGGCATTCATGCCCTCTCCGCGATCAGTCTGGGCGCCTCCGGTTTGGCCAGGCGGGCGATGTCGATTCTCCCCGCACAGTGTCGAAAAGATGACCTGGTTGCACTGGGGGTCACCTGGCGGCGTGAGGTAAGTTATCTCTACTTCCACAGCCCTGGGGAGGAGAGTCATTTGGCGCTGGAGAAAACCGCGGGCTATCCGGCGGAACAGTCTGCCATTGGTCTGGCCCTGTTGGCCCAGCAAGAAGATGAGCAGATTGAACGCCTCTACGCTGAGGATGCGGCCGCTCTTCTGCCCAGACTTCAGGAAATCCGGGATCAAGGCTATGCACGTACCCTGCAACCGGATGGGCGCATCACCTTGGCGCTCTGCGTCGGCTCGCCAGCCATTGCTGCGCTCGCGTTGGCGAGACAAATGACGGAAGTCGAGCTCCCCGCACATCTTTCCCAACTCCAAAACCTGACCCGAATGCTGGAGACCCCATGAATCCGAAAGAAGCCTATTTTGATGTGATCGTATGCGGAGGCGGCCTGGCCGGATTCTGCGCAGCCATTGCCGCCGCCCGAGGGGGCAGCAAAACCTGCCTGCTGCAGGACCGCCCCGTGCTGGGAGGCAATGCCTCCAGCGAAATCCGGGTGACCATTCACGGCTCCGCCTGTCACCACAGTCATGCCCGGGAATCCGGAATCGTCGGGGAACTGCTCAACGCTCAAAGCCGCAGCAACCATGTGCGTCACATTGAAAATGGCAGCACCAACTCCATGCAGGACATGGCCATGTACGACATGGCACAGCAGGAGGCGAATCTGACCCTGATGCTGAATACCCGCCTCTGCGATGTGCAGCTCGAAGACGGCAGCTGGGGACTGGACAACCTGTCCACATGGCCGGTAGCTCATGAAGAAAAAGGATACCGCCAACGGGAGGCCTGCCATAAGGGCTTGGCCATTCAGGCGATTCGAGCACAGGTCGCCAATGCCGAAACCGAATGGACGTTAAAAGCCGCACAGTTTATCGATTGCACCGGGGATGCCTTGCTTGGACATCTGGCCGGTTGTGAATGGCGCTGGGGTTCAGAATCCGCCGAGGAAACCGGCGAGTTCCATGCCACCCCGGGAGCCTCCACGGACACCATGGGTAACAGTATTCATATCCGCTGTATCGATATTGGCCGTCCGGCCCCTTTCAAAGCCCCTGAGTGGGCGATGCACTATGAGGATGCGGCTTTTTTCTATGAGCAGGGACGTCATCCCTATTGCGAAGAGGGCGGGTTCTGGTGGATCGAAATCGGAGTGCCCTACAACACGATTACGGATAATGAAGAGATTCGCCATCAACTGACCCGCCACGCATTGGGGGTCTGGGACTGGATGAAAAACAAAGATCCGAACATGATGGAGAAGTGCAAACACTACGCACTCGACTTTATCGGTCAGGTTCCCGGCAAACGCGAAAGCCGACGCATCCTGGGGCGGCATCTGTTGAATGAAAACGAACTGCAGGCGCGCGAGGTCTTTGAGGATGAAGTGGCCTATGGAGGCTGGTTTATTGATCTGCATACCCCGGGGGGCCTGCTTGCGGAGAGTTCGGAACCGGCTGCGGCCGAAGGCTACAATCCCCGTTCCAAAGAGATTGGTCTGAAGAATATTGGACCCTATGGCATTCCCCTACGCAGTCTGCAGAGTAAGGATGTTCCCAATTTGATGATGGCCGGACGCAATATCTCCGTGACCCATGCGGCTCTGGGCACCGTTCGGGTCATGGCCACTTGCGGCACCATGGGACAGGCCATTGGCTCGGCCGCAGCCCAGGTGGTGACAGCAAAACGCAGCCGGGACGAAGTCGATATACAGGCCCTGAAGCAACAGTTGCTACGTGACGGTTGCTTCTTGCCGAGCCATCAGAACGAAGACCCCTTGGATCTGGCCCGAACGGCTTCCATTCATGCCAGTAGTGAACGCAGTTTCAGCGGCATGAGCTACCGGGAACCGATTGAAGATGCCCAGATCGCGGGTATTGAAGAGCGGCGAAGCGATAACCTGTATCCGCTGAGTGACTCCCCCTGTCAGTGGTTTCCAGTTTCCGGCCCTGAACTTCGCGTACTGGGACTGCATCTTGTGAATCAGAGTGACGAGACGCAGAGTTTCCAGCTTCGCATCCGGAAGGTGGAGAGCCTGTGGAGTTACAAGGTGGAAGAGGGAGAGTTGCTATGGGAAGGAAACCTGGAGGTCGCCGGAGGATTTGATGATGTGCTCCCCTGCCCCTGCGAGATCACGGAGTTGGCGTCAGGCTATCTGCGAATCGAACTGGAAGGTCCGGAACATCTGGCCTGGCGGGGCAGCCCGAATGAGCTACAGGGATTTGCGGGGGGTGGCCTCTCCGGCGCGGGTCGCTACCGCTGGAAAAATCTGCATCACCGGGGCAGCTTTGCCTTTCGCGTGGAACCGACGCAGGCAATCTACCGGGCGGAACAGGTGCTAAGCGGTAGAAGCCGTCCCAGTACGGACACACATCTTTGGTTCAGCGATCCCGGCCAACCCTTTCCACAACAGCTCGAACTGCATTGGGAGCAGGCTCAGGAACTGAGTCAGGTGGAACTCAACTTCAGCATGCAGCTGGTGCATGAGGTCCGCGACGAACTCCCCTATTATCAATATCCCTTTATCCCCCGGGATTACCGCATTCAGGTCGAGGAAAACGGTAGCTGGAAGGATGTACTGCGGATACAGGACAACGTCGAAAGCCGCCGCCAGCATACGCTGTCCGCAACGCTCCATAGCCGCAAACTGCGCCTGCAAATCGATAGCAGCAACGGAGCCAACTGCGCCTGCGTCGCTGAAATCCGATGCTATGGATAATGTTGTTTTGTAAACCGCAGAGGGCGCGAAGCCGCATGTAGCCGTAGGCCTTCAGGCCACGGACCGCAACCCTGGCCACATGTAGCCGTAGGCCTTCAGGCCACGGGCCGCAACCTTGTCCACATGTAACCGTAGGCCATCTTCAGGCCACGGGCCGCAACCCCGGCCACATGTAGCCGTAGGCCTTCAGGCCACGGGCCGCAACCCCGGCCAAATGACAGACCGCGTTTACGCAGAGAGTAACCGTAGATCCACCCCCAAGGCCTGACAGGCGGCCACAAGCTTGGCCACAAACAAGTTTACCATGGACTTCCACGACGGCTAAGGCAGCGGCCTGTGGCCTAAAGGCCGACAGCTACCATCCAATACCTGAGTAACCATGAGAGCTGAAGGGCAGAGCTCCAATCAGCTCTCAAAATCCACCACACGGCGCTCCGTGGCGGCAGCTCCGATGAACTTTGCCACCTCCTGATGGGCAGGATGAACGCGGTAAGCGTCGAGGGCCTCCCAATCCGCAAAGGTACTGAGCAAAACCACATCCGACGCCGCATCCGAAGCCACTTCATTGATACCCACAGAGAAGCTGTCGATACTCTCCACCACGCCAACCAAAGCTTCCAGATCGGCTTTCACCTTCTCCATCAGCTCTGCTTTGTTGAGACCGTCAAACTCTTCGGGAAAACGCCAGGCAACCACATGTGTAATCATAGTGCCCAGCCCCTAGCACAGCATCCAAAGATGCACAAACCCCGAAATTCCTCTCCCCACAACCAAAAAAAGCCCCGCACAGGCGGGGCTTCTTCGAAAAACTCAAAGGGAGCTTAGCGGCGATTCCGGTTGCGGAGCCGGATGAACACCAAACCCGCCACCGCAGCCAGGGCGAAGGTACTGGGCTCGGGGATTGCAACTTGATTCGTAACGATGGAACCTGTTTGGAACAACCCGGCATCACCATTGGTAACGTTGTTACTTGTTACAGTGTAAAGAGTTGATGAGTCTCCATAGTTGGTCGCAGATCCACCATTGCCTGGTGTAGGGGCAAGTCCTGTTCCAAAGTTTGGGGAAGCCGCGTTGAAAACACGGACATAAAATTGATCCCCAACATCATATTGCCCAGCACCGGAACCAGTAGCAACTGAAGTGGAAGCGTTGATGTTTCCTTCGGGAGGGTCAAATCCCATGTTAAAGCCAATGTGAGAGAAACCGACAACAACGTCATCACCACCAGTTCCGTCGCTTTGGTTGATATCCAATGGATCGATCATTCCGTTGGAACCAGTCCAAATTAGTTGTGCGAAGTATCCAACACTGCCGTCGGTGCGGTCCCCTACAAGGAATGTTGATCCATCAGAATCCAATAAACGATTGGCTGATGGGTTGGCGAAGCTGTAAGCGTTATTCCAGTTAAGTGTGAAGGCTGAAAAAACAGGTAAACAGAAACCAACAAGTGATAAAAAGGAAAAAGTTTTCATATTATTTTACCAAAATTTATAATTATAGGCTTAAGGGTGTCAAGGCCAAAGATAAGGCTTTGTTGGCGTCCAAGTACCATTTCCAGTTGCCCTACGCTCAAACCAAAAACCTACACCAGGCCCAATTTCAATATCAGCTTTTGTAGGTGGAAACTGTCCATCATCAAAGTGCCAAAATCCATCGAATGTCGGATTGCCCACGCCTTCTACGAGCCAAAGTGGTGTGTAAGATTGATTCACAATATCCCAAATGATAATTCTATCAGAAGATCCGCTATTACCAGCACCAACAGCTATATCGTTAAGCATAAATTCTGGAGAGTTAATATTAACAGCAACTGGATATGGAAAACCGATTTGCTTAAGACCTTCTACAAGATCCACACCAGAATCTTCAGAGGGAACTTCTCCGGAAATGATAAGATTTTGGTCAGATCCATTACGGCTCTCAATCCAAAAGCCGGCACCGAGCAAAATGCTAACATCAGCTGCGACTGGGGGGAATTGACCGTCGTCTTTGTACCATTTGTCGTCGAAAGAAGTATTAGTTCCTTCAACCTTCCAAAAGCTCTCGTAAGATTGAGTTGTAGTATTGAAAATGGTAATTCGATCTGATGATCCTGAGTTACCTGCACCAGTTAACTGATCACCAATAACTGAATCCAATGTTGTTGTTTCTGTAACAAAGGGCAATGAAACAAAAACGAGTTTATTTGCGGGGATGTTAATTTTCACCATCCCAACCGCATTCACAGAGTTGACCTGTGCCTGCGCGGTGGCAGCCAGAAGCATGGGGATTGCTAAAAGGGTTTTCCATTTCATTGTTCTATTCCTTGTGTATGGAGAAAGCGCACATGTAACTTCCTAAGCATACGACCTGTTTGCGGGGATGTTCAATGATTTTAATTTTAAAATTCTGTTTATTTTGATTCCTGAGACTCTCCCATGCTACCTGTAGTTTTTTCGTACTCCCTCTCCTATCTCCTTGGTTCTGTGCCATTTGGCTTGATTATCAGCCGTTTAAAGGGGGTGGATATCCGTCAGCATGGTAGCGGGAACATTGGTGCAACCAATGTGTTTCGCGTGCTGGGAAAGCCTTTTGGCATCCTCTGTTTCGCCTTGGATTTCTGTAAAGGACTGTTGGGAGCCTCCCTGCCCTTGCTGTTAATCGACGAGCCGGGGGCTTCGTTGCCTTTGATTTCCGGGGCTTTGGCCATTGTCGGCCATAACTGGCCGGTCTGGCTGAAGTTTAAGGGCGGAAAAGGCATTGCCACCAGTGGTGGCGTACTCGCCATCGTGGCTCCCTGGTCCCTGCTCTGTGCCTTAGGCACCTGGATTCTATGCATGTTGGCTACCAAGATCGTCTCCATCAGCTCAATTCTCGCCGCCTTGGTGGTGGGCATCTCCGCCTGGTTCCTGCATCCCGAGCCCATCGCCGTGCCCATCGTCCTGAGTTGTCTGGGCGCCATCGCCATTTACCGCCACCGCAGCAACATCCAGCGTTTGCTCAACGGAGAAGAAACAGGCTTTCGTAAGGGTTCGTAGATCCAAGATGGGAGATGGGCTATAGGATCCCGAGTATACAAGCCCAGAGCGCAGCTCTGGGAAACAGGTCTGTACACCAGCTTACGCTCCGCTTTCTGAGGGAACGCAGGAATCTGCTTATCTGCAAATGAGTTCCGAGAGATGGCAGCGAAGACTGTCGGAGTCCCGCCTTGAGGCGGAAGTCTTGCAGAGCCTTTAGGTTCTGCGTTCCCCGCTGCCTAAAGCCACCGGGAAGACTTCCGCCTGAAGGCGGGACTCGGACAGTCTCTTCTGATGATGAAAAACGGAAACTGAAGCAAAATAGGATATCGGCAAGGCGAACTACGCTTGTAGGCTCACCTCTATACCCCCGTGCCTCTGTGAGCACTTATTTCTTCTTTTTTGCCCGCGTTTTGGGGCTGCCTTTGGGATAGCGGCTTTTACCTTTGCTGGTTTTGGCTTTGGGGTCCATAGCGGCGCGTAGTTCGGCAATCTGATCGCGTAAGAGGGCAGCCCGTTCGTATTCGAGCGCCTTGGCCGCTTCCATCATCTCCTGTTCCATCTCGCGGATGGCTTCCTGAATATCATACGAAGAACCCGTCTCTTTGACCACCTGCTCTTCCACATCACCCGCTTCTTTGAGAATGGCCAGGCTCTCCTGAATCTCTTTCACAATCTGACGAGGCGTGATGTTGTGTTCCTCATTATAGGCCAACTGGATTCGACGTCGATCCGCGGTGGTGTCCAGCAGCGCCTGCATGGCATCGGTCACCTTATCCGCGTAGAGAATGACTTTACCATTGAGGTTACGTGCGGCCCTTCCCGCCGTCTGCACTAGAGAGGTGTGTGAACGTAAAAAGCCCTCTTTATCCGCGTCCAAAATAGCTACCAGGGAGACTTCGGGAATATCCAAGCCTTCCCGAAGCAGGTTAATGCCAATCAGGCAGTCAAACTCCCGCCGCCGCAAGGCCCGGATGATCTCCACACGTTCAATGGCATCAATATCGCTGTGCAGATATTTGGTGCGCAAATTCAAGGCGCCCAGATAATCGGCCAGTTCTTCCGCGGTGCGTTTGGTCAGCGTGGTAACCAGCACCCGCTCCTCCCGGGCCGCACGCTCCCGGATTTCATGCATCACGTCATCAATTTGACCTTTGAGCGGACGCATTTCAATTTCCGGATCCACAATGCCCGTGGGTCGGATGATCTGTTTGGCCACTTTGCCTTCCGTCAGTTCCAGTTCGTAGGGAGCCGGGGTAGCCGAAACAAACAGGGTCGGCCCAATCACTCCCAAAAATTCATTGAAGGCCAAGGGCCGGTTATCCAGTGCGGAGGGTAAGCGGAACCCATGCTCTACCAACACCTGTTTTCGGGCAATATCTCCATTGTACATGCCCCGAATCTGCGGGACGGACACATGGGATTCGTCAATAATGGTCAGGAAATCCTCCCGAAAGTAGTCCATTAACGTAAAGGGGCGATCTCCGGGACGCCGCCCTGTCAGAAAACGGGAATAATTTTCAATGCCGTTGCAAAAGCCCATCTCTTTGAGCATTTCCATGTCAAAATCGGTGCGCATCTTGATGCGTTGGGCTTCAATCAGCTTTCCAGTGGATTCAAAGTTCCGCACCTGCTGATCCAACTCCTGCTCAATATCTTTGAGCGCATCTTCGATCTTTCGATATGGCGTCACAAAATGTCTGGCCGGGCTGATGTGAAGTTCGGTGAAATTTTCCAGCGCATCTCCGGTCAGCGGATCGAAACGTTGGATCCGTTCCACTTCATCTCCCCAAAACTGGATCCGCACCCCTTCTTCATTGTAGCTGGGGAACAATTCGACGGTGTCCCCTCGCACCCGGAAGGAACCGGGACTGCGCTCCACCTCGTTTCGGCTGTACTGAATGGAAACCAACTGCTCGAGCATCGCATCGCGATCCAGTTCCTGCCCAACTTGCAGATGAATGAGCATCTCCTGGTAATCCTCCGGGGAACCCAGACCATAGATGCAGGACACCGAGGCGATAATGACCACATCCCTCCGGTTGAGTAAGGCGTCGGTGGATGCCAGGCGTAAGCGTTCGATCTCTTCATTGATGCTGGAATCTTTTTCAATGAAGGTATCCGTGGTGGGGATGTAGGCTTCCGGCTGATAGTAATCAAAGTAACTGACGAAATAGGAGACCGCATTTTCCGGCAAAAACTGTTTCATCTCCGCATAGAGCTGTGCGGCCAGCGTTTTGTTATGCGAGATGATCAATACCGGGCCGTTCCAATGCCGAATCACATTGGCCATGGTGAAGGTTTTCCCGGATCCGGTAACCCCTTCCAGCACTTGAAACTTTTTACCATCATCCAAACCATCGCAGAGTTCGGCAATGGCTTCAGGCTGATCTCCGGAGGGAGAAAATTCAGAAGAGAGTTTGTAGATCGGGTCCATGAACCTGGTGTTTATTGAATGGCTTGCCACGCCATGGCGTGGTTATTGGTTTTTGGTTGTCGGTTGTCAGTTGTTGGTTTTCAGTTGAGCATAGCTCACCTGGCTAAAGCGGCAACTGGGAACTGAAATCTGATGAGGAAGCGTTTTGGAGAAGCGGAGGGATTCCATGTGCTGTTGATCGGGGTGCACGTTTGACTCTTTCAGCCGGAGCGCGCCTATCCTGGGGCGGCACTTTTCAGGAAAATCTAGTGTAGTCCGCCTTACAGATCGTCTATTTTGTTGGCAGGAATATGGAGGATTTCAAGGACACCGGCGCATAGGGAAGCACAAGGAAACAGGTCCATAAAAACCCCAGTGCTCAGCGCTCTGAATTAACATAGGAATCACGGCCTCTCCGGATGCCTTCTTCATCTGGGGATGTGATCTGTGGCCTGAAGTAACCCCGCCGGAGGCGGGGCCTACAGCCACTCTGAGGGGTATTTGCTCCTGTGCTCTCTGTGGGGACTTCGGATTTCGTGTACGCCTAGGGTGAGTCCCGGGAGATGGATGCGGAGACTTTGAAAGTCTCTTCTGATCACGAGGAACAGGTCTGAAGCAAAATAAACGACCTGTAAGGCGGGCTACACTAGGTCGCCGGCAGGATGCCCGCGCTCCGACTGTTCCATCCCGAAGCTGGCAACCCGCCTTTGCGAGGAAACCACCGCGGACGGCGCGGAACCCTGCAGCTGCTACCTGTGGAGCCTCTTTAGAGTAGTCCCCGATAGACATCCAAGGTTTGGCGGGCCATCTCGCCGGCCTGGAAGCGTTTAACCTGTTCCAGGCCTTCCGCTACCATGCCTTCGCGAAGACGTGTATCTTTCAGCACTTCAATCAGGGCTTCCTTGATCGCGTTCATAGATCCGGGCTGCACATAACGGGCCGCCCTTCCCCCCACCTCAGGCAGAGAGCTGCTGTCACTGCAAATCACCGGGGTTCCGCAGGCCATGGCTTCAGCCACCGGGAGGCCAAACCCTTCATATTCAGAGGCTAAGACCAGCACGGAGGCCTGGCGATAGGCTTCCAACAGCCTTTCTGCAGTCACGTGCCCTTCCCAGTGAACCCAGGGTTGCAGGTCCAAACGCTCGATCAAATGTTCCGCCTCCGGATAACGGTCATCCCTGGGACCAATGATGCGCAGGCTGCTCCCCTGTGGCAGTTTTCCCATGGCTTCATAAAAACCCGAGATCAATAAGGGGACGTTTTTATAGGGATCCAGCCGACCCACATAGAGAATTTCCGGAGGAGCCGCCCTTTCCACGCGTTCATCCGGGCTAAAATCAGCGTGAATCCCATTGGGAATGACCTGGATTTTGGAGAAATCTTTTTTGCGAAGCCCTAAATGTTTCTGCAGATCCTGCTTAGAGGATTCAGAAACGGTGATGAGCGCATCGGCATGGCGTCCAATGCGTTTCATGAGTTGCACATAAATGGGGAAAAGTTTTCGTTTTTTCGATTCCGGAGCGTGATCCGGATAGATGATGGGAATGAGATCATGCAGCGTGGCCAGGCATCGGGGATGTCGGAAGGGAGCTGGCAAGGAAGGCAATACCGGGATCATGTAATTGGTGGAGTGATAGACATCCACCTTATGTTTGCGCAGGCTATGCATGAGGCGCAGCTGATTCCAGGGAGAGAACAGAGCATAGGGAAGGATCAGCCTGGGAAAATCGACAGCGCATTCTTCACAGACCTGTTCCGCAAAAGCGGCATCCTGAAAGATCAGCAGAAATTCCTCTCCACAGTTCAGCTCATGCAGCCCTTGGATAAGCAGACGGGTATGTTGGCCAATTCCGGAGTGCTGGGGGAAGATCCAGCGAGCATCGATTGCAATTTTCATAAGTCGCAACGCTGATGTACCTCAGAAGAGGACACAGCGTCAACGTTGATCTCGGTACAGCGGTATTGCGGGGGGATAAACATGATTCAGAATCACGGATTTCCTTCCGTAGTCCCGCAGTCCCTGCGGGATAAAATACAGCATCATCTTTAAGTGT
>DIYK01000009.1:17002-17137 GCA_002429005.1 Verrucomicrobia bacterium UBA6056
TGTGGGGTTTCCCGCAGGGACTGCGGGACTACATAAATTGCTCAGCACCACAGATTTCCTTCCGTAGTCCCGCAGTCCCTGCGGGATAGAATACAGCATCATCTTCAGATATGGGGTTTCCCGCAGGGACTGCGG
>DIYK01000078.1 GCA_002429005.1 Verrucomicrobia bacterium UBA6056
GCTCCGCCGTTTAGGCTGGGCTGGTATCTTCGCGGTCTTTCAGACCGATGTCCGGCTACGTAGGTGATGCATCCAACCCTAATGTGATGTGGCGTCTGGATAGCGTTTAGAGACGGATCCGTGTTCAGAACTGGATAATGTAGGCCTGAATTCGATCGGTACGGGTGTCGTGATAGTCGTCCATCAGATTATCCGGGGTGATGGTCATGTGCTGATTCACATCTTTTTTGCCGTTGTTGCGGTAGCGGACGCCTTTGATGGGGTTGAGAGGGCTGCCATCGACCCATTTTGCTTCTTTGCCTCCGGGAGGAATGATGGCTCCAATCCAGGCGCGGCGGCCGTCGAGCGCTTTCATCAGGGCATCATGTTCTTCTTTCGATCTTAAGACCACTAGATCTCCTCCGGCGGCCCGAGCTGCCTGGCGGGCTTCGGTCCAGGAAAGCTGCTCGTCGATAATGCGGTAGCGTTTGCCTTGGAACTGAAGATCTCCGTTTGCCAGTGCCGCTGGCGGGCTGGGTTGTTGTTGTTGAGGCTGCGCGGGGGAGCGAGGGCCTTCCATACTCTGTTTGAGGCTCTGATGATAGCTGCGAACGGCGATGGCTTCTTCAATTTTAGATTCCTGGGTCAATTGCGTGACCAGTCCCTCAAGCTGTTGCATATAGGTGGCACCCAGCCCTTGTCGTTTCTCACGCTGCTGTTGCTCTATCGAATTCAGGGCTTGAGCCAACTGGGTCTGCAGGGTTCGCACAGCGTCAAAGCTGGAGAGTTCTGCGGCACTGGGTGCCGCGGAACTCGCTTCAAAGCGTTTCCGCTCGGCATCCGTAGCAAGAATGCCGTCCAAATCCCCTTCGGCTTGATAAGCATCCCGTTGTCGTTGCAAGGCTTGAAGATACCCGGTTGCAAGCGTCTGCTGCTGTTGGCTGCGCTCCGTGTCGAGGCTGCGGAGTGCAGCCTGGTATTCCTTTTCCAAGGGTTCCGCTTCACTGGGGAGTTGTGCAGCAAGAGTCACACTGAGGCCGAGTATACAGAGAAAAGGAAGGATCGTTTTCACAGATTTACTGTGTTTTGAATCTGGCAGCTTGTCAAGTGGGGGCTGTTTCGCCCTAGATCTTTCAAGGAAGGGGGAAGGAGGAGGGGGCAGAATGAAGCATGTTGTGGGGCTTAGCTGAGTGAGGTGACGATCCCGCCGGCAATGCAGAGTGCTCCGGCGAGGCGGTAGCGGAAATAGTGTCCCGCCTCTTGTTTTTCCCGGTTCTGGAAGAGCGGGCCCAGAGCGGATACGACAAGGATCCCCCAAAGCCCGCGACTGCCGTAGACGATATTGATGCCGGCTGCATCGTCATAATGTCCGAGGGCGTAAATCAGAATCATCGACTGCAGGGAGAGCAGTCCCACACCGATCCAGAGAAAGCCTTTTCCGCGTCGGCTTAACGTCGCTTTGGATCTCCGGGTAAAGGGAAGGACTGCGAGGCTCAGCAATCCGGCCACGGCAATGGCCCAGGGTGCGACGCGGTGAAATTCATCCCGGGCGCTGAGCATCTGCACGCCGACGTCAAATAACGCAAAACAAGCGGCGGCGCTTAGGGAAAGCAGCAACGTAAGCAGAGCTTTCCCTCCCTTGCCTGAACGGGGTGTGGAGCGTTGTAGAAATAAGATTCCGGCGAAGATCAAGATCCCCGCCAGCCAGAGAGAGAGGCGGACTTCTGTATTTCCCAGCAGGACCACCAGTCCCACCACCATTACCACTTTGGAGGCCAGCACAGGGGTGGCAATAGACACATCACCATAACTCAGAGACAATACTGTGAAGATATTCCCCGCAAAAAAGAGCAGACCCAAGCCGGCAACCGCCCAGGGATCCAGAGGAAGCTCCGGCCAGGGAGATCCTTCCAGATAACTGAGAAACATCAACATGGCCATGATATTGGTCAGGCAAGTGGATGTCCAGGGACTGACGCCTTCCTCTGCAGCCGCACGGATTCCCATGGAGCCCACGGCATAAATCATGGCGGCGAGCGTGGGAAAAGCGAGATACAATGGAATCAAGTCGGTCATGCTCTAATATCGTTCGCCAGAGAGGCTCCTTACCGGAAAAGCTGTCCCGAATGCTGATCAGGCGCAGAATGGTTGGAAAGGGCTTCGTTACCCCCAAGGCAGATCGTACACTATGATAAGGTCTGCGCAGCCGCGGTCCATTTGTCTTCCATCGATCCCAATTTCTCCCGCATGAACCAATCTGTCGCCTCTAAAGCCCATCCTTGGATCAGGAGCTGTTTTGTGCTGACCCTTCCCGTACTCTGTTTCCTATCTTACCGGCTGGGGCTTTTCTTTCGATGGATCTTCACGCCCCTCCCGATTCACCTGCTTCTCCCCCTGTTGTTGTTGCTGGTTTGGAGAGGTGCTGTGGCCTTGCTGATGAGATCCGATCGGGAGCAGCGAAGAAGGGAGGCGCGTCAGGTCAACGGGTTCTTTCTGCTTGTGTTGATCAGTTGTCTGCTGCTGGGGCAGTATGGCAAACAGGGGAGCCGCCGGGAACTACAAGCTGCGCTGGATGCGGGACTGCGCGAGGATGCGTTGGCACTCTTGGCAGACTGGCCGCAGGCCCATGCGGAGGAAGGGCGTATCTTACCGCAGGATCCGGCATTTGCCCAGTTGCCGGAGAGTATTCGTATGCTGGAGCCGTTGTATGTGACACGGGAAAGCCTAGACCTGGAAGGACCCGTGAATCTGGGAATCTGCAAGCTTGGTTTTGGCGGATTCGCATCAGGGGTCCGAATCTTTGTTGAAGAGAGCACACATACGAAATCCGGTCCGGATCGCAACGGGTACCGCGTCCGGAAAGAAGTGGCACCCCAGGTGTATCTCTGGGCAGATCCGACCTGAGCGGAAAGATTACTTCAGAGTATCCTGTAAGCTCTCCCAGCTTCCAGCCTTCAGAGCGACATAGAGAGGCCATTCGGCGCGCACCCGATTCGGCTCATAGCGGTTACCGAACAGATCAAAGGCTTGGAACTCCCCGGGGAGTTCGAGGGGAGTTTGACGGCTGAGGGCGGGGACCCAGACCGCAAGCTCTTCTTCTTCTGAGCGGAAGCGCAACAGATAGCCGTCCTGAACTTGCAGACGCTCAACGAGTTTTTTCCCCTCGAGCATCCAGAACAGGTTGGAGAGGGCAGAGGCATGCGGAGGCAGGCTGTCGTCGTGACCGATTACGGCCCAGGTGTGCTGCCAATTGCCAGCTCCGTGGAAACTGTAGAGAAAGAATTTATCCACGTCTGACATCAGGTGCGAGAGATACATGCGCACCAGACCGTTGGCATGATGCAAGGCATAGCGGCTGTGGGAGCGTGGCGGCAGATGGCGGTAGTAATGATGATTGGCCGGACCGGGGCCGCCCTCGGTGTTCCAGAACAACAGGTCCTCCCGTCCCACGCCGGCACTGATTTCCCGGATGGAGTCCACATGCCGGGCCACCACATCGTTGCTGAAGCCCTGATGTTGCGGGGTGTAGACATGAAAGGAAATGAGATGGATCCCGCTTGGGATGCCCGCTTTTTCGATAGAGGCTTTTCCCCAGTCTCCGGCTTTGCTGGCCATAAGCAGGGGAGGTTTTTGGGTGCGGCTCCAGGCCTCATGCGCCTGATGAGCAATACGGGAATAGTCCTCCGGGCTTCCCTTTTCGATGCGCTGTGCCTCTGCGTTCCAGTTCAGCTGAAAAAAGCGTCCCACATAGGGTTCATTCCAGATTTCCCAGGCATCCACTTTGCCGTCGAAGTGTTCGATCACGCCTTGGCAATAGGCCTGCCAGGCCTTCATATCCCGGGGAACCCAGTGTTTGTCCCAGTAACCCCGGTACGGGCCTTTGGGTTGTTTCTTGGACAGGTCACTGGCCCAGGGCGGAGAACCGTCGAGTACGGTGAGTACATTTAAATGAGCTGCCCGGTAGGTATCCACCTGGTTCTCTCCGGCGGCGTAGCTCACCTGACCCGGTTCGGGTTCCACAAAGAACCACTTCAGCATGCCCCCGGCATCGTGCATGCGCACCCAGTTAAAGCCCAGGCGTTTGACCATTGCGGATTGGGTGGGGCTGGGCGTGGCGTGTGTACCGAAGGGCGAATCTGCCGCAAAGCGGCCTTCCATGCGGGGGCGGCGGAGACGGTGCAGAATAAATTCACTCCAGGGGCCAGGTTGGCCATCTCCGCGGTCCAACAAGCGAAGCTCTACCCGGTAGGTCCCCAGCGGGGGCAAGCTGTTTTCCATTTCCTGTGAAAAACGCAAGTTGTTCTCCCCGGCAGGCAGGCTCAGCTTTCCCTGCGAAAAACGGCGTCCGTACATATCCTGAACCACCATCTCCAGATCGGAATCCCCGGAGCCCTGAATGTGGACCTTCAGTTCAAGCGGCGTGCCTTCATCCTGGATGCCATAATACTCCTCGTGGGAGAGGCGAAGTTCTTTGCGTTTCTGAGCCCGGATCTCATCCGCCGTTCCTTGCTGGGAGACGACCATGGAATCGATCCAGTATTCTCCGTTCGGGCTGTGAATTTTGATGACCTGAAAGCCTTCCAAAGGAAAAGGGGTGGGCATGGAAACCTGTATACGTTGCCATTCGGGGCCAATGACAAAGCGTTCCGTTTCAAAGCGGGGTGGGGCCATCAACTGCATCCGGATTTTCTGGCCGGCCCGGTGACCCTTGATCCAGAAATCAATCTGCGTCTCTTTCCCTCCCAGAGCCTGAAACGAGGGCGTGCACAGAAAGCCGGCTCCGCGTTGGACCCGCAATGCCGGCGTGCCCACAGGGGACAGGGTGTCGGTATCGGTTCCCACCAAATGCGGTGTGCCGGCATTGCCGACGCTCCAGCCGTTAGGCAGGCCGGTGGGAAAGCCCAGGGTTGGGAGGAGATTCCCTTCCTGTTCCGGAATGCCGCGATTCAGATCTTCCGGCTCCAACACCCAGACCTTCACATCATCCAGTTCCAGGCTAGTGGGGCTTTCGCTGATGCGGAAGACCAGCTGCTCCTTCTTTCCGGCCTCTTTGCTCCGGGGGGGAATCATCACATCCAGGGTCATCCACTCTGCCGGAACATAAACCCGTTTTTGGGACCAGGTCAGACGGCTGCTCTTGGTATCGACCGGCATCATGCCCAGATCGATGCGGGCGGTGGAGGGGGAACGGGCGGCAAATTGAACACGTAGCGTTTTGTCGGCGGGAAAGCCCTCTTTGGGCGAGAGATCGACGTAGGTATGTTTGTGATACTCCACCTGGAGGCGCAGAGCCTGGGCACCCTCGTATACGTTTTCGGAGATCTCCTGAGTACGGACCTCAAACTCATTCACCAAGGGACGAATTTTCCAATCCGGATCCAATGTCCCCCTGAGGGTCCAGCGTCCACGTGTTTGTGAAACAGATTGAAAGGGATCCTCAAATCTTTCGTGATAGCTTGGCGGCAAGCCGGGATCCTGGCTGGAAAGAGCCTCCTCTGGCAGGGGCTCTAACATCGTTCTTTGGGCAGGTGGCGATGTTAATTCGGATTGGGTGTGCCGGGAGCTGCAGGCACTAAGTAGGAGGAGCGTACTGAGACTGAATATGGGGAGCAAGTGCGAGTCAATATTTCGTTTCATAGAACAAAGTATACACGGGCAGATGTCTCAGAAGAAAGGGGAGATTTCAGCAAGTCGCAGTGAAGCGTTCACCACCGGAATTCAGTGAACGCTTCACCGGATCCATCCCGGAAAAGACTCACATGTATTTCTTCATCCCACTACATTGGAAGAACATACAGTACGCATTCCCGGAGAATTCTTATGAAACCCACCCTTGTTGGCACTGCGCTTGCCGTCCTCAGCCTCCATATGCCTGCCGCCGTCTTGGTATATGATGGCTTTACCAACTATTCGGATCCTTTGGGGCTTCAAAATGGAGGCACAGGGTTTGGATCCTCCTGGCAAAACGGGCCGGTTTCCAATGGGGGGACAGATGCTGTTTCCAGTTCTGCGACGCTGAATGACGGGAATCTCGACGCGCCTTCAGGATATGTGTTCCAGAGCGGATCCAGCAGTGGCTCGGATGTGAATGGATCTCATATCGATCTGACGGGCGGGGCCATCCGGAATCTGGGCAGCAACCGTATTGATCTGGGAACGGATCAGACGCGGTATTTCAGTTTTCTGTTTAATCAATCAGGCTCCGGATCCGGCGGGGTGCTCAATGTGGCCTTTCTCAGCAGTAGCACCTTGGGACGGCGTATTTGGGAAAGTGGTACCTCCAGTTCCTCCATGAGTCTGGATTTTGGCAATGACAGCAGCTCTGCGGGTGGCGTGGGCTTCACCGCGGGAAGTGATAGCCTGGTGGTGGGTAAACTGGTCAGCAGCGCAGCGGGAGTGGATACGGTCAGTCTTTCCCTGTGGGACCGTGGCAGCAGCATCAGCGGTGAACCCATGAGCTGGGATCTCAGCGGTACCGTGGAGGTTGGGGATCAGGATGCGGTCATTAACCGTGTCTATCTGACTGGAGGTAATAATGGGAACTTTGATCGTGTCGATGAATTCATTATTGGGAACAGCTTTGCCGATGTTACCGGGGTGATTCCGGAACCCAGCACCTTTGCTTTACTGGCCATGGCCATGCTGGGCTTGCTCTTTCAACGCCGGCGTTGAAAGCTGCTGTAGTCCGCCATAGAGATGATTGTATCTTGTTGGCGGAGAACCCTCTGTTTTGCCTTTGACTTGGAATAAGAGCGACCGGATAGGAGCCCAGGCTGCAAGCCTGGGTCTTCCGTTTCGCAAGAATCGGAGCACGCTGAAGGCGTGCCAGCATCCCATTCAGTGATGATTCCTGCGCTCCTTCAGAGCGATCGACTTCTTTTTAAAAGCTGTTCCCAAATCTTCCCTGGCCGTGGCTCCCGCCAGGCGCGGGCAGGCGCTCGGGGCTGGTTGTGGGGGATCCTTCAGATCTCTTTTAGCAACATAGCCTATGTGTTCGGCAGTTTAGACTCGTAGCCTTATTCACAGAGGATTCGGGTGCGGATCTGTGTTTGTAGCTGGGCTTCTTTCACGATGCAGCGCAACAGAGTTACTGAACCCCGGCTGGCGATGGAACGCAGTCGCTGCTCCACATGGAAGCTCAGGGAAACCGAGGCCTCCACCTTCAGTCGAAGCAGGGTATCCCCTCTGCGCAAGCGCCAACCCTCTGCTTCGGCTTCCACTTCGGCTTCCGTGATCCAGCGGCATTCATAGAATTCGGCGTTGCTGCTGCGGAAGAAGTCACTGATCAGAAATCCATCTTCACGGAGTTCAACCCGTCGGCGCACTTCATCCATGAACCAGGGGTAAAGTTCGGTCGCATCGCTCTCCATGTGCGAAGGGCCGTGGGTCCACAGGGGATCTCCTTTGCAGGCCTGACCCACGCCGTTGATGCAGGGAGCGGATTTGCTGAGCGAGTGTTCCTCCCAGTAGAGTTCCCGCGAATGACCGCGTTCTCCGTAGTGCAGCTGATCAAACCAGCCTCGGGGATAGGGGTGGTTTTCCGGACTGTCGATCATCACCTGTCCATCCCGTTCCACAAAAATCGCCAAGGCATCCCGCATACTGTGATAGCGTTTGGTGGATCCTCCCTGAAAGGACAAACTCAGCGGGCCGGAGCGGAACAGAGCCCATCCGTTATGAGGGTAGAGAAGCAGGCGTTCAGGCTCCACGCTTTCCTCCAAGGGTTCCTCCGCCACCAGGGCGGCAAAGAGTTCCGTGGGAAAGGCCTCCTGGCTGAGGGGCATCAGGCAGGGCTCCGGATGAGAGGAGGCGAGAAGACGCTCCGATACTTCCGCGGCCAGATCCCTGCGTCCACAGCGCTTGGCGGCACTGATCATCCAGGCGCAAAGGTTGGCCTTGTTGGAATCCCCAAAGCCAATCGCGCAGCCCCGGGGACTGAAATCCAACAGGAACGCAATGCCGCGGGCGTAATAGGGACCCTCGAGGAAAGGGTGAGCTTTCTGGTGATAGCGTTCCCAGGCACTTAAGGCATAGAAGAGGTAGAGATTGCCAAAAGCCCAGTAGCCAATGGACTCCTCCGAGGAACCATCTGCTGGCAGAGAATCCATATAGACCTGCAAGCCTTCCATGGCCACCCGGCTGACATCAGCTGCGTAGGGGGATTCCTCCTGAAGCAGGTAGGCCAGGGCACAGGGGCCTCCGTTGCAGACCGAGTTCCAGTTCATGTCGGTCTTATGCCACCAGTGCCGTTCCTGAGTCGGATCTACAGGGACCGCCTCGAGGTAGCGCTTGAAGATTTCATTCTCGGCGGTTTCCAGGAGGAGGGCTTTCTGCGCCTCACTCATCCAGTCCTGCATCCAATCCCAGAGCAGGGCCAGACTGATTGCGGCTTCTCCGCTTCCCAGATCAAAGGCGAGGGGAACCGGCAGTTCCAACAACCAGGGGCTTCGTTCCAGAGCATCCTCAAACTGGAACCAGGCCCGTTCCGCATATCGTGGATCTCCGGTGATACGGTAGAGACCGGCGAGAGTGACGATCGCCCGGTGCCGGGCCCGTACATTGATCAGCGTGGGGGCATGGGTTTTGGGGTCCGCTGCATAAGGCTCGCTCTGTAACAACAGCTCTCCCAGTTGAAGCGCCAGATCCAGGAAGGCCTTTCTTCGCGGAGAGGATACGGGGTTGTTGGAGAATAAGGTGTCAGGTTGTAAATGAAACATAGGGTAAACTCTGTTTAGGAAGCATGACTGCAGCGGCCCTGCATCAGCCACTGTTGAAGTTCGTTTTGGAGGTTGCGGACCCGGTCGGGCTCCTCTTCTGCGAGATTGCGACATTCGTCGGGGTCCCGGTCGAGTTGGAATAACTGCAGGTCCCCGTCGGGGTGCTGAATCAGTTTCCACGCGCCCTGCCGGCACATGTACAGGTCCCGGAATTCACTGAAGACCAGGTCGCGGTCGTCCTGTTGACCTTGGAGCAGGGGGCTTAAACTTTCCCCGTGCATATCCGGGAGTGGGTCCGCTCCGGCCCATTCCAACAGGGTGGGCGCCAGATCACAGAGGGAGATGAGAGACTGTGGCCTGAGGCCGGCGGGAAAGGCTGCCGGATAGCGGGCAAGAAAAGGGATGCGCACGGAGGATTCGTACATCAGCGTTTTTCCGATCATACCATGATCGAGCAACATCTCTCCGTGATCTGCAGCAAAGATGATCAGGGTATTCTCCAGCAGATTCCGCTGCTCGAGCAGCGAGAGGATCCGGCCGACGGCATCATCTATCATCGTGATTTGGGCATAATAAGCCGCGCGGTGGGCTTTCCAGTCTCCCTCCTGAAAGCCCCGGCTTTCCTTGTGTTGCCGGGCTTGGAGCCACTCCGGAGCTCCCTCCAGGCTATCGGTAATTGGGGCGGGCATCTGTTCCGGATCATAGAGTTCATCGTAGGGAGCGGGCGGATCCCGGTAGACATGTGGGCCGGCCCAGTTTACGGAAAGGTAGAAGGGCCGTTCCGTATCCACCTGTTCCAACCAGCTCAGTGCCTGATGGCTGATCCAGCCATCATGGGTTTCCTCCGGATCCAGTACGGAAGCTTCGCAGTCATTAAACCAGCCTTTTTTCCGAAGAGCCGCACGGCGTTCATAGTCCCGGACAAAGGGTTCACGAATCCCTTCCTTCACCTGAAACTGAAGGTACGGATCACTTTTCCAGTCCCGGGCCATGCCGATTTTGCCTCGGGTGGCGATACTCTCTTCAAAACCCAGACGCTGCATGCGCTCCGGGCTTTCATCCCAGCTGGTACCCAAGTGGGTTTTACCGATATGACAGCTACGGTAACCGGCTTTCCGGAGATTTCGGGCCAGATTCGGTTGATCTCCAATACGGTCAAGCTGGTTTTCATTGTCGACGATTCCAGTGGCATGACTGTAGCGTCCCAGTAGGGTGGAGGTACGGGAAGGAATGCAGAGGGGGGTAGCGCAATAGGCATTGCGGAAATACACCCCTTCATCCGCCAGTCGCTGCAGGGCTGGCGTGTGAATATGCGGATTGCCCGCTGGACTGAGAGCCTCCGGGTGATGCTGTTCCGAAAACAGAAAGAGCAGGTTCGGTCGATGAGGGGAAGGGGTCTTCATGATTAATCGTAGAGCTTGTCAAAGCGGAGGTAGGGTATGGCATAGAGGCCGCGCTCCACCCGCTTCCAGTATTCGCGAATCACGTCCTCCGGAAGAGGGACGCCCATGGCCCGGGCGATGCGGGAGCTGTCGGAGGCGGCTTCGGGCATAAATTCATTTGCGGGGTTAGCTTCCCAGCTCACTGGAGCCCAGGTAGAGGAGGCATCACGGGCACCTGGTGATTGATATGTTGCAAGCAGTTCCCGCCACGCTGCCAGATCCAGCCAGGTGCCATCCGGTGCATGAAATGCGGTTTCAGGGTTTTTCAGGTAATAGTGGTTTCCATCGGTATTTAGTACCTCGAGAATAAAGGGGAATTCCTTTAGCGGATCAGATTTGCGGGTCATGTAGTCGACCAGTGCCCCTTCGTCAGAGGCGAAAATATTATTCTGGATACGCACACTTTCCCAGTCTGCTGCATTCTGCGGTCCCCCTTTGCGGCGGTGGAATTTATAGAGTAGCTGGGTCTGAAGTTTGGAATGCTCAACATGGCCGTACTGATTCTGAAAGACCAGATTGTTTTCGACCACCGAGTTGGCAGCCATGGTCACAAATACACCGGTGCGGTTGTAGGCAACCACATTGTTGCGTACCACTTGGGGGCCTCCATTGGGACGGGTAAATTCAATCATTACCCCCATGCGCTGGTTGCCGAGGTAGAAGGAATCCTCGATGAGAATGTTGGTGCAGTATACATCGTACCAGATGCCGTTGGCATAGTTGCCCACACTGGCATGGCGGCGGATGGTGATATTATGCACGCCTCCGCTTTTAAATCCTGAGGCATCCCAGCCCAGGAAGGCTTCCCAGGCCCCCCGGTAATTGTTGAAGTGGGTCGCGATGTCTTCGAAGAGTATATGATGTGACTGGCCGGAACCGATGCCATTGGTGGCATTGTGACTCGCCTCGCTGCGGCGAACGATGCCACGGCGTGCGTTCTGGACACTTAGCCCTTTGGAGGAATTTCCATTGAAGGCGCAGTCTTCCACTATGAAATTTTCGGCATTCGCAACCACCAAGGCAGGGCAGGAGTAGACGGCCATGTTCCGGGTGAGGGTCAGTCCCCGGATGATGAAATTTTTCCGCCGGTTGATCACCAGGATCGGGGACCAGTTTTTCTGCCAGGTTCCCACTTCGATGCTCTGAATCTCTTCCAGGGGGCGATCGAGGCGGATGAAAATTTTTCCGCGCAGTTCTTCGGGTGTCTGTGGGTCAGAATAGACCGCAAAACTGCCCGGATCTTTCATCTCTTTGGGGTCCTTGAGGGCCAATCCCTTGTAGACCAGCTTGCCATCCTGATTGTTTTCGGTCTTATCCACAATCCCCGGTCCCGGATCCAGCATGGTGGCCACACCATCCGGGTCCACCCATGTGTAGCGCTCTGCATAGATCTGGCGCTGATGTTGCCCATCGATCCAGATCATTTCCGGACGCTGATAGGTGCGGGGAAGCAGGGCGAAGCCGTAGGTATTGATCCAGGGACCTTCATAGGGTTCGATCTGATAGGGCCAGTCATTCACGTAGAGGCCCGGCTCCCCCTCTACCGGCCTCCAATCCTGCGGGCGGAAGGAGATGCCATCGATTTCCTCTGCAGCTCCGGAGAGAATGGTTTTCCCGGGAACGCCTTCGATGACCAGCAAGGTACTTTGCTGTGCTTCGCTTGCGGTTTTCGGAACTTGAAATGCATAGCGCGGCTTTTCCCGGTAGAGTCCCTCGGCAATCATCAACTTGGTGGGGACCTCGTTCATGAGGGAAGCTTTGACTGCCCGGGCAGAGCCTGAGACCGTTTTAAAGGGCAATTCCCGGCTCCCCGGGTTGTCATCCGAAGCCTCGGGATGCTTCTGATCCACATAGAAGACCTTCTGGATGAGGCTCTCATCCAACTCGGGCAACTCGGTGGTGGCGACATATTCGAATTGAGGGTCGCGTTCAATGGGCCAGGGCCAGTCTTGGATGCGTTCTACTTGCTCAACCGCTGGGGCTAGCTCTGCAGCGTGGTTCTCAGCCTCGGGCTGTGTGCAGGAACAAAGCAGAAGCAGGAGTATTGTGCTGAATCGTGTATGGGAATAGGTCATCATGTGTCGTCCGTTGATATGCAAGTAAAATGGGTGCCGCTCAGGCAGGGTCCAGGAGGTCAATCCACCAGGGGCTCATCCAGAGCAAATGGCCATCCTGTTGCCGGGCACGGACGTAATAATACACATCCTCTACCGCCCGTTCCGGTCGAAGATCCGACCAGTTCAGATCCAGTTCTCTGCGTTCACCTTTCCATTCGAAGGCATGAGCGATCTGGCCAAAAGAGATGAGTTCTACCCGTTCAAACGGGGCTGTGCCTTTGAGACTGATACGGAACTCCCGTGGAGCAGAGGCTTCCAGGCTCATTTCCGAACCTACGGCATATCCATTCAGCTCTGCCTGCGCTACGATACGGGCTCCGGTTGTTGCATAACAACGTCGGGCATGCATCGCGCGAACAATACTGGCAGGATCCAACTGATCGGCCAGGACCGCGGTGACCCCACCGACTTTCCCTCCGCCTCCTTCGAGGCTGGGCCAGCCATGATGGTTGTCGGTACCGCCAATAAAACCAATGCGGTGGCCGCGGGCCAGCGCCGTTTCGGCAGAACCGCCCAAGCCACCGTGAAAGCCTAACCAGAAGGGAGGTTGCCACACGGGGTCGGGTCGCTCTTGTTCAAAGGCCCCGCGTTGCTGGTTGATTTCAATCAGTCGCAGATGTTGAGGAATAGGGGTCCGGGGCCAGTGAAAGGCGGTCCAGGCTGGCGTATTTCCTGGAAGACCCTGACCCGCTGCGTTATCCATATTACTGTGATGGGGGATGATCAAGGTATCCGGATCATCGAATAATTCGACCAGCTCCTCGATGGCAAAACGGGAGCAGCCGCTTTTCAGAACCGGGACCATTTCTTCAGGGAAGCGATCGCAAATGGCGGTCAGTTTTTCGAAGTCAGTGGTGTAGACATTGCAATGACCATAACGACGGCTTTTTTCGAAACCGGGGATAACGGCAAAGCGACCGGGTTCATCGAATGCCATACAGACCCGGGCTTGGTCGCGGACATCCGAACGGCCATAGTCCCCCTCGTCGAGGATATGTTCACTGGGGCCCGCGAAATCCAGGCCCAACTCATCCCGGGCCGATTGCAGGGCTTTGTGCATTGACCGCTGACCATCGGTACTGGAGGCCGTATGCCAGTGAATATCTCCAAAGAACAGCTTCTGATCCTGGTCCAAACGGGGCAGAGGGTTACTCTCCACCACCCAGCTTCCCAGGCGCACGCGAATGGGCTGAGTCTCTTCAAGATCTACAGAAAGGGTGAGGGCTCCAGAAGGGGGCATTCTCACTTCCCGACAGGATTGGGAGTCTTCAACAAAGAGGGGGACATCCGGCGGACCTGCGGTACTGCCCAGTGCATCTGCACAGCGAATGACCAGATCGCCATTAAAGCGGCGTACGGCTTCCAGGCGGGTGGCGCTGCCCGCATGAAGATGAATGATGAGCGGGGGGGCCAGATCATGAAACGGAAAACGACAAGGCTCCGCTGTAAAAGCTTCTTCCTCGATTAGGGCCAGACGCAGATCCCATTCGATGTCTCCGGCTTCATTCAGACGCTCTCCTTTTGGAGCCAGTTTGACTTGTATCCGAGTCCCCTTCGGAAGGGGAGTCCGGGGGCGGACAGCAGCCAGGCTGCGTTTCATGGCATGACGCAGCGGGAGTTCATTCTCCATATCCACAGGGAGGGCTTCCCCCGAGGCTTCCACCTGGATGTCTTCCAGTTTCAAATTGTGGAAGAGTCGAAAGGAGGCACTGCATACATGAAAACAGCTCCCGGCAGCGAGCTCCTGCTCCAGTTCAAAGCTCACTGGCGGGAGCTCAGTGGATTGGGCCGATAGAGATAGGGAGGGGGCAGTCATGTGGATCCGGGTTCAGGGCTGAAAAGATAGGACCTCCTAGGGAAGCAGGAGGATGAGGGGGGCGAGGGAGTTGCGAAACGAAAGGCGGAATTTGTAAAAGTATTTTTACATCCTACCCTGCCTGCCTCAAAGAAATCCAGAGGGGAAGACTGAGTGATTGTGCATCGTTGCATGTTGGCAGAGCTGATATGACATGAAGGGCTTTCGCTGCGCAACTTACGGAAGCTATGCTTGCTTTTCGGGTCTCCTGTATTGACCGGAGGCCGGGCAGTTGTGGCATCATCTAAGGATGCACGAAGCGAATGAAACCAGGCCCAGAGTGACCCATCGGATGATTGCGGAGCGTGCCGGTGTTTCCCAGGCTACGGTATCCAGGGCCTTGAAACAGGATCCGCGTATTTCAAAACAGGTCATCACCAAAGTACAACGGGTTGCAGACAAATTGGGCTACCGACCTGATCCGGCTTTTCAACGGGCGATGACGGAAATGCGGCAGCTGCAACAGCCCCGACTGAAAGAATTGCTGGCTTTGGTCGGAGAGAAGGAAGGGATGCTACATGGCTATGCTCAGGAACTGGGACGAGCCGCAGAGCAACGGGCAGATGAATTGGGTTTTGTAACGGAACGCTTTCTGATCCAGGAAACAGATAACGAGTTTCGAAGGCTCAACCGCATGTTATGTGCCCGGAATATCAAAGGCATTCTGCTCATGCCTTTTCGGAATCCCCGGGTCTTTCCAAAGCTGGATTGGACGCAGTTTGCTACGGTGACCGTGACCAAAGTGCATCCGGACCTGCCTGTGCATGGGGTGCATGGAGATGGCCGATCTAACGTGGAGACTCTGGGGAAGGAACTGATGCGAGCGGGGTATCGACGTCCGGGACTACTGTTGTGGGGAGGGGACCTCAATCGCCAAAAGCGCAGCTTACTTCCAGAATATTACTGGCTGTGGCATGAAGGCCTGAACGGTGATCCGCCTCCCTGGTTGAACTGGCAGGAGGGGGTCAGCCCTCAACAGATTTGCCGCTGGTTTGATGAAGTGCAACCTGATGCTCTGATGGTCGCCGGCATAGCGATGAAACGTAGCTTGGAAGAGATTCTGGGGGAGCGGCGCTGTCAGGGTCTTGGCTGGGTGAGTTACAGCGCGGAGGCGGATGAGTTGGCACTGGCATCCGTGCGGGTTGATTTTGCCGAGGTTGGACGCGGGGCGATGGACCTGCTCACCGCGATGATCGGTCGCGGTGAATCGGGGCTTCCGGAGCTCCCCAAACAGGTGCGTTTTAAAGGCCGCTTCCAAGGGGAAATTTCGTCAGCCTCGGATTAGCGGCCGATGACAGCTGCAAACGAGGATCCGATGCGGAGTTCGTCCAAGCACTGCCGATTGTTTTCGGAGCCTTTGATCATGATCCGGTCCAGAAGCCGGTCCCGATCCTCTCCTGCGAGCTCTGCGCTCATCTGCCATGCTTTGGGTTCCCCTTCGACTGAATCCTGTTCACACGTCCAGATGGAGGCGAAAACCTGATCTGCTTTGGAGCTATCGGCATAACTTACCAGTTTGATGACCAGAAGGTATACAGCTCCAGCATGGAAGTCTTGCTTGGCATCAATCTGCTCATTGTTGTTGGTTCCCAGTTGTAGCTTGGAAGACTGCGTGGTGAACAGGAAGGGTTTGCGACTATGGGTCTTCTCGGCAAGCAGTCCGATTTGCATGGTTCCGAATTTACCGGAACCACTCTGCATCCACAGACAACTGATGTAGTGGGTCGCATCCTGGCTCAGATCGATCCGTTGATCTTCGGCCAGGATGCGGGCCAGCCCATTGCCCAACTCTGCTATGTGGCCGGGACGGCTCCGGGCCTCTTCACTGAGTTGGTATCCCTTTGGGATGGGTAGGTTCGTAGGCTCCACGAGTGCCGTGCTTTCCTGACCATTCAGGCCACCCCATTTTACATCTGCGGCCCAAGGACTGCTCCATCCATGTTTGGCGTCTCCCTGAACGGCCAGAGGACTCTGGTATCCGGAAAAACTTTCCCGAACCGAGGCAGGTTCGGCGGCAAGGAATGTGACGAGGCTGAGGCTGACGGCGATAGAGAGCTGTTGAATGTTCATGGGGAATTCGTAGCAATTTTCCTTCTCTTCGGATAGAGTGCGGCGCTGTTCTTGTCCTGAATTTTAGAATATGTCCCATGTAAGTTGCTTTTGGGTAATTACTTGTGTTTGTGCAAGCATGCTCAGGCTTTTGAGGGGGTTCAGGAAGTTGACGATCGCTCATCGCAAAGATCTCCAAAACAGGATACAACATGTTCCATGCGTTTGCGTCGCACTTGGTTCCTCAGCTTGATCTTCCTGCTGTGCAGGCTTCTCCCTGCATCCGGGACAGGTACCTTGTACACATGGCAGGGGAGTTCCTGGGGGGGGAAACTCATGAGTGTGGACCGTGAAAAGCTCATGGTCATGGGAGATCGTGGACGGGTAGAACGCCTGCCCTTGACGGAAGCCCGGAGTTGGCAGCGCCAGGATGATGCCAAAGACTATGATGTGGATGAATTGTATTGGGTAGAGTTGCAGAACGGGGATGCCTTTTTGGTAAAACACTTTTCGCTCAAGGATGGCGTGTTTCAGGCCCGGAGCACCTGGTGCCCTCAGGAATGGCGTATTCCCGCGGGGGAACTTTTACGGATTCGCCGCGCAGGGGGGGAGACACCGATGGTGTGGTTGGGAGATCCGGGGGAGCGCAGCTATCGTAGTAAATCCAACCGTCTCGAACCCCGGGATGCCTACAGTAGTTATGGGGGGGTCCTTTCGACCTACATCCCGGATCAGAACGATTTTGCGACTTGGCCACTGCCTGAGTTCCCTGAACGATTTGATGTAGAACTGCATCTGCGGGTGGATCAGTCGCGCAACGACTTTTGGGTGGGCTTTACTCCTAGTTCGAGTGATTTCTTTTTTCACCGTGCTCCAGAGAAACTTCTGCTCCGTATCCGTGGAAATCATGTGACCTTTCGTCGAAATGGGCGGCAAAAGCGGCCGCAGATTTACCAAAAACTGAAACGCATGCCTTGGCAGCCTCAAGTGGAAAATCGAATTCGTTGGCGGGCGGATGCCTCGCGTGGATTTTCAGCTCTGTTCTGGAATGAAGAGCTCGTGCATGAGGGCTTGATCCCGGATTGGCAATTCGATCCCGGCTCCCATCAGAGAAATTTTATGATGCGGGGAGAAAAATTACCCGCTGCTGTGCATGTAGAACGGGTGGAGTTTCATCCCATGGGACCGGAGCTTCCCCGGGAACTTCCTCAGGCTCCAGAAGAGGGGGTGCGTATTCAATTTATCAATGGAGACCGCTTTGAAGGGCAGTTGCTGTCTGTCGATGACAGTGAAATTCGCTTTGTCCCGGCGGCTTCGGCGCTGCCGACCGTCTTGCCTTCCGCACCTTTTCAAGAGATCCGTTTTGCTCCCAAAACGGTTGCTGCCCCCAAAGAAGAACCGGTGCGGGTGACCTTGCACAATCAACCTGGTGAGTTTCAGTTTCGTCGTGTGGAATTCAAGCAGGGAACCCTGCGAGGCTATGGGTGGTTGAGCCAAAAACCGCTGTTGGTTTCCCGGGAAAACATTGGACGGATTCTATGGCCCCGTCCGGAAGGAGTTGCTCCCAGTCCGGATCTTCCTTAAAAGCAGCGATCTGCTTATGAAAGATCTTCCCTCCAGTCTCTTTCGCGAACGCATCGACCCTCAATCCGGCGTACGTTCTTTTTATCTCAACGAAATCCTGGCACCGGTTCAGCAGCACTTTTATTTTGTGAATGCATCGGTGGATGCCGCAGAAGAGAACCTGTGGTTCACCTGTGCCTGGCCACCGTCCAAACCGAAAACGCTGGCCCGGGTTTCTTTGGATCCAGCCAAGACTGAGTTTCAGCACTATCCCCAGGCCGCCCCCGATACGGCTCAACCCCTGCTCAGTCCTGAAGGAGGTCTGTGGTTTGGCTCTGGGCACGCGCTCTTTCATCTGGAGCCTTCTGGCGAGACGCGCGAAATCTTTCGTTTGCCGGAGTCCTTTGTTTCGGGGCGGAGGGTGGATGCCTTGGCCACTCACCTAAGCCTAAGTGCTGACGGGCGTTTTTTGTTGCTGGATGGTTCCGTGGGCAATGAAAGCTTTGTGGGAACGGTCGAGCTAGCCAGCGGGGAATTTGATCACCTCTGTACCTTTCCTCAGCGGCATGATCATGCGCAGTTTTCGCCAACCCATCCCACGCGTTTTGTGCTGGCCAGGGATCAGCAAACCGATCCGGTATCGGGTCGCTTTCTACATCATCGCCAGCGCAGTTGGCTGATGGACTTGGAGGATCCAGGCTTATACCAGTGTCTAAATCCCAAGCATCGCTGCTCTCCCTTTTTCGGGGCCTGCCATGAGTGGTGGGCTCCAGACGGGGTGTTTTGTTATATCGATTATGAGCAGGGGGGCTTCGAATTGGATCTGGAAGTCGGTGGAGAACCCGTTCAGGTCTGGTCTGAACCGCTATGCCATGCTCATTGTAGTCGTGAACGCCGCTACTGGTGTGCGGATGAGTCTCCATACTATTGGCATGAGCGTCCCTGCAAAGTGCTCTTCTACGATCGGGAAACTCAGAAACGGGTGGAGATCGAGTCCGCTATGGATCGGCCCCTCCCTGGGGTGACCGGAGTGCGGGGTCTCTATCATATTGATCCACACCCGCAGTTCTCCCCGCAGGACAGCTGGATCGTGTATACCGCCACTCCGGAGGGGAGGCCTACGGTAGCGCTGAGCTCCGTCGAAGAGCTCAACGCCCTGTGATGCTGCGGAATCAGGGAAGTTCCGGGTTCACTGGATTCCGAAGAAGCGCCAAGGCTGCATCGGGAGTGAGGGGGCGAACGCTTCCGTCTCCCATGAGGTAGTTGGCATTTTTTCCATGGCGATTTGGATGCCCGGAGTAGTAACCATACAGGTTGTTGGCGGTCCACCAGGTTTCTCCAGTATTGACCAAATGCCAATCCACAGAGTCGCCAACGAGAATGGTCGTCGACGGCGTTTTTAACTGATCGATCGCAATCACCCGGCTACTGTCGAGTAGAGGGCCGTTAAAGCTGATATTTCCATTCCGGCTAGCCACGTTTGATCCGCGGGCAGGGTAGGCATTCATGCCGTAACCCGGTTTGGTGTTGGTATATTGCAGATCCGTCCGCCCTTTCCATTCCGGACAGGCGAAGCTGATCGCCGCAATGGGGCTATCGTTGATGCTGTCGGTTTCTTCTCCAAGGTAGGGGGAGATGATTTCCGCCCACATATCCCCAGTGGCGGGGCCATCGCTGATGCTCCCGTCATTGCCGCTCCATCCACCGTGTCGCATGGCCGGGAGAAAATTATTGTTATCCCCGGCATACATCATGATTGCGAGGCCGGATTGTCTCAGGCTGCTTGCACAACTCACTCGTTTTGCTGCCCGGAGGGCGCCATTCACGGATGGAACAATCAGGGAGCTGAGAATGGCGATGATTGCAATCACCACCAGCATTTCTATCAGGGTAAAGCCCTGGGAGCGAGCGTAGCGTGTCTTCATAGCTACATCCTACTCCGACATGGCCCGTTTGGGCAGGGACGGAATGTGCATGCTTGCACGGCGTAAAGCAACCTGGAGAAGCTGAGTCACAAGCCGAAGCCAGTCTCATGTTAGCATCAAGCTACTCCGGCAGCGCCTGATTGCTGAAAGACGAGTTTCAAGGAAATCGGTCAGGACTTAGGATGCTTCCGGATCATTTTTGGCCTGATTCATGGCCTCTTCGAAGCGTTTCCGGGCATCGTCGGATAGTTTGGGTGCTTCGGAGCTGTCCGTTTCGAGTTGTTCCTCGGTTTTTCCGCGGAACACACGGGTCATATCGTACATCTTCATGACCTGTTTGTTGTAAGCGCCACAAATAGGGCACCACCAGACATGAAATTTTAACGAAGCCTTCTGGAGAGGAGGCAACTTATCGTAGTCCTCTTTCGAAAGATGGTTACTAACTTGTTTGCAGGTAAAGAACATGGTGATCAATAGGTTACGAGGCGGCCCACTTCATCTCCAGACACTCTTTTAACTGTGCCCGGGCTCGGTGAAGCATCACCCATAGATAATTGTCGGATATGTCTAATTCCTTACAAATACTTTCCGTATCTTCCTCATCCAGCATCTTTAGGGTAAATGCGGTTTTGACAGGTTCTTTCAGATTTTCCAGGCAGCCTTTGAAGGCATCCCAGAATTCTTCCTGTGCAAAGGCATCATCTGGATTAAAGGCCCAGGGTTTCGGATTCGTGGTGGGAATTCCGGAGGTCTTGAACAACAACTGGCCCACGACGTCTTCCACCTGTTCTTTCTGAATCTCTTGGCGGCGCACCGATTTGCGGATGTAATCCACACTTTTATTGCGCAAGATGCCACGGAGCCAGAATTTCACATCCACCCGGCCATCAAACTGGTGAAGGTTCTTCAGCGCAGCGAGGAAGGTCTCCTGGACCAGGTCCTCTGCGACACCCGGGTCCCGAACCCGCATGAGGGCAAAACGATAGAGGTAATCACCGTAAGCGTCGACCCAGGTTTCTGGGCGGTACGTACTGTGAGGGTCAGAATCGGACATAAGATCTACGTAATAAATGAGATCTCGTCTGACAAGGTGAACTTGATCAGTTTCCTTGCAATTCGCGGGTGATATCCTGGAAGCGCTCCTGAACCGCATCATCATCGAGAGGCAGCAGTTCGGGGAGGTGTAACTCCCGGAGATTTTGCAGTTCTTCCAGAAGGCTGTTGACCTCATCGGCAAGTGCACTGGACACCCGCAGAGTGTCATAGGCATTCCGTGCCACCTTGTAGCGCTGCTCCAGTTTTCCCCGACCTTGATCGACTCGCTGTTGAAATTCCTGAAGATGTTGCCGATACAGGATCAGCGATTGGGCGCTGAGTTCCTGCACCCGGGCGGAGGCTTGGAGAATTTCTACATCCTCGGATCTGGCTTCTGCGAGCAGTTCCTCCGTCTCGATCATTAATTCCTCATTTCGCTGTTCCAGCTCGGAGAGGCGGGGGAGGTAGCGCTCATCGATGTTGTTCAGCACTTGGTCATGGGCTCGAAGAGCGGATTCCACTAAGACAACATAGAGTCCATAATAGCGCCGGGCCAGCTTGCTGTCTCCGGGCTGCTCTTTCATGAGGGTTGCGCTTTGCTCATTGAGATCGCGAATGTTGTGAAAGAGCGAACTCAGGCGGAAGATGTCTTCGCCCCCCACCGAACCGAGGAAAAAGCGCAGTTGCTCATCAGAGACTTCCAGGCCCATTCCTTCGTAGACTTCTGCCATCTCGCGGAGAGTTTTCTCTTTTTCGAGCTCCAGCTCACGGAGGTCTTGCTCCAAAATCTGGATTTTTTTGGTGTAATCTTCCCGGGTGCGAACCAGGAATTCATAAGGTTGCTTCTCATCCGGGGCAGAGATTCTCTGCTCACGAAGCTCCTGCTTTTGTTCCCGGATGGCCTGAACCCGACTGTCGATTTTGTGGATATCCTCACGCGCCTCGGTCAATTCGGATTGTTCCAAGGCCAGCAAGAGCTTGTCTAATAAGGCTTCGATATCCCGTTGCGCGCTTTTGCGATCCCGGCCCCAGAGTCTGGATTTGGGCAGTTCAGCCTGTTCATCATAGAGCTCAACCACATCTCCTAACTCATCACGAATTTCGGGCCAAAGACTTCCCTGAGCCCAGGCAGTCGCACTGAATAAGGTCAGGACTACACAAAATACCTTCATGCGCTCACTCTAGCAGAAGCCCCGGATTTCCAAATCGAAATCGAACACTTTTGCGGAGAGGCCTTACTCCACTTCCTGCACTTCAGGAAAGGCGGAGCGAACCGCTTCCCGATCCTGAGCCAGGTAGAGTAGTTTGACGTTCGGACCGGCGTCCATGGTTACATAGAGTTCCAAACCCTCAGCCCGCAGCGTATGCACCCGGTGCAGAACCGCGAGGGTCTCGGGTTGCGCATAGATGAGGGGAGGCCAGGCCGAGGCCATGGTGGCATGCATGGACAGGGCATTCTGTTCCGCGTGCTGACCCAGCCTGCTGAAATCCCGCTCCAGTACCGCATTCCGAATCGCGGGCAGGTCCCGCTCCACCTGAGCCGGCCAGCTTTGGAAAAGGCTGGAGCTATCCCGGGTACGCCGCATGCCTTCGGTGGAGCCCACAGCCTTCTCGGCCTGACTGAGAATGAGCAAGCCAATCCGAAACTCAGGCCAGACCGGGGCGATGGATACAGCGTAAGAATCCATTCCATCCTCACGCGCGCCGGCGACCCATTCTGCGAAGCCTTCATAGATGCTGCGGGAAGCCGAACCGGAGCCCATGCGGGCCAAGATACTGAGTTGCTCTGATGACAGTTCCCAGCCGTACAGCGCATCGACGGCCTGAGCGATGGCTGCAAAGGCCGAGGCGGAGCTGGCCAGACCAGCGCCCATGGGGATGGTATTTTCGGCCTCAACCTGAAAGCACTCCGCGTTTTGCCGGAATAAATCCAGATAGGCAAACAGGCGTTTCCTGGCTTTGTGGGATGGCGGAACCTCTTCTCCGTTCAGCTGAAAGCTGTCCTGATCCGCCAAGTGGATAGAGACCTGACTTCCCAGTTTCCCCAGGGAGACGGAGAGGGATCCGGTGAGGGGCAGTTTGAGTGCTTCGTTTCGTTTTCCCCAGTATTTACAGAGGGCAATGTTGGACGGAGCAAAGGCTCGTCCGGAGGGGTTCCGGGGAGCATGGGCGGGGATGAGGCTGCGTACACAGCGCTGGGCTTCAGGATTCAAGGCGGACTCCCTGGGGATCGATATGCAAAGGATAGGCTTCATAGCCGGGGATGCTCGTGCTTGCAGGACCAAGAGCAATCACGCAGTCCCCCAGGCCGGAACCGGAAATTTTGGCTGCCAGCACCTCAGGCTGGGCTTCCAGAGAGCGAATCATCTGGTCCAAGGTGGGATCACTGACTCCGAGGGCGACCTGCAGCTGTTGATGGCGACGAAAGGCGGAGGCGAGTTCCGGCAGGGACTGCTTGCGGAGAGCCATCCGGGCGGCTTCCACTTCCTCCCCCAGCTGCCGGTAGAGTTGAGCGTAGGGTTCCGGATCCTCCTGTTCTCTTGCTGCCATGATACGCAGAACCTCCGCAGTTGGCGTTTTGTAGCCGGCGTAGTGTGCGGAGAGGGGCAGCTCCAGCGGGAAGGACTCGATCTCTCGCGGATGCATGCGGTAATGCACAACCCCTCCAAAGCAGGCCGCGGCCAGATCTGTACCGGATCCCCGTCCCTGTACCCTTTGCAGAACCTCGAAGGCATCGGCAAACAGCTGTTTGGGTTCTAGCGGCTGACCTTCCGCGGCCGCTAACACCGCCAATGTTGCCAGCAGCACCGCCGCCGAGGAACCAAAACCGATGTTGGAGGAAAATTCGCTTTCAACCTGAAGGCTCATTCCCTTTCCGGGTTGCTGCTGTTGAAGAGCGCCGAGGATAAACGTAAAAGGCGATTCGATCTTCAGATCATCCAGGCTGCCTTCAAACTGGCCCAAAGCAGAGTCGATGAATAGCTTGCGGTCTGACCTGGGCCGAAGCGTCACCTGCAATCGTTGTTGGATGGCGGCACAGAGTGCAGCTTCGCCATGAAGCACGGCATGCTCCCCTGCAAGCATGAGTGTCCCGGGAGCGGACGCAGTGTAGGGTTGAGTCGAAACGGGGATCATCTCAGTCAAGCACACGGGTGCCAAAGGGGCTTGGTTCGAGGGGGAGGGGTTGCCAATGCGTGGGTAAGGGGGGGAGTTCTTCGCCAAGAACCAGGACCACGCCTCCCTGATTTCCGGTGAGGGCACCTGCTCCACAGAGTTTCGCTGCAGCACCGCAGGCTTCGATGTCCCGGATGATTTCTTGAAGAGCGGGAGGGCAGACTCCGATTCGAGTTAAGAGTCGATGGTTTTCACGAAAGACATCCCTAAGTCCACGCTGGTCCTTCTTTAGAAAGCAGCGAAGCATGGCCTCGGGTAAGGGGCGGAATTCCTCCCATATGGGATGCGTTGCCGGAGCCTGGTGTGCAACAGCTGCGACGCATTCTCCTGTACTCTCGGCTGGTCGGCCGCTGTGAAATAGCTGCAGGGTTGAAGGAAAGGGGAGTTCAGCCTGGATCAGGTCTTTGCCATCCATCCTCAACAGGGCTCCTCCTTGCTGACTCACGGCCACATCCAAACCACTGGAGTGTCCATGCTGGAAGTGTTCCGCCTGAAGGGCCCGTTCAAAGAGTTCAACAGGGGAGAGTTCCGGGCGCAGGCTTTTTAGCAAGGCGAGGATCACCGCGGCAGAGGAACCCAGACCACTTCCGGTGGGAAGTGCGCATTCCAGCGAAAGGCGTCCTCCGCTGCCCGGACCCGCCAAGGCAGTTGCTGCGATCAGCAGTTCCTGATCATCCCTCAGGACCTCACGGATATCCAGTTCCTGTTTGAGAAAGGCTTGGTAGCGTTGTTGAATCTCCTCAAGTCGTTTGGGCAAAGAGTCCAGGTCGATGCGGCTGAGGGCTTGCCCGGACCAATCAAGTTCGAAACTGCTTTGCTCATGAGGAGACCAGGTAGCCCGGGCTTCCGGAGTCACCGCGCAGGCCAGGGCCGGCAGGCCGTGAACCACAGCATGTTCTCCGCTGAGAATGAGTTTTCCTGGACTGCTGGCTGTAGGCATGCCTCTCCCCTTACTTCAGGGAAAAGAGGGGCGCAAGTCTGGCGCTCAGGAACGCGCAGAGCCTTTTTCCAGCATCTGCACCAGGGATTCGATCCGTAAGGGTTTCGCCATGAAATCATCCATACCCGCGCGGATGGCACTTTCCCGTTCTTCGAGAAAGACAGAGGCACTGAGAGCGACCACTTTCGGCTGTTTCTCCAAATTCAATTTTCGAAGGAGTCTGGTGGCTTCAATCCCGTCCATGATGGGCATTTGCACATCCATCAGCACCAGATCATAGGGGATTTTTTCCAGTTGTTTGAGGGCTTCGGAGCCATCGCAGACCACATCAGCCTGATAGCCTAAGCGGCTCAGGTATTGCAGGGCCACTTTGCGATTCACGGCATTATCTTCTACCACCAGCAATTGCATGGGATGTCGTTCGGCAAAGTCATGGGGGAAGGCCTGTGCTTCCTCGTGACGACGATGGGCTCCGGCATCCTGTTGCCCGAGCAGGCTGCATAGACTTTCGTAGAGAAACTGCATCCGGATGGGTTTATCATGAATCGCATCAAAGAGTTCCCGGTGGTTGGGGTTTCCCGTTGAACTGATAAGGATACGTGGAATCTGTTTGTGCTTCTCTAGCTTAGAGATGTGTAATGCCAGTTCTTCTCCATCCATCCCTGGCATATCGTAATCCAAGAGGATGGCATCGAAGTGGGCCTCACCCTGTTGTAACATATCCAAGGCTTCCTGAGCGGTGGCTGCGCATAGGGATTCGGCCTGCCAATGATCCAAATGTTGTTTTAGCACTCGCCGGTTTACCGCATTATCATCCACTACTAAAATGCGGCTTTTGGCGAGATTCTCCCGGGGAGGCGCTTCTTCGTCGGGTACCATGGCCAGTGGGAAAGGAATTTTCAAGGTGAAGCAGGTGCCGACACCCACCTGACTTTCCACCTCAATGCTTCCGTTCATTGCTTCGATCAAGCGTTTGCTGATGGTCAGGCCCAGTCCCGTACCACCAAAGGTGCGGGCGGTACTACTGTCCGCTTGAGTGAAGGGGTCAAACACCGTGACCAGTTTTTCCTGCGGGATGCCAACACCGCTATCGTTCACTTTGATGGTGAGCTGGATCAGGTCATCTTCTTTCCGTTCACTGCTGGCTTCCAATACTACCTGACCTGAGTTGGTAAATTTAATTGCGTTGCCTAAAAGGTTAAGCAAAACTTGGCGCAGGCGTCCGGAGTCACCTCGCAAGGCCCGGGGTAGCGTGGGGGATAGAGAGGGGGTGAGCTCAATGTTTTTTTCCCGTGCACGTGCAGCAACCAGTTGAAGGGGGCTTTCCAAACATTCCTGAACCCGAAACACTTCATGTTCGAGTTCCAGATGCCCGGATTCGATCTTCGAGAAATCCAGAATGTCGTTAATGATGTCCAGCAGCGCATCGCCACTTTCCCGGATGGTGACGACTTGATCCCGCTGTTGATTATTGAGATGACTGGTCTCCAATAGACTGGTCATGCCAATGACGGCATTCATGGGGGTGCGAATTTCATGGCTCATGGTCGCAAGAAAGGCGCTCTTGGCCCGGTTGCTTTCTTCTGCCCGTTTCCGCGCTACCACCAATTCACGGTTTTGATCTTCAATTTCTTTGGTGCGATCCCGAACTTTCTGTTCCAGTTCATTGGTGAAATTCTGAATTTGGTCTCCCATGTTCTGGAGAGCATTGGTTAGTTCTGTGGTTTCCCGGTCAGCCGATTTGGGGAGCTGGAGTTGAAATACTCCGGGTGGCATGCTGTGCAGCTGTTTGGTTAGTTGCTTTAGGGGGCGACTGAAGCGGCCGGTCAATTGCCAGATTAAAAATAAGGAGCCGATGAGAAGAATGATCCCTGCAACAGCACGGGGGAGAATTTGAAGTAAAATTTGCCGATCTTGAATCTTGCGGTCGAGTCCGGAAATTACCACCCAGTCCATCTCCGGAATGTAATGGTAGCGGGTGACCATGACCTGGTTTTCATCGCGCAGAATCAATCGCCCTTCATGCACCCCGGAGTGAATTTCATTGAGTAGTTGTTTGAATTCCTTCTGAAAGGGATGCTGCTGTTCCTCCAGTACGTTTTCGCCGGCGTGAAACGGAGAGATGAGCACGTTTCCTTGAACATCAATCAAACTGCTGCTGTGTAGATTATCTCCGCTCAGCTGTTGGAAAATTCTGCGCAGCGAATCGAGTTCCTGTTGGTTCACGCCAACGTAACTTGCGCCGATGATGTTGCCTTCCTGGTCATACAAGGGGTTGTAGGCCGTGATGTACCAGTCATCTACAACATAAGCTCTCCCTAGATAGGTCTCCCCGGCAAGAATGCTTTGATACACCGGTGAATCGGAGGGGATAAAGGTGCCGGTTCCTCGGCGTCCATCTTTTCGGATCACGGAAGTGGATATTCGTAGCAGACCATCTTCCATCAGCTGAAAGAGGGTCACCGTTCCACCAATCATGGTGGTGGTCGGGTCTACGAATTCTTCCTCAACGTCGACTTCCTCACCAAAGGTGCCCAGGTATTTCATGCGGGGGAGGCTGCGGCGTTCCACCTTACCCGTAATTTGGTTTTCGACCTCACGCTCCACCGGGTTGTTGGGGGCCAACCACATGCGTTTCTGCACCTGAGCATCAAAGACATTCAGGTTCTTGGTAACCTTTTCCTGATAAATGGTGTAGGCCGTCTGAACGACGGTCACAATGGAGAGGTTGACTTCTTCCAGCTTCTGTTCCGTTTCCGCTTCAATCTTTTCGGAAACAATCCAGAGGCGCAGACTGAGGTAACCAATTAAGCCCCCTCCCAACCAAATGGAGAGGCCGAATAAGAGTTTTCGTTGAAGGGAGAGGGGTGCTTTAGGCTGCACGGAAGAAAGGGTCTCCGGGGGGCATTTCTCAGAGTATAGAAGTACTTGCTCTGAAAAGGCGAGACCCTTTTTTTTAGAATCAGTTAATGACCATATTCGCGATAATGGTATTCAGTTTGCGGCGGAGAACTTCGTAACTGAAGTACTGCTGAGCTGTGCGGTAGTTGTGGTCGCCCAGTTCCCGGCGTAACTCGCCATTGTTCAGAATTTCCTTCACTTCGTTGGTCAGTTTCCGGGTTACATATCCTTCCATCATGGGGAACTTGAAGCCTCTCGGTTCAATATCCCTGGCAAAGATATCATAGCGGTTAATCAACACAGGTTTGCGGAAGTAAATGGCCTCCAGCAGGGCATTGCCAAAGCCTTCATAAATGGAAGGGTAAGTGATGAAGTCTGCGTGAGGGTACAAATCCCATAAGGTATAGATTTTTCGACCATCCGGGGTTACACCCCGAAGATCCTCCACACGTTCGTCCACAACACGCATATCTACACCGGATTCGTTCGCCAGCTCCTGGAGCATATTTACGTATTCGAAGCCTTCATCCCCTGCAGCATGGGAAATGACCAGCTTGCAACGGGGATCATCCAGCGTCTCCACCAATTTGATCGCATGCTCAATGCCTTTGCGGGGTACAATGCGGGTGGGTTGCAGGAAGAAGATATCATCGTCCTCCAGGCCCAGTTCACTTCGAACATCCATGGAATAGTCGTCCAAGGGGGGCGGGGGATTTTTGAAGTCAATCACATTGGGCGTGAGCACCGAAGGGACCCCGCGACGCCAGCAGAGCTGTTCCTGAGCCTGCTGGTTAATCACGGTGTGAAACACATTAGGCAGGCGGGGAGGGAAGGCCTGCTCCAAATAGTCCGGTACGGCGGTAATGGAGAAACGTATCCGCTCCCAGGAGAAATCGTGGTGATGGGCGATACAGGGCATCTGCGTTTCAGCCAGATACTCCGTTAAGGCCATGCCGAGGGGCACATGCATGGGAATGGTCAATGCATTTTCTGCAATGAGGATGTTGATCCCGTAGCGCTCTACAAAATCATAGAGCGTTCCTTTTAGATATTCGGCTAGTTTGCGGATGCGTTTGGAGACCTCGGGGTCACGATGAGTGACTCCCCAGATGCGTTCGTTGATCCAGCTGTTTTCCTCGTGCCCGAAAAAGGCCTCGGGTACCAACATGCTGAAGTTGGGATCACGGTCAAGCTGACCCGCATACCAATGTGAGACGTGGCCGGACTCCCAGAGAATCTCCGCCCACTTGGCACTTTCCAGGGATACTCCGTCCGTTCCTGCGAATCGTGTAGACACAAAACCAATCTTTAACGACATTCTTAACTCCTCTGGGTTGTAAGTTACTGGTCTTTGTCGTAGGACTGTCTACATCGTACACTCATTGGGTCGATGCCCAAGAGAGAAAAATGCCTAGGAGTTTGTAAATATGAGTGAGCCTGGAAACTTGGAATCTCTAATGGACGCGGTGAAGCGCAGTCAGGATATTCTCCTGGCGAACCTGGTGATGATGTCGGAGACCCCGGCTCCCACCTTTGAAGAGGAACAGCGGGTTCGCTTTCTTCTCGATCGCTTCCGGGAGGCTGGACTGGATCATATTAGCGACGATGAAATGAACAACGGGGTCGGGTTGATTCCCGGACCGGAAGGCTCACCCACCCTGGCGATTGTGGCTCACTTAGATACCCACTTTGCCAAAAAAGAGGCTCATGCGCTTTCTCTGGGTTCGGATCGGGTGCGAGGCATTGGCATTGCCGACAACTCTTTGGGTGCGGCGGTACTGGCCAGTATACCCCAGCTTCTGGAAGAGGCCGGGATTGAGCCCAAAATGAATTTACTCTTGCTCGGAGTCAGCCGCAGTCTAGGCAAAGGGAACCTCGGCGGGCTGCGTTTCTGGCTCGAAAACAGCCGTCACAAAATTGATCAGGCTATTTGCATTGAAGGCGCTCCGTTGGGGCGCCTCAATTTTACCTCCTTGGCAATGATGCGGGGGGAAATTCGGGTGGAAATGCCTGATGAATATGATTTCTCCCGCTTTGGGGTTCACGGAGCGATCTATTACCTAAACGATGTGATTAACCGAATTCTGGAAATTCCCCGCCCAAGTCGTCCCCGGACCTCAGTGGTGTTCGGCAGTATCGAAGGCGGAAACAGCTTTAACGAACTCGCCCGTTCCGCTGCACTACGCTTCGAGGTTCGCAGTGAATCGGATGATATTGCTGATGGCATTCTGGATCGGATTCGCGAAATCACCGAGGAAGTGAAAGCCCGTAGTGGCGTTCCTGTTCAGTTGGAGGAAGTGGCGCATCGTGGCCATGGCGGTCTCGAGTATGGACACCCGCTGGTGCAGCAATGCCGGGATGTCATGCGGGGGCTGGGTATTGAGCCTCAAATCGGGCCCAGCATGTCGGAACTGGCCGCGTTGATTTCGGAGAAGATTCCGGCCGTGACCCTGGGGATTAGTCACGGGCATCAGATTAACACGTTGGAGGAAACGGTTGAATTGGCACCCATATTCCGTGGGGTGGCTCAGATCCTGGGCGTGATTCAACGTATTGAGGCGAAAGGAACGGAAGCATGAAAATTGACGACTGGCTGAAAACCAACACCTTTCATCATTCTACCTTCTGGGATCTGCAACAGCTCGTTGCGGAAAAGGAAAAGCAGGGCCTGAAAATCTCCCTCTGTATTCCCACCCTGAATGAAGAGAAAACCATCGGAAAAGAGATTGTGATCTTTCGTTCCGAACTCATGACCCGCTATCCTCTCGTGGATGAACTGGCGGTGATCGACTCCGGATCGAAAGACCGTACCTTGGAAGTGGCCTCCACGTTTGGCGCCGATACCTATTACTCCGGCGATATTCTTCCGGAGGAGGGCTTCAAACGGGGCAAAGGGGAAAACCTGTGGAAAGCGATTCACCAGCTGGAAGGGGATATCATTGTTTATGTGGATGCGGATATTACCAACATTCACCCGCGCTTTGTCACCGGCTTGGTGGCTCCGCTGATCTATCAGCCGGAAACCAAATATGTGAAAGCCTTCTACGATCGTCCTTTGGCCTTTTCGCAAGGAATTCGTCCCTCCGGAGGCGGACGGGTTACCGAGATTCTTACCCGTCCACTCTTCTCTCTGTTCTTCCCGGAACTGACCGCGCTAATGCAACCCCTCTCCGGTGAATACGCGGTACGCCGTGAGGTGCTGGAGGAAATTGCGTTCCCTGTGGGATACGGCGTGGAGATTTCTCACCTCATTGATGTGTATACCCGCTGGGGTCTTTATGCGTTTGCTCAAACGGACTTGGATAAACGCGTTCACCGAAATCAGGCCACCCGCGATTTGGGTAAAATGGCTTTCGGAATCCTGCAGGCCTTCCTGAACCGTGCCCAACAATTGGATATGGTCGATGTGAAGGTGGAGCTTGCTAAAATTTTGCGTCAGTTCCAAGTGAACGAAGGCCTGATTGAGCAGCAGGAGTTTAACATTGTGGAAGAGGAACGTCCTCCCATGATCACCATTCCTGCCTATCGGGAGAAATTCGGTCGGGAGCTGTCTTCCCAGTGATCGTTGAAGTCCATCATCATCTTCGCCGCGGCGGTGTCAGTCGCGTGATGTGCAGTCTTGCCCGGATCCTCCGCGATGCGGGGGAAGACGTGATGTTGATGGCCGCCGAAGCGCCATCCGGTTCCATTCCGGATGGCGTTCATTTTGCCAAGATTCCTGAACTAGCCTACGGTCGCGATTACGATTCCGATCACGTCGATACCTTGGTGGCGAAGATGCGGGAGGCTGCCGGTGAGGATGCCATCTGGCATATTCACAACCACAGTTTGGGGAAAAATCCTCAAGTTACCGAAGCGGTGATCCGTTTGGCGGAAGCCGGGGAACGTATTCTGTTGCAACCCCATGACTTTGCGGAGGATGGCCGCCCGGGAAATCTGCGCTTGTTACGCAGCAGCCTTCCGGAGTTTCCCTCGAAACTGTATCCCTACAGTGGACGTGTTCAATATGCGGTCCTGCAGGAGCGGGATCGTCATGTGCTCTGTAAGAGTGGGGTGCCCCGCGAATATGTGCACGTGTTGCCCAATCCCATCGAAGGGGAGAACCTGGCCGCCAGTGACCGGCACCCTCCGGAAAGACTTTTATATTTAACCCGGGGCATACGCCGAAAAAATATTGGCGAGTTTCTGTTCTGGGCCATTCGCTATGCAAGCGATTTGGAATGTGCGACCTCCTTGATTCCGGATAATCCGGTTGAGTTGAAAATTTTTCGAGAATGGGAAGCCTTTGTCTCGGAAACCCTGCAGGTGAAACCTTCCTTCGGTATTGGCTTGGATGATGGGAAATCCTTCGCCGACGTCGTGGGTTGGGGAGACCTTTGTTTGACGACTTCGGTCGCGGAAGGCTTTGGCATGACCTTTCTGGAACCCTACCTGATGGGGCGTGGCGTTACCGGGCGGGATCTTCCCGAAATTACCGCAGGATTTAAACAAGACGGAGTCCGTCTGGGCGGTTTATATAACGGCTTGCCCGTTCCCTTGGACTGGGTGGATGATGCCTTTTGGCGGCGGGGCCTGGCTTCGGTCAATATTTGGCGACGGGCCATGAGTTTGAGGGAAGAACTGCATATGCAGGAATTGAAAGAGGCTTGGACGTTGCCTGATGAACAGATCGATTTCGGCCGTCTCGATGAAACCGCGCAGCGCTCCGTTCTCACCCATCTGCAGAGCGAAGGTTTTTCCCGCTGGACGCGCAAACCCCGCCTGCAACTGGGCTTTCTGGACGAAGATATGGCGCATAACCGCCAGGTGCTGGAGACCCAGTATGATGGTGATTCCTGCCGCAAGCGTCTACAGGAGGTCCTCAAGGGCTTCAGTTCAGATCGCTGTAGCCCCGAATTTGCAGATGGGCATGCGGTACGGGATGCCTTCGCTGCCTTAGAAACGCTGACCCTGTTACGTACTTGATTTATGGAATCCTTGTTTGCTGATCGTATTCGCCGTCTCTCATCGCCGCTGGAGGCTTTGCCTACGGGGCTTCCCGCAACACTTCAGAAACTGGAAGGGATTCGTGCCGTCATCTTTGATGTGTATGGAACCTGTATGATCAGTGGCTCCGGGGATATCGGAAATGCGGCCGCGGATCCAAAAGTTGAAGCCTTGCAGGAAGCTCTCAAAGAGCAGGGAGTGTTGTTACCGGAAGATCTGGCGACAGAAGCCTTGGCGAGGTTTTATGAGTTGATCCGTCATGAGCATCGCCGTCTGAAAGAGCAGGGGGTGGAATTTCCGGAAGTCCGTATTTTGGATATTTGGGAACGCTGGCGTCGGGAAGCACAGGTTGAGGTCAATGTGCCGCAGCTGGCCATTGATGTGGAATGCCGTTTGAATCCGGTGTGGCCCATGCCCAGCTTGAATAGCAGCTTGACCGATCTGCAACAACGTGGCCTGCTCCTGGGCATTGTCAGCAATGCGCAAGTGTTTACGCCCTGTTTATTTGATGCCCTGGCGGAGCGCAGTTTGGCCGAGTACGGATTTGCTGCCGACCATTGCGTGTGGTCTTGGAAGCTACAGGAAGCGAAGCCTTCTACCCGCCTCTATCGTGACCTTCTCGGAAGTCTACCGGAAGGGATGCGGGCGGAGGAATGTCTCTATGTGGGGAATGATATGCGAAACGATATCGCTCCCTCTGCAGCCTGCGGCATGAAAACCGCATTGTTTGCGGGAGATAAACGCTCGTTACGCCTGCGGGAAGGCGATCCTATTGTGGGGAACACGAAGCCCGATCTCGTGCTGGAATCTCTCAGCCAGATTGCTGAGTGCATTTAAGCAGGGTGCTTCATTCTGCGGAATCCAGCGAAAACCAGCAAGCTGAACACAGCGAAGAGCAGGGTGCTGGGTTCTGGAATAATGACGATGTTATCAATGGCGACGAGTTCGTTTATGCCATTGGCACCGTTGAACACTTCCACTCCCAGACCGATTTCCAAGTTCGGGTTCGAGAGAACTGCATCAAGTTGCATCTGAGTGGCCAGGCTGCCTCCTGCAGAAGGGGAGGCATAAGAATTATCCGAGGAACCTGACTGCGTGTACCAGGGAGTGCTGGTATCAAAGCTCAGCGAAAAGGAATTCCAAGTATCTTCCACATGGACTTGTCCTGTATCCGCGAGATTCAGCCAAAGGGTTGTGGAACCGTCGTAGATCCAGACATCCGCCCAGGCTTGCTGAATCGTAGCGACAACAGAATCATCCACTGCAACATATTGGTCAAAACTCATCGAATCCGTGGACTGGAGAGCGCCCGGCGAAAAAGAAAAGCGCTGGTATTCGGTACGGCTGTCGAAGTAGTAGACAAAGTCGTCACTGGCCCCGGATTTTCCCTGAATGGTCGCCATATCCATACTGGGGGCATTGCCTCCATCTGCGCCACTCCACTCCGTGGTCACAAAGTTTGTGGAAGCCGGGGCGCTACCCGACTCAAACGAATAGCTGATCATGGCAGGGAGCGTTTGCAAGCAACTGAAACTGATCCCCAGCAGCGGCGCAAACAGGGAAGAGGAGAGGAAGGATTTCACAGGTGTATCCAAAGTAGGGCTGATTAGATTCGTATCCGCAACTTCAATAGGGCGAAGCTACGATGCACTGAACCTTGGATAGGAATTTCGCATCACGAATCAAGCCTCCCACAAGAAGAAACACCTGAGAGGGTTAATGGGCTACATTTTTGGAGCTATCTTATCCTGCTAGCCCTAGCCTGTGTAGGCACTGGAGGAGGGGAAGCCGTAGCGGCCTCAAAGAATGGGCTGCCAGAGCAATTCTTTCTGGGAGACCTTTACCAATCGCCACATGCGTGCTTTGGAGTCTTTGGGGGCAGGGATGGTGCTGCCCAATTGAACCATACCTCCATCTACAATCGCATAGGTACTGTAACTACCGCTACTGACGGCAGAGACCTCATAATTCGGGGCCGGGACCTCTTTACTGGTAGAACGATTTTTCACCCGGACCATCTGGGAGAGTTCCTGGGACCCAATTAAATTACCCTGTTTGACAAAATTTCTGCCTGTGATGACAGGACTGAAGCTAGGTTCCGTTTTTTCAGCAGGGCTTTCGACAGGTTCTGGTTCTGAGGAGTTCGAAGGACCAAAGAGTCCTGCAAACTCTTCTCCGCTCATGCCCGCTTCTTCCTCTGAATCTTCCACATTCTGAGGCTGCAGGCCCTCTGGATCCTGCTCAAGGCCAGCCAGGGGAAGTTCAGGGGCTGCTTCCGTACCCGGGCCGGGAACAACATTCTCTGCGGGTTCGAGCTTGGGTTCTACCGTCAGGGTTGGGGAGGGAGCAATCGCTGCCACCACTTCAGATGGACTCAATGGAGAAGCATCCTCCGTCTCGCCCGCGGGCAAGGCAGGGGGCAGGAAGCGTTCACGAATAAAGTTCCGGGCGGAGAGCAGGCGAAGATCGAGTCGGGAATAAAGCACATCTTCAGCCCAGGTGGGAATGCTGCTGGCAGCTTCATCTTCAAAGCCCTGGGTGAGCAAGCGAGCTTCTTTTTCCTCCCGGCTCTCGACTTGACTGTCCTGGAAGACGGCCCAAGCCATTTGCGTTGCAAATAGGCAGGGAATGGCGGCCAAGGCCGCAGGCAACTTCAATCCACCCAGACGATGGGCAATCAGGGCTAGAAGTGTCCAACTGAAGACCAGAGTGCCTTCTTTCAACAGGGAGCCCAACGCATGTTCTACCAGCATGGAGGCAATCGCAATGACCACGGCCGCAGAAATGACGCTGTAACGAATAGCGGACCCTTTGGGCCGGAAAGCCCAGAGGATGAGGATGCAGCAGACAACCTGTACGCCAATGGCTGCAAAAGCGGTAATACCCAAATCATTCATTCCCTATAGTGTGAACTAGGTTTGCTGGGGGTGCAAGGGGCAAAATGCCTTTGTGAATTGACCAAATGCACCAAAATGCGCTATAGGACCAACGAGCGGCAGTCAGTCGCCCCGGGGCTTGCTCCGGGGAGGAAAGTCCGGACTCCATAGAGCAGGATGCCTCGCCGATAAGGCGTGGACTCGTGTGGAAAGCGCACGGGATAGATAGTGCCACAGAAATCAAACCGCCCTGAGCTTGTCGAGGGGTAAGGGTGAAACGGGGGTGTAAGAGACCACCGTGCCTCAGGCGAAAGCCCGGCAGCAAGGTAAACCTCATCCGGAGCAAGATCAACTAGGGAACGAAGGGGCTGCTCGTCCCGATGGCTTCGGCCGGTCGTTCCGGGTGGATCGCATAGACACATGACTGACACATCTCCTTCGGGAGGCGTACAGAATCCGGCTTATCGCCGCTCACCTTTTTGGGGTTGGCAGAATCCCCACGCTTTGTAGGCCTTAGGGCATGCAAAGCGTTTTTTTTGTGCCGACCTGCAGTGTGTATCGGAGGATGCTCACCTGGGCTGCAGGGGGGATTCTCTTTATTCAAAGCTCCTGTTCCAGCCTGAAACCCGAAACCGCGGAGAAGGATCCCAGTCCTGCGGCTCTGTGGCTCCAGGAGCAGGTAGGCGAAGCGGTTTCCCTGGATGGCGTGATATGGAGTCGCAACGGGAACTGGTGGTTTAGCTATGAGGAGGAGGACCTGTATTTGATCTCCAAGGAGGGGCCCCAGTTGGAGTTTCCCTCGGATATTCATGCCCGGAAAGCGAATGTGTCCGGTTCCTTATTGCAGCAGCTTCGCCCTGATTTGAATGGGTCCAGTGAGGCGTTTGTCCCTTCATTTGTGATCCGGGATCCTGAGATCCGTTACCTGGAAAAACCGATTACGCTTCGGGCCCGATTTGGAAGAATAGACCCGGAATTTGAACATGAAGACGGGGTGCCTCTCTTGATTCGGGAACAGTTTCCGACCCACATCTTGAATCGACAGGGATGGATCGAGTTATATGCGGATTATAACCGAAACGCGGTGACCTGGATGTTTGAGCATGATTCCCCCCAGCTCCGTCAGGTGTTGGTGGATCGTATGGAGAACCCCTTTGTGCATCAGGATCTTCGCTGCCTCTATGCGACCATTCTCGCGGGCATGAATGATCCCCGAGGGCGTGAAAAACTCCTGTGGTTTCTGGAAGAGGCGGAGGGAAGAGAGAAGTTAACCTTCTATGGAGCTCTGGGTCTTTTTCCCTATCTGCCCCCTGAGTCCTCACAGGAGGACGTGGAGATTCGATGGGCTGAACAGGCCATGCTGACGGGCTTTAACGATCCTCAGATGGCCCAGTTTGTGGTGGAGTACAGCTACATTGCACAGCTTTTGACCCGAATCGGCAGTGCTGCCGGGAAGCAGGCGTTGATGGAATATGCCTTGTCTCATGAAGAGAGGGGAGCTTTCCTGGCGCCTCCCTCAGTGATTCCGTTGATCTGTGAGCCCTCCTTTCAGGCCAGCTCGGAGGAGTTAGTTCGCCTGGAAGCTCACGTTGAAGATTCTTTTCTCCGCAGAAGAATTCTCCGGGCTCTGTTACGACGTAAAGACCCAGTGATTGCAGAGATTTTTCTGGAGGAACTGGAGGAAGCCTTTTTCTACATGGACATCCGGGACCATGCTTCTCCTGAAGTCGTTCATGCCTTGCTTCAAAAGTTCCCGGAGCTTGAGGGCGTATCCAAAGCCAAGGTACAGATTCTGGAGACGCTGCAACAGGAGGATCCCGTAGCGGGCCTGTTAGCTCTGCTCCATACAAAATCATTTCGTGAAAAGGCATTGCTGCTTTTTGAACTGAAGCGCTTTCATGACCCCCGTACGATTGAACCCGTGTCCGAGTTGCTCCAGACGGCTCGTCGGAGCTATTTCTCTGCTTCAGAGAATGGGACGGGTTATGGCGTCGAACATGGCGTAGATCTATTGGCCTCAATGTGGACCCGGGAATCCGTGCAGGCTCTCATTGAGTTGCTCTCCGTGAACCTGGGCCGCTTTCGGGATAGTTACCGGGATGACGCTGCCTTAAAACGCTACGTCGCCGTTCAATTGATTGAAGGAAGTGGGGAATCCTTTGGTGTAGACGCGGCTGCATGGCAGGCCTGGGAACGAAAACAAGCGGATAGCGCCTTTGCGGATCCGGAAAAATTGGCCCGCGAAGCGATCTTCCGCCTCGCCCCAGATCAGCGGGTGGATATGGAGCGCTGACTCAGAGGACAGGGACAGGGACAGGGACCTGCCTCAGGGAAGCGCGCTCAGGGTGACCCTTTCCCTGAATACTCGTCAATTTTGTCCGAAAACTTTTGGAGCTCCGTATTGCCGGCATAGGTGATACGGGCTTTTTTTGGGGCTCCGAAGGGACTTGGCATGTGGGGTGCTATGGCTGGAAACGCCGACACAACCTCAACTCGGAGAAAAGCCATGATCCAGGCACCGACTGCACCGGAAACCGATGTTTCCACTGAAAAAACGTTCCGCAAAGTGGCCATTTACGGCAAAGGCGGAATTGGCAAATCCACGACCACTCAAAATACCGTAGCCGCCCTTGCGGAAATGGGACGCAAAGTGATGGTGGTAGGCTGCGACCCGAAAACAGACTCCACCCGTCTCCTTCTCGGCGGCCTCGCTCAGAAAAGGGTACTCGACTCGCTGCGCGAAGAGGGCGAAGACCTCGAACTCGATGACATCATGAAGGGCGGCTATCGTGGCACCCGCTGCACCGAGTCCGGTGGTCCGGAACCCGGGGTAGGCTGTGCCGGCCGCGGCATCATCACCTCCATCAACATGCTCGAGCAGCTTGGCGCCTACGAAGAGGAGCATAACCTCGACTACGCGTTCTATGACGTGCTCGGTGACGTGTTCTGCGGCTTTTGATATGCAGCTGCGGACGAGTGACGGATCCGTGCGGACGATATCCCGGGATTTGAGTCGGATGTTCAATGACGCGTCCTCGGGTGACAGCAGCTATAATTGGAAGAATCATGAAGCCTACATGCTGGATCTGCAGGTGCCCTCCGGTTTTGTCATGGAACCCGGAGAAGTGGTGCTGTTCAGTGTGGTAGGGGAGCGGCTGCCTTATTATCGCACGGGCACAAATCCCAGCGGGGTGAAACTGGTGCTCAATCCGGGGGTCACCTCTTCTCTCCCCACCCAATCCGGGGTGTTTCTTCAGGATATGTGGGGGGAAGAATTTCCACCGGATGCAGAAATCCGGGTGAAGCTGAATGTGCCCAGTTCCAAAGACACCAAGATCGTGGTGCAGGCGGTGAACCGCACTTCCGTGAGCAATGCCCCGTTCTTTGAAGATTTTGTGGCCAATGCCCGCAATGTGGAAAGCGAGTGGTCTGATTGGATGCGGCTGAATGATCCCGCACTCTCCGCGGAAAAACGCCCCCTGGTCATTTATGATGCTTCCTTGAAAACGCAGAATAGTGCAGATCCCATCAACATGTTTTCTCATTTCAATGTGCGCGCCAGTGCCTTCTCCCAGGGCAGTACCTGGGACATTGAATCGCAGGCCTATGAGGAGCCCGGCTCCAACGGGAAAGAGGATTTGTGGTGGGGGGAATGGGTGCAGGTCAACTCCTGGAATGGCACCTGGCTGGCGAATTCCGGCCGCAACGGTTATTGGGGCGGGTCCAATACCGCCTCCGGGGGAGAGCGCTTTGTGACCCTGTTTGAGTTGCCCACCCAGCCTCTGCTGTCTGTGGCCTCCCTGCAACATGCCCAGACGACCTATATGCCAGATGAGCCGACGATGGTGATTGGTAACTCCTTCGCTTCGCTGTTTGTCGATCCGGATTATCCCATGGACCAGCAACCGCTGAATGATCAGAACATCATGGTGGCGGAGAACAAACGCGGCTCACCCAACAACCGCAGTGAGTGGACCATGACCCGGGTGGACTGGTCCTACATGCTCAATCAGGCTCTGTGGGACAGCTACTTCTTCAGCGGAATCAGCCCGGACAGCGCTTCCGGGCAAAGTGCGGCCCAGCGTTTTGCGGCCTTCCAGGGCGGAAGCCCCTTGCCGCAGGCCACGCTGCGATATGAAGCACCACTCATGGAAACGGCGATGGCAGCCATGTACTCTCTGTTTGATGCCTCTGGAGAGATCCGTGCGGAGGCGCCTCTGAACTCCGCGGCCCGCATGCGCGTGCAGGGCATGTTTAACGTCAATTCCACCTCGGTCGAGGCCTGGCGTGCTTTGCTGGCCTCCACCCGTCAGGTGGCCATGGATGTGCAGGGCAGTAGCAATACGGTCACCCCGATGGGTAGCGTGTACACCCGGACCTTGCTGCCGGAAAATGAGGAAAATGAGATCTGGAAAGGATTTCGTAACCTGAGTGATGCGCAGATTTCACGCTTGGCTGAGGAGATTGTCCGTCAGGTACACATTCGCGGACCTTTCCTCAACCTCTCCGATTTTGTGAACCGTCGTTTGCGCCCCTCCGGTCATGCATCCCAGCAGGCGGGGCCGCTGCAGGCCGCCATTGATGCGGCAGGACTGAATGACCATATTTCCGAAAGTCTTGCGGATGCCGGCATGGATGCCTCCGGACTGAATCCCTTTGTCCGCTCGCGGATCGACCCCGATACGCCGGTGGCCATGGGATCCACCGGCTTTCTCACCCAGGCGGATCTGCTGACGGTGATCGGGCCTATGCTCAGCAGCCGATCCGATACTTTTGTCATCCGCAGTTACGGAGAGGTCGGGGAGGGGACGGCCCGTGCCTGGTTTGAAGCGGTGGTGCAGCGCAGTCCCGATTACGTCGACAGTTCGGTTCCCCATGGTAATGTGCCCAGTTGGGCCCCCGAAGAGATACCTGCGAATACGGGTAGCTACGATACCGTCATTCCCAAGCGTCGTTTCCGTATTGTCAGCTTTCGCTGGCTGACGGAGGATGATGTGTAAGCAGACTCGTTTTTGAATATCCTTCTAGTTAAGACCCGGATCCTATCCCGGTTTTCCTCTCTAAGAACTCATCCCCAATGAAATCACGCTCTATGAAAACTCTTACCACTGTTCTTCTTTTTCTCCTGCTCTGTTCCTGCGCGACGCCGCCCTCACAACCTGTTCCGGATCTGAAAGCCTTTGCGGCCATGGTGCAGCGCGAACTGTTTGAAAACTATAGTGCGGAAGCGGTCCGGACCTACTTCCGGGAGGATTACATTCAGCACAACCCGCATGTGCCTACTGGTCGGGCAGCCCTGGAGGGGTTTATGCCCGTTCTGAAAGAGGCCCAGGTTACGGCACGCACCCATCGCATGCTGCAGGATGGGGACATCCTCATCATGCATAACAGCTACGACCATGCGGAGGCCTTCGGAGCCAAAGAAATTGCCACCTTTGATATTTGGCGCATTCAGGATGGTAAGATTGCCGAGCATTGGGATGTAATTCAGCCCATCGGACCTGTCAACGCCAGTGGCCGCAGTCTGCTCGACGGAGAAACGGAAATCCGGGATCTCCATAAAACCGAGAGTAATAAAAAGCTGGTACGAACCTTTTATGAACAGGTGTTTGTGAAGGGCAATGCCCGCGCCGTGAAAACCTATATCCATCCGGAAATCTACCTGCAGCACAATCCTCATGTCGGAGATGGCGTAGAGGCCCTGGAGGGCTTTCTTGACTTCTTTCTGGGACAGGATCCTTTCATCCCCTCGGTGATCCATCAGGTTTGGGGAGAGGGGAACTTTGTACTTGTTCAGTCCCAGGCGCATATGAATGGCAAAAAACTGGCCGCATATGATCTCTTCCGGGTAGAGGAGGATCTGATTGTCGAACACTGGGACCTCATTCAGGAAATTCCCGAAACGATGGCCCATGACAATGGCATGTTTTGAATACAGGATGGCCGTTTGGATCCTAGTCAGATTGATGTAGTGCGATCCACATCTTGAATGAGGCGGAATTTTCGAAAGCTCTCAGCTCTCAGCGCCTTCGCAGTTCTCCGGGCGTCATACCTGTAGCCTGTTTAATTTCCCGTTGAAAATGAGGCTGTCCGCTGAAGCCGCAGTCCAGGGCAATTTCACTCAGGGGTTTTTGCGTGCTGAAGAGTAGAATTTTTGCCGCTTCGATCCGGGCCCGGGCGATTTCTTTGACCGGGGAACGTCCCAGGTGGCTTTGAAAGCGCCGCACCAGGGTGCGTTCCGACACATGGAAGATACCGGCCAGTTCTGCTACTTTAAGGTTCTCCCCCACATGATCGCGGATGTAGCGCAGCACCTGTTCGCAGAAGGGGTCCCCGGTAACCGTCCAGTCCGTGCTGCCCCGGGAGGCCACATAGGCCGGTGGGATTGTGGTCCTGAGTGGGCCGTCTTTTCCTTCGAGAAGGGCATGCAGCCTGGCCGCCGCTTCGTAGCCGACCTCGATCTGATTGTGCACCACCGCACTTAGACTCGGACGGGTCTGAGTGAACACGGCATCATCATCGGCGCAGCTGACCACGGCAACGTCCTCAGGCACTCTCAGGCCGGCCTGCCCGCAGATCATCAGGGCTCTGAGGCTGTGATCCGCATCGCAGCCGATCAGACCACAGGGGCGGGGAAGCTCGCGGAGAAGCTCCTCCACATCTGCAAACTGATCCTCCAGCCTCCATGTGCCCCGGGTGCGTGTGCGCGGTCCATGATCGAACACCTGCACAGGGACAGCGGCCTCTCTGGCCCGGTCGAGAATTCCCTGTACACGCTGATGACGTTTCGTTTTGTTGAGATCCCCGGTGTTCAGCACCAGTAGATTCCGGAGTCCCCGCTCCAAGAGATGCTCACAGGCCAGACGTCCCACCTCAACCTGGTCGGTCTGCACGCTGCAGCTTCCCTCTGCTTCAACCGAAACCTGAAGAAGACCCTTATCTGGAAAGCTGCTGTTGTGCGTTAACAACGCATCAGGTGATGGCAGGGTGCGTAAGATGTCCTTCAGCGAGAGTTCATTGGGGACAAAGGTGAAGCTCCAGTCCGTATGCTCCTGTGTATAGGCGGAAATTCCCGAAAACACATGCCTCATCCAGCGTTGATGGATGGGAAGGTCAATGAGGATGAGGGGAGCGGACATCTGTCGTAAATATGCAATAGATTGCCTATTATGGGCAATACCAAAAGTTCCCCGTATGAGAGGATAAGTTAATGAATTCTTAGAGAAACCCTGACAGCTGCGAAACGGAAGTAAAACATGACACGCCTCTCACTGAAACCTATTTTTCTGGGACTGACCACTTTGGCTGTGTCCCTCATGTCACCGGCTGCGATGCTGGCTGTGGATTCCTTTAGCTCCTCTTTGGATGGAAGCGGGGAGGGCTGGGGCATTCTCGAAACGATTACGGTGGGGGGGACAACCTACAGCGATTTACGTGCGGGAAGCTATTCCGCCATTTCTGTGGGCGGGACTGCGAATCCCAAATTCGGAATCGGCGGGGTTCCCGCCAACGGACAGGCCTCTCTCAGTGGGAATAATCTGGATACCGCTGCATTGAACAGTTCGTTTACCGTTCAGTTTGGCCAGGTGGTGACTGGAGATGACCTCTTCTATTATTTCGAAAGCAATAATGGAAGCTCCTCTGTCGGAGACGGGAATGATGTGCTCGTTCAAGCGATTGATTCGCTGGGCGCCGGGGTGGGTGCTGCGTTGGCCCTGGACGATATCGCGTGGAATTTCGGAAATGGGACCTGGACCAATGACTCCACTTTTGCCCGCACGCCAAGCATAGCCGGGCGGGACTGGGACCGGGAAGGAGGGAGTACTCTGGCAGGCCGTCAGACAAATTCTGTAAGCTGGAATTTGGCGGATATGGGGCTGAGCGGCAACACGACGGTTACCGGCTTTATCCTGAGCACCAGCAATGCAGACTCCGTTGCGGCTGGCCTGGCCGTCATCCCCGAACCCTCCACCTTCGCCTTGTTCGGTCTGGCGGGGCTTGCAGCAGCCCTGGGGCTGCGCCGCCGCGGATAATCTGCAGGAGCTCCTCCTGATCAAGCGGTCCATGGGGCTGCTTTTTCTCTGATGAAATTGTTTTTCAAACCTGTGTTCCTCCTGCTGCTTGCTGCGGGGTCGTCTCTGCTTGCTGAGTCACTGCTTCAGGAAGATTTCGAAAAGGCACCCTTAGCCTCGACCCGGGAGGGATCGGCAGGGAAGGCCGGGATGTATTATTCCGGACGATCCTTGTGGCAGACCGCGGCCAATGGAAAAGCGGGGCCAAACGGAATTGCGGTGGAGACCCGGGCAATCGCCAGGGGGAATCACTGGCTGTATTTTGATGCCTTTGGCTCGGAAGCACCCGAGGACTCGTCTGTGTTCCGGACCAGCGACTGGAACCCGGAGAAAAAGAGCGTGTTGCGGATTTCAATGCGGTTCCGTCTGGACCCAGGGGATCAGAACGAACGGACCTGGGGCGCACTGATTCTTACCCAGCAGGCTGGGCGTTACGATTTACCGGGCATGGTGCCTGGCAAAGAGGAACAAATTCTTCATCTTCGCTTTCACAGCTCCGGCAAGCTGAGCGACCGGAGTGGGAATCTGGGCTGGAAATATCACCAATTCCAAGTGGGTAAAGGCAAGGTTCATACCCTGCAACTGCTGGTGAACGGTTCCGGGGCGGCGGTTCAGGGAATTCCGGCGGGAACAGCAGGGTTGTGGCTAAACGGGGACCGGGTCCAGGGAGTGCTGCCGCTGGACCTGCCCAAAGAGGGGCGGTTCCCGGTTAGTCTCAACTATCTGGAATTCAGGGCCTTTGGCGGGGTGCGTGGGCAGAGGGGGGATCCCGTGGGAATGTGGATCGATGATGTATCGGTGGAGAGCGTAGTCCCAGTCAGGCCCTCCGTGACTAAAACCCGTTCATCGCTATGAAACCCTTTCTCTTCCTGTCCTGTACGCGCGTTCTCAGCCGGACGCCGAACGATGATCCTGCTTCCTTGGAGCTTTCCCATGATCATGCGTGATGTTCTGTTGCCGGATACCAAAGCTGAAGCCTGGCCGGAACTCCGGGAGCGTGTGTCCCGCAGGATTCTCAGCAGCCTGGGTGATTCCTTCTCTGTGCCTCCTGTTCAACCGGTGATGGGGGTAGCGGTTGAAGAGTACGGCGTTATCCGGATTCCGCTTCGGTTCTCCGCGTTCCCAGGCTGGGATGTGTTCGGCAGTTGGGTCCTGCCCGAAGACGCCTCCACCTATACGGGAAACGGAGTCTTATGTCTGCACGGGACCGATCAGGAGAATGCCCACCGTGGGAATATGCGACCTGATGTTAAAGAACATCGGGCCTACGCCGTGGAGTTGGCGAAACGGGGCTGGGTGACGCTGTCCGTGGATCAGTTCGGATTCGGGGAGGCAGCGGGAAAGCGGCCGCTGGAGGAAATGTTCTCCTGGTTCTACGAAGCCTATCCTGAGTCCTCGATCGACGGCGTCCGCCTCGCGATTCACCGTGCTGCCCTTGGATTGCTGGCAGATCATCCGGCTGTGGACGCAGATCGTCTGGGCTGCATCGGCCATTCTCTCGGTGGCAGGGCCGCTCTGTATCTGGCGGCGCTGGATGAACGGGTGTCTGCCTGTGTGTCCTCCACAGGTCTGAGTCCGAATCAGTCCAATGTGTACCGGAATCCCGTTACGGATCAGGCCTTAAGTCCTCAGCTCAACCGTCACATGATGGAAACAGGTCAAACTCTGTTCGAGTACCAGGAACTGCTGGCGTTGATTGCGCCACGGTCCCTGTTGCTGATCGAGCCCTGGAATGATCCCTGTAACCCGTCTATCGAAGCCGTGTTTCGTTGCTTTGAGAAGGCCCGGTTTGCGTTTGAGCTTCTGGAGGCCTCCTCCTCATTGCAGATGTACTGCCATGGACATGGGCATGACACCCCCCCCGCGCTTCGTTCCGCCGGGTACCGCTTTCTTGAAAATGCATGCGAGCATCCCCAAACCGAACACTCACCCAACTGACCCTATGATGAAGTTTGTTTGTCTGAAGATGCTTTCTCTCCTTTCCTGTTACCTTGGAGCACCCATCATGTCACCTGCACAGAATACCTACAACGCCGATATCGTGATCTATGGCGCTACCTCCGGGGGCATCATCTCCGCGGTACAGGCAGCGAAAGAAGGAAAAACGGTGGAACTCATTGAGCCCACCACTCATATTGGCGGGACTACCACAGGGGGACTGGGCTGGGTGGATGGCGGGTATCTGGACACCATTGGTGGTCTGTCCCTGGCCTTTTTTGACAAGGTAGCGGAGCCCAGTCCTTCTGTCTCTACCGGGTTCAGCAACGGATCCAATCCCTGGACCTTGCTTCCCAGCGAGGCCCTGGCCGAATTTCAACTGCTGCTGGCGACCCATTCCATTACGGTTCGAACTGGAAACCGGTTGAAACGGGATGGCAGCGGCGTGCTGAAATCGGGAAACACCATCACCAAAATTGTGATGGAAAACGGAAACGAATTCATGGGCAAGGTGTTCATTGATGCATCGTATGAGGGGGATCTTATGGCCGAAGCCGGCGTCTCCTACACTGTGGGGCGGGAGAGTCAGGCTCAATACGGTGAAAGCGAAGGGGGAGTGGTGGGGCCGGATGAATGGCAGCCCCAGCAGTTTGATTTCTTTATCGATCCCTATGTCATTCCGGGTGATCCCGAGAGTGGGCTTTTGCCCTACATTCAGGAGGGCCCCCTCGAGCCCGACGGAACTGCCGACGGAAAAACCCAGGCCTACTGTTTCCGGCTCTGTCTGACCCGTTCACCGGATCCGGAGGAGAGGGTAGAAATCACTCAGCCGGCCTCCTATGATCCCGCGAAGTTTGAAATTCTGCGCCGCTACATTGCCGCTCGCAGCGCTGCCGGTCAGTCCAGCACCCTGAAAGATCATCTTCTGAAAATTTCCGTGCTCAAGGACCTGAAGACGGATATCAACAACCGGGGTCCCTTTTCCACGGATCACATTGGCCAGAACTGGGACTACCCGGAAGGGGACTATGCTACCCGGGAGGCCATTTGGCAGGAACATATTGAGTTCACCCAGGGGCTGTTGTGGTTTTTGAAATCCGACCCCGCTGTTCCTGCCGCTGTGCGTGCAGAGATGGCTGCCTTTGCCTATCCTGCGGATGAATACCTGACGAACGGGAACTTCTCTCCTCAGTTGTACATCCGGGAAACCCGGCGGATGATCGGACCCTATGTGATGACCAAGGAGGATATCGAGGTCAACGGGACCAAAGCTGATGCCATAGGCCAGGGTTCCTATGGGATCGACAGCCATCATGTGCAGCGGCTGATCTTTCCGGCGGAGTACCCTCTGGCACCCAACAGCAGGCAGGAAACACCGGACAGCTACTCCCGGAACAGCGCTGGCAGACTTCAAAATGAAGGAAACTTTCTGGCAGGGAAAAAACGCTATGACATTCCCTATACCGCCATCACTCCGAAAAAGGCGGAATGTGGCAATCTGTTGGTGACCTTTTGTGTCTCCTCCAGTCATATCGCGTTCAGCTCCATTCGCATGGAGCCGGTGTTTATGCATCTGGGACAGTCTGCTGCGACTGCGGCCGGCATGGCCATTGACCAGCAGGTGGCGGTGCAGGACATTGACTACCCTAGCTTTCGCGCCAAGTTGAAGGCGGATGGACAGGTCATGTCAGATGCCGGGGACGCTCCGGAGCTGATCACAGAATATTTTAACGGCTACGGCAGTTCCATTCTGAATATCGGGGGGCTCAATGGGGGCAGCGGCTGGGAGGGTGGCTGGGCAAGTCAGGATGCCGAATATATCCCGGGGCTGCAGCTGGAGTCCTCTCAGGCTGAGATGGATGGAGTGGCGAATCAGACAGATGCGGAAGATGGAGCGGTTCGATGGAAAGACAGCGCGGGCGGTCCGATTGTGGCCCGAAAGTTTTCCCGGACTTTGGACGGCACGGTCTGGATCTCAGCACTCCTGCAGCTGTCAGGAAATGACCGCGCTCTGGTCTGGCTGGATGCCGACCCAGCCGTCAACAATGGCAACAGTGGATCCTTTATCGGAATAGATGACAACAACGGCCGACGCCTGTGGATGCGCTTCAACAACGGGAGCGATGCTTTTGCAGCAAAACCCATCACCCTCAACACCCCACATCTGCTGTTGGGAAAAGTGGAACTGGATGTGACGGGATCCGCGGACCGGGTGTCCTTCTGGTTGAACCCTGACCTCGCAGGTGGGGAGGGCGGTCTGGGAGATCCTGATTTGAGCTCTTCTGCGATTTCCTCAACAGATGCCTTTGGGCCTTCACTGGGCGGAATCGCTATTCAGTTGGTTGACAGGGATGGTGATGGCAAAGGGAGCGCGATCGACGCCATCCGCATCAGTAACCGCGCATCTGCGTTTCAGGATGTGACCTCTGATGCGGACGGTGACGGTCTTCCGGGGAGCTGGGAACGGGAACATAGTCGGCCCGGGGATCCCGATGCGGATGGAGATCTGAACCCGAAACAGGATCTGGATGGGGACACGCTCACTGCCGAGGAGGAGTATCTGGCGGGAACGGATCCGAATCTGTCCTCTTCCGTCTTCAAGATCCTGCCGGCCGAAGGCGGGGTTGGCTTTCCGACGCGATCAGGCAGGACCTACCGTCTGTATTCCCGTATGAACCTGGAACCGGGAGAATGGGCCTTTGTGGGCGAATATCCCGGTACGGGGGAGAAGCAGGAGATTCCCATTGAGACAGAGGATGTTCTCTTTCTTCGGCTGGAAGTACGCTAGAAGCTGCAGCAGGTATCCCCAATACCCCGAGTCCGTTTTTTCCTAGTAACGCCTTTTTTTGTGAGACTTCCATGGAACAGATCCCCCTGAATACGACCGCTCCCTTTCTGACCCGTCACCCTGCGAATCCTCTGCTGAAGGCGGCAGATGTACCTTACCGCTCCAGTCTGTGTTTTAATGCCGGTGTGTGCAAGCTTCAGGGACGCTATGTCATGGTCTTTCGTAACGATTTCGGCGCAACATCCGGCGATGAATTTCTGGCCCGGGAAGCTCAAGGGCTGCCCCGCTTTGACGGCACCAACCTGGGACTGGCCTTCAGTGACGACGGCATTGCCTGGAAGGTGGAGCCGAAACCCTGCATCACACTGGAGTCTGCGAAACATCTCATTGCGCCCATCATGCGTAGTCAGGACCCGGGGATTCATCTGCAGCGATTTTACGATCCGCGCCTCACCGTGATCGATCACCGGGTCTACATGTGTTTTGCCATCGATACGAACCAGGGGCTGAGAGGGGGTGTTGCGGTCACGGATGACTTTGAACACTGGGAGGTCTTATCCGCCTCCGTGCCGGATAACCGGAACATGGTATTGTTCCCCGAAAAAGTTGCCGGACGCTATTGCCGCTTTGAACGTCCGGTGAACAGTTATGGGGGCACCTGGTTGGCGGGCGACCAGGCACAGATGTGGTGGAGTGCCTCCCCGGATTTACGGCACTGGGGGGATGCTCAGCATCTTCTGGGCAGTTACGAGTTGGAATGGGCCAATGACAAAATGGGTCCGGGGGCTCCTCCGATTAAAACTCCGGAAGGCTGGCTGACCACCTTTCACGCGGTCTGGCGCGATGAGCGTCGGGGCAGGCATGGCTGGGAAGAGGCATGGCCCAAAGTGTATCGGGCCGGACTGATGCTGATGGATTTGGAGCAGCCCTGGAAAATCAAAGCCCTTCGACAGGAACCCCTGCTTTCCCCCGAAGTCTGGTATGAGACCGGGGAAGGGGTTCCGCCGGAAACAGGGTTTGAAGGCTTCCGCAATCACGTGATTTTTCCGGGCGGGATGCTGCTGGAGGATTCCGGTGAAGTGAAAATCTACTACGGAGCTGCTGATACGGTCGAATGCCTGGCCACGGCCGATGTGGGTGATTTGCTCAACTGGGTTCAGCAACGGGGCTGAGCGAGCGATGGATCTTGGATACCCCTTATGGGGTTTCGGGTGGGGGCTGAATGCCTTCCAGCACGAGGAAATTCCGAATCAGGGTATTCTCTCCTCCTTCACCCCGGAAGGTGACCTGTTCCGTTTGCAGAACCTTTTTCCCGTCGATAAACACCTGTGCAGATCCATTTGCCCTTCCGGGATCGTTTAAGCTGACCTGTAGGAGCACCTGATGCCACTGGCCTGCCTTGAAGGCAGGCGTTGCTGTTTTATCCCCGACTCCCCATTTCTTGCTTGGGTCCTGATCATAGGATTTAAAACAGCCCCCCAAGTTCATGTGCACCAGAATGCAGGGCTCCCGCATCGCGTGACCAGGTCAGGTGGAGTTCTTCGTTCTTCAGGGTCAGGTTCCCCCCGGGGGAGATCTGCAATTCGTAGTTCTCTCCCCATCGCAGCGTATTCTCCTCCCATACGGGCAGGGTTCTGCCACCAGCTTGGGTGATCCAGGTCAGCAGGGGGCGTTCCGGTGTAGACCGGTTGTTCCACCGGAGTTCTTTGGCCGGAATTTTCACCGCATATTCCGGGAAGTGATAGCGGTCTTCCCAGGCCCACTCCGGATCCGGGCTCAGGTCCAGCATCTGGAATTCAGGACCTTGAACGGAAGCCCCGTCTTGTCTTAACAGGTCCTTCAGCCGGGGTGCAAACTGCCAGCAGCGGGTGACTTCGGCCTCCTGATCCACCCAGTCCAGAATGAGCCATCCCTTCCCGCGGAGTTCGAGAATCTGACGGCGGTGGACGATCCGCTCTGTTCCGTTGACGCCGTCGGCATAGCTTCCCTCGACAAAGCGAAGCTGCTCATTGCCAACGATTCGATCGGTCATGATTGCGGCTTCAGAAGCCCGCAGATCCGGAACTTCATCATGGTTCCAGCTTCCACTGCTCCGTAGCTGGATCCGCCGCTGACCCTCTCCGTTGATCAGCACCGCATTGTGCCCCGCCGTAGACAAGGCCCATTCATTCAGTTCTTTCTGTTCCGCTGTGTTCAGTTCGTACGTGTACTGACTCGGATCGGACAACACTTCTTTTCCCTCGAGCCACAGTTGAAAAGACAGACAGTCCTCATGCATGTGCCCATTGCCCGGAGGAGAATTCTTAAACAGCAGCCAGCTCTGATCGCTGCGCAGGACGTGATAGCCTCCGTATGGAAAATGACTGGAACTGGGTGGAGGCGGGGCAGGGGGGAGTCCGAGGCAGGACCTCGCATGGGCCAGCCGTTCACGGAGGGGTTCGAGATGTCCTTTCGCAATCGGAGGCAGTTGTCCATCCGGTGTCTGCATGGCCTCGAGAAACTCCAGGCGTTTCCGGGCCGCCTTCCGAATGGGGGTTGTGCGGGAGTCCGGAGTCTCCTTGAGCAGGTCCAGCAGTTCCACGCAGAGATCGAGCAGGAAGAGGTTATAGTTCGGTGATTGTTCCGCGTCACTGCCATCCGGATACATGGTATTGGAAAACACCCTCTGTAAGCGTTCCCAAGCCACCAGAAACTGTGAGGCATGAGAGCGGAACATGGGAAGGGCCACAGAAAGGCGTAACAGGGACATCGTAACCGCGGTGAATTGGTTCGGGGTGTTTTCGCGTGGATTCATCACACAGACAAAGGCATGGTCCCGGGTCAGGGAGAGCAGGCATTTAGCCAAAAATGCATCATCCAGTTCCGGGGATCCCGCCATCCGGGTCAGACCCGCCAGCCAGGTGTCGATCCGGAAATGGCAGGACAGCGACATCCACTGATGCCGTTGTTCCGGGGGCGCATCTTTGTGCCGCGGACCACCGTTCTCTCCCAGGTTACAGGTCTTTTTGTCATTGAGCACCATGTCCCGGGTGGGGTGATAACCCCGGGCGTCGGCCGCATAGGGACAGCCTTCAAGAAATTCCTCTACATAGCTTTTCCACTGCCGTGCGTAGCGTTCCTCTCCGCTCTGTTCGTAGGCATGGGCCAGGGGATTCAGCCAGTACATGTAGCCCAGATGCCAGTTTCGCTGAGCGTCCGTCTCCGCCAGCCGCTGCCAGTTCACGGGAGTGTCCAGATGGCAGACCTCATTCAGCAGGCCTACCCTCCGTTCCAACAGATCTCCGGCCTGTTGTTCCAAATTCCCGCAGAGGTCGAGGCGGGAAAGAGGGATGGACAGGCTCTGAAGATGTTTCCGGATCGCGGCGATTGCTTTCGAGAGATCACGATCCGGTTCAGCTTCAGCCAGGGAGGGATGGAGCCAGTCGAGTTCGAAAGAAAACAGGGGGGCGATGCTCATGAACTCAACTTAGCCCAGCCCTGTGTTCAGACGAGGCGCAGAGCGTGTTAGTTTCACAATTGACGGGGGCGGCTGGCAACGGCATGATCGGCATATGAGCAGTTCCCGATCGGTTTCCATGCAGGACATTGCGGATGCCACCGGCTATTCCCTGATGACGGTGTCCCGGGTGATCCGTGGTACGGGCAGTGCCTCTGCCAATGCCCGGGAGGCGATTGAAGCCTCTGCGGAGGAACTGGGCTATCAGCACAACCCGGAAGTAACCCGGCTGATGTCGCTGATGCGCAGCGGGAAACGCGATCAGTATGTGGAAACGCTCGGACTGGTGTGGTTTGTGTCTCCGCAACAACGGAAACAGCATGAGTTGTTGGTGAAACTGGAGCAGGGCATGGAGGCACGGGCGGAGAAACTGGGTTTCCGTCTCGATCCCATGGAATTCCGGGACTATCGCAAACAGCCCCGCCGTCTGTTTGATGTGTTGTATCACCGGGGGGTGCGCGGGGTGATTCTGACCCCGATTCTAGGCGCAGGTGCCCGGGCCTTGCGCGATTTGGATGCCCCCTGGGATGATTTCGCCTGGGTGGCCTTTGGCAACACCCACGATAATCAGGAGTTTCACCGGGTCGGACATCATCATTTTTTCGGCATGGAACTCGCCCTGCAGCATCTGAGCCGTCTGGGTCATACCCGGCCGGCTTTGTATATTTCCGATAGCCTCTCCTACACCGTGCACCACGCGTATACAGGAAGTTTTTTTGCGAACCATCCCCTGGGCGCGGAAGCGGCGGTGGACATGAAAATTCCCTCAGGACTGGATCTGGGAGAGATGGCCGGCTGGTGTCGCCGTCATCAAGCCGATGTGATTTTGTCCCCACATTGTGAAGCCCTTTCCCGGCTGAGGGGGCTGCCGACCCTGGTGTCCCTGCATGTGAAAAAAGAACCCCGTATTTCCGGGATTGATCAGCAAAACCACACCCTCGGTACCTATGCGGTGGATATGCTGGTGGCTCAGCTGCACCGCGATGAACGCGGTTTGCCAGCGGAGCCCAAGCTGATGATGAATAAAGGCTCCTGGCGGGAGCTGAGTTAGAGTTGTCCGCCTTACAGATCGTCTATTTTGTTGGCAGGGTTCTAAAGGATTTCAAAGACAGCGGCACAAAGGGAAGCTCAAGGAAACAGGTCCATAAAAACCCCAGTGCTCTCTGTGGAGACTCCGGGTTTCGTGTACGCCTGGGATGGGTTCCGGGAGATGGATACGGAGACTGCCGGAGTCCCGCCTTCAGGCGGAAGTCTGACAGTCTCTTCTGATGACGAGGAACGGGTCTGAAGCAAAATAGACGATCTGTAAGGCGGACTACACTAGGGTTGTCCGGATTCAGGGAGTGGCATTTTTTCGGCGTGCATTCCGGGAGGCCAGTTCCAGTCGCAGTTCCAGCCGCTCAATGACCCCCAGGAAAGGCCCCTGGCCCTCCCGGAGAATGCCTTCATGGGTGCGGGTGTCCCGGGCCACCCCGCCGAGTCGGGAGGGACTGCGGTGTGCGCCCAGATCGGGCAGCTCTTCGGCAGCTCTGGTCCTCCGGTTGAGGCTGAAGCGGAAGCCCTTCTGATGATGCAGCGACAGAACGGCCTCTAAGCCCTTCCGGGATCGGGGGAGCGGGCGCGACTGATGAACCAAGTCCAGCCTGCCGTCCCGGGTTCCCCAGGCACAGGCGTGCAGCTGATCCCCCTGCAGGTAGAGACTGATGCCATTGCCGTTGCCTCCCAGTTCGAGCAGGACCTGCAGATCCTCCGTATTCTCAGCTGGCGTGAAGCGCAGCTCGATACGGCGATCCATATCGGAGGGCGGGTACTGCTGGGCGGAGATGACTGGGAGTTCACCGGACTCTCCCAGAAAGACACTCTGTGGGCCGAATCGGCCTTCCCAGCGTTGCAGGCTGCCATCCGGTGCCCGCCATGGACCGCGTTTGCGGTCAAACACGAGGACGTTCGGTTGCGCATTGGGGAGAGCTTCAACCGGGTGGAGGGAGAGTTTCTGGAGCAGCGACAGGGAGCCGCCGGGGGGGACCGCACGCAGGGGGCCAACGTGTTCCAGCTCCGCGAACTCCTCCGTGGGGGAATCATCCTGATACACAATCAGATTGGCTTCCGCATTGCTGTCTGCCGTGGAGGAATGCAGGCTGCGGGTCTGCTGCACCAGCAGCCACTGGGGGATGGGGCTGCGAATACTGAGATTAGAGAGGTAGGGAGCCCGGGTCTGGTCGAAATCCACCTGGACCCGGCCGTTGTTCATGTTGGGGAGGCTGCCTTCAAGAACCTTGAGATGACTTCCGGGAGGAAAGGGAATGTCCACGCGGCCCTGATGAGGTACCGCAGTCAGGGACCAGAGAGCCAGCTGACGTTCCCGCTCGGCATGATTGATCAGCTGGTGGGTAATGTGAAGGGCCTGCTCTTCCTTCAGGAGCTGGATCTGCATGCGGATGGCCAGTTCAGCCTCCGCATGTACCGGGCTCTCCACCCAAAGCGCATCCTCCGTTTGCCTCAGAATCTGGCCGGGCTGATCACAGACGGCAAAGGACAGGGAGTGGTGAGCGGGTTCCCGGAAGGCGGTTTTTACCCCGCTGACATCATCCTCCCTGTCTCGAAGCAGGTTGGGTTTTCCAGGTCTGGACAGATGCAGCAAGCGGATTCGGGGCTGCGTGCTGACAAAGGCCTCCAGCTCCGTGTTGCGCAGCCAGACGCCTTTCCATGAGGAGCCCCGTTGATAGGGAAGGCTCTCTGCGCTCAGCAGCAGGGGAAAGAGGAGTAGGCAGATGGAGAAGCGCATGATGAGACCCATTCAAGCACAGTTGGACGGATAGCAACAGAGGCAGCTGCGCAAAAAACGATTCTTCAGCCCGGAACTCCATCCCGGCGCCGCAACAGAGCGAGGGTGCCCAGGGCTACGGCCAGCAGGCCCAGCGTACCGGGCTCGGGGATCGCCACCACCTGAACCGCAGACCAGCGATAGAGCGGGTTCCCGCTGTTGTTTTCATTGCTCACCGTGACCGTTAACGTATCGCTGCTCAGTCCGGAAAAGCGTACAACGTCTCCGGTCACCGCCAGGCTGGGCTGGGTGTTGCTGACTTCGGTGAAGCTGCCGTCAAACCAGGGGGTACTGCTGGTCAGGGCCGCGGACTGATAATAGCTGCTGCTGCCATCACTGATACGGAAACGGCCGGTATCTGCGACATTCCCGGTGACCACCCCGTAGAGGTACACATCGTAGCTGCTGGCGGAATTGGCGGCAAGAAAGGCGGACAGGTCGGAGAGGTTCATGCTCGCGTTCACGGTATTGGCAATGATCTGGCCGCGGTAGATGCGTTCATTCGGCGTGCTTGCCGGCACCTGGCTGGTGGTCGGGCCTCCCACAGCGGGAAAACTGAAGCTGACGTCGAGTGCAGAGGCGGCTCCGTCATCCGCAAGCAGGTTTACCAGGCTGCCCCCGGAGCTGTAATTGCTTCCGCCCCCGCGGATGGACAGCTCATTCCAGAACCCGGCTTCGACCACCCCGGCCGTCAGCCCGGCACTGCCTGTGCCGAGGGGACCCATGTAGCTGAGGTTGTTGACGTTCTGATTGCTGGCCCCCGAGTTCCCAAAGCTGAGGGATACAATGCCCTGAGCGGAGGCGTTCAGGCTACAGAGCAGCAGAAAACTGAAAAGAAGAGGGAAGCATTTCATAGGAAGCCTTTCGCGGAGGGGGGGGAAGTAGAACTCTCTTCAGGTATATGCGAAGGCGGGACTCCCCGGGAAGCGCATCAACCTGTTAGCCTAACAATCTGAGCTGGTCCGGTTTCACATGTCTGCCGGAGGAGGGCAGTCAAGCTGCCCAACAGGGAACGCGCTGACCGCTTGGAGGCTTTACTGGAAAGCCAGTTCGTGAATCAGGCCGTAGTAGAAGAACTGTCCACCAAATACGCGTTTGGGCCGGGACCAATCCGGGAAATGGACGGTTGCATTGGAGTAGGCGGCACCCACGGATGTACGCAGGTAGGCTTTGGGACCGTTGAGGGCTCCGGCGGCAGCCTGACGCTCTTTGTCATTCAGCTGCAGTCGGAGATGACGTCCATCCAACTTCAGACGACAGCGCAGCCTTGCTTCCTGAGGCAGGGGAATCTGAACATGCACGGGTCCCCAGGCCTTGCCACCCTCCAGTTGGTAGGCATAGGCATGCAGGTGTCCCTTCTCCAGATAGAGGCTGAGGCCGCTCTTGGCATCACCCTGAAGCCAGAGGACCTGCCGTTCCATCCGTCCGGGGTCGGGACTGAAATCCAGGTATAAGTCCAGGTCCTGTTTCTGCGGAAGAATGAGGCTGCCTGAACCCAGTAGCACATCCGCCTGGAAACGAAGTCCTTCCGGCTCCACATGAGGTCGCGTTTCAATGCTGTAATCTCTCAGTGCTTCCATCACCAGATCTTCGCCACGCTCACTCAGATCCTGCCAGCGCCGCACTTCGCCATCGGCATTCTGTTCCACCCCGCGGTCGGCACGGAACCAGGCCAGTGGAGAGGCGAGGGGACTGCGCAGGCCCCGGTTGGAAGGTTCCGAGCTTCGGAAAGGAGTGAAGCCACTCTTTCCGACCTTCGGAACATGGGCTCTGACGCTCACCAGCGGCACCCGGGGCGGAAGTCTGCCTTTGCGGATCCGTTCATCATCGTATCGCAGTAGTTGCTCATCCGCATCCACCAGGTGTTTAAATTCACCACCCCTATAGGTTTTGGTGGAGAAGGAGGCACTGAAATCGGAGTCCCGGGTGGCATACACGGTGGCATCTTCGGCATAGGCCCAGTTGCCCACATGAATGCCGCCAAGAATTTCGCAGCGTCCACCGTCACTCTGCTGCAGGATGCGGGCTCCCCGTTCGGTTTTCAGACCGAGAATACGCGCGGTGCCTCCATGATTCAGAATTTTAGGCACCGTGCGGTTCTCCGGATTGAATTGCAGGGCATAGAGGGAGGCCCCGGGATGAATTTCGATTCCGCCGCAGGGCACATCGGAGACAAAGGCGGGCGCCGTGTCTGCATTGAGACGGATTTCCATGCGTCCGCTTTCCAGCCAGATAGGTACGGAGGCCTGATGATCCACACTGCAGATCCTGGCTTCATTGTCCGCCCACACACTGAGGCGTTCAATGCGGACTCCTTCCGGATGACCGCCTTCAATGCGGATGGTGGCGCCTCCGGGAGCCTGTTTACGTAACGCGCCTCCACCTGGAATGGGCATAATGCTGCTTTTCATGCCCATGAGCGCGCGGATGCGGTTGCGCAGGATGAGGGGCTGATTGAAATGATAGACTCCGGTGGGCAGGAGCAGGTATTCCACGCCGTCATCGATAGCCTGCTGCAGTGCGGCGGAATCATCCTGTTTGTCATTAGGCATGGCCCCGAGATCGGTCGCCAGCGTCCAGGCCTCCGGAGAGGGGTAGCGAAGCTGAGGAGCTTCTGGAACGGGGAGGCGCAGACTCCTTGCTGCCTGGCCATCCAGACTGATCGCTTCCGGGAGCGCGAGTTCGTCGAGCTTTTGTCCCGCCTGTCCCTGCAAGGCCTGGGTATAGCCTTCTGTTCGGATATCCCGCAGAAAGAGCGCGCCCTGATTCTCGATCGCCGCTGCGGAATGTCCCGTATGCCGGAGCAGGGCATTCTCGACCACCAGCACGCCCCGTCCCTGATGATTGCGAATGGCCAGGGGCGCTTCCTCGATGAGCAGATCGCCGAAGACCAAGGTATCATAATGGTCGATGCCGATCTGCCGGGGCTGAAGAATCTGCGTACGTTCGAAGGCCATTAACACCCCCATGCCGTTGGGATAGCGCTGTACATCGTTAAGAATGCCGATGTCGAAACCTTCGATCCGCAGATCCCGGGCCATAGCCGGGCCCACGTGGCGGTTGATCATCAAACCGGCATAGGCATCCCCGCCGGAGTCGCGCAGCGTCACCCGGACAATGGAGCCGATGTTGCTGGCGTTGTAGTCCAGGGCTACGGCGCCCGGGTTGCCGGAGCCGGTATCCAGGGTGAGGTCGTAGAGGTGGTTGTCAAAACCCTGATTTCCGAGTCCGTAGCTTTCCGTATCCAGCTTGTTGGCGAAGGGCCGGGAGGCGGTCACGACCATGGCTTTGGGGTTCTTCGGGTTCTGAAATCCGTCCGCCTGATCGCGGAGTTTAATGATCGTACGCTCCTGTCCATCGCCCTGAAAGACCAGTCCGTAGCTCCACTGTTGTTTGGCATTTTTCCAGAGCAGACTATCTGAGATCAGGTAGGTGCCCTCCGGGAAATACAGGTGTGTGGCCCCGCGTTTGACCGTCTGGATATGATCCTCAATGGCCCGCTGCAGCACAGCCGTATTATCGGTGATGCCATCGCCTTTGGCGTTGTAGGGGGGCTGCGTGATATCGATGACTCCGGACCCTCTGGGCGGAAGAAAGGCCATGTGTTCCGCCTGTGCAGGAAGCCCGGGTTCTTCAGCAGACTCAGGCCGTGCATCCGAAGGGGGGGCGGCCGTCTTGGGTGCCGGCTTGCGGGAACAGGCCGTCAACAGAAGCAGGGAGAGAAGCAGGAGTCGGGAATGCATTAGAGATAATCCAGTTTGCCTTGATCGCGGCGCCCAGTCACGCCGTAGTGGTTTGTTTCTTTGCCGTCGCCGGCCAGTTCATAGGGATGAAGCCCCATGCTGCCTCCGGGGGGGGAGGGCTGATGGGTAACATTGCGGCGTTGAGTGAGCAGGTGATCCAGCAGACGTTTGCGGCCTTCCAGGAGGATCGATTGATAGGCGGGGTCGTGGTAGAGATTGTGAGCTTCTTTCGGATCGGAGCTCAGATCATAGAGCTCGCCTTCATCGCTGCCGAACAGGGCTTCCGGGTAATGCACCAGGCGCCACTGATCCCAGTACAGGGCCTGGGACCAGGCATTTTCGGTGACTGCGCTGTGCCGGGGCGAGAGCTCCGGGGCCTGGAGCACAGAGGACAGGTCCATGCCGTCCGTGCTCTCCAGCTGCGGCAGGCCGCAGAGGCTGCAAAGGCTGGGCAGGAGGTCATTGTTTTGAATGAAGGCTTCGCTGACGCTGCCTGGCCGGGTTTTGCCCGGAATGCGCCAGATCATAGGGATGCGGCAGACGGCATCGGAAGAGATTCCGGGTACCTTTTCCCTCAGTCCGTAGAGGCCATGATACGCGCCATGGTCACTGCTGTAGATGACCAGGGTGTTTTCGGTGAGGTCACGATCCTCCAGATGTTGCAGCAGTTCACCCAGTGCCCAGTCGACCTGGGCGATGCAGGCCAGGTAACCCCGCCAGGCCCGCCGGCGTCCGCTTTCATGATCCCGGGGCTCAAACAGCCAGGCGTGTTGGGCAAAGGAGCTCATCTGAGCCCGCACATGGGGCGGACGCTGGGACCCATCGGCATCAAACTCCGGGGGCAGGGGCACATCTTCGGGGATGAGTTCGAGAAAACGCGGATCCGGCGTCAGTTGATGATGCGGACGGGGCAGGGAACAATGGAGGAGAAAGGGCTGATCTCCGGAGGCATCGATAAAGGCCTTGCTTTGCTGCACGCACCAGGCTTCCACGCAGTGTTCAAAGGGCATGTTGGAGGCACGGGAATCTCCGCACCACCGGCCCTGTTCGGGCATGATGCGGCTGTCTTCGCATTCCCGCAGTCCAAGCTGATCCAGATGATCCCAATAGGGGCCCTGAGCGGGTTGCCCCTCTACGGAACGGTAACAGTCGCCGTAGACATCCAGATCATCGGCCACCCAGTTGCGGGGGCTGTCGGGCAGATGCAATTTGCCGATGCCTGCCGTGCGGTAGCCATGCTGTTTGAAGTGCGAAAAGATGGAGGGCAGGGCTTTTGGGGTGGGCCCTCCCAAACCGAAGTAGCCGTGATTCTGCGGAGATTGCCCGGAGAGAAAGGAGACCCGGCTGGGGGTGCAGATGGGGTTTTGGGTAATGGCACGGGTCCAGCGCATCCCTTCGGCGGCGAGGCGGTCCAGGTTGGGCGTTGGGACCTCCTTGCAGCCGGCGCAGCCCATCAGGCCGGCATGATGCTGGTCGGAGAGAATAAACAGAACATTCGGTGGCGACATGATTCCCAGTGTAGGGAAAGCCGGGGCGGCCAAAAGCACTCCGGAATGAGAGTCTAACAAACCTGAGTGCGAAGGGGAGCTTAGCAGGAGCGGTCGTTCAGAGCTTTCCGAATCTGACTGGGTGTTTTGCCGGTGACGCGCTTCACCGCAGTACTTAGGTGACCCGGTGCGGAGTACCCGACCTCCTCCGCAATGAGTGCCAGGTTTTTTTGACTTCTCCGGAGCAGAGTCAGGGTGCGTTCCACACGCAATCGTTCAATATGTGCCCCTAATGTCATTCCGTATGCCTGCATACAGTGTCGGTCCAGGGACCTTCTGGATGTATTCAGGCGGCCCGCGATGCATTCATAATCCCTGCAGATGCTCCAGTCCTGCTGCAACACATGATGCAGATCGCCTAAGAGGGGAGAGGATCCTCCCCAGTACGAACTGCTTTCCCGTACGATGATTTCCTCGGGTTGAACCCGTCTCTGTGTGCCTGGAGAACAGGATCCGTTCATGATCTCCGTCATCAAGTCTGCGGCTTGCCAACCCAGTTTCTGCGGGATCCAGGAGATCTGGGTAAGGGAGGGACGGACAATTTCGCAGAAACTGAAGTCGGCATCCACCACCACAATTCCGATGTCAGAGGGAATACTGTAGTTCATGATTCGGGCTGCCTGAATCGCGCGTTCACCATGTACAGCATCCGGACAGAATACTCCGACGGGTTTTGGCAGGGAGTGCAGCAGGTCCGCCAGATCGTTTAATTGATCCGCCAGCTCCCAATGCCCTTTGGCCGTTGATCTGGCCCCTTGAAGAAAGCGGGTGACCTCCGGAAGTTCGGAGCAGAACCCATCTCCCCGAATCTGGGAATTGGGGTCATCTCCTGCCTCAAAATACAAGAAGGATTGGTAGCCCCGTTCTTTCAGGTGCTGAGCTGCCTGCCGGCCGAGGGCTTCGTGGTCGAGACCCAGTCCGGTGGTATCCCAGCGCCCATAATCATAGAGGATCACTTTTCGGCAGTCGTAGGCTTCGATTTTTTTTCGGTCATATTTATTCGCACCCAACACCAGAATTCCGTCTTCAGGTCGCGGTTGCAGGGATCGTTCCGGAGTGGATGATCTCATTAACAATAAATTCAGTTCCCAGTCGGGTTCACGGGAACGCACATAGTCCAGGACACCCTGCAGATAGCGTTCATGCTGCTCTACATGAAAGCTGATAACGGTCACAATCGGAGTCATGTCTATATAATGTAGGTTATCTTCTATATAAAGAAAGAATGATCGATGGGAATCTTCGACGGCTTGCTCTACTTTAGAACATTCATTCCCCTTGCCGTAACCACCAGGAACCCGGAACGGATTTCCGTCCCTGGGTTCCTTCGAGACACTGCTTATGAAACTTCCTCTATTATCTACCTTGCTGTTCGCTTTGCTCAGTAGCCCGGGTTTTTCGGCCACGATCATGAGCGATAGCTTTGAGTCAGTGGGAGCCACTCCGGGAGCAGATGCGAACGATCCTTTGGATATTGCATATTTTGACCGGCTGAACCGGACAACGTTCAGTGTTGTCACGGACAGCGTTCTGGGTGGAGCCGGGAATCAGGCCTTACGGGTAGACTCGACTCAAAGCTTCAATGTTCATGTCGGTACCCTGTACAATTCGGGTGGGGACGTACCCGCATCTGTGAGCCTTGGTTCTGCCGCCGGGGATCAGTTGAGCTTTGGTTTCGACTTCCGAATCGATGGAAATATTTCCAACAATGGGTCCGCATTCCGCTTCGGCCTGTACAACGGATCCGGAACCACTTCAGATAATGACAGTTCAAGTGATAGCAGCACGGGGTATCGAATCCGTTTTGGTACGGGATCCTCTTCCGGTATTTCTCTGAACAGAGAGTTGGGCGTTGCGAATGAAATCCTGTTGGGTTCCAGCTCAGATTTTGTGAATGTGATCAATGGATCTCCTTCCGGGGTGTCTATTAATGACAACGTGGCCCATTCGGTTTCGCTGCTGTTTACCCGGAGAGGGGATTCCGGAGTCGACATCAGCGTTAATCTGGATGGAAGCGAAGTGGCTACCGGTACAGACAGCTCCGGGTACGTCGACAGCTTCAATGAAGTGGCCTTTGGCAATGGGAACGCATCGAATGATTATCATTTCGATAATATCCGTATCGAGACCCTCCCCATCCCTGAACCCTCCTCCTTTGCATTGATGGCGATGGCATTCAGCGCAGGAATTCTGGCGCTCCGCCGCCGGAAGCACTGAAGCGCGGATTCAGGAAGTTTCTTTGATCCGAATCCGGGTATCCCACTGGGGGCTTCCGTTTGTATGTAATCCTGTTGTTTTGTTTATGCTCCATTTCAAGTTCAGAAGGTTCCCAGCGTTTTTATACTGCGCACTGTTTTTTTTAGTCTGGATGTTCTCAAGGATCCACGCCACGGATGTCGTAAGCACCTGGGATCATTCCGGTGACGGATCCGCCTCGGGGACTGGGGCGGATACGACGGTGGAGGAACATGCCCCCACAGCTTCCTATGGAACTTCTGACCGGTTGTTTGTGCGCTATAATTCTGATCTCGCCCAGCAGCGGAACAGCATTACCGCTCTACGCTTTGACCTCAGTCAGATGAATGCGCTGGAAGAGGGGGAGGTACTTGGACTTGAGCTGTTCGATCTTCGCTTTAGCGAATCGAATAAAGCGGATGGGCAGTCCTTCCACCTGTAGGTCCTGACCGACACCCCTCAAAACAACTGGGCCGAATCCACCCCCACCTGGCAATCCGGCTTTCCCGGGCATACCGATGACGGCACTCCGTACAATGGTCCCGACTTCACGGGGGAGGTGACGTTGCTGGAGACCTTCAGCTTCCGGGCCAGCGGCAATCAGGGCTGGTCGAAACCCATCACGCTGAGTGCGGCCTCGATGCAGACTCTGTCCTCGCTGCAAGGGACACAAAGGACGTTTTTTGTCACGAGCAGTGCAGAAGCCGCAACCCAGTACCGCTTTGCCTCCAAGGAACACGCTGATTCCGGGGTGGGGGCCCTGGCTCCCCGGCTGAGCATTCTGCCCGCCCCAGTTGTCATTGAGGAAAACTTCGGCTGGAGCACCCGGGGAGGATATGGCGGACAGGTGATCAAGGTGACCAATCTCAATGCCTCCGGTCCCGGTTCGTTCAGGGAAGCTCTCGAAACCAGTGGACCCCGCATCATTGTCTTTGAAGTCGGCGGTGTGATCGACATGGGCGGAAAGATGGATGAGCAAATGTGGCGTGTCTCTGAACCCTATCTCACCATTGCCGGACAGACGGCACCTTCCCCGGGCATTACCCTGATTAAAGGAGGCCTTTCCATCCGAACCCATGATGTCATTGTGCAGCACATCCGGATCCGACCTGGTGATGCCGGGTTTGCCAAGGGATCGGGATGGGAGCCCGATGCCATTCATACTATCCGGGGCCACAATATTCTCTTTGACCATATCAGCGCGACCTGGGCCACGGATGAAGGAATGAGCGCTTCCGGACCGCGGGATGTTGAACCGTTTGAGTCCTCCTACAACGTGACCTTCAGTCACAGTCTTATTGCCGAAAGTCTTGAAGATTCCACACATGCCAACGGATTACATTCCATGGGATCGCTGATTCATGACCACGTCAGAAGTATCGCGATTCTCGGCTGCCTCTATGCCAGTAACATGGACCGGAATCCATACTTCAAGGCGGAGACCACCGCGATGTTTGCCAACAATCTCATCTACAATCCGGGCGAACGGGCCATTCAGTACGGGTATACCCCATCGGAGCACAGTTCGACTCCCGATGACGCTCATCTGACCGTGGTCGGCAACCATTACCGGCAGGGGCCGGACAGCCAGAACGGCCTCGCCCTGGTGAGGATTACCCAATCCTCTGTTGGTGATATTTATCTCGATGACAACATTGCCCAGGCCCAGAACGGATCCTCCCTTCCCGTGATTTCCAATGCATCGTTTCCACAACGGGCTGAACCGCTGATCTGGCCGGAGGGCTTTGCCGCTATGCCCGCCAGTGAAACCTGGGACTATGTGCTGGCCAATGCCGGTGCACGCCCCAGCGAAGCCAATGCGATTGATGCCCGCATCCGGAATACGGTTCGAAACAACACCGGCTCCATACTCGACTCCCAAACCGAAGTGGGCGGATACCCCAGCCTGATCCCCACCTCACACAGTCTCACGGTTCCCAGCGGTGGAGCGGATGCGGTGGAGTCATGGCTTCAGGAATGGAGCGCAAGGTGGGAGGCCAGCCCCAAGCAGGCGTTTCGACGTAGACACTTCACGGTACCCGAAGGGTGGAATGCCGACATCTCCGGGGACCTTGCGGATCCGGAAGGAGATGGGCGGAGTAATCTGCTGGAATATGTTCAGGGACTGGATCCCCGAAACCAGGATTCCGGAGGCTCTCTGAGTGTTCAGATCAACAATAGCACCCTCTGGGTGGAGTTCCGCAGCCGGATCTTTATGCCATCTTCCAGCATCACCCTGCAGGGCAGCAATGATGTACAAGCGGATGACTGGTCTCCGATCCTTCCTAATGGATCTGATATCGTGGAGTCCATTGTGGATCCCGATGTCGATGGAGACGGACAGGTGGAGAGAAAACGGATCGAGTTGGATATACCGGACAGCGCTCCCTTTTTTCTGCGCTTGTCGGTGGAATAAGCGGCGCGGCTCTCATCTAAGCAGCGAGATCCCTCTCCGAGGGAAACACCGGTATGCTGGTTCAGCTTACTCCTTCGTGTTCCGGCTTTCAAACTTCGGCCGGGCAATCTTCCAGTCGGGATGGGGTACATCTGCTTCCGACATCACCTTCTCCATGACCCGTACCAGATCAGGGCGTTCGGAGGACAGGTCTGTGGTTTCATCTGGATCCTCTTTGAGATTGAACAGTTCGATCCGACCTTTGCGGTGAAAGTAGATCCCTTTCCAGTCGCCCATTCGCAGTGCACGCATCGAGCCGTAGGCCCAAAAGAGGTACGCGTGGTTGATCTGTTTCTCCGCCTGACCCTGCAGGGTCGGCAGAAAGGAAATGCCATCCCGGGCCCCGCTCCATTCGACTCCGGCCACATCGGCAAGGGTTGGGGCGACATCCCAGAACGCGGAGACGTGATCGCTCTCGCTTCCGGCCGGAACCGTTCCGGGTTGCCAGGTAATCATGGGGACACGGATTCCCCCTTCGGCCACACTGCGTTTGAAGCCACGAAGGCCCGCGTTACTATTGAAATGAACTGGGTCTGCACCGCCTTCTTTTGCGGGGCCATTGTCACTGGAGAAGAGCACAAGGGTGTTTTCCGCCAGCCCCTGTTCACGCAACAGTTCGAGGATCCGTCCCACATCCCGGTCCATGCGGGTGATCATGCCCGCATAGGCCGCCAGGGGCTCCGGCTGTCCGGCGTAGTGGGAGCGCTTGGGCTGGTAGGGATAGGGGCGCTCCTGGAACTTCCCGCGGAAAGGAGCCAGGTCCTCCTCCGGAACCAGCAGCTCCGCATGCGGAACGGTGTAGGCCAGATAAAGGAAAAAGGGCTGGTCCCGCTCTGCCTTCACAAACGAGAGCGCCTCCTGGGTAAACACATCATGTATATAGAGCTCTCGGGCCCCTTTGTGATTCTCCGGAATCGGAAGCAGGTCCTGATTCTTCCAGATCTGTTCCGGGTAATAAAAATGAGCATCCATCTGATCAAGAAAGCCGAAGCTGAACTCGAACCCCTGCTTCCACGGGGCTCCGCTGGATTTCGGTCCGCCTAGGCCCCACTTGCCGATGAACGCGGTGTCATACCCGGCCTGTTGCAGGGCCCGGGCCATGGTCATGCTGCCCGCGGGCAGCGGATGGTTTCCCCGGTAAGGCGCTTTGTTGCCGTCATTCCTGTTCGAACGAATATCCGCATGCCCCAGATGCATGCCGGTCATCAGAGAGGCCCGGGAAGGTGCGCAGATCGGGGCCCCGGCGTAATGCTGGGTGAAGCGCATGCCCTCCCGGGCCATGCGGTCCAAGTGAGGCGTTTGAAAGGAACGCTGGCCGTAGCAACTGAGATCCCCGTAGCCGAGATCATCGGCTAGGATATAAATGATATTGGGCGGCGTACTTTGGCCAAAGCAGATACTGACCCCGAGCCAGAAGAAAGCACTCCATGTAATGAATATGTGGTACATCATACCAACCTAATGTGCGTCTTACATATGGCCAACCTGCAAGCATGAGAGTCTCACAATTCTGCTCATTGCCTTTGAGTAGATCTTTGTCTTTGTCTTTGTCCCGATCTTGGTCTTTGTCTTTGTCCTTGTCCTTGTCTGACTAAACCGTCCTCAGGATAACCTGATTTGAAGGGGGGGGTGAGGGATAGGGGACTAAGACAATGACAAAGATTAAGACGAAGATTTTTGGGGGGAGACAAAGACAAGGACTAAGACAAAGACAAAGGGTTTGGGGGAGACAAAGACAAGGATTATGACAAAGACAAAGGTGCTGGGAGGGGCGGAAACAAAGGTTTCAATGAGTTAAATAGCTGGCTTGAGGTTCGTGGACCCGGTCCTGAGAAACACTTCTTACAAGCCCAATGAGCATGGACACGATTGCATGCAGGATCTCCTTCCCCTCATCAGCCGTGGAGATTTGACCTTTGACTTCAAGGACATCCAAACAGGCCGCGCATTCGAGTGCGGAACCGCGGGCTATATCAAAAAATCGGCATCGATCTGCAGGGGTGAATTTGCCATTTCCTTCTGCAATGTTCAAAGGAATCGATGTTGAGGCTCTTTCGAGTTGTTTATGAGCGGAATGCGTTTTTGGAAGATCCTCAAGCAATGAGGACGACCAAGAAACAAAACGAATGGATGTCTTGTAGACCTCCAGCTTTTCGTGTCCAAATGATTTATTCATTTGTATACAATCTCTGTTTTCTCTCTAACCTTCAAGATCATTCGTGTATTTGTTTGTATCCTTGTCCCGGTCTTTGTCTTTGTCCCGATCTTTGTCTTTGTCGTGGTCTTTGTCCTTGTCGTGGTCCTTGTCTTTACCCTTGTCCTTGTCTGACAGAACCGTCCTCAGGATAAACTGATTTGAAGGGGGGGGGTAAAGACAATGACTAAGACAAAGACAAAGACAAAGGATTTGTGGGGGACAAAGACAAAGGCAAAGGTTTTTTGGGGGAGACAAGGACAAGGAAAAAGACAAAGGTGTTGGGAGAGACAAAGACAAGGACTAAGACAAAGACAAAGGGTATGGGAGGGACAGAGACAAAGGTGCTAAGAGAAGGCCGGTCAGCTGTAGGCTTTGAGCTTCTCCCAAAACCCTTCCGGCAGTTCCAGTTCCTCGTAACCTCCGGCCAGCATGCCGCCTGGACAGGTTTCGGGGAGAGATGCGCACAGTGTTTTGCAGAGGACGGCTGCGGCGATGAGGCTGCCGAGGGCTTTGGGATGTTTTCCGTCCTGGCGGTAGAGCAGATCGGCGGGGCTGTGGTCCAGCATTTTTCCCCAGACTTCACCTGCGGGCGCGATGTCTGCATGCTGTGAGCGGCATGCCGTCTCCAGTGTTTGGCGAAAGGTGTCGATCATGGACGGCTCTTTGAGAATGTCCCAGGTCTGGTAAAACAGAACCTTGGCTCCGGTGGCAGAAGCCTTTTCCGCCCAGTAGCCAAAATCCTCAGCACTGGCTTCCGGCTCTTTTGCAGGCCGTCGGCTTTGATCCTGGAAGACAACCGCATCAAAGGCGGGTGCCGTGTCCAGCACCTGACCCGCATAGTTCATCTTCCGGTGCCAGGCAAGGGTCGCACCTCCCCGGGTGATACTCGAACAGACCCAGTTCTCTCCCGTGCTGCTCTGCAGCAGTCGTTCCAGCATATGAGGCATGGTATTAAAATGGGTCAGGCTGTTTCCCACCAGCAGGCAGCGTTTTTCCGGACCTAGTCCGGAGAGGCGTAACTGAATACGGACCGCAGCGCCGTGATCCGGGGAGGGGGGGATGTCAGGGAGTTCAATCATAGCCTTCCCGTATCAAAACGTACGGAGGCTGAAAGCACACAGCGGACAGAAAATCAAGATGCCCGGATTCTTCTTTCCAGGCTGACCGTTTCCCGAGACCCCTTTCCCGGGCAGAGCCCCTCTATCCTAAAATTCCGTTGTGTCCTGAAGCGCGCGTTGGGTGAGCTGGATCTGGCTCCGTTCCCGGGGACCGCAGCGATGGTGATCGTAGCTCTGAAAACCGAGCACAGCTGCTTCCGGTCCTGTGGTGGGATCCTCACCCGGGTCGCTGAACAGGCTGCTGCAGTCCTTCCCGGCCGCCTGCCAGGTACGGAATGGCTGAGGGGCAGCGAGTAGATAGCTGGGATGTTGCAGTTCCAGGTCTTCAGGGCTTCCAGGATAGATCAGGTTCAGATCAGACTGACAGCTGCTTTCTGCAAGGTTCCCGAGGGCGTAGCCGGCGCTGTAGGGGGAATCGCAATGGAGAATGAGATTCCGCATGGCCGTCCAGGTGGCCCGGCCATCATCCCGGCTGAGGCGGATCCCGGCATGAGCATGCTGCAGCAGGTTGTCGCGGATGAGATGGCCCTGACCATAATGCATGTTGATGCAAGCTTCGCCGCAGTCCTCTACCCGGTTCTGTTCGATGAGAATATTACGGCAGCCTTCATCCAGATAAATACCCTGGGCTCCGAAGTTGGCCGTGTGCACCCTGCGAACCCAGTTGCGGCGGAGGATGCTGCCCCGGTTGGCGCCCACGAGGTAGATGCCGCCAAGATCGTTGAGCGTGCCCTGGCTGATGTCTTCGACCAGGTTGCCTTCCACCAGATGCTCGCCGCTCACGGTATCCGCATAGCCCCAGGTCCAGCCCAGGGAAATGCCACTGTAATAGCTGTCCCGGATATGATTGTGCAGGATCTGCATCTGCTCCACCGCGCCACCCAGAATCCCGCAGGCACTGGCAAAGACCCGACCAATGCCGGCGATCACATTATCGGCCACAAGGATGTTCCGACAACGACCTGCAACCGCTCTGTCCAGCTCCGCCCCGTGGGCGAGGATGGCGCCGCCTCCCAGTTCCGAAAATTCATTGTGGCGGATATGCAGCTCTGCGCAGCCGGGACCCAACCGCAGGGCATGGCCGCCGAGCTGTTCAAAGCGGCAGTCTTCGATCCATACCCGCTCCGCATAGCGAATGCGGACTGCGGCGCAGGCATCAAAGGCCGACTGAACCGAGGCACCAATGGGGAGGCCATCCTCCGGTACGAGATGATCCACGGCCAGGTTCTGTCCCTGATGCGGAATCCAGTCGCTGCCGTGGAAGTGAATGCCTTCGATATGCAGGTCCCGCAGGAGCGTGGCCCGATGCGGCTGTCCCCCGGATTTTTCCTCTCCATACCCGAGGCCGCGCAGATCGAGCAGGCGATGCAGAACGGGGATGGCCAGAGAGGTGTTCTCAGGGGTCTCTCCGGGCAGGGGGAGGTAGAAGAGTTCGGCAGAGCTGCTGCGGAAGCACCAGCTTCCGGGCTCGCTGAGCGCGTCGAACAGATTCTCGATGCGGTAGCGGAAGGGAAGGGGCCGAGTGCCCTCCGTGAGGCGGTACATGCTGCGGTGACTGGAGATAAGACTCTGCGAGGCCCCATCATAGCGCAGGTTGGGCAAACGTTCTTCGGTCCAGAAATGGTACCCCACAAGTTCTGCGTCGGCCAGGCCCTGCCAGGCGGGATCGATGTCGCCGGGGGAACAGGGAATTCGATGACTGCCCCAGTGCAGGGGGGGCACCTCTCCCTCCCGGTAGGGCTGGGCATGGAAATACGCTCCCTTACTGGGAAGAGTGGCCCGGGAACGACGTGTGCCGTTGGCAAACAGGGTGCGTGGGTGCAGACCTTCCAGGGAATAGGCCCAGAGCTCCCGGCCCTGGTGCTGTTGTTTCCGTGGGCGGGGCAGCTCCTGCAGACTGTGCAGAGAGACCTCTGCACCCGCAGCGGCTTTCAGCGTAAGGGCATCGTGTTCTCCGGCACGGAGCTGCAAGGGCTTGTTCAGCGCGTAATCTCCCTCCGCGAATTCGATACAATGAGGGCGGATATCCCCGCTGCGCCGACGCTGGGAGAGGGCGTCGAGGGCCTGTTTCAGTTCGGAAATGGAGGAGATGCGTTTGTGATTCATGATGCGGGTCCTCAGAGATCCGGGCGCCACAGTGCGTTCCAGGCATCCGGGTCCTGCTGAAGAAAGCGCATGGAGTAGGAGGCGACATGACCGTCGGCGAAGGCTACATTCGTGGATCCGGTGTGCCTGTCAAATGCGGCAAAACTGCTTCCCGGGGTCAGGCTGGAGTAGCTCTTGTCATCCCTGCGTCCCCAGACCTCCCCCAGCAGGACGGTCTGGGAGCTGTCGGGGAGGCTGCTGAGGTAGCGGTAGGCTTCAAAAGGGCCACTGGATGCGGAGATGTAGGCGTTGATCGCGTAGCTGGGGCGGTTGCTTCCGCTGCCCCGGTCCTCCGGGCAGTGAAAGACCTGTTGCTCTGCGAGCAGTTCGCCGACGTTGTTGTAGTCGGGAAATACATCCGCATCCACCAGCCGGAAGCTCCAGGCCCATTGCCCGGAGGGTTTGCTGCGGTCCAGGGCGACCGGAAGCGTCTGGTAGCGGGTTTCCAGCGTGTAACTGAGCAGCGCGGTCGATAGAGACTTCATCTGACTGCTGCATCGTACCATTCTCGCCCGGGCCAGGGCTTTGTTGGCAGACACGGCGACCAGCGAAGCGAGCAGGGCAACAATGGCAACGACCACCAACAGTTCAATCAACGTGAACCCAGAGCTTCTGGAAGAGGGGTTATCCATTGGATCGGGCTCCATCAGGGGTTGCTGCGGGGGGCACTGGCATTGGGAAGGATTTGGAAGGCCGCCAGTCCGCCATTGCTGCCGCCGCCTTTTCCGCCCATGCCCTCATTGCGCTGGGTTTCAATCCGCAGCGGAAACTCTTTCACATTGCGGAAGATGACCACATTGACCGTCTGGGCCTCCCGCAGCGCTTTTTCGGATGTCGCAAAGTCTTTGAAAAAAAAGCGGTCCAGTTTGGGGGCATCCCCATGAGAGACCAGCCATTTTTCGACACCATTGACTTGAAAAGCCTGGACATGGGGCTTCTCCCTGGGCGTGGCTGCGGAGTGCCAGTACAATACCACATCCACCCCCCGCTGTTTCCATTCAGCCGGAACATCGTCTACAAACACGGTGATCGCCCCCTCCTCAAAGGAGTTGCTGCGGAGCTGGCTGCGGAAGAGCCGTTGGGGGTAGCCGGTAGGCACGCCGGGAACCGGAGAAGTGCTGGGAAGGAAGGAGGTCACTTCCCAGGAGATCTTCGGGCCACGGGGGACCTGGTGAGATCCCTTTTCGCTGCTACGGAGATTGACCCAGTCTTTGCGGGCCACCAACCCCGTTTTTTCGGTGAGAGCATTTACATCCGCTCCGTTGTAAAAATTGACCGACAGGCTTTCAGCAGCGTCGAGCCCGGAACGTGACAGAGCGAGGAGGGAGAGGAGGATTAACAGGCGCATGGGTGTTCTCCGGAGATGGGTCTGCGGGCAGACCAGGGTTCATGTGGGTTGTGTAAAGGGCCCCGGGTGACCTGCAAACCGTCGCGGGGGCTTCCGCGGCTGCTGACGAAGGCCTCCTCAAGTAGCTGATGTAACTGGGGGAGCGGGGCGGAAGCAGTGGAGTCTCCCAGAGCCTCCAGGCGTTCCTCCGGGGGATCGGCATACACGCTGAGTTTCCAGTCCCGGCTGCGGATCATGCGCGCATCTCCGTATTCTGCGATCAAGGGAACTTCTTCAAAAGCCGGTGAAAAGAGATCCTGTCCGGGGAGGCCATCTCCGGGGAGTCCGGCCTGTCGCAGCAGGGTGACATGGGTGTCCAGATGCTGGGTGATTTCCTCCCGCTCTTCGCCTGCGGGAATGCCGGGGCCGCGGAAGATCAGAGGAACCTGAAGCGATTCCTCGGCAAAATTGACCGGTCGGGTGCCGTTACCTTTGCCCCAGATCCCGTTCTGCCCCAGGTTGCAGCCATGGTCGGAGGTATAGACGACGACACAGGAATCCAGTTGACCCTGTTCCTCCAAGCCCTGGAGGATACGGCCCAGCTGCGCATCGATTTCGGCTACACCCATGGCATAGCCCCGCCAGCGCGTGCGGCGTTCTTCTTCCGGATCCCCTACCGGGCTGGGGCCGTTTTCAGGATGGGAATCCGGATGAGGGGGGAGTCGGGGCATCTCCGGAAAGTCCTCCGATTGCAGGTGGACTGCATAGCGGGGATCATGCTCTGTATCCCTGTAGGGGGAATGGGTGGCGAAGTAGCCGACCTTGAGAAAGAACGGGCGGGCTGGATCCCGTTGAGCTAGAAAGGCGAGGGCCTGATCGGTAATCAACTCAGAGCGGGTTCCTTCCAATTCGAGTTCCTGCCCATTGAGAACATAACTGTCCGTGCCAATGTGGGTCCGCATGCGGGGGGACATGACAAAACTCTGATCAAATCCCGGTGGGGTCCGTCCGGGATGACCCAGGTGCCATTTGCCGCTGAGAAAACAAGAGTAGCCGGCCGCCTGAAGCTGCTGCGGGAGGGTGGGGATCGCTTCGAGCCAGTCCCGTGTAGCTACCTCGGGCAGGCTTTCGTTCAGCCAGTCGTGAATGCCATGTTCCGAAGGCAGGAGTCCAGTCATGAGACTGGCCCGGGCCGGTGAGCAGACCGGGGATGGGGTGAAGGCCCGGGTAAAGGAAGAGCCTTCTGCACGCAGCCGGTCCAGATGAGGGGTGGCTACGCCTAGGGGATTCTCATGCAGAGCCCAGGCGGCGTGGTCATCGCTCAGGATGAGCAGAATGGAAGGAGGCGTATTCACGTTGTTGATCAAAACACGCATCCCGCTGTGGGCACAAATCTCTCGTTTTGGTAATCTAACAACGCTAGAGATCGATGATGGTCTCCTTTCGCAACTGTTGCGCGTGAGGCTCGCTTTCTTTTACGGTGCCGCAGCATTCTACCTGGCGCCAACGAGGGCTCTTCGAACGCTGCATTAGGGACTGTGTTGTGTCCGGCGTTGTCGTTCTTGCTGAAACTGGATGCTTTCTACTCCGATTGCAGGGGCCACACTGCACCAGAGCCAGAGCTTGTTGTCTTTTCGTCTGTAGCTGTATCCTTGGGTAAAGGTATTCCAGCCCTGTCCTTGCCCATAAAACCTAAACATGGTTTGCAGATCCTTTTTGGGATGGCTCTGAGCTGACCAGTAGGTGATATGGTGGATCTTCCCCTGCCATGCCGTGATCACGGCTTCATGGTAATCACCGACCGCAAAGGTATATTGAGTCGCTTCGGGAACATCCTCATGGGGACTCTGTTCCAGAGGGGCGCCATACAAGGAGATGGCTTGGTTCAATTCCGTTTCTAATGAAATCAGGCTGATATCTGCGAGTTGCGTCCCGTCTGATTCCGGCATCTGTAGTTTCAGAACCATATAGGCCAGGGTAAACAGGAATGCGATCGCGGGTAGGATGAGCATGCTGGGCGTACCCAGTGGTGGGTAGCGGTGCAGGATCACCGCCGCACTGGCTCCTAACAGCAGGGGGAATGCATCCAGAAGGGTTGGCCAGAGAAGATGCGCGGAATGAAGGGCACTCCCTAGAATCAAGATCCCAGCACAGAGCCCTAAAAACAAAGTGGATATCAGAGCGCTGCGGCTGCGTTGTTTTTTCGGTAGCAGGTAGGCCGGATAGAAGACGGCTTGTAGGCCTATGAGGATTTTCACCGAGTCGAGAAGTCGCACATGCTGAGAAAGGACTCTACTCCCATCCGGGCCTAGGAACAGCAACAGGGGCAGGGCACACAGAAGGATTCCCAGGAAAAGGCAGAGCAGGCTGCAGAACGCTGCAAGGACAAATCGCCAAAGCTCCTTTTTGGCAAAGGTCTTCGCAGAGGGAGGCGGGGGCTGTGTCATGGATTGTAGGATTCTAAAAGGATGTCACTGCCTAGAAGCTTAGATCTTCCATAGCATCCAACTCAATGATGGGTGACATGGATTGCATTTTTCGTTGATAGCCCTCTGGAGTGCATAGGGTATGCATCCACCCCTCAGCGCTGTAATATGAAATCATCCCCGCTCCATCAACACTCACAAAGGCAAAAGGATCCCGGACCTGATTGGATTTACCGTAGGAGAGTCCTTCCAGAGCGAAGCGTTCTGTGATGCCCTGATGGATCCGTCCTTCTGCCAGAGTAAAACGCCCCGGGCAGCCGGGAATCGGCTTCCACGAAAAGCTATGAAATAGATGCTCAAAAAGATTCTCAGTCATACTGGATTGTGGAGGGACATGTAGGGTGAGTGTTTTGTCGATTTAGGTGGGGCCCCAGCTTGGGCTTTGCTCGAGGTGGCACCTCACCTGGGTGCTTATTCAGAGCTTGTCGAAGATTCTGTGAGCTCAATTCGGTGGCCTTCCGGGTCGTCCATCACCAGTCGCTTCCCCCAGGGAGAATCCGTAGGCCCTGAAATATATTCCACTTGAAACTTCTTGATCCTTAGCAGGACTTCGTTGATGGAATCTGTTTTGAAACCCATACGCATGCAGGAGGTATCGTCCTGTTCATGTCGTTTCGGGTATAGTTCAAAAACCAGTCCATCGACTTCCGTGCCGAAGTGATCGGGCCCATTACCGTGGCGATGCTTCGTAAGTGTTTTTCCAAGCAGGGCAGAGTAGAAATCCGCCAGGGCTTCCATGTCTTTGGAACGGAGTACGATCAGATTCAGCTTCATGAGGGACTTTCCGCTTGCTGTGAGCTTCCTCCCTGCATCGCGTTTCGTTCAAGCTCGATCACGCGTTGCCACAGGGTGAACGGGTTGTTGCCAGCATAGCCTGAATCCTGTCCATCATTCAGCTCAATTACAATCCAATCCCCTTCCTCCGTTTGCGCGATATCAATCACGAGGAAGGTCGCCGATATCCGCTGAACTACCTCCTTGCCCACCCGAAGCAGAGCTTCCATCTCAGATTCAGTCATGCTGTAGCTTTCTGATATCCAATAGCGGCCGACGCCGACACAGCTTCCTCGCCACCAAAAACTGCGAAACTCAAAAGATTTAGGCATACCGCTCTGCGATGGAGTGGCTACGGATCGTAAGGGAATGAATTCCCGACAAACCAGTTTTTGCCATGCGAGAATCGGCTCCTGTTGCCACTCACGCATCAGCTCATCAAAGTGCTGTGCATTCTCGATAATAGACTGCCTTCGCGTGTGTCGGTTCGTTTGGCGTTCGCCTTTTACAAAAACCGGCCAATCAAAGTGATCCTCTATGTCGGCACTGCTGGGAAGTTGATCAAAGCACATACTCCGAGGGGTCAGCTTCGTTAGATGCGGGTACCAACAGGGAAGCATGCTGGTCAGTTCGTAGGTTTCCGGATCATGAATAAGCGTAATCCCCATGGCTTGAAAGCGTTGGAAACGCTCGGCGTAATCCTGAGCCGCTCCCATGCGGGCCACTGCGGTGATGGGCGTGTCAACCTGCCAAAGATGCCTGCACCTGAAGAACGCTTCCGGTGCAAAATCATAAATCGGTACTCCTGTTGGTTGGATCACCAGGTGGAGTAGGTCTTCAAGTTCTACAAGGTTCGGGGTTGAGTTCATGGTATAGAATCTTGAAAGGGGCGATGATACGATTTTCGGGTAAAAGGTCTTAGATTTAGCTTTGCCGAGAGACCGACTTCCTTGGCGATGTTGCGGATCTCTCTGCCGACTTCAAGGTCGTTTTCCCGAAGGTGGGGCAGGAGTGCCGGGTTCTGTGTAGCTCGGTATTGCTTGAGCTGTTGTTGTAGATGCTTCTGCTCAGCGCGGTTTCCCACGATCCACATACATAGAAGATTCAGGGGTAGTCATTGTAAGGATCTTTGGTGTACATTAGGAGGATCCCGTTTGAGGCATACTTAGAAATGACTGAAAATAAAAACCGCTATGAGAAGAGGGAGAAGGAAGCTGGTAACGGCACATAGATCATTACGGGTAAGTTTCTTAAGATACTCAGGTGCATATTGTTTTCCAAACTGGACATGTTGTGTGCTGCCCCTACAGCCATAATATGGACTGATCGCCTCTCCATGGTGTTTGGCCAACAATCGGATCTTTTCCAAAATCCGGAAGTTTTGGTTCACGAAGTACCATGGACTGGTCAGACCTAGTATTGTCAGAAGGCTAGCAAAAAGCTCAGGTGGCATGTTTCGATCTCTGAAAAATGGAATGATGTTACCGGATTATAGGTGAGGTTTAGGAGGGTTTGATCTAAACGAAACTGCTTTTATCCTTCGTGCTCGATACTCCTGCCATTCCTGGCGAAGCGCATCCAGACGATGCTGTTGTTTTCCGGTTAACGTTGCATGTTTGATTTTTCTGAACAGCTTTTTCCACATATATCCTGAGCGGAAAAAATAGGGGCGGCACTCCAGAAAACACAAGGCGGCCTCCACCGCTGCCGGATCATTTTGGAGGATGCGTTCGTAGGCCGTGGACTCCCCACCAGGAAAGGCCAGTGCATCGTAGCGGCTTCGGAAGGCTTCGCAGGCTTCCAGCCAATCTTGCGTGTAGCGGCGATCTGCTTGGGACTTGCGCTGCATCTCATGTACTCGCTGCTGGAGCCGGGTGATTTCCTGTCCATTTCGAATGATCTCTTCTCGGATTGAGCGGCTTGCATTCATATCATCCCCTTGGGAACTCTCTTACGGGTTTAGCCCCTTTTCGTGTACTCCTAGCCACAGGGCTTCCGCCCATTGAGGCAGACAGGGCCTGTTCGAAACAACATAAGCCTCCCCGGACGCGCCATGTGTCCGGGGAGGCGGGCTTAACCGATGTAGTCGGCGTTAATCTCAGCGATATGGTAGGGGGTGATGCCTTCTTCGAGAGAAAACAGCTGTTCCGCTTCGTCTTTTTTCCAGACCTGGCTTCCGCGGGCATTCACATGCATGCTGAACAAGTCATACAGAGACACCCGGTGATCTGTGCGGATGGCGGCCTCCAGTTTTTCTTCAATGGAGGCCTGGTTAGACTCGACATTGTTGCTTCCCCAACGGGGTTCACTTCCCGTGCTCAGATCTGTCCAGATCGCCTTGCGTTCCTGCAGATCGAACAACACCGGAATCATGTTCCGGGTCTGTCCGTTCAGATCCACCTTTTGGCGAACCGTTTTCGGATCAAACACTTCGTTGCTGTTCGGACGGGAACGGGTCATCCATCCTGCATAACAGACCTTGTGTTCCGCAAAGCTCGGGCCATTAAACACCAGAACATTCATGGCCAGATAACGGGCCCCGGCCCGGAAGGCGGAATCGAGTTCAATGTCGATGAACTCCGCAGCTCCGTTGGGCGCTTTTACAATGTCACCGCTATGCACAGCCTGGTATCCGGAGGAACGCAGGTTTGTATAACTGACCTGTTCGATCATGCGAAAGTTCTGATCATGCAGGGTCGCGCTCAGATCGATGTCCTGGCCCACCCAGTAGATAAAACAGCGCAAGGTGGATTGATTACCGATGGGCAGACGGGTTCCCCGCGCTACCTGAAACAGTCCGGCAGAGGCACTGCGCTGTTGCACGGGCAGGGGACAGTGGCGCAGAGCCGGATCCACCCAGCTTGCTCTCAGAGGAGGCAGGCTTGCGAAGCGTTGTTCCAGCTGCGAACGGATTCCCTGTAGCAACAGGGCCACTGCGTTGAAGTCCAGAGCCGGCAGGGGATCCCGCAGAATCACCGCACGCTGTACAGAGCCTTTGGGGTAGACCACGCGGTCCCGGGTCAGGCTGACCCGTCGGGACAGATGTCCTTTCAATTGCAACAGGACCCGGGTAGGCACCTGATCGGCTACGTCCAGGAACATCTCACTGATCTCCATGGCCATGTTTGGTTCCCGACAGAGACGCAGGAGATGATCTAAACGACGGGCCAGTTCTGTGGGACGTTTTAGGAGCAGCAACAGGGCCGCTTCCACATCGCCGGAGGAACAGGCCAGTTCCACCTGAGAATGAAAACTGTAAAGCGTACCCTGTTCGCGCGCTTTTTTGGCGATCGCGAAAACAGACTTAGAATAGTCCCCTACGTGCAGGCTATGAAAGAGACGGACCCATTTGTTACGGTGACGGCCAATGTCCTCTTCACGAATCACCGCCTCCAGAGCCCGTACCATGCTTTTGCGCTGAGCGCGGGGGAAGGAGATGAATTTCGTGTTGCTGGCCAGAGAAAGATCTCCCCCGGACAGGGCCGTGGCCACCCGGAGCAGGTCCGTCGCGCTATGCACATAGATGGAGAAATCCTGCCCCTGTTCCAACAGGGCGGCCGCAAGACATGCTCGGGTTTCTGCATACGGAATCTCATCCGGAATGCTGTAGGCTCCCGGAGCTTCATGTCGGATAAACCAGCGGATGATCTCCTGATTCAGTTCCGATAACGACTCCTGGCTGCGCAACAGTGTAGGCAGAATATCCAGAAACTGTTCACGGGTGATCAGACGGAGATTCCGGAGTTTATGATGTTCAAAGGCAAAGGAACGGGGCAGTTTGTAGTAGGAGCGCTGCCACTGGCCCTGAGTCCAGTAATGACACATCGCGTTATAATAGAGCTCCGCTTCCCGGGCCTTCATCACCTGTTTCGGGAAATTCGGATACATGGGGCTGTAGCGGACATCGTCCCCACACAGGGAACGCAAGGCTGCGATCATGTCACGGGCCACCTGGCTCAATTCAGACAGGGACAGGCGCAGCAGAGCGTTGAACAATTCTTCATCACAGCTGTATCCCAGACGCATCAATTCTGCGTTCAGGGAGAGAACGGCCTCGGGATGTTCCTGGTCTTTGCTGCAGGAGCGATCAGGCACCAGGATGCCGTTTAATGTGCGTAAGGCGATTTCGGTTGCGTTCAGGTTCATTGGGGTTTCCTTGTTATAGGTTCTGACAGGAAAGCGGCTGAGCTGAAGGGTCGATCCACAGTCGACTGCTGGTAAAGCAGTTTGAAGGAAGCCCTGCCATGGCCTGTCAGGTTGAGGAAAGCGGAAGACCTTTTTAAGATCATTGCTCTACCCTTGAGCTACGCTGCTTGCACAGCGGCTGGACTCGAACCAGCAACCCATGATTCCAACTTGCGAAGGAAGGCCTTCCATAGCCTCGGAACAGAAATAGCAGACAGGATGCCAACTTTGGTTTTCTGAGTGCGTTCATTAATGTAAGGTGCTCTTGTGTAATTGGATAGGGGATGTTTAAATGTGGCGTTCTGGATTGTGAATGAGTAGATATGTGTAAATAAATAGATTTCTATCTATCTTAATAGATTTAAATATAGTAGAGTGTGTTTGGTGTTGTGGAGGAAGCTGTTGCTTGGGCTTGCCGAATGGATTGCCATGAGGCAGAGCTGGCTCCAGCCATGAAGATCGTCATCAAACTCTTTGTCGCGGCCTGTGTCTGTTTTCTGGTGCTGGGCCTGTTTTTCAATCAGCAAGACCCTGTGGAGCCTGTACCGGAGGAGTCTGAGGCTGTGGAGCCTGTGCCCTTTGAAGCACATCTCCATCGCGAACAGGTTCTGATCTCTTCGGGTGGGGAACAGGAACTCTTAGTAGAGGTACCCTACGATGGGATCTATCAACTGGGGCTGCTGCATGACTCCGAAGCCTTGTTGGGCCTGTATGCCTTCCAGCCGCGCTTGCATCCGCAGAGCAAAGAACCTTTGCGTCAGGAAGATGGCTCTCTGGTGATGTTGAGTACCCGCCTGGTCCTAAACCGGGTCAAGCTCACGGGGAACATCGGCAGCTTCCGCAAAAAGTTGGAGGCCGGCTATGTCTGTGTCCGTCTTCAGAATGATTCCGAAGTGGATGCAGAGCTGCTGTTTGAACTGCGTCGGCTGACTGCGGATGGCAACATGGTCAGGCCGGGCAGTTCCTGAGCCTAGGGTGGATCTTGTTCAGAGTTCCTGTGATTCCGGGTACTCTGGCATGGCTTGACGAAGAAGCTCTTTATCTACGAGTCGTGCTCTCGGTTGTGGGGGGAAGGGGGGCATGCCTGCAAGGATTTGAGCGCACCAATAGTCACATCGCTGGATGAATGTTTCCAGCCAGGTAGCGAGTTCGCTCGCTTGCTGAATGGATGAAAGGGTGTTGAGTGCGGTTTGGACTTCGGAAATCCAGGGGTGTCCCTTGTCAGCGAATACGCCTGATTCCTCCGCCCGGGTTCGGGCTTGGTCGAGTAGGGCTTGGGTCTGAATCCGTGGTTCCGATCCTGGCGGCATCGGCGGGATGTGTTTTGACAACAGAGCCTGCTGGGCTGCCAATACAATGCGTGCCTGGGCTTCGGCGATCCAAATGTCTCCATAATTGACGGCCCAGCCCCAGCCTTCCTTTTTGAGAGCAGCTTCTTGCAAGAGATCCATCGCCTGCTGCCACTGACGTTTCATCATCCGTTTCGCCGCATCCACCCACATAAAGCGTGCCGCTTCCAGTTGCCGTTTCTGATAACAGCCCTTGAGATTCTGCTCCGCCAGGGATCGCACTTCGCGGTTGCCAAAACTCAGAGCGTATCCGAGATACAGTTCGCATTCAAAGAGGGTGTTTTCGAGCAGTTTGTGGATATTCATATGATATCCACCTAGTTGCATCCACCAAAGACCCTCATCCAGACGGGGGTAGCGCATTAACAGTTCGCGAAGCTGAGCGAGGGTGGCTGTCATCCGGTCGCAGGTATCCCGATGTTCCAATTGATTGGATTCCCAGAGATCCCAGGTATCCGAAAGGTCCATCAGGCAGCGGGTGGCCACGGCATGTGCTTCCTGCTGCTCCCGTTGAAAGGATACCAGGTTGAATCCGGGTGGAGGGGTATTGCCGCTCACCTGAAAGCGAATTTCCAAACGGATCAAGCCCATCTCCGGATCCTTCCAGAAGGCAGTGCTGACCGCCACAAATTCAACCTGGTAGCTGTGTTTGCGATAGGGATCAAACTGGATGCTTCCGGAAAGAGAAGCGTCATCGGCAAAGCGTAGTCCCGGCGGAAGGCGCATCAGCGTAGGACACTGCAAATATCCTTCAGCTGGAAACGGGGGTGCGAGTGGGTGGAGGTGTAGCGGGGCACCCACAGAAAGCGTGCCCAGATCGATGCTGTGTCCGGTCACCTTGAGTCCGTTCCGGGATGCACATCGGTACTGTTGGCTGTAGAGTTCAACATAGGACCAGCTTCTAGGGCAGCTGTGGCAGCAGTGGCAGCGCCCACTGCGGTAGTCCAGCCCCTCCATGGAGGCCGGGTCCTCTGTGCAGTCGAGTTGCTGCAAGCCTGAAGCCGGGGAGGGAGCAGGCGGATAGCGGTTTTCTTCACTGAGAGCATCTACATTTCGGAAAATCCGAATGTCCTCTTCCGATGCTTCCCGGCAGAAGCGTTCATCATCTTCCGGAACATAGACCAGGTTGTGTGAAAGCTCCAGAGCCACTTGGTAGGGGGCGACCTGATGTTTTGGCCACCCTGCTTCGCGGTACTGTAGGGCGATGATCCGTCCTAAATGCCAGCCCCGTTCACCAAGGTTACACATCACGAGATGCCCAATCGGGAAGCGTGGAGACTGTGAAGGATCGCTCATCGAGTTCCTGCGAAGAAAATAGCGTTCATAAGTATGTTTCCCTCAGCTTCATCGGAAAGAAACCGGGAAAGCGCTAAAAAAGATCTTCCGAACGTCGGAAAACGAATGGAGCTCCGTTTCCGAGCTTCGGAAGGACTTGGTTAGCCATTGGCTACCCTTTCAGGGTGGGGGTTGCTTCCTTCATCTTGACTTTCAGCTGTGGACTCTCCAGAATCAACTTATAGTCGTTTTCACCTATATTGTGATCCGGCGATACGCAGCGGCCATGCGAAGCGCATCCATATCCTCAATTTCGCCAGATTTCCACACGCGGGAGGATCTGTGTCTCAACAGATGAGCTTTGTATTCAGAAGCTTCTTTCAGGCCGGATCTGTGGCTGCGCTCCTCTGGGTATGCCTGGGGCTTCCGCTATCCGCACAAGACGCGGACCGGGAGTTGCGTTTTCTCGGGAACCATGACTTGGCTCCGATGATTTACGCCACGGAATCCGGTCCGAAAGGCGTGGTTGTCGATCTTGCTGAGGAAATCATTCGCCGTGCAGGCCTGAAGGCCCGGGTGGAGGCCATGGATTGGAGTCTGGCTCAGGAGCAGTTGAAGCATGGCGAGGCTGATGCACTGTTGCAGATCAACTCCAATCCGGAGCGGGAAAAGATTTTCGATTTCTCGGATCCCTTACTGGAATCCCAGCTGAGTATTTTCCGACGGGTAGATCGAATTGATTTACAGAGTATGGGTTCCTTGAAAGGCCGGAAGGTCGGGGTGGAGCGCAGTGGGTATCCCTACGCAATGTTGAAATCTAAACCTGAAATTTCGCTGGTGATTATTCCCACCTGGGGGCTGGGTATGCGTCAGGTGGCTTCCGGTGAGCTGGATGCGGTGGTCGTTGATCGCTGGGTAGGAGAATTGGAATTGAGCCGATTGGGGCTCTCGAATGTGGTGGCCAGTCATGAGCCTTTGGAGCGATCCTATTCCGCCATTGCCGTACAAAAAGGGAATGAGGCGCTGTTACAGCAGATCAATCAGGCGCTGGCGGAGATGCGCAAAGACGGTAGCTTTGATGAGATTATCAGTCATTGGAGCAAATATGAGGTGATCCACGTCACCAAAAGCCAGAAGCAGCTCTACATGTTTTCTGTGCTGGGGGTGCTGGGCTGCCTGGTATTGGCCACGGCGCTGTTTGAGCTGCTCAAGCTGAGAGCCCACCGGGATCGCATGCTCAAAGTAAATGCGCAATTGGAAGAGCAAAACGAGGAACTTACCGAGTTTGCGGAAAGACTGGATGAAGAGTCGGGCCGTTATGAGTTAGTGATCGAAGGGGTGGATGTCGGGATCTGGGAATGGGATATTCCTTCGAATCAGAGCATCTGGTCTTATCGTCTGTTTGAATTGTTAAGATTGCCTCCCTCTGAGGAGCTGGATGCTGATGCCGAATGGGAGCAGCGTTTGCATCCCAAAGATCGGCAGCGAATTCATGACGGGGTGGTACATCATTTAAAAACCCGCCGGGCCTACAAAGAAGAAGTGCGGGTTCGTTGCGGGGATGAGCAGTACCGTTGGTTCCGGATCTGTGGGAAAGCGCGTTTTGATGAACAGAGTGGCCGGGCTTTAAAGATGGCTGGTTCCCTGGAAGAAATTAGCGAACGGAAGCTGGCGGAGGCTCAGTTGATTGAGGAGCGGAACAAGGCCAAAGTAGCCGAAAAAGCGAAGTCAGAATTTCTAGCCAATATGTCCCATGAGATCCGTACCCCCATGAATGCCATTATGGGGATGGCGGAGATGTTGGCCGGGATGGAGCTGGGGCCGGAACAGGAGGAGATGGCTCAGACCATTCATGGTTCCGCCAAGGCTCTGCTCTGTATTCTGAATGATACCCTGGATCTGGCGAAAATTGAATCCGGCCGGGTGGAGTTTGAGCAGATTGCGTTTGATGTGCTGGATGTATCCCGGGATGTGCTGCGTACCTTTGAGATTCAGAGCAAACAGAAAAATCTGGACTTGGACATGAGCGTGGCTCCGGGCCTGTCTGTCCTCCGCATCGGAGACTCGGGACGTATCCGTCAAATTCTGATGAACCTGCTCAGCAATGCGGTGAAATTTACCAAGGAAGGCCGCATTCACTTGCAGCTCTCCGGGGATGAGCAACAGCTTCATCTAGCCGTGACGGACACGGGTATTGGCATCCGCAAGGAAAAGCAGGAGGATTGTTTTAACAGTTTCGTTCAGGCGGATTCCTCTACGACCCGCGAATTCGGCGGAACGGGGTTAGGCTTACCGATTAGCCGTATGTTGGCTCGTCTCATGGGCGGAGATCTGACTCTCCGCAGTGAGGAGGGGGAGGGCTGTTGTTTTACCCTCAGCCTGCCGCTGCTACCTGGACCCGAGGCAGGGGATGAAGAGCCAGCCAGATCAGATGTCCGAGATGCGATGAAGGACAGTTCTCCAGCCGCAAAACTGACGATTCTGGTCGTGGAGGATAATGCCGTGAATCAACGGGTGGCTCAGATGATGCTCCGAAAACTGGGGCATGAAGTGCATATTGCCTCCTCCGGGCTGGACGGGCTGGAACAGATGAACACCCAAAATCCGGATCTTATCTTTATGGACTGTCAGATGCCCTTGATGGATGGATACGAAGCAACCCGGGAAATTCGCAAGCTGAAGCCTGCCAGGGCTCTCCCGATTATCGCCATGACCGCCCATGCCATGGAAGGTGACCGGGAGAAATGCCTGGAAGTCGGGATGAATGATTACATCACCAAACCGATCAGTTCTGAGTCCCTGCAACTGATGCTTGAGAAGTGGTCCTGAGTCGGAATGATCCGCCAAGGTTGATTTCAGGATCCCGCTTGAGCCTTCCGGTATTCATCAGTAAGCATTCCGGCATAGCCCCAGTTCTCCTCCACAACTTCGTCGATGACGATGTGGATGTGCTCAGGTTTTTTGCCGAGATGTTTCACCAGGGATTGGGTGAATTCGGCGACAAGGGCTTTTTTGGCTTCGCGGGAAGCGCCTGTGGTGATTTGCAGGTTGATGTATGGCATGGAGATCCTTTTTTGTGGGAGATATGGTAAGAAAAATAGATGGTGAGGTTTTGCGAAAAACAGCCATAAATCAGAAGCGATGCATCTCGTAGCTTCGGCTTGTTTTCATGTGGATCCAGGCTGCGGAAGGGATTGAAGGTCAGAACAGATGCAGATCTCATCTGCTCCCCAACGTCCTTGTTCATGGTAAGCGTTATGTTCCGCTACTTGCTTCTCGGATAGAAGAGGGAGAACAGCCTAAGGCCCGGTGGATGAATTTGTTGAAATGATGCGGGTCAGGATAGCCCACCTGAATGCCGATGGATTTGACCGGGAGATCGCTGTCTTTGAGTAAATGTTCGGCCCGCTGCGCTCGCCGGGACTGAATGTAGGCGGCGACACTTGCTCCGCACTCTGTCTGAAAAATCCGGGTCAGTTGATTGTGGGAAATCTGCAGTTCCGCTGCAAGTTCTTTTACGGAGAGGGATTCGCTGAGGCGGAGCTCGATCAGGTCCCGCCCGCGGATGAAGAGAGGATGCCGTTGCTGAGGAGTCTGGCCGGGTTGTTGCTGGGCTTCGGCGAGTTGCCATAAGATGTCCCAGAAGCGGATTTCTGCACGCAGGGGCTGCACCGGAAAGCGGCGGATGACCTCGTACATGTCTTCCAATATCTGGCTGTAGAGACGGGGCTCATCATACATGACCTGTTGCTGAAATGTTTCCGAATCTGGAGCATCCAGGAGGCGGAAATGGGCATAGACGTGACGGGAGGGGCCGGGGAAAGAATAGTGCAGTTTCTGATTCGGGCGCACCAGGCTGATGCGGCCGGGGGCAATGTGGAACTGTTCGCCATCGACCCAAAAGCGGGCATTATACTGGTAGAGATGCAGACACCAAAGCTGGCGGAGTTGGTAGCTCTCTTCTCGGCTGTGTCCGTGAATCGAGACACCTGCCTGAATCAGTTTTGGCTTTTCCTGCAAGAATTCTTCTAGGCTGAGGGACATCGTATGGTGATTATATACCAACGATGGTGAAACAAGCCAATTGTCCTGAGACGTTTGCCGGGGTAAGATTCGGAATTCCCATACCACCCCCAGGAGCTTATAGATGGAAACACTTACCGTACCCGGCGGCAGCCTCACCCAGGAACAACGAGAGCACTATGACAGTCAAGGATATCTGGTGCTGCCCAATTTGGTTAGCCTTGAAGAATTGCAGCCCATCAAAGATTCTCTTTCTGAAAAAGTAGAGAGTATTGCCCAGGAGCTGTCCGAGCGAGGTCTGATCCAGGATTTGCATGAAGATGCCCCTTTTGAAACCCGCCTGGGGCTGCTCTTCTCGGAGCTGACTGACCGTGAATTCAATAAATACGGCCGCAGTTGGCGGGAGCGCCGCCCGGGTTTTTATGACCTCATGAGCAATCCCCGCATTCTGGATGCGGTGGAATCGCTGATCGGTCCCGAGATTTTTTCCAATCCAGTCTATAATGTTCGCCCCAAAGTGCCGAAAGTGGCGGTAGGCGCGGTGCCCTGGCATCAGGATAAATCCTACTGGCCGGATGCGAATTCCAATCCGGTGATCACCGTATGGATTCCCATTGTGGATGCGGATGCAGAGAATGGTTGCCTGCAGATCTGTCCCGGCACCCACCGCAAACGGGTACTCTCGTATCATGCGGAGCAGCGTACCGGGACGCAATACACGGAGATTGATGAGGAGCTGATCGAAGCCGCCATCGCCGAAAACGGTTCCGTCCAAGTCCCGGTTACGGCAGGTTCGGCCATTCTGTTCAATGACCGCTGTTTGCACATGTCCACGGTGAATCAGTCCAAAGAGCGTATTCGCTGGAGTGTGGATCTGCGCTATCAGCCCACAGATCAGGACCCGATGCGCTCGCATGGTGCAGGGTTTCTTGCCCGCAGTCATATCTATCCGGAACGGATTGCCACTAAGGAAGATTGGCTGGCCGAGCGCCCGGAGCATCTGGGTTAAGCCAAATGCGATGATTCAGGGTGGCTGTCTGCCTTTTGCCTCAATTCTATGTACTGATCATACTCAAACAGTACACTAGGGGCGCATCCTGACCAACTGGCTGAGTGCTGGCAGCAGCCTGATTTGGGAGAGTTCGTCTGCTGGCTTAGGTTGCGGCCCGTAGCCTGAAGGCGGACGGATACTCTCTTATGGATCCGGCTTTTTCCAAGGGCAGTCAGCTGCTTGATCTGGGAGAGTTGGTCTGCTGGCTTGGGTTACGGCCCGTAGCCTGAAGGCGGACGGCTACTCTCTTCTGGATCCGGCTTTTTCCAAGGGCAGTTAGCTGCTTGATTGGGGAGAGTTCGTCTGCTGGCTTAGGTTGCGGCCCGTAGCCTGAAGGCGGACGGCTACTCTCTTATGGATCCGGCTTTTTCCAAGGGC